>JAFKFG010000020.1 GCA_017307355.1 Alphaproteobacteria bacterium
CGCCATAAAAGCCCCGAGCATCGTCCGCCCGCCGCTCCAGTCCCCACCTCCAACCCGCTTCCTCTGCAATGGCATATCCAGCAGAGCCCGCCAGTACCGGAACCCCGATCAATCCCACGCCAAGAATTCCCAATGCAAAAAGAACAAAGGCGAATTCACCAGCCAGTGGTTTCAGGGCGCCCGCCGCCTGCGCCGCAGTCTGAATATCTGTAACGCCCGCGGCGTGAAGCGTCACCGCTGTCGCGAGAATGATGAAGTAGGAAGTGACATCGGAATAAAGCATTCCACTCCAGGTGTCCCACTTTATGCGCCGCAACTCTGCGGCAGCTCCGGACGGATCCGAAAGGAGCGCAGCTTTGCCAGATCGTCCCTGCATATCCTCGACTTCTTCCGAAGCCTGCCAAAAGAAAAGATACGGACTGATCGTCGTTCCAAATATGCCTGTCGCCACGGTCGCCGTAGCTGCATCGAATTTCAGATCAGGCCAAATGGTGCGCAAGGCCACTTCATGCCAGGGAACAGGAACGGTAAACAGCACAGCGGCATAGGCCAATAGCGAAAGCGTCAGCCATTTCAGATATACGACATAACGATGATACGGAATGAAGATCTGCATGAGCAGGCTTGAAATAGCCATCACCACTGTCATCAGATGCCGATCCCAACCGGTGACCAATTCCGCCACCTCGCCCATGGAAGCCATGTCCGCGGCGATATTGAAAATATTGGCCAGCAGCAGAAGCGCCACAACGGCGTATAGAACGTAAGGCGGAAAAGCCTCTTTGATATTGGCCGCAAGCCCTTTTCCAGTGACACGCCCGATACGTGCACACATGGATTGCATGGCCGCCATCAACGGGTAAGCCAGCGGCATGGTCCATAGCATGTTGAGACCAAACTGCGCGCCTGCTTGGGAATAGGTCGCGATCCCGCTTGGATCGTCGTCGGCCACTCCCGTGATCAAGCCAGGACCGACGCGTGCAAGAGGATGCTCCGCCAGACGTTCTCGGGCGCGTTTAAAGGCGCTTCGTCCAATGACCCAGCCACTCGTCATGAGCGATTTCTAAAGCTGACAGAGGCGTGGCTCTTTGACCCCTGTCAATAAAGCCCGAGCCGGATACCGGAGATAAGCGATAGCCGTTCTACCAGCGTCGAACGGCACCTATATCGACATGTACGAAGTCCGATGCCGGATAGTATCCGACCCCTCCTCCGTGCACCGCGAGAGCCGCATCACGAACGCGTTCCAATTCACGCCCGGGCACGCGAATATCGACGGCCATGCCCTGCATGTGCAGGCTTTTCGCCGCAACGCCGGAGTGTTCGCGGGCAGCATGAAGCATCGCGTTTGTCGCCGGAGAGCGATATCCCGAGATGACCTCGAACGGCCCCCCTGCCTCCAATCGCAAGTGCATGGTGGCGAGAAGATCCAGCAGCGAAGGCGCAATCGCATGAACCTCGCCCGTTCGGAAATCCCGCAACAGGGAATTGACCGCCCCAAGCGCCTGCGCCTGATATCGGCCCTCAATCCAGTAATCGACCGACAGCCGC
Organism: Alphaproteobacteria bacterium; assembly: GCA_017307355.1. Lineage (GTDB taxonomy): Bacteria > Pseudomonadota > Alphaproteobacteria > Micropepsales > Micropepsaceae > Rhizomicrobium. The sequence continues at coordinate 1,552 of JAFKFG010000020.1, forward strand.
TCTCCCGTATGCAAGTTGTGAAATGACAAAGATCGCGCGCCCGAGTGCGGCAAGGCGGCGAACGCGGGTTTCCAACTAGGTTTCACCAGCAGGGTGGCGGCGGCGCCAAGGAACGCCCGACGGTTTACTGGAGACATATCGAGCCTTCTCTGCAGCGATGAGGGATCATCACCTAACCCCTCCTCGCGTTCGCGATTGCGCAAGCCACACGGGTCCCTTCGGCCGCTGCTGCATTTTTACTCAGTGCCGCCATCATACGCCGATCGCGGCCATAGATATCAGGCCGGAACTGCAGCAAGCCCGCCGCATCGACAAAAACGGTCTGGTAGATGAAATATACTGGCAACTGCCGCTTCAAGGGAAGGTATTTTGTTTGGCCGCTGGAAATGGCATCTATGATAATGGACATGTCGTTCGGCGTTTTACTCAAAGCATAAGACGCGAGAGGGAGGATGCGCTCGACGCGCACGCAGCCATGACTGAGATCCCTATTCACCTTCGCGAAGGATTTCTTGAGCGGTGTATCGTGCAAATAGACGTCGAATTTGTTGGGAAGATCCAGCTTCACCGTACCTAGCGGGTTGCTGGCGCCGGGACGCTGCTGAATAAGGTAAGGGAACATTTCCTTCGGGATCGACCGCCAAGCCACAGTGAGGCCGTAAGGATCCCCGGCGGGACCATTGAGGAGTACCATGTCCTGCTTCTTCAGATAGAAGCGGTCTACTTTGAGTCGAGGAAGTATTTCCTTGCGCGCGATGCTTTCAGGTACGTTCCATGGCGGATTGACGGTTAGCCCAGCCCCCTCCGCCCGCAGGATTGGTGTGGGTGTGGCAGGCTTCCCAACGATGACGCGCGAAGCCAATACATCCTTGCCGCCCAGGGTGAGCGAAAGGCGCGCGTCGGGAACATTCACCAGAATATAGTCTGCTTCCAAGCGCCTCGGCATCCAGCGCAGGCGCTCCAGATTGGCAACGATCTGCCTGACGCGATACGTTGCCGGAACGTTCAATTCGGAAGCTGTTGCACTATCGATGCGGCCGCTCGGCGCCAAACCATGGCGCATCTGAAACCGCTTCAGGCCCGCGGCGAGATCCGGGGGGGAATTTCCGGCCCAGGCACCGTCCTCGTGAGCCAGACGACTGCTGAGTGAGCGGGCTTGCTGATCCGTCAACGCGTTGACGCTCGTGAGGGGCAGAACCAAGTTGGGCCAACCACCTTGATCGTCGATGGCACGGTAGATTTTCAGGGCACCCCGGAGCTTGGCATAATCCAAGCTCGTCGGAGCGGAATCTCTGAGCAGCACCACAAGCGAATTGGAATTCAGGGCATCATTAAGGGCTTTGGCCGCATCAAATGGCGCTTGCGGCAATGCCACGTCGTCATCGATGAAGCGGATTGCCTCACGCCCTTGGTTGACATCGTGGAGATAGCGCAATGCCGACCGCGTGAGATTCACATCGCGAAGGTCCGCCGATCCCTCATTGGCTGGCGAGTAATCATCAGGATTAAGCCCCTCATCGGCAGCGCGTTCAAGAGTCGATCGCAATATTCCGATATCGGCGCCACGCCATGCGGGCTGATAAGCGCGCATGTGGTAAAAGTCGCGCACGGCATCGTCCCTGTCCGGGAGCTGCGCAACCAACTCCGTTATCGTCGATGCTTCCGATCCGGCGGCGCCGGCCATCGACACCCCTGCGAAAGACAGGACGGCGAGGCAGAACAGGATTCGCGCCGATCTCGCGGGCGCGCCCTTCAGTGAGAGATGAATACGCATCTATCCGGATCTAGAAGAAAATCACCTGTTACACCCCCTAGCACCCATTCGCGCAACCGGCTATGGCCGTAAGCGCCGGCCACGATCAAATCCACACCGCCATCGGCGGCAATCTCGCGCAAACGTTCGGAATCGGCACTCGTGGACACGACCGCCTGGCCGACAGCCTCAATGCCGTGCCGCCCAAGCCATCCGACCACATCCGCGATGTGATGCTTGGCGCGCGACATATCCTCGTCACGTGCGATTTCTGACACGGTCACTTTCTTTGCCAATTTCAGCAGCGGCAGCGCGTCTGAGGCGGCCCGCCGGCTTTCGCGGGTATTTTTCCAGGCCACCAAGACATGATCGAAGCTAAGCTGCTTTACCCTCTTCGGGATCACCAATATCGGCCGGCCCGCCTCCATGACCAGATCGGCGATACCGACGCGTCGCGTATGATCTAGAATGGAGCCGGCTATTTCCGTTCCGGTTATGACGAGGTCCGCGGCGCGCGCCTGGAGTGCAATGTAATCAGCCAGCGATCCGAGGGTGACCGTCGATCGCCACTCAACGCCCGCGATCTTTCCACCCAGCGCGGTACGAAGCTCTTTCTCCGCCGCGCCCATCTGCTTTTCGATCTCCTTGCGATCTTCGGCAAGAAGGCCGGCGGTGACATATGCATCCTGCCAATCCAGCCGCATGGGCTGACAAGACGCGACGCCAATCACATGTGCTTTAAATTGACGGGCCAAATCGGTGGTGATCGCCAAAAGCCCCGCGTTGGACTGACCAAGCTCGACATGCGCCATCAATGTTTTGGGATTCATCTGCATCTCCCCTCGCCTCGAATGCGGGGCCGACCCGGTCACCGTCCCAGGCCGGCCTACTACTCAGGCGATTTGCAAACGGTCTTCGACCGACTTCACGCCCGCCGTCGACCAAGCCGCGCGCTTGACGGCATCTCGCTCGCCCCAATCGCGGACCTTACCTTCCAGCGCGACCTTTCCGTTGCCCAGGGATGAGACGCGAATGGAGGCGGCCTCCACTTCGGCGCTGCGTTTGAGCGCCTCCTCTATCGTGCGTTTGACGTCACTTGGGCTCACGCTGGGCCTGAGCTTAATTTCATTCAAAACGCCCGCGACGCCGGACAGCCTGCGGATGCCACTTTCCGCTGCAACCCGCTGAAATTGCCAGTCGACCTCGCCAAGAAGCGTCACCCAGCCATCCTGAACCTTGACCTGCACAGATGCATAAGGAACCACGGCATTCCACTTCAGGATACTGAGCGCTCTGGCTGCAATTTCATCGTCTGAGGTCTTCTTGTCGCCCGGATAACGCACTTCAATCTCCTGAGCGATGGCATGCACGCCATTTATGCGTCTCGCAGCGTCCTCAGCAGCAATTTTCTCCGCGTAACTGCTGACATGTCCGGTAAGGGTAACGACGCCGTTTTTCGCAGTTACCCCAATATGGGCTGCGTCGACGCTGGGCTCAAAATCCAGCTCGTCCATGACATCCTGCTGCAACAGTGAATCTTTGCGCAATTTTTCCACAATCATTGCAGATCTCCATTCACGTTCGAACGTAATTTGACGGACGTTCTGCGAATAATCTTTGATTCAGATCAGAAGGTCCGGCGTTATTGGCTCGAACGCGATCCCGGAAAGCGCAGGATAATCCGACCCTGACCTTCCCTGGGCACGAAGGCCGCGGAGGTTGCAGTTTGATCTTCCGCTCTCGCTGAGACTTGATATCGCCCCTCCGGCAACTGCAAAAGAAGCCAAGGCCCGGGGCAGGAAACATTCAGGATTTCGGTATCGCCATGCCGGACGGAAACGACCTCATCACCGATATATTGGCCGCCCGGTCCGGCAAATTCGATCTTCAATGCATAAGCAGCCCAGCGCGGATCCTGGCGCGCATCCAGGCTCACGCCGGTGCAAACCATCGCGATTCCATTAACTTGTGTCGGCACGTCGGGCACCAATGCTTCCACTGGCCAAGCAGGACTTGCTGAGCAGACCAAAGAAAGTAGAAGGAACGCCTGACGGGCTCGTGAGAATTTCATGCACCCCTCTTCGCCAAACAAGCCTGGCAGAGATCAACGATGTGTAATTTTAGCTCTTCCGGGATGGAGCCCAATTGATCTGGCGCAATCGGATGCAGCCTCGCCTGCCCGCCCGGGATAATGCGCTGATCCGCCTATCGGAGATTCATAGCCCGAAAGGATAGGTTTCGAGCTGCGCCTGTGCATGCTCCGGCCCCAGCGGCGTGATCGCACGGCTGGTCTCAAACCAGACCATGGCATCGAACTGATCGCTCAATACCGCTCGAAAATAATGGCTCAGCAATTCCGTGTCCGGACGGTAGACAACGCCGATCGCACGTTCGAGATGCGGCTCGGCCAGGAGCGTCTGCAGGTCCAGCCGACTGCGCCAATCGAACAGGGCGCGCGCATGGCCGGTTCGCCGGAAGAGGCATTCGAAACTGTCTTCCCGGGCCGGCAGGACGGATTTCACCTCCATGGGCATATCCCAATCCGACGCGGCCGCGACTGTTCCCCGGTCCGTGCCAAACCCGATCGCAACCATGCCGTGACCGAAAGCGGCGCGGCAAAGTTCGCCAATATTGAATTCCCCCTCCCATCCCATCGAGGTGGCAGCAGCATTGCCCACATGGGAATTGTGCGCCCAAACAACCGCTTTTCCACCATGTCGACGCATCAAAAGCGACTGCAATGTCTCGAACATGTGCCGATCACGTAAATTCCAGGATTCGCGGGAGCCGTGGTACATGATGCGATAATATTGCTCGGCCGTCCGCACAATGCGTGCGTTCTGAGCGGCGCTAAAGAAATGCTCGCCATCCATCGCCGCATAGGTGAGGCGTTTTTTCAGCAGCGCGATCAACTGCTGGGTTACCGCTTGTTCACATGTCTTGCCGCCCTCCAGCGCAAATCGGCCATATTGCGCGGGCTCATCCTGCCACGGCGTCAGGCATCCATACCGATGACGCGCGAGGCGGGCGGCATCGACGTCCACGCGATCCAGATAGTCCAGCACCGCCGCGATGGAGTTTGACAGGCTGTAAATATCCAGTCCGCGGAACTCGACACGCTGGGCGTCCGGCCGATGTCCATTCTCGGCACGAAGCCAATCGGCGAATTCGAGCACTTCGACATTGCGCCACATCCAGCTCGGAAACCGCGAGAAAGCTGAACTGCGGGATGGCTCGGGATCGCGATGGCGGACATAGCGGTCGATGCGCTGCGCATCCGGCCAATCTGCTTCCACCGCGACGATATTGAATCCGTGATTGCGGATAAGATGGCGCGTGATCGCTGCTCGCGCCCGGTAGAACTCACTGGTGCCGTGGGTCGCTTCCCCAAGAAGAACGAGATCCGCGCTCCCAAATCGCGCAAAGGCCGCGCCGAAACTTTCCGCATTCTCCGGCGATGGCAGGTCTTCCGCAGCGATCGAAAGGGCCGCAACGATTTTGCGGTCGTTCGGCGACAAAGTCCATGCAGCCGTACCTGTCATGGTACGGAATCACGCCGCGCCATCGTCTGGCGAGTGGACGAACATTCGCGCAAGTAGCGGATTACTTCCTCATCTTCTATCTGCCGGAAATCATTGTAGTAGTAGCCGACGGCACCGAACCATTTCGGCGTTTCAAGGCATACGATCTCATCGACAAGATCACGGAACAGTTCGAGTGCTTCGGCCGGGGCAACAGGCACCGCCATCACCACATATTTTGGATTTCGTTGGCGCACCGCTTCGAGACCGGCGCGCATTGTGTTACCCGTGGCAAGGCCATCATCGACGACGATGACAATCTTGCCTGCCAGTGTCTCCGGCCTTCGCCCGCCGAGATATAGTTTTCGCCGTCGCTCGATTTCCTCAAGCTCGCTGGCGCATATGCGGTCGAATTCGGTTTCGCTTGTGTGAGTGAGTTGAATCATCTTGCCGTCGCGGATGACGATCGGTTCTCCCCCGTCGATCACGGATCCGATTGCCAACTCCGGCTCACCGGGCGCACCGATTTTGCGCACCAGTAGAAGATCCAGGGGAACTTCAAGAGCCCGCGCCACTTCAGCTGCGACCGGAACACCGCCTCGCGGCAAGGCCAGAACCACGCAATTCTGACCCCGATAGCTCCTGAGAACATTCGCCAGCTTTAATCCCGCGTCGCGGCGATTTTCGAACATGGTCACACCGGATCCTTGCTGAGATAACGCTCGAACCAGTTCAAAGTTAGCGCAACGACACGCTCCATCGCTCCAGCCTCCGGAAAAAGGTGGCTGGCCCCGGGAATGACCACAAGACTGTTCAGGTTTCTGAGACGATCCTGTGCCTGGCGGTTCAAAGCCAGGACTTCGCGGTCTTCGCCGCCGACTATCAGGAGGGTGGGCGCCGTCACCTCGGCCAACGCCGCCCCCGCCAGGTCCGGTCTGCCGCCACGGCAGACGATGGCGGCCACTTTGGCCTTTAGATCCGCTCCCGCCACCAGGGCGGCCGCCGCCCCGGTGCTGGCTCCGAACAATCCCACCGGGATCGCGGGACGGTCGATAAACTGCTCCGTCGATTCGACGACATCTTCCAATCTTGCAGCCAGAAGGCCGATGTCGAAGACCTTTGCCCTTGCATTGGCCGCCTCTTCCTCCGGCCGCAGCAGATCAAATAACAGCGTCGCCATGCCCTGCCGCGCCAGCGCTTCGGCAACCTGCCTGTTACGCAGGCTATGACGGCTGGAGCCGCTGCCATGCGCAAAAATGACCAGCGCGAATGGGTCCTTGGGCCGATAGAGCAATCCAGGCAAACCCAGCGAGCCAACCAGTAGGTCGTCAGGACGGACAAGACGATTGTCCAGCGCGCTCCTAACCACTGCCAACTCCTTCCGCTGAAGTCTCCTGATCCAACTTGTGGAATTTTTGCATGCTGTAGAGCCGCGCGGATTGATCGCCGTCAAATTGGAAAGGAATTGCGCGAAATCAATGCAACGGGCTCGATATTGGGAGACACGAAATTGCTGGGCCGGTCATCTTCCCTCGACCGCGAAGCATTTAACTCGCCCCACCCCATACGGTGGGGTTTTTCTTTTGGGCTGAGTCACCCCCCGCTCCGGCAAGAGCAGAGGGGTTGATTCAGATCATATGCCTTGGGCATCATTTCTTTAGATTGGCAGCAACTTCGCTGGAAAGCGTCCCAAATTAATCTGAAGGGCCCTGGATCATGACACAGCGCCTTGCTCCGCTCTTGCTTTGTTTAGTCGCGCTTATCGCCGCCTCGCCAAGCTTGGCTCAGGATCGCGCCAATGGCGAATTGATAGCAAAGACCTGGTGCGCCGGCTGCCATAACGTGGATGGCGCGTCGCCTCAATTCGGCCAAACCGACGCGATTCCTTCCTTCTCCGCCGTTGCCGGCATGCCATCGACAACGGCCACCTCTCTAAGGGTATTCCTCAGTACCCCGCACGCTCGGATGCCGGATTATAACCTTACCCAAACAGAAATCGCGGATGTAGCCGAGTACATCCTGAGCTTGAAAAAATAGATATTCAGGGTCTCGTCGCATCGCCTTCATTGCGTTTTGGCTCGCATGCGGACTGCCAAAATCACTTCTCTGATTTGGGATAGATTACCGAGCGCCTCCGCAAATTCATTGCACGCCGCACCACCGTCATCAAACCTCATATGCAGGCGCGATAAGAACGTCACACCTGGCAATATGATCATCGAGATGTGGGCTATTTTTAAGCTAACTCATGCGATCGCACCATCCACGATTCGGATGGTGCGATCGCTTTGAGCTGCGAAGCTGGGGTCATGCGTCACAACAATGACGGTATGCCCCTGTTTTCGGGCCAGATCTTTAAGGATGGTCTGAACCACCGCGCTTGCGGCCGTATCCAGATTACCGGTGGGTTCATCCGCAAAAATGATCGATGGATCATTCGCCAGAGCACGGGCGATAGCTACTCTTTGGTTCTGTCCGCCCGACATTTGATGCGGAAGCTTGTCCGCTTGCTCCTTCAGACCCAGGCTCGCCAGCAAATCTTCGACTCGGGACCTCGCTGCAGGCTCATCCAGCTTGCCTCGTCTCGAAATAGGGAGTTGCACATTTTCGCGCGCGCTGAACTCGGGAAGCAGGAAATTGGCCTGGAAGACAAAACCCAGACGCGCAAGCCGGATATCGGCGAGGCGATCTTCGTCAAAGCTCGATGTTTCCACACCTTCCAGCCACAATCGCCCGCTGGTCGGTTGATCCAAAAGCCCAAGCAAATAGAGAAGGGAAGATTTTCCCGAGCCTGAGGGGCCGGTAATGGCTATGAATTCGCCGCGCTGGATCTCCAAATCGATGTCGTGCACGAGGGTTACCGGAACGTCCCCTTCGAGTTTGCGGCCCAGCCGCTCCGCCCGAAGCAAAACCTCGGTCATGCGCCTGCTCCACGAAGAATATCCACCGGTTTGACTTTTGCTGCTTTGCGCGAAGGGAGCCAGGCCGCACCCACGGCCGCTATGAGGGCAAAGGCGCCCGCGATCGCAAACTGCTCCCAACCCCAATCGATTGGCATCCGGTTGAACTGTGTCGTCCCAGGAAATTTAAAATTCAGCTGCCCGAGCCCCCACATGATGCCGGCTCCAAGCGGCAGCCCCAGACCGCAACCCAGCAAGCCCAAAAACAGCCCTTCCGTCAGGAAAATGACCTGAATGTCGCGGGCATGAAAGCCCGTGGACTTGAGAATCGCGATATCGCGCTGCTTCTCCATTACGACTGTGGAAATCACATTGTAGATGCCAAAGGCAGCGACCAAGAGCACCGCGGTGACAACGCTGTACATGATGATGTTACGCAAAGCCAAAGTGCTCATAATGTCTTCCGAGGCTTCCTGCCAGGAAACGCTTTTATACCCCAGACGTCCTTCGATTCTCGCGGCCACAGCCTGGGCTGAATAAGGATCTGCCAGCTTGATGACGATTTCATTCGCGCGGTTCGGGCGGTTCAAAAGCGCCTGCACCCGCTTGAGTGCCAAGAAAACCTGGCTTTGATCGAAAGCTGCTCGTCCCGTGTGGAAAATGCCGACAATCTTGAATGTGTGCTTCTGACCGGTGGTTGCGGAGATCGTAATGCTCTCTCCACGTTCCAGCGACAAGATTCGGGCCAGCTCGCTTCCGACCAAAATGCCATCCGGATTGCCCGCCAGATCCCGCAGACTGCCCTCGGTCAGGTAACTTCCGATTGTCGAGACTTCTTCAACATCGCTAGGCACCATGCCGTTGAGTGAAAGCGCTTCGTCTTTACCGGCAAAACTGACCAACCCCTGCCCCAACAATACCGGAGAAGCTTTGATGCCAGGAATCTCCCGGATGTAGTCCAGCGACTGCTTGTAGTTGCGGATGCCGCGGGTCTCCGTCTCGGGCTTTACGCGGTGCATTTGAACCAGTGCAGCAGGATAAAGCTCGGCAACCGGCTGTTTGCGGGGGTTGCGGAACTCGTCTTGCACCGTGACGTGCGGAGAATTGTCTATCAAACGATGAATAAAATCCGCTTCCGATCCCTGCATCATCGCCGATATAGCGAGAAAAAATCCGGTCCCCAGGACAATCCCACTTAAGGATACCAGGGTTTGACGCTTGCGAGCCAGCAGATGACGGCGCGCCACATCCACCAAAACCGTTCTCATGGCTCGGTCAGACGAAATTTCGGCTGCCGGCCCGGTTTGGCATTACCGTCGATGAGCAATGTATCGTTTGCTTTGAGACCATCAACGATCTCCACCCAATCATTGTCCTTGGCTCCCGAGACCACGGGAGTCCAGACAGCCATTCCGTTTGCAATCCGCCAGACATGATCCGCAGCGACAGCTTTGGCGGGCACCAGAATGGCACGATCGTTCTTCCGGACTATGATATTGCTCTCCGTGGTCATTCCGATCTGCAACGGCGTATCGGCCGGCAGTTCGATGCGCACCCGATAGCTGCGGCCGATAGCGTCACCCTTGGGGGTAATTTCAGTAACACGGGACTGGAAGACGCGCCTTGGAAAGGCGTCTGCCCGGATGAGGACCGCCTGTCCTGGATGAAGGAGCGAGACATCCTCCTCATCTGCCAAGGCCGAAATTCGCAATTGCGGGTGGCATGAAAGCCAAAAGATCGGCACGTTGGCGGCAATATATTGTCCGATCTCACCATCACGTTGGATTACCTCGCAATCCGCTGGCGCCAGAAGCGTCATGTAACCCGCCTGCGCCTTGGCCTGCCGGACAGCTGCAGCCGCGGCCTCCCAGCTTGCCAGCGCTCGATCATAAATTTGAACTGCGATCGCATTCTCCCGATGCAGGCGCGCATAACGGTCTAGATCGTTTTTCGCAAAGACCGCATTTGCTTGTAGCTGTGCGATATTGCTTTTGACGTCGGTGTCCTCCAATCGCGCGAGGACCTGCCCCTTGCGAACCCGGACATGTTCATCGCTGTTGAGAACCAGCAGTCTGCCGCCCACGCGCGGAGCGACCGGCAACATCACCGTTGCCTCGACTGTTCCGCTGGCATAGACCGCAGTCACTGCAGGACCGACGCGTGGATGCATCGCAGTAAAGACTGGCGGCTGTAAAAGAAAAAAGCTGATACCGGCAGCCGCGACGGCAAATGAAATGAATGCGAAGATTGCGCGGTTGCGCTTTTTATCGGTGATCCTGATCACCGTCGAAGCTTCGGTTCCAGGGGGGCGAGTAAGCCGATCAAAGGCCGCAAGCCGTGACATTATTGAAACCCCATTCATCCCCCCAATACATTAGTGTCCCAAATATTGGTCCTGGAGGCGTTGCGCCAAATCAAGAATTGGAGATGCCGAAAACTCCATCGTTTAGGTGCGGGAGGGTATATTGATTCAGATCAAAGCTGATCGCTCATAGATTGATCTTCATTCGGGCTCGGGAGAATCTGGGATGGAGAGAATCCGGCTGGCATCGGCCCGGCTCACACTCCAAATATGGCCGGATACAGACCGCTACTTTCCCGACAAGAAGCCTGGCGGCGCTATTGATTCCGATCAAAGTGCCCAATTCGAAGTGGCGTAGGCTTCAAGAAGAGGAGAAGCGCCATGACGGATATTGTTCTGCAGCAGCGCATTGTCGATGAACTGCAGCTAGATCCCGAAGTGAACCCGGCACATATCGGCGTGATTGTTGACAAAGGCGTCGTCACCCTGACCGGCCATGTCACCACCTATGCGGAAAAGCTGGCCGCCGAATCGGCGGTCCGGCGAGTTAGAGGTGTGCGTGCCTTGGCGGAGGAAGTGGAAGTCCGCCCCCCCAATCACAAGCGCACTGCCGATGACGAAATCGCGGCGCGGGTAGCGGACATTTTCGAATGGGACGCACGCATTCCAAAGGACGATATCATAGTCTCTGTTGACAATGGTTGGGTCCGCCTTGAAGGCGAAGTGACCTGGCCTTTCCAACGCGACGAAGCACAGGCACAGATTACCAAACTGTCCGGCCTGGTGGGCATCGTCAACAATATCAAAGTTCGAATGAAACCCAAATTGACGGACATTCGCCGGCACATTGAAGAAGCGTTTCAGCGCAACGCACTCATTGATGCGGATGCACTGACCGTTCAGGTCGATGATGCCGGCAGAGTCAGTTTAAAGGGAACGGTTCATAGCTGGTCGGAACAGGCTGCGGCAGAACGTGCGACATGGTCGGTACCCGGCGTGACCAGGCTCGAAAGCCATATAAGGATCGGATCATGACAACTCAGCCCGATTTTGCCGAAGCGGCGCCTGCCGAGAATGTTTCATTTCCCAAGACCGAGCGGGGCTATTTTCATCTCACGCCTCGCGGTTGGGAACGGCGGGATACCGGCCCCTTCCCCTCCGATCGTTGCGAGACATGGCTTTACGAAATGGAGCGCGAAGCTTCGGATGCGAAGGAACAAATCACGTTGGCCCGTATATGGCGCTGCCCCGATTACGACCCTGCGCTGAACAAAGACCTTCATACATTGTTCGGCGATCCCATGCAGCCGACCGCGAATCGCAACGTAACGTTGAAATGTTACATCTAGAGATTCGGCCCCGATTGAGCGGAGTCGCATCGATCGAGGATCAATGACATTCGCAGGAAGCCGGGAGGAGCATATATGTGGTATCGGCTATACCATCAGGATCTAAGTCCCACATATCGTCATTATCCCGATGACGCGGCTGCCTTCGTCGCAGCACTTGGAAAAATAAATGGAGGCGTAATCGAAGCCTGGAGGGGCGACAGGCTAATATTCCGGATAGAGCCGCCGGATACGGAAGAAAGAGGATTTCTGTTGCTGCCACAATATCGGCGGGAGCGGTCAAATGCGCAAAACGCGTAAGGGAAAAAGACGCAGCTTCATCGACACCTATCAATTTCCCGATGGCACGCCTGCAAGAGCGGCGACCGCGGAGGATTGGGCCCGGAGCGCTAAAGCCCATGAGCGGCAGGCCAATAAACTGTGGCGGCTAAGCGAGCGTTGCCTGCGGATGGCCGAGAAAACCCGGAAGGCTGCATTCAAAGGAAAAGCATATTAGATCCATGGCCATTCCGAACTTGAGCTTCTGAACTTCAAGCCCCATGTCCGGTTACTCAATTGGCCAACGCGAAATCCAGTCTTGGTGTTTCATTAGCAGGTAGCATCTCATGAAAATAAGAACATCTTATCTATATGTTGCCGCAATTCTGGCAGTCGTCTTGGTGCACCCATCCAAGGGCTTTGCCCAAGATCGCAGTAACGGCGAGATGATCGCGAACACTTTGTGTTCGCGGTGCCATACGATAATCGGCACCTCACGTCAGGACGAGATATTCGGTCCTATTCCCTCTTTTTCTGAGGTAGCCGATAAGCGGTCCACTACAGCGGCCTCACTGCAGGCTTTCCTAAGTGGACCGCATGCATGGATGCCCAACTACCCTCTTACAAAAGCGGAGATAGCGGACTTATCCGATTATATTCTTAGCCTGAAAAAGTAGGAAAAAGACGGCGGACTTCCCTACTTCTCACAAGCCACTCGTATCCAGAACGACCATGTGCTGTGCCTGCACGCGTATCTGAATGATGCGCACCGGCACCCTTCTCGCGCGCGGCATGGCCGACAGGCACGCAAATACGGCGACCGACGCGGCCGACGCCCCGCCTTATCCAGCAACGCGAGCAGTCGACAGATCGGTAAAAATGTCGCAACTGACGTAGATCAACGACCGATATGCATGCCGGGATGAGCATGAGGCATGAGAGCAATCCCGCTGATTGGCACCTTTCCGGGTTGGATCGAATTCGGAATCCGGGCTTTGCCGTTGCCGGTGGTAGATGTGAGTCTACGACAGCTTGTCATTGAGATTATCCGTAATCACCCCGATCTGATCGGACGAATGGGCGACTATCCGTCCGTCACATTCCTTATCGAGCCTACAGACCTTCCGATCCAGTTCAGCCTGCGGCTTGATAGCCCCACCCCGATCGCAACTCACCTGCGGCCCGCGGCATGTACGTGGGATGCCCGCATTATCGGCCCGAGCGCGATGCTTTTCGCCATGATTGACGGCACCCTCGATGGCGACGCGCTATTCTTTTCTCGGGACATTACCATCGAAGGAAATACGGATGCGATCTTGGCCATGCGGAACGCCATTGATGCGGCCGAGATCGATTTGTTGAGCGAAGTGGCAGGCTTGTTCGGACCATTCAGCCCCGCCGCAAAACGGGCCATGCAAATTGCGATACCGGCGATGAACCGCTTGTTCGGGGCCTCAGCGCCTCGCGGGGGAACGTACGCAACATGAAAGAACGCTCGCGCCTAGAACTTGTATGCCCGGCAGGAACGCCTGCAGCCCTGCGCACCGCGATAGACGCAGGAGCCGACGTCGTCTATTGCGGGTATCGCGACGAGACAAATGCTCGAAATTTCCCGGGCCTCAATTTCACGAGGTCCGAAATGGAAAAATCGATTGCATATGCACACGGACACGAAACGAAAGTCTTTGTTGCGATAAACACATTCCCCCGCGCAGGGCGCGAGCAAATCTGGCATAGCGCAGTGGACGACAGCGTCACGCTCGGCGCGGATGCGCTTATATTGGCGGATCTCGGGCTGCTGGCTTACGCCACTGATCGTCACCCGCTCGTTCGGCGCCATTTGTCCGTGCAGGCGGCGGCGGCCAACGCCGACACCATAAACTTCTATGCGCGGGAATTTGGCGTCCGGCGCGTGGTCCTGCCTCGCGTTCTCACAATTGATGAAATTGCCGCGATCAATCGGGAGATCGATTGCGAAACAGAGGCTTTTGTGTTTGGAAGCCTTTGTGTAATGGCAGAAGGCCGCTGCTCGCTCTCCTCCTATGTGACCGGAGCCTCACCGAATTTGAATGGCGTCTGTTCACCCGGAAGCCAGGTCGCCTATCGCGAATGCGATGGCAAACTTGTATCGGAGCTTGGTGGATTTGCCATTCATAAAGTGGACCGCAGCGAACCGGCACCATACCCGACGATCTGCAAAGGATATTTCTCCGCCGGCGACTTTCACGGTCACGTTTTCGAGGAACCGGCTGGCCTTGACGGATCGGCCCTCATTCCCCAGCTGGCCATGGCCGGTGTCACTGCGTTGAAGATCGAGGGGCGGCAACGCAGCCGCGCGTATGTCGGCGCCGCCGTGCGAAACCTCCGCCGGGCTATCGACAACTATGCCGCAGGACTTCCGGTGGGCGAGAGCGCCCTGCTTCATTTGAGTGAAGGACAGTCAACAACACAGGGTGCATACCAGAAGGCATGGCGGTAACGCTGGAAAGCCAGCATCGACGGGGTGAACATGATCTTACCACAAAGAGTGTCGCTCTCCATAGGTCCGGTGCTTTTCAATTGGCCGGCCCAAAGGTGGAGCGACTTCTACGCCCGACTCGCCGATGAGGCTCCAGTGGACTCCATATATGTCGGCGAAGTCGTGTGCTCAAAGCGACTTCCTTATTATCTCGATGCCATTGCTGGAGCTGTCGACCGGCTCCAAAGGGCTGGAAAGACAGTCGTTTTGAGCACATTGGCACTCGTCACGCTTCCGCGCGAGCGGAGAGACTGCGCGGACATGGTCCGAACGGATGGCTGCGAGATCGAGGTGAACGATATTTCCGCCCTCGCATATCTTACAGGAGGACAGAACTTTCGCGTCGGCCCCTATATCAACGTATATAACGAAAGCACATTGCGATACCTCGCCGATTTTGGAGCCACATCCGTCTGCTTGCCGCCCGAATTACCTCTTGCCTCGGTCGCGGCAATAGCAGCGGAGGCACGCAATCTGCATCTCGACTGCGAGATCTGGGCATTCGGCCGGATTCCACTCGCTATATCCGGCCGCTGCTATCATGCGCGGGTTGATGGCCTGACAAAGGATTCATGCCAGTTCGGGTGTTCGCGCGATCATGATGGTCTCGGAGTCCAAACTCTGGACGGCAAGGACATTCTGGCCTTGAACGGTGTCCAAACAATGTCGCATAGCTATTGCAACTTGATTGATGATGTCGATCGCGTTGCGGACACGGGCATCACGACCTTGAGATTGTCCCCGCACACATGCGATATGGTGGCGATCGCGCAGACGTTCAGGGATCGCCTCGACGGAAAGATCGGTGCCGAAGAAGCCACGGCCTGCGTGAGCGAGATTTGCGGCGACGTGCCATTTTCCAACGGATACCTGTTTGGCAGATCCGGTGTCGAAATGATCAGAAAATCTCCGTGACGCCTACACGCATGGCGACCCGCTATCGGCGATAGACCAAAGGCGGCCACAGGCAGGTCATCCGCTTCTCCGGCGCTGGGCCATCTGACCATCGCGCTTGCACGCCGAAATCGGACCAAAATTATATTCCCAGAAGCTGATCCAGATCATGGACTTTGCGATGGAATTGTTCCGCCGGCGAACCGCGACATTTTTCCCTACCCCTGCCGGGCGGTATCTGGGGACCGAGCATAGCTGATATAAGGAGTGTCGCAGGAATTGACGGCTGGCAGCGCCAACGAGGTCGAATATGCAGCTAATGGAGGCTTATGCAGCCTGTATGGCATGTCCGGTTCGGTCGAACAGCTTTTGCGATGCCGTTCCCATGTCCGACCTTGACAGTCTCGGCAAAGCAAGGCGCCTAATTCGTTTCAACCGTCGACAAACGATTGTCTGCGAGGGCGCTCCTGCCACAGCATTGTTCAGCATCGTCTCGGGCGTCGTTAAGCTTTACCGGTCTCTTGCCGATGGCCGCACGCAAATCACCGGGTTTCGCTTTCCGGGCGAATTCTTTGCGGCCCCGCATTCCGGAAGATATACCACCACGGTTGAGGCCCTTACCTCCGTCGAAGCATGCTGCTTTCCTCGCTCACGCCTGAATCGGCTTAGCCAGCGTTTTCCAGAGATCCAAACAAATCTTATCGAGATGAATCATCAGCATCTTGCAGCGGCGGAAAATCAAATATTTCTGCTTGGCAGGAAAACGGCCAGAGAGAAAGTTGCAAGCTTTCTGTTGTGGTATCGGGAAAAGCTCGATCAAGAGAAGATAAGCGAGGATCGGCGCATGAGCCTGCCGATGACCAGAACGGAAGTCGCGGACTTTCTTGGCCTGACGACGGAAACGGTTTCACGCGTTCTGACAGGCCTTGCGCGAGAGAAGATGCTCGCCATCGATAAGTCGCATTCCATCACATTGTTGGATGTCGCCTCATTGCGCCGCGCTTCCGGGCTTTGATTCTCGAGGATTTAATTCAAGATATTTCTCGATAAAGTTCGCGATCGCGCAAACGTCATTCAGCGGCAGGCATCGGTGCGCTCCGGCGAGGCCGGCGTCGTCAGTCGCGACCGCGATGACGCTGGAATCAAGATCGGCGATCAATCCTTCGCTTCTCGCGGACCTCGCCACTTCAATTTTGGGATGCGCCCCATGCTTATAGCCTTCGATTACGACAAGATCGCAGGGCGCGAGCTTTGGAAGCAGTTCCTCCAGGCCCGGCTCTACCGGTCCAGCCGTTTCATGCATCAACGCCCATCGTTGACCGGATACGACAATAACCTCCCGCGCTCCCGCTTGTCGGTGCCGGTAGCTATCCTTTCCGGGAATGTCGATATCAAAAGCATGGTGGGCATGCTTGACGGACGAAAGATGAAATCCGCGATCCGTCATCTTCCTGATCAGGGCCTCCACCAGCGTGGTCTTGCCGCTATTCTTCCACCCCACAATTCCGATGATTTTTTGCTTTGTCATGCGAGCAAACGATCCCGGTCGAGCCAGCGATATGCAATCTCCATATCTTGCGGCCGATTTATATTAAAAAAAGGATCCTCCCGATCGCTCTCCTGCTGAAACTCGACGATCACATTGTCCACGAAGCCAATTGCCGCCCGAAGGCTTCTGACGCCGGAGGCCAATGCCGCCTCGACCCTGTCGATTGCGGACGTGCGCCAGAGCGTGCAGGTGGGTTGCATTTCGCCTGATCTGCTCGCTACGGCACAGTGCCTTGATCCGATCGCGTTACGAAATCGCTCGATGCAGTCGGCCGGTATGAAGGGGGTGTCGCATGCAACTGTGGCTATCAAGGGCAGCTGCCGCGCCTCCGCCCAATGCATAGCCGTACAGAGTCCCATCAACGGCCCTTGGCCCGATTGCCCATCGGGTATGGCAGGTAGAGAGCAACCCGGACGTGAAGGGCCGCTGATGACAAGTTGATCCACCTGCGGCCTCATGCGTTCAATGACATGGGCGAGTAAGGAGCGTTCTCCTAACCGCATCAACGCTTTGTCGCTGCCGTAACGGCGCGAGCTTCCACCCGCGAGAATCACGCCTAAAACCGGAATGGGTACTATTTCGTTCGCTGTTCCAGTGACCATGAAATTATTTCGTTCAAGCAGGCGCTGGCAGGCCGGGGCGAATTCTGCAGGCACCCGACCAACTTGACCCATGCCTCATTGTCCGCCCGCCTGGTGAACGCTTCCACCCTTTCCAATACCGCATCACATACATCGGCATCCTCGGCTTTCGCGATTTGATCCAATCGGGTGAGAGCGCCGGCATCGCCGGAATTCGCAAGTATCTGCTCCAGCTCCGAGCGATCCTGCAACCGCATCAAAAGTTCACCGAGGGTCGTCATGCGGCTCTGTTTTCGAATGGAGCGTTCGGCGCCATGTCAATCCCTTCAATCTGCGCAAGCCCGATCAACTTCTCCACATATGCCGCCACATCGCGGCGCCATTGGCGTTCCGTCAGATAATCGCCTATCGAAGCTTCAACATACTCGAACGGAAGGGTGTTGCCCGCCGCGCGGCCGTCCAGCCTCACGATATGAGCTCCGAACCGCGACATGACGGGCTTCTGCGTAATGCCTCCCACCTCCAGTGAACGCAAAGCCGCCTCGAATTCCGGCACCGTCTCACCGGGGTTGATCTGGCCAAGCCGACCTCCGCCGCTTCGCGAATCGCACTGCGACAATTCCCGGGCAAGAGCCTCAAACCGCTCCGGCGACTGTTGCAATTCGGCAATCACGACCTCGGCCCTCGCCCCTGCCGCGCCATAGGCTTCGGCATCGTGTGGATGCGCCGAAAACAGAATATGAGACGCCTCGAACAAGTCGGCAGTGCGGAACCGCGCGGGATTCTCATCATAGAAAGTTCTGCAAGCCAAAGCGGCCGGTTCCGTCATTTGGATTTCGGATTCGATGAGCTTTCGAATCCTGGCCTCATCATCCAGCTCGCGCTTTCCGGCCTCGACCCAATTCGGTTCCGCCACCACACCCAATCGATTCGCCTCTTCCAGCAGAAGCGTGCGGACGATCAGTGCCCGAGCCGCCGCATCAAACGCCGCCGCAGGAGTGCGAGCGGGATGATGCTGCGCTTCCGCGGCAATCATTTGGGGAGGCAAGGTTACGCCGTTCAGCCTTATCGATGCTCTTTCTGTCATCATCATGCTCCTCTGGAGCGGCGAGTGCGCACGATCTGATAGCCCTGGCGGCCGAGATACCAGACAGGCGCACTCCAGATATGAACCAGTCGCGTGAACGGGAAGATGAGGAAGATCGTCATTCCCAAGACCAGATGAACTTTGAAAATGGGCGATACCCCCGCCGCAAATTGCCACGCGTCGACCCGGAAAGTGACAATATGCTGGGCCCAGGTCATCAAGGCGATCATCTCGCCACCATCCAGATGGTTTAGCGACACGAAGATGCTGCTGAGCCCTAAGAGCAGCTGCACCAGGAGAATGATCAGCACGGCAATGTCGGCAACAGAGGATGTGCGTCGGATGCGGGAATCGCTGAGCCGGCGGTGCAGCAGCAATGCGATACCGACGAGGCAGGCCAACCCGGCCAAACCGCCGACGATAATCGCGGTGAGCTGCTTTGCCGTATGAGAGATACCAAGAAACTCAAAGACTTTGACTGGGGTAAGCAAGCCGCCGGTATGCCCTATCAGGATCACGAGTATGCCGACATGAAATAGATTGCTGCCCCACATGAGCTGGCGCCGCCGCAGCAGCTGGCTCGATTGACTCTTCCAGCCATATTGCTCTCGGTCAAACCGGATCAGGCTGCCGACAAGAAACACCGATAGGCAGATATAGGGATATAGCCCGAAAAGAGCACCATTGATCGTCTCGTTCACGACAACCCTCCTGGACGACGTGCGGCCGCTCCGTCCACCGACATGCGTCTGATCATTGCATCGGCGCGGGGGCAATCGTCTGTTCCTGCATCGCCCGCCCCGAACCGGACTTCCGCCTCCTCCCAGGCCTTATCGAGAGCGCCAAGGTCCGAGGGATCCTCGATCTGCTGCCGACGCAATTCCTCCAGCACGTCCTCATCGGGCGAGACACGCGACAGATCTACTAAAGCGTCCAAGGCAACGGCATAATCGCTTTTCCGCTTGCGCAGCCTTTCGGTCAACGCGGTAAAAATATGCACCGCCTCACCTAGATTGGAGCGCGCTTCGGCCTCGGGCAGAGTCGACAGAAATTCGAGGAAAAGAGGGATGTAATCGGGGAATTCCCGCGCTCCGATGTCCAGCCCTGCCTGTCTGTATCGCTCCAGCAGCGATACCATGGCCTGACCGCGATCCCGGGATTCGCCATGCACATGCTCGAACAGATACAGCGAAAGAGCTCGTGTCCGGTCAAAGAGTTCAACATAGTCGGACTGCACCTCCAGCAAATCGGCGCCAGCGATTTTCGCGATCAACTCACCAACGGCAGCGCGATGTGCCGGCGGCAAAAGCCGTTCGGTGTTCATCGCGATAATCAATTCATGCGCAGCCGCCTGCAGTTCGGCTGTGGGATAGGAAAGAACAGCACTCAAGACTTTGTATGTGGTGGTCATGGTCATTTTCCCGCCGGCTCCGGCAGCCTGTGCTTCTTGGGTAGGTTGAAGATATTCTGATCGCTGAGTCCGTCAGAGCACCCGTTTCCGAAGGAGAAACCGCAACCGCCTTTCAGATCATACGCATCTTCATTTGCCTCGCGGTGGGCAGTCGGAATCACGAAGCGATCCTCATAATTGGCAATGGCCATGACACGGTACATTTCCTCGATCTGGGCCGTGCTGAGGCCCACCCGCGCTGCCACACCTTCGTCGATCACGCCGTCGATCGTCTTTGAACGCATGTAGCTGCGCATAGCCATCATCCGCTCTAGGGCATTCGTCACCGGCTCTTCCTTCCCGGCCGTCAGCATATTGGCCAGGTATTTCACCGGTATGCGAAGCGAACGGACGTCAGGCAGGCCATTTTCCAGATCGATCTGCCCCTTCTCGGCGGCCGTCTGGATGGGCGAGAGCGGCGGCACATACCAGACCATGGGCAAAGTCCGGTATTCGGGATGGAGCGGGAACGCCACGCGCCAATCCATCGCCATCTTCCAGATCGGAGACTTTTTTGCGGCTTCGATCCAAGCATGGGCTATACCATCTGCCGCCGCCTGAGCCTGCACCTTCGGATCGAAAGGATCCAGAAATACGGAGAGCTGGGCCTCATAAAGGTCCCCCTCATCCGGTGTTGCAGCTGCTTCCGCGATCCGGTCCGCGTCGTACAACACCACGCCGAGATAACGGATGCGGCCCACGCAGGTTTCGGAGCAAACGGTCGGTTGGCCGACCTCGAGCCGGGGATAGCAGAGAATGCATTTCTCGGATTTTCCCGATTGCCAGTTGTAATAGACCTTCTTGTAGGGACACCCGGAGACGCACATGCGCCAGCCACGGCACTTGTCCTGGTCGATCAGGACAATACCATCCTCCTCGCGCTTGTAGATTGCGCCGGATGGACATACCGAAACGCAGGCGGGGTTGAGGCAATGTTCACATAGCCGCGGCAGGTACATCATGAAGGTATTTTCGAACTGGCCGTAAATCTCCTTCTGCACGCCTTCGAAGTTCACATCTTTGGATCGCTTGGAAAATTCGCCGCCCAGAATCTCTTCCCAATTCGGGCCGCCTTCGATCTTGTCCATTCGCTGGCCCGTAATCAGCGAACGCGGCCGGGCGGTGGGCATGGTCTTGGAGTCGGGCGCGGTGTGCAGATGCTGATAATCGAATGTGAACGGCTCATAGTAATCGTCGATCTCCGGCAGATCCGGATTGGCGAAGATATTCGCCAAGATCCTCCATTTGGACCCCATGCGGGGTTGAAGCTTGCCATCGCGACGACGAAGCCAGCCGCCATTCCAGCGCTTTTGATTCTCCCATTCCTTGGGATAGCCGATGCCGGGCTTGGTCTCGACATTGTTGAACCAGGCGTATTCGACGCCTTCGCGCGAGGTCCAAACATTCTTGCAGGTTACCGAACAAGTATGACACCCGATGCATTTGTCGAGATTGAGCACCATGGCGATTTGCGCGCGCACCTTCATCAGACGGACTCCTTGGCGGGCATTGGTTCTTCCATCCAATCCACTTTTGCTTGCTTGCGCACGATGACGAATTCGTCGCGATTGGATCCGACCGTGCCGTAATAGTTGAAACCATAGCTTTGCTGCGCATACCCGCCGATCATGTGGGTGGGCTTGATGACCGTCCGCGTGACGGAATTGTGGATGCCGCCGCGCAGCCCCGTCACTTCCGATCCCGGCACGTTCACGATCTTCTCCTGCGCGTGGTACATCAGCACCATTCCCTGTGGTACGCGTTGGGAAACCACTGCCCGGGCCACCAGCGCGCCGTTCAGGTTGTAGGCTTCGATCCAGTCGTTATCTTCGATGCCGGCCGCCTTGGCATCAATCTCGCTGATCCATACGATGGGCCCACCACGCGACAGGGTCAGCATCAGGAGATTGTCCGTATATGTGGAGTGAATTCCCCATTTCTGGTGCGGGGTGATGAAATTCAAAACCAGCTGCGGATGACCATTGCCCTTCAGATCAATGATGGGCTTGATCGTCTTGGTATCGATCGGCGGACGATAGACCGCCATCTGCTCGCCGAATGCACTCATCCAGGGATGATCCTGGAACAGCTGTTGGCGTCCGGTTAGCGTGCGCCATGGGATGAGCTCATGCACGTTGGTGTAACCGGCGTTGTAGCAGACCTTTTCCGACTCGATTCCCGACCAGGTGGGTGACGAAATGATCTTTCGCGGCTGCGCCTGGATGTCCCGATAACGGATCTTTTCGTCTTCTTTGGCCTCAGCGAGATGGCCATGCTCTCGGCCGGTGAATTCACTCAGCGCCGCCCACGCCTTCATGGCCACTTCGCCGTTGGTTTCCGGAGCCAGTGACAGGATGACTTCGGTCGCGTCGATATCGGTTTCGATGCGCGGCAGCCCTTTGCTCGGGCCGTCCTCGGTCACCACGCCATTCAATTTTCCGAGAAGCTCGACCTCGTGCTGCGTCTTCCAGGCAATACCTTTGCCCCCATTGCCGATGCTGGTCATCAGAGGGCCAAGCGCCGTGAATCGCTTGTAGACATTGGGATAATCGCGCTCCACGACGTGAATCTGGGCCATGGTCTTGCCGGGAATCGGAGCGACCTCACCCTTGGACCATTCCTTCACATCGATCGCCTGGGCCAGTTCACCGGGGCTGTCATGCTGCATGGGCAGCAGCACAAGGTCCTTTTCCTTACCCAGAACGCCCTTCGCAATATCGGAAAAATGTCGCGCCAATTCCCTGTAGATCTCCCAGTCGCTGCGGCTTTCCCAGGCCGGATCAACCGCGGCGCTGAGCGGATGGATGAAGGGATGCATATCGGAGGTATTGAGATCGTTCTTCTCGTACCAGGTGGCAGTGGGCAGCACGATGTCGGAATAGACACACGTGGTGGACATGCGGAAATCCAGCGTCACAAGCAGATCCAGCTTTCCTTCCGGGGCTTCATCCCGCCAGATCACTTCCCGCGGCTGCATGGAAGCGGTCTCGCCCAGATCCTTGCCCTGAACACCGTGCGAGGTGCCGAGAAGATGCTTGAGGAAATACTCGTGTCCCTTTCCGCTGGACCCCAGAATATTGGACCGCCAGACGAAAAGGTTGCGCGGCCAGTTGACTGGATTGTCGGGATCTTCGCAGGACAATTTCAAGCGGCGGGCAGCTATCTCATCGCGGGCGAAATCCACGGGATCCTTGCCGGCAGCCTCGGCAGCCTTCGCCACATCCAGTGGATTGGTTTCCAATTGCGGCGCAGAGGGCAGCCATCCCATTCGTTCAGCGCGGACATTGAAATCGATCATACTGCCCTTCCACCGCTCCTTGTCCGCCAGCGGTGAAAGAATTTCGTCGATGCCCAAAGTCTCGTATCGCCACTGATCGGAATGGGCATACCAATAAGAAGTCGCGTTCATATGGCGGGGCGGGCGTGCCCAATCCAGGGCGAAAGCCAGAGGGGTCCAGCCGGTTTGCGGTCTGAGTTTTTCCTGGCCGACATAATGTGACCAACCACCTCCTTCTTGCCCCACACAGCCACACATCACCAGCATGTTGATGATCGCCCGGTAGGTCATATCCATGTGGTACCAGTGATTAATTCCGGCTCCCACGATCACCATGGATTTGCCTTTGGTCTTTTCCGCGTTGCCGGCGAATGCCCGGGCTACGGAAACAACCAGATCCGGCTTCACGCCCGTGATGCGCTCCTGCCAGGCAGGGGTATAAGGCACGTCATCGTCATAGCTTTTGGCGACATTGTCTCCGCCCAGCCCGCGATCGACGCCGTAATTGCCGCAAAGAAGATCGAACACGGTGGCGACATGGACCTCGCCCCCGGCGAGCTTCATTCGCCGTGTCGGTATATTGCGCAAAAGCACTTCATCATGATCGGTACCCGTAAAGTGGTCATGCGCAACCCCGCCGAAATATGGGAACGCCACGGGCAGTACTGCATCCCGCTTTTCGAGCGTAGACAGGGCTAAGGATACGGCCTCTTCTCCCGCGCGCTCCTCGAGATTCCACCCCCCCTTCTCGCCCCAGCGGAAGCCAATGGATCCTTGGGGAACGACAACCTTGTCCGTCAATTCATCTATCGCAACCGGCTTCCACTCCGGATTGTTGCCCTCGCCCAGATTGCCTTCGAAATCGCCGGCGCGCAGGAAGCGTTCCGGCACATACCGACCGTTTTCATTCTTGAGCAACACAAGAAACGGCATGTCGCTGTACTTCCGGCAATAGTCGGTGAAGTACGGCACCTTCCTGTCGACATGGAATTCCTTCAGGATCACATGACCGAATGCCATAGCCAAAGCGGAATCGGTGCCCTGCTTTGGGTGCAGCCAAAGATCGCCGAACTTCGCGGCCTCGCTGTAATCCGGCGTGATGACGACACTCTTGGCACCGCGATAGCGGGCCTCCGTGTAGAAATGCGCGTCCGGCGTCCGCGTCTGGGGAACATTCGACCCCCAGAGCAGAAGAAATCCAGCGT
Organism: Alphaproteobacteria bacterium; assembly: GCA_017307355.1. Taxonomy (GTDB): domain Bacteria; phylum Pseudomonadota; class Alphaproteobacteria; order Micropepsales; family Micropepsaceae; genus Rhizomicrobium. The sequence continues at coordinate 26,196 of JAFKFG010000020.1, forward strand.
TATACCAATCGGCGCTTTCGGGAACGTCGGTCTGTTCGCCCCATGTCTGAGGTGAGGATGGAGGCAGATCGCAATACCAGTCGTAAAAGCTGAGGCACACTCCGCCCAGAAGCGACAGATAGCGGGTGCCCGCCGCGTAAGAAACCATGGACATGGCGGGGATCGGCGAGAAGCCGGCAATCCGGTCCGGACCATGCTTGCGAATCGTGAAGACATTGGCAGCAGCGATGATTTCGTTCGCTTCGTCCCAGGAAAGGCGGACGAAACCTCCAAGGCCACGCCGCGACGTATAGGATTTGCGCTTTTCGGCATCGCCGACGATCGAAGCCCAGGCGTCGACCGGATTCATGGTCTTCCGCGCTTCGCGCCAGAGCCGGACGAGCACGGCACGAGCCATGGGATGTTTCAAGCGATTGCCGCTGTAGAGATACCAGGAGTAGCTTGCACCGCGGGAACAGCCGCGAGGCTCATGGTTTGGCAGCTCGGGCCGCGTACGGGGGTAATCGGTCTGCTGTGTTTCCCAGGTAACGATGCCGCCCTTCACATAGATCTTCCAGCTGCAAGAACCTGTGCAGTTGACGCCATGCGTGGAGCGAACAATTTTATCGTGTGACCAGCGCTGGCGATACCCGTTCTCCCATTGCCGGTCTTCGCGCGTGGTTACGCCGTGCCCGCCGGAAAAACTGCCTTCGTATTTCCGAAAGAATGTGAGGCGATCGAGAAATTGACTCACTTAGAACTCCTCTCACTGTCGGGACCGGCAAGAATGCCATTTGGCCTGTTAAGTTCAGCCATTTCGGGAAGGGCGGGTAACGTATGAAGAGCGCGAATCTTGCTGTGTTCCATCAACCGGATGGCGCCATGCATCCAGGCAAGAGCCAGGCTGACCAGAACGAACAGGAGCATGAAGCAGCTGGTCCACACACCGACCAGATCGTTCATTACGCCGAACGTGATGGGCAGAAAGAAGCCGCCAAGGCCGCCGATCGCGCCAACCAGGCCGCCGACGGCACCAACATGTTCCGGATAATAGACGGGAATATGTTTATAGACCGCAGCCATGCCGATCGCCATGAAGAAGCCAAGCACGATCGTCAGGATCACGAAGCTTGACAGCGTGATGCCGAACGAGAACGCGATCGGACCTCGAATGCCATGCACGACATAGTCGGTCGCGGGATACGAAAGAATAAAGCACGCGATGCTTGAGACGATGAAAGTCAAATACATGACCGTGCGCGCACCGATGCGGTCTGCCACCCAGCCGCCCAAAGCTCTGAAAGCAGCGGCCGGCAATGCGAAGGCGGTCGTGAGAAGGCCCGCTTTGGCGAGCGTTAAGCCGTACATGCCCATATAATAGCGGGGGAGCCAACTGGCCAAAGCCACGAATGCCCCAAAGACGAAAAAATAATAGAGCGAAAATCTCCAGACCTGCAGCTTGCCCAGGGGCGCCAGCTGCTCGCTTAGACTCTTTGTCTTGACCGTCCCTGACGTACGAGCAGCGGTCACCGGGTCGTCTTGGCTCAGGACGTAGAAGAGAATTCCACCCAGAGCCAGAACAGCCGCATACACCTGGACGGTTTCGCGCCAGCCGATCGCCTCGACCAGCAGCGGCGCCCCAAAGGTCGTGACGGCCGTTCCAATGGTACCGGCGCCAAAGATGCCCAAGGCGGTTCCCTGGCGGCTCCGATCGAACCATTTTGAAACATAGGAGACACCGACCGCGAAAGAACCGCCCGCAAATCCAAGACCAAGCGCCGCCAGCAAAAACATCGCCAGATTGGAAACAATTGAGACGGAGTATACGGCGATGGCCGTCAGCAGCATCAGCAGCGAGAATACCGGGCGCCCGCCAAACTTGTCGCTGATAAGGCCCAGAAAGAAGCGACTCAGTGCACCCGTCAATACCGGCGTCGCGACGAGAAGGCCAAATTCGGAATCATCAAGGGCAAGCTCCTGCTTGATCTTGACTCCGATGATCGAAAATAGCGTCCACACCGCAAAGCATATGGTGAAGGCGGCGGTGGAGAGTATCAGGGCCCTATAGGGTGCGCCGCTCGCTTGCTTGCCCCTATCCCTCGCCATCAATCTCACGCCCCACCTTGCCGATCCGGGGAGAGATTATTGCTCTGGGACAAGCACGTCCTTGATCTAGATCAAGGACAGGCGATCGGCGGCCCCCGATCTTGCAAAGATCAAAGCCGGGACGACGAATGCATTTGAACACTGCCCTGCGTCAGGTTCTTCCAGGATTACCCGCGCGACTGGCGGACCGGCTCGCCGCGGTGTCCGGACAGCAGCGAATCGGCAAAGGATCTTTCCTTTTCCGGCAAGGAGAAAGTCCACAATTTGTCTATGGACTAATCGAAGGGCGGATATCCCTGGTCACTGAAGCCCCTGGGGAAGAATCAATTGCCGAGTTCGTGGAGCCGGGCGATGTGATTCTGCTCCCCCCGAGTTTGCTTAACCTGCCCTACATGGTCAGCGCCAAAGCCGTGACGGATTTACGCGTGGTCATGATACCGGCGGCGGATTTCCGACAGCTTTCGGAAAAGGTGCTGCCACTCGCGGTGCTCGTAAGTCGAATAATTGCAAGGCAATGGCGACTTCTGCTCGGCCATCTGACGCGAACAAAAACGCAAAATGTGGCGGCACGGCTCACGCAATATCTGATCGACAATGCGGGCACCGACACGGGCCGCGCCCAATTTGCACTGCGAGGCACCAAAAAAGACTTGGCCGCGCATCTCGGCGTAACGCCGGCCACTTTGTCGCGATCGCTCAAGCGTCTCGAACAGTTGGGTGTGGCGACGTCGCGGTCGGAGGTTCAAATCGAAAATGTTGCCAGATTGAAACGCTCGATCCGGACACGCACCGGCCGGACCTATAAGCGAACCCGCCATGCCAAAATTGCGCGCCCTTAACCGGCTATCCATATTGATCGCCGGAGCGGCTCTTCAGACACTGTCGATAACCGCCGTCCATGCCGAGGCCGTCGCCAACTTCCTTAGTCAGGGCCACATGCTTCTTGATGCACGCCTTCGCTACGAAAATGTCGGGCAGGCCGGGTTTTCACATGACGCGGAGGCCATGACGGCCCGCGAGCGGCTCGGGTACGAAACCGCCGAATTCGATTCCTTCAAGGCTCTTTTTGAAGTTCAGGTGACGCAGCACTTATCCGGCGCGTTCAATGACACGATCAATGGCCACATCGCCTATCCGCAGGTGCCGGATCCTGAGAATTTCAGCCTGAATCGCCTCCAAATCTCCTACTCGGGCTTTCCCGGCCTGACCGCGACTCTAGGGCGACAGGTGGTCAATCTCGACGATCAGCGGTTCATCGGCGCCAGCGCGTTTCGACAGAACGAGCAGACATTTGACGCCGTGCGCCTGGATTACGGCGGCATCCAGGGACTTTCTGCGACATATATCTACATGGATCGCGTAAATCGCGTGTTCGGTGAACGGAGCCAATCAGGCCATTTCAACGGCGATGTGCAGGCGATCCACGCAGCTTACGACATCACGGGCGTCGGCAAGCTGACGGGATATGCCTACTTGCTGGACATTGATAACAGCCCCGCTTTATCGACCGCGACTTATGGCGCGCTGCTGACGGGCACGCAGCCGCTCGACGATACACTCTCGCTTCACTATCAATTGGGTTACGGGCGCCAGACGGGTTATGCCACCAATCCGCGCGATTTCGCCCTGGATTATTGGCGCACCGAACTTGGGCTGGAGTATGCGCGCTGGTCGCTTGTTGGGGGCGTGGAATCCCTGGGCGGGGATGGCAAAGGTGGGTTCCAGACGCCACTCGCGACGCTCCATGCCTTCCAGGGCTACGCCGATGTCTTTCTCACGACTCCGCCGCAGGGTATCGCCGACAGATACGGCAAATTGGCGTATCAGGCGGATTTGCAACTTCTCGACGCCCAACGGCGCATCACTTTCGCCGCCTGGTATCACGACTTCGATGCTGCTCATGGTTCCGGCAGCGAAGGCCACGAAACGGATATCGAAGCGTCGGCCCGCGTGAACGAGCACTGGCGAGTGGATATTGCCTATGCCACTTACGAAGGGACCGCATCTTTCGCCAGCAGACACAAGACTTGGCTGGCTCTCACGACGAATTTTTAGGGGCTTCAAAATGGTTGCGCATGAAATTTCGGCCGTCACCGATGCAAAACCCGATCTGATTTCGTTTGATGACGCTGCAGCCTTAATCTCAAAGGAAGCTCACGCGCTGGGCACGGAATGCATCCCGCTCGAGCACGCCGATGGCCGGATTCTCGCAAATCCGGCTATTGCGCGACGCTCCTCGCCCCCCACATTGGTATCGGCGATGGACGGCTATGCGGTCCGGGACGCCGATGTCGCACACGGCTCCGTGTCGCTTAAGATTGCGGGCAAATCCTTTGCCGGCGGCAACTTCAACCAGCCGCTCCTTCCGGGTACCTGCGTCCGGATTTTTACGGGCGCCCCTGCGCCGGCCGGCACGGACCGCGTCATAATGCAGGAAGATGTGCGGGAGAACGAAGGGTTTGCGATGATCGCAGACGCCGTCACGGGACGGCGGCACCTGCGCCGGCCAGGATCAGATTTCGCGGAAGGCGATGTTATCGTTCCGGCGCGGTGCCGGCTGACTCCCCAGCATCTTGTCGGCATAGCGGCAGCCGACATTGCAGCGGTCGAGGTTTTTTCCAAACCCAAGGTTGCGATTCTGTGCTGCGGTGACGAGCTGACCGAACCCGGAAAGCCCAATCGGCCTGCGGGATCCATTCCGGAAAGCATTTCTTTCGGGGTCTCTGCCCTTATTCGGCGGTGGGGCGGTCAGATCGTGAAGCGTCTACGCTGCAGGGATGACCTGGGCCTGCTCCGGAATGTCGCGACGGATTTGGCGGCGATCGCCGATGTTGTGATCATCATAGGCGGCGCATCCGTCGGAGAAAGGGACTTTGCCAAACTGGCCTTCGCGCCGTTGGGATTGGAACTGGCATTTTCCAAAGTGGCCATTAAGCCTGGAAAGCCGGTCTGGTTCGGGCGCGCGGGCAAGACGCTGGTGGTCGGCCTGCCTGGAAATCCTTCTTCGGCACTTGTGACGGCACGGCTCTTTGTCGTCCCATTGATAGCGGGCTTGTCCGGCGGAAGGAGCAATGAAGCCCTGGATTTCCAGATGATGCGAACCAGTGTCGCCATCGAATGCTGCCCGGATCGCGACGTCTTTGCCCGGGCCACGCTGAGGGGGCGCTTAGCCATTCCCCTATCCGATCAGGATTCCGCAAGCCAGAAAGCGTTGGCCGCCGCGACGCATCTGATCCGGCGGCGCCAGACGGCCGCTCCCGGCGCCGAAACACTTGTCGAGACCCTGGTGCTCTGATGATCAGGGCCGCAGATCACTCCGCACTCACTGGCGGGCCCCGGAAAATTGCTTTGTTCGCCTACGGCTTCCGGCCGTTTTTCCTGCTCGCCGCGCTCGATGCAATTGCCAATATGATCATCTGGCTGGTTGCATTCCTGAATCCGCGCCTATGGCCGGATCGAGCCGGTCCGGCGATGTACTGGCATGCGCATGAAATGCTTTTCGGCTTTGTCGCGGCTGCCATTGCCGGATTTCTGCTTACTGCCGTTCCTGGCTGGACCGGCCGGAAGTCCTATGCCGGGATACCACTATATTCCATGACCGGGCTTTGGCTGGCGGGAAGGATCGCAATGGCGCCTTGGCCTTCATCCGTTGCCTTGGCAACCAGCCTGGTCGATCTCGCCTTCTTTCCGGCTCTCGTCGTGGCAGTGGCGCCCACGCTGATAAAAGCACGCAAATTCCGCAATCTCCCCTTCATCGGGCTACTTGCTCTTCTTTTTCTCGCAAATCTTTGCTTCCATTTGGGCCGGCTGGGGTTGCTGAATGTTGGAGAGCATATTGGACTAGCAATCGCCATCGATATCATCCTGATTCTGATAACGGTGGTCGGGGGACGCATTATTCCAGCTTTCACGCGTAGCGGCTTGGCTCGCCCTGGCGCGGCGGTGGACATCCAATCGCGCAAATGGCTCGAGATCGCATCTACCGTTTCAATTCTGGCGGTGCTTGCGGGAGACATTGCCGCACCACTGTCCCAGATCAATGGCTTGATAGCGCTCGCGGCAGCGCTGATCCACGCCCTGCGCCTTGGGCAATGGGAAGGTCATCGGACATTGCGGAATCCCTTGGTCTGGATTCTTCATCTCGGGTATCTGTGGCTTGTGCTTGGCCTCCTGTTGAAAGCCGCTTGGCTTCTTGCCGCCCCGCCATGGTCCGATAAATGGATCCACGCCCTTACAGCCGGCGCGTTCACGACGATGATTCTGGCGGTCATGACGCGCGCTTCTCTTGGGCATACCGGGCGGACCTTGATTGCGCCGCGCCCCGTTGCGGTTTGCTACATGTTGATTTCATTGGCTGCGCTGGTCCGCGTGCTCGGTCCCTCAGCTTTGTCCGTTTCCTATAATTGGATTGTTCTCGCATCCGGATCCATCTGGATTGGCGCGTTTGGACTCTTTCTTTGGATATTCTTCCCTATCCTCGTTCGCCCGCGAATAGATGGGAAGCCGGGATAGGCAAATCGTGGGTTCGACCATGTCGGCAGGATTTGAGTGCTGCATTTCGATACCCCGCCACTTACCTACGGACCCATCCAGGAACAATGCGTTCCTCGGCCATACTCCTGCGAGCGACAGCGCCCGGTACACGTCCATGGCTCGCCCGTGGCGGTTACAGCCGTGCGACCATCATGCACAGCAATCCTTCTAAAAGAAGTATTGACTATACATCTTTAAGAAGGAAGACTTATCGAGACACGGCAATCGGAGAATTTTTCTAACCAAGGAGTGTTGCGATGACTCAATCCCACGTCGAGATAGTTGATGTCCGAAGCCTGGTGCCAGCTCAGCGTCACGCAAAAATTTTCAACCTTGTGGACGCGTTGAAGCCGGGCACGTCTTTCATTCTGGTCAACGACCACGATCCCAAGCCGCTCTATTACCAGCTTGAGGCCGAACACCCCCGCCAGTTCTCGTGGCTCTATATTCAGCAAGGCCCCGCCGTGTGGCGCGTGGAGATCGGCAGGCTCGCGAAAGCGGCTTGATCCATCATGGCGGCGCCATCCGGCGCCGCCATGCCTTGGGAGGCATCCCTATGCTCGGCACCACCCTTTCGCGCTGGACCATGTCCTATTTCGCAGCGGCGCTTTGCTTCCTGATTGGCGCCGAGGCTTTGATGGCCGCCGGATATGGCTTTCCTTCCGCGCCTCTCCGAGCGCCCGAAACCCTCCTCCTGGTGCATCTTGTGGCGATCGGTTGGCTCAGCCTGCTGGTGTGCGGCGCGCTTCTGCAATTCGTGCCCGTCATCGTCGCGCGCCCTCTACATAACGATACATTGCCGTTGCCTGCTCTGCTATTTCTCATAGCGGGGCTTGCCGGATTGCTCGGCGGCTTTCTCCAGCTTGCCGGTACGTTCACCGCCAACTTTTCCCTCTTCCCTTTCGCAACCGCGGCGCTTGCGACCGGCTTCGGTCTCATCCTGTATAATCTTGGCCGCACATTGGCGGCGGTGCGGCCGTTACCGCTGGCGGCCCGCTTTGTCGGCGTCGCACTCATTTCACTTGTGGCAACCGTGGCATTGGGCGGGACATTCGCGCTCTCCCTCGGTCTGACGATTTCCAATCCACTCGCCCTGAAAATCGCGAGCTCTGCACTTCCCCTTCACGTGGTTGCCGGGGTCGGCGGCTGGCTGACCTTCGCGGCAATGGGCGTCAGCTACCGCCTGCTGGCGATGTTCATGCTGGCACCCGAGCTGGAAGGCGGGCGACCGCACATGGTCTTGTGGTTGGGTACCATCGCACTCGCCGTGACGATTCTGGGCGGGCTCGCGCTGCTGATAGCAGACGCATCCCTCTCGCCCGCCCTGCTTGCTGGGGGCATTCTCAGTCTTGCAGCGCTCGGCCTTTATGGCGCGGATGTCCTATACCTCTATCGCGCTCGGACCCGCCGCATCATCGAATTGAACAGTGAAATGACCGCCTTCGCCTTGGTCTCTTTCGCTGCCGCCGCCATCTTGGCGTTGGCGCTTGCCGGCCTTCAGCGATTCTCAGGGCAGATCGGCGCGCTAACTTTTCTTGTCCTGTTCGGATGGCTCACGGGGTTGGGACTCGCCAAGCTGTACAAAATCATCGCCTTCCTCACATGGCTGGAATGCTACGGGCCGGTTCTGGGCAAAACCTCGACACCCCGGGTGCAGGACCTTGTCGCCGAGGGCCGTGCACGTGGATGGTTCTTTCTGTACTACGCCGCCACATGGGTTGCGACCGCAGCGCTTCTCGCGTCGTTCGTGTTGCTATTCCGCCTGGCGGCCGCCGCAATGATGCTGGCGACCGTCGCAATCATCATCCAGCTTATTCGCACGCGCCTGCTCTTGAATATCCACGACCTGGCCGCATTCCCCGCGGGTGTGCATCGGCCGCACCTGCTTGTTTGCGTTCCGGAATCCAGCTGAAGCATAGGAGCCCGATGTTATGACACAGAGTTATGTTGACCTCGACGTCCGCCCCATTCTCCGCGACGGCGGCGAGCCGTTCGGGAAAATCATGGAAGCTGTCGCCGCGCTTGGACAAGATCAGGGCCTGCGCCTCTATGCGACGTTCAAACCGGTGCCGCTTTTCGGCGTCCTGGAAGCGAAGGGCTTCACCCACGAGGCCAAAGAGATCGGTGGCGGGGATTGGGAAGTCCTATTCCGCCGCAGCGGCACGCCGGTGAAACGCGAAGCGGAGACAGCCCCCGCCACGAGCACGGCGGGATGGCCGGACCCTGTTCAGCAGATGGATAATCGCGACCTCGAACCGCCCGAGCCCATGGTGCGCATTCTCTCCGCACTCGAAACCATGGAAGCCGGTGAGGTGCTGTCAGCCCTGCTGCGTCGCGAGCCGATGTTTCTCTTTCCGCAACTCGCAAAGCGCGGGCACACTTGGCGGGGCGGGCTTGAGCCGGACGGCATCAACTACAAAATTCTCATACGCGTGGGCCGTCCGCCGGACACCGCCGCCTGACGGCTTGATCGGCAACATCGGAAAAACGGAACATGTTCATCTTGACCGAAGAAACCACCGATCCGAACAGCCTACGGTTCCTGCCGGGCCAACCGGTTCTGCGCAACCGCACGTTGGAGATCCGGACCCGGAAAGAGGCAGCGATCTCGCCACTTGCCGACAGGCTGTTCCAGATTCAGGGAATATCAACCGTCGTGTTGGGACCCGATCATGTCACAGTAACAAAGCACGAGAGCGATTGGCAGCACCTGAAACCAGTGATTCTGGGAGCGATCATGGACCATTTCGTGTCCGGAGCGCCGGTGCTGCGTACGGCCGCGCCGCTTCCGATCGCTTCAGCGGGGCGGTCAACAGATGTGCTGACCGGGGAAATCCGCGAAGCCTTGCGACGGGTGATCGACCCCGAGCTGGGGTACAACATTGTTGACTTGGGCCTGGTCTACGACGTTGTGGCGGCAGATAACGGCGACGTCGTAGTTACCATGACCACCACCACGCCAGGCTGTCCCGCCACCAATTATTTGAGTGAGGGCGCTCGTGCCTGCGCGGCATCAGTCGGCGGTACCGGCAATGTCGAGGTTCGCCTCACTTACGAGCCGAAATGGTCAATCGAACTCATGAGTGACGATGCGCGGAATCATTTCGCAGCCCAGCGTCGTGGAAGGCGATGACAATGAATCCCGGCCCCGCAAACAGCTCAACATCTCCGCCGGATACAACGGACTCGCTATCCGGCGTTCTCCTTGCAAGCCTGTACGCCCTGGCAGAGGTTGGTGAAACCGAAGCGGCTTGCCGGTTCGCTGGCCGGGCCTGCGCGATCCTCAGACGGTCGAGCCCTACATCCGCGCGCCGCTTCAATGCCCTGTTGCATCGACTGGCGCCGCGACTGACATGGCGCGAGCCGCCTTATGCTAAGGACCGAAAATGAGTGATATTCCCGTGGCCTTGCCTGCCAACGTAACGGCCTATCGTCGTACACCCGACTTCACACCGGAAAACATCCCCGAGAAGTTGCGTGCCGCACATTCCACAAAACCCGGCACCTGGGGCCTGCTTCATGTTCTGGAAGGACGGCTTCTGTATCGGCTCGAGGCGCCCCGTCAAGGCGAGCGCCATCTCGCGGCGGGCGACACGGTCGTGATCGAACCCACGATCCACCACCATGTCGCGTTCATCGAACCAGGTCGCTTTTTTGTAGAATTCTACCGCTGACCGGTTCAACAATTCGAATCATTCACGAATGACCGGATACTTTGGGCGCACATTTTCCTTTGACCCGCCAAACCCACGCGCACGTCGGTAGAATAGCATTCTGCTGACCGGATTGGGGCAGATATCTGCTAGCGAAATGCCTCTCCGGGGCGAAGGCCCAGGCGGCGGAATACCATGGCTGCCGGGCAGAAGCCGGTGAAGGCTGCCTGGAACAGGTTGAGCCCGGCAAAGGCGCTGAGCAGCAGCCACCCTGGGCTGTAGAACCAGCCCAGCAACAGCCCCGCTAACACCACAAGCCCGGCAAAGGCCAGAACGGCGCGATCGATATTCATGGGTTCATCCTCCTGTGGGAGCCTGTCAACCGGTGTATTCCCAGGGTCTCCATGATCCAACGCTCATAGAAGGGCTCGCTTTCACCGCGCCGGATCTTGCGGAGAAAGAATTTCTCGAAGGCAATTTTGGCGTAATGAACCCAAGCGCCCTGCGACGACCAGTTCACGTTGCGGGGTGGAATCTGGGGCTCGGCAACGAAGGCGATGCCGTCGTCGCCAAAATCGGCCAGGCAGACGGCATTCCAGGTCGCCTCGACGCCAGGCTCGGCGCCCTTCAGCAGCGCACCTATATTCCGGGCCGTGGCGGTTACCATGGATTCGATCATGAAGCCGGTCTTGGGCACACCCACCGGAACCGGCGTGGGCCCAACCGGCGCAATGGCGACACAGACTCCCACGCTGAAGACATTGGGGAAGTTTGGATTGCGCTGATTCTTCCCCGCCAGGACGAAGCCGCGCGGATTGGTCAGGCGCTCGACCCCGCGCACCGCGGCCACGCCACGAAACGCCGGCAGGATCATGGCGTAGGAGAAGGGAAGTTCGCTCGTTTTCTTGACATTGCCGTCCTCAGCCACTTCTTCGACCGCGATCTTTCCCGCCTCGACATTCTTGATACGCGCATTGGTGATCCACTTGATGTGACGGTTGCGCATCTCGCTTTCCAGAAGGCCCTTGGTGTCGCCGACACCGTCCAGGCCGAGGTGGCCGATATAGGGCTCGGGCGTGACGAAACTCATCGGCACCTTGTCCCGGATCCGGCGCTTGCGCAGCTCGGTGTCCAGAATGAGAGCGAATTCATAGGCCGGCCCAAAGCAGGAGGCTCCCTGCGCCGCGCCGATCACGATGGGACCGGGATTCTTGGTGAAGGCTTCGAAGGCCTCGTACGCTTTCTCGGCATGATCGATATGGCAGATAGACTGGGTATGGCCATGGGGGCCAAGGCCCGGGATTTCATCGAAGGCAAGGTCCGGCCCGGTCGCTATGACAAGATAGTCATAGGAGACATCGGTGCCATCGGTAAGTTCAATGCGGTTCTCGGTCGGATGCACGCGCTTTGCGCCTTGGGTTATGAAATCGATGCGCTTCCTCTTCATCACATCGTGAAGATCGACCTCGATTTCCTCGCGATCGCGCCAGCCGACCGCGACCCAGGGATTCGATGGCACGAAATGAAAGCGGGAATCCTGCCCGATCAATGAAAGTCTGTCCGAAGCACCCAGCATCGGTACCAGTTCATAGGCCATCAATGTGCCGCCCAGCCCGGCACCAAGAACCACAATATGAGCCATAGTCGTTCCTCCTCAGGTTCTTCTACGCCTTACCGGGATCCGGCCAATTGATCTGTCTCAAGGCCGCTTCGCCGGTTTGCGCCTAATCGAAAAGATGGAAGCGGTGCGGCGATGCATATCCTCTTGGTGATATTGACTTGGCTGGGTCTGGCCCATGCGTCTGTGGCGCACACGGCGCCGCGGACGCCGCAGACTTTCTTGGTCGCCCCATCCCGGGTTCCCGACGAAAAGGCGGTGTTCGCCACGGTTCAGTCTGCCTATGTCGTCCCCGCTCGCTCCCGCCTCGGCGGCACAATTCTGGAACTAAAGGTGCGCCAGGGCGATCGGGTCAGCCAAGGCCAGGTCATCGCCACGGTCGGCGATCCCAAGCTGGCGCTGCAGATCGGTTCCTATGCGGCGCAAGTCCGCGCGGCGGAAGCCCAGGCCGCCCAGGCCAAGGTGGAACGCGACCGCGCGCAGAATCTGGTGGCGCAGGGCGCCATTTCCCGCAACAATTTCGACCAGGCCCGCACGGCCTATGACGTGGCGCTGAGCAACCTCAACTCGATCAGGGCCCAGCGCGCCGTCATCCAGCAGCAGGTCGTCGAAGGGAGCATATTCGCGCCCGCCTCCGGCCGCGTCATCACCGTGCCGGTCACGGCGGGCACGGTGGTGATGAATGGCGACGCCGTCGCCACGGTGGCGAAGCAGGATTTTGTGCTCCGGCTGGAGGTCCCCGAGCGGCACGCGCGGTATTTGAAAGCCGGCGATCCCGTGCGCCTGGACGGCGCCATGCAGGGCCCGAATGACGACGCGCGTTCCGGCACCATCACTCTGGTCTATCCGCAAATCGACAATGGCCATGTCGTGGCCGACGCCACTGTGCCCGGCCTCAGCGATTATTTCGTGGGCGAGCGGATTCCGGTCTGGGTTGGCGCCGGCTCGCGTCAGACCATCATCGTACCGGCGCATCTGCTGATCACGCGCTCCGGCATTGATTATGCGCGGCTGTGGCGCGGGGATGGGCCCGCCTTGGACGTGCCGATCCAACGCGGCCAGAGCCATCCGACCAAAGCGATCAAGGACGGGATCGAAATCCTGTCCGGCCTCAAGCCCGGCGACAGGCTGCTCGCTCCATGAATCCCGGTCTTTCCGGCAGACTGACGCGGGCGACCATCCGCTCGCCGCTGACGCCGCTTTTCCTGCTGGCCGCCATCGTCTTCGGCCTGATCGCGCTTGCTGCCATTCCCCGCGAGGAAGAGCCCCAGATCAGCGTACCAATGGTCGATATATTCGTGCAGGCAAACGGGCTCAAGGCTGCGGACGCAGCCGAGCTCGTCACCAAGCCCCTGGAAGCTATCGTAAAAGGCATCAACGGCGTTGAGCATATCTACAGCCAGACCCAGGACGATCGCGTCATGGTCACGGCGCGCTTTCTCACCGGCACAAGTGAGGACGATGCCATTCTCAGGGTGCAGGCGAAGCTGCGCGCCAACTACGACCGGATTCCATTGGGCATTCCCGAGCCCCTGATCGTGGGACGCGGCATCAACGATGTCGCGGTATTCGCCGTGACCTTGTCGCCCATGCCCCGGGCGGCGGCGCGCTGGACTGAAAGCGATCTTTATACCGTGGCGACCAAGCTCCAGGCGGAGTTGCTGAAGACCGACAATGTTGGGCTGACGTATATATCGGGGGGAACGGCGCAGGAGATCAGTGTCGAGCCCGACCCGGAAAAGCTCGCGCTGTTCGGGGTCACGCTGCAGCAGCTGGAAGCCAAGATTCAGGGCGCCAACCGCTCCTTCCTGGCGGGCCAGTTGCGCCAAGGCGGACGGATGGCCCAAGCCGTGGCGGGTCGCACCCTGGAAGGCATTCCCGATATCGGCCTGTTGCTGATCACTACCCGCGACGGCCGCCCGGTCTATGTGCGCGACCTAGCGAAGACCGTCATCGAGCCCGCCCCTGCCGAGCATCATGCCTGGTCGATGGTCAGGAGCGGATCGGCCTGGAGTACTGCACCCGCCGTGACCCTGGCCTTCGCCAAGCGCGCGGGCGCCAATGCCGTTGTGGTGTCGGACCAGCTTGCCCGGCGCACCGAGATGCTGAAAGGCCGGTTGATTCCGGCAGACGTCAATGCCGAAATCACCCGCGACTATGGCAAGACCGCCGACGACAAGGCCAACGAGCTGCTCTTCCACCTGGCACTGGCCACCGTCTCCATTGTCCTTCTGATCGCCTTCGTGATCGGCTGGCGCGAAGCGGGGGTGACCCTGATTGTCATTCCCACCACCATTCTGCTCACCCTCTTTGCCGCCAATCTGATGGGCTACACCATCAATCGCGTCAGCCTGTTCGCGCTGATATTCTCGATCGGCATCCTGGTCGATGATGCCATCGTGGTGGTGGAAAACATCGCCCGACATTGGGCCATGACGGATGGCCGCGACCGCATGACTGCCGCGATCGAGGCGGTCGCGGAAGTCGGCAATCCCACCGTGGTCGCCACCCTGACCGTCGTCGCCGCGCTTCTGCCCATGTTGTTCGTCTCCGGCATGATGGGCCCCTACATGGCGCCCATACCCGCCAACGCCTCGGCCGCGATGCTGTTCTCCTTCTTCGTGGCGATGGTGGTGGCGCCCTGGGCGATGCTCAAGCTCTCCCGCGCCCCGCGCAAGCGCGATCGCGAGGCGCATCACGGCGAAGGCAGGTTGGGCGCCCTCTACCGGCGGCTGGCCGCGCCGGTGGTGGCGTCGCGCAGGAACGCCAAGCGTTTTCTTGCCGCGGTAGCTGCGGCGACTTTGCTCGCCTGCCTGCTCTTCGTGACCAAAGACGTCACCGTCAAGCTCCTGCCCTTCGACAACAAGTCCGAGCTGGAGGTGCTGGTCGACCTGCCGGAAGGCGCCACGATCGAGGATACTGCGCGCACCCTCTTCGCTGCTGCCACCATCACCCAGAGGCTGCCCGAAGTCCGCTCGATCCAGGCCTATGCCGGCGCGCCAGCGCCCTTCAACTTCAATGGGCTGGTGCGGCACTACTATCTGCGCAACCAGCCCGAGCTGGGTGAGTTACAAGTCAACTTGGTTGCCAAGGATGAACGTTCCCGCGCCAGCCATGCCATCGCCTTGGATTTGCGCCACCGCCTCGCCGCCCTGAATCCGCCGCAAGGCAGCGTCGTCAAGGTCGTGGAAGTGCCGCCCGGTCCGCCGGTGCTGGCTACGCTCCTGGCCGAGATCTATGGGCCGGACGTGAAGACCCGCCGCGCCGTCGCGGAACAGACCAAGGCGCTGTTCCGGTCGGTGCCGTATATCGTCGATATCGACGACAGCTATGGCGAGCCCCGCCCACGCCTGCGCATTACTATCGACCAGGACAAGCTGGAATATTTCGGCGTCGAGCAGAGCGACGTCTATGACACGCTGACCGCGCTTCTGGGCGGTGTGCCGGTGGGCTATTCGCATCGCGGACCCGAGCGCGATCCCCTGGAGATCGTGGTGCGCTTGCCCAAATCCGATCTTGCCTGGAGCCAGAAGCTGGCTTCGACGCCGGTGCCCGCCAACGCGCAGCCGGGCAATAAAGCCGTGGTCGAGCTGGGCGATGTCGTCAGCGTCCACGAGGAACAGGGTTCGCCCATGCTCTTTCGCCGCGATGGGCATTACGCCGACATGATCACCGCCGAACTCGCAGGGGATTTCGAGGCTCCGATCTATGGCATGCTGGCGGTGGACAAGCTCGTTGGCCGTCACGATTGGGGCGCGCTGCCCCGGCCACAAATCCTGCTGCACGGCCAGCCCGCGGACGAATCTCAACCCGCGCTGCTTTGGGACGGCGAATGGGAAGTAACCTATGTCACTTTCCGCGATATGGGGGCTGCGTTTGGCATCGCCATCCTGGGCATCTATGTGCTGGTGGTCGCGCAGTTTAAAAGCTTCAAGCTGCCGCTGGTTATCCTGACCCCCATACCCCTGACCCTTATCGGAATTGTCCTGGGGCACTGGCTATTCGGCGCACCCTTCACCGCGACCTCGATGATTGGCTTCATCGCGCTGGCGGGGATCATCGTACGCAACTCCATACTGCTGGTGGACTTCATCCGCCTTGGCGCTTTACCGGGAAGACCACTGCGCGAAATCCTGCTGGAAGCGGGTGCGACGCGCTTTAGGCCGATCCTGCTTACCGCATTGGCCGCCATGATAGGAGCCGCCACCATTCTGACCGATCCTATTTTTCAGGGATTGGCCATCTCGCTCCTGTTTGGGCTTGCTACCTCCACCTTGCTGACCGTGCTGGTAATCCCCGCAATCTACATCTGGTTGCGAGATACAGACTCTCCCGCCTCGCATGTTTAGCGGCTCACAAAGCGTGCCAGCGCTCCCTAAGCACCAGAATTTTGTCAAAGAACACGCGATGCATCGACGAATGCGCCGCCAGATCGCAGCCGATGTGGCAGTCCTGAATTTGTGCGCGAACCCGCCTCCAGGATTTTTCTAGAGACCAGTTCGACAATCAGGGGTCGTCACGAGCGCTGCTAGCATGTTCAGCGAACCAGTCTCTGGACAAAATACCGCGAAAAACAGGGAAAAATCAGAAAACTGGTCGGAACCGGCTTGGTGGATGCATTCCATGCGCGTTTTGATGCTCCAGAAAACTTGCCTTCCGCAGGCTGCGACCGATGCCACATTGTCGCGCCCCGCTTAAGATCTATATAGAATATATGTTATCCTGTATAACTCGAACTTGACCATTTCCGACATAGACGCCGGCCGTGCCCGCTCCAACCGCCAAGATGAAGTAACTGCCGATGGTTTCAACGATGACCACAAATGAGCGCCAGGCAGCGCTCATCATTTCCATTCTTGTCGCGACCATAGGCCTCGTCATGACGGTAGCGGGCCGGCACGATCCATTCGGAATCCACGGCATCATCGTTCTTCTCACGGGGCTAGGCTGCGCCTTCTGCCTGATCCGGGACTACTACACGCCCGAACCGGGCGCCGATCGCCTGTCATCCTATTACGATGAGCCCATCAAGGCCGGCATTCTTCTCGCCCTGATCTGGGCATTGATCGGAATGTTTTTCGGTGATTGGGTTGCCTGGCTTCTCGCTTATCCGCAAATGACCTTCGATGCCGACTGGTCGAGCTTTGGGCGAATGCGGCCGATTCATACCACTGGCGTAATCTTCGGATTCGGCGGCAATGCGCTGATCGCGACCTCGTTCCATGTCATGCAGCGTACCTGCCGTACCCGATTGGCTGATCAGTTGACCCCGTGGTTTGTGCTGGTCGGCTATAACCTGTTCTGCATCATCGCCGTCACGGGTTACCTGATGGGCGTGACCCAGTCGAAGGAGTATGCCGAACCCGAATGGTATGCCGACATCTGGTTGGTAGTGGTCTGGGTTGCCTATTTCGCGCTTTACCTGCGCACCCTGGCGCGGCGGCGCGAGCCGCATATCTACGTGGCCAACTGGTATTACTTGGCCTTCATACTGGTGGTAGCGATGTTGCACATCGTCAACAACCTGGCACTTCCCGCTTCACTCGCGAGAGCCAAGAGCTATTCGCTGTTCTCGGGTGTCCAAGACGCAATGGTGCAGTGGTGGTATGGGCACAATGCTGTGGCATTTTTCCTGACTGCGGGCTTTCTCGGCATGCTGTATTACTACCTGCCCAAGCGTGCTGGCCGCCCGATCTATTCTTACCGTATGTCGATTGTAGGCTTCTGGGGCATTACCTTCTTCTATGTATGGGTCGGCTCGCATCACCTGCACTACACCGCCCTGCCGCAATGGGTACAAACCCTGGGCATGACCTTCTCTGTCATGCTGCTGATTCCGTCCTGGATCGCGGCGGCTAACGCGCTGCTGACCCTGAATGGAGCCTGGCACAAGGTGCGCGAGGACGCCACCTTGCGTTTCATGATGGTGGCCGCGGTTTTTTACGGGTTATCCACCTTCGAGGGATCTTTCCTCGCCATCCGGCCGGTCAATTCACTGTCCCACTACACGGACTGGACTATCGCCCATGTCCATGCCGGCACCCTTGGCTGGAATTCAATGATCATCTTCGGGGCGATCTACTATCTGGTGCCGCAATTGTGGAAGCGCCCGCATATGCATTCCCCCGCCCTGGTGGAGTTTCACTTCTGGTCGGCGATCGCGGGCACCTTCATCTACGTCTTCGCGATGTGGAATTCCGGCATTACACAGGGCCTGATGTGGCGTGCCTATAACCAGAGCGGCACCCTCGCCTATTCCTTCCTGGATTCGGTCATGGCGATGCATCCCTATTATATCGCGCGCGCCTTTGGCGGCCTGCTGTTCCTGATCGGAACGATGGTGGGCGTCTACAATGTCTGGCGTACCATCCAGGCGGCGCCAGCACACCTGACTCAGACCGAGCAGCCAGCCTTGCCCGGATCGCCGCAAGCCGCACCACTGGTGGGGAGTTGAGAGGCTATGTTCGGAACCCACTACAAGCTTGAGCGCTATTCCATTGGCTTGGTCGTGGCTATCATCGTGGTGGCTAGCATTGGCGGCCTGATCGAGATCGCGCCCCTGTTTACCATTCATGAGACAGTCGAGAAAGCGCCCCATATGCGAGTCTACACGCCGCTGGAGCTGGCCGGGCGCAACATCTATATCCGCGAGGGCTGCTACGCCTGCCACTCGCAGATGATCCGCACGCTGAGCGACGAAGTCGAACGCTATGGGCCCTACTCGCTTGCCGTGGAATCGCAATATGACCACCCGATGCTGTGGGGATCGAAGCGCACTGGCCCCGACCTGTCGCGCGTCGGCGGCAAATATTCCGACAAGTGGCACAGCGAGCATCTGAACAATCCGCGCAGCGTGGTGCCGCAATCGATCATGCCGGCCTACGCATTCCTGAAGCGGACGGAATTACGCACCGTCGATCTTTCCATGGACCTGGCCGCACTGAAGAGGTTAGGCGTGCCCTATACGGACGCGATGATAAAGAACGCCTCGGACGACGCGAAAGGCCAAACCGATCCCGACGGCTCCTGGGCCGATGGGGTGCGCGCGCGATACGGCGAAGCCACCAATGTGCGGGCATTTGATGGCGATCCAGGAACGGTGACGGAGATGGACGCCCTTGTCGCTTATCTTCAAGTCCTGGGCCATCTGACCGATGTGGCCCATGCGTCCGAACCGGGAGTATCCAAATGACCAGCGCCAGCCATGAGACATTGACGATCTTCGCCCAGTCCTGGGGCCTGCTCTACCTGGCTCTGCTCGCGCTCGGCGTTCTTCTTTACACTTTCTGGCCGAACAACCGCGCACGTTTCGACCGAGCAAAGAACAGCATTATGAATGACGAGACCGGGCCATGGGCCTAATTGAGCGCGATCCCCATACCGGACACGGCACCACGGGCCATGAGTGGAACGGGATCAAGGAACTCAATACCGCCGTTCCTTGGGCAGTCTGGGCCTTCCTGATCGCAGCGTTCGCATTCGCTCTGACCTGGTGGATTCTGATGCCGGCCTGGCCGCTGGGAACCACTTACACCAAGGGCCTGTTGGGTGCCGACGAACGCCAGACGGTGGCCGCCGGCCTGCGCACGGCAGCTGAGCGGCGCGCGGACTGGACCGGACGCATCGAAAAGGAAAGATTTTCGGCCATTCGGTCCGACCCGGCACTGATGAGGGATGTCCGCCAAGCTGGCCATGCGCTATTCGGCGACAATTGCGCCGCCTGTCACGGCGTCGGGGCCAAGGGTGGTCCCGGCTTTCCCGACCTGACCGATAAGGCGTGGCTGTGGGGCGGGAGTCCCGACGCCATTCTGCAAACTTTGCGCGTGGGCGTGAATTCTGAACATGTCGACAGCCGTGTCTCTCAGATGCCCGCCTGGGGCCGCGACGGCATGCTCAAAGACGATGCCATTCGCAATGCGGTCGCCTATGTCTATTCCTTGTCACATCCGGGTACGGCGAAAGAAGCCTTAAGCGGCGACGCGGCAGCGGGGAAAGCCGTTTTCTCGGCGAACTGCAGCGCATGCCATGGCGCTAGCGCCAAAGGAAATACCCAGATGGGCGCGCCCGACCTGACCGATCGCTTCTGGCTTTATGGCGGAGACGAAGCGTCCATTTACGAGTCGGTCTATAATGGCCGCCAGGGCCATATGCCGACTTGGGACAAGCGCTTGACTCCGGTCGAACGCAAGATTCTCACGCTCTATATTCTCTATCTGGGCCGCGGCGCGCGATGAGGACTCGGGTCGGGACGCGCGTGATGGTGGGATTGGCGGTGCTGGCCGGGATCGGCATCTTTATCGCCGCCAACGCGCACCTGATATGGACATCGGTTCACTCGCAACCCGATTGCGTTCCCCATCTCAAGCTTCCCGGACAGGGCGGACAATTCCGGGCCGCCCAATCATCCTGTTGAACGCGAGGAGAAACGGCCATGGCCATCGCAAGAGACATGGACAGTCTGCCCCCTGTCATACCAGCGGTGGGCGCCACCAAGACCGACTGGCGCCGCGCGCTGCCTAAAGCCACGGCGCTGAAATGGCTGGGCGCGGGCTGGCGCGACCTGATCCAGAATCCGGGCCCCAGCCTTGCCTACGGCTTGCTGGTATCGGTGGCGTCCTTCCTGGTGGTGGGCGGCCTTTTCCGTTTCGGCCACGACTATATCCTCTTCCCGGCACTCTCGGGCTTTCTGGTCGTGGCGCCCATCGCAGCGATCGGGCTTTATGAGAAAAGCAGATACCTGGCGGCGGGCATGCCGGTGACTTTGCGCGACATGGTTCTGGTCAGGGCCCGCTCCGGCGGCCAGATCCTGTTCGTGGGATTGCTGCTGTGCCTGCTGATGCTGTTGTGGATGCGGGCTGCCGTTCTGCTCTACGCGCTCTTCTTCGGCTTGCAACCCTTTCCAGGCCTGGATGGGATCCTGCCGCTCCTGCTCTACAGCCCGACCGGTTGGGCAATGCTGGCGGTCGGCAGCCTGATCGGCGGACTGTTCGCGGCCTTTTCGTTCGCCATCAGCGTGTTCGCGATCCCTCGTCTGCTTGCCGAGCACACCGACGCACTGACGGCGATGGGCCAGAGCATGGCGATGGTGTGGAACAACCTCCCTGTCATGCTGACCTGGGCACTGATCGTGGTCGGTCTTTTCGTGCTGAGCGTCGCCACAGGCCTGGCCGGCCTGATCGTGGTTTTCCCGCTGCTGGGGCATGCGACCTGGCACGCCTTTTTGATCATGCGCGGTCCCGTAACCGGCTCTGAAAACCAGCAAATTGCAGAACGAAAGGAGGGAGCGCAATCGTGAACGCCGGCGGGCCGCATCATCGCGCACCCTCGCGCGAGGAGATTCTGCTCGCCAGCTGCCAGGTCGCGAAAAATTTGCGCGAAGTCCGGCTCTCAGTTCCCGGAATCCATTGCGGCGGCTGCCTGCGCACCGTCGAACAGGCTCTGGCCCGGCTCGACACGGTGGCCGAGGCGCGCGCTAACTTGACGAGCCGCAGCGTCATCGTTCGCTGGCGCGACGGCGTACCGCCGCCCGCCATGATCGAGGCTCTGGCCGCGGTGGGCCACGCCGCCCATCTGGGCGAAGCGCCGCGCGCCGACAAGATCCAAGCCGAACTCGTTCGCTCGCTGGCAATTGCAGGCTTCGCCACCAGCAACATTATGCTGTTTTCCGTCTCGGTCTGGGCGGGCGCAGGCGACGGGATTCGTGCGGTATTCCATGCGGCGTCCGCGCTCATCGCGCTTCCCGTACTTGTCTATAGTGGGCGGACTTTCTACCGTTCGGCCTGGTCGGCCGTGCGGCACGGGCGCACCAACATGGATGTCCCGATTTCTATCGGTCTGACGCTCGCCTTCGCGATGAGCCTCTACGACACGCTTCAAGGCGGCCAGCATGCCTATTTCGACGCTGTGGTGATGCTGTTGTTCTTTCTTCTGATCGGTCGGACGCTGGATCACGCGATGCGCGCCCGCGCGCGCAGAGCCGTGGGCGATCTGGCGCGGCTGGCGGCGCGCGGCGCCATGATGGAAGGGCCGGACGGAACACATACTTATCTGCCTGCCGAGGAAATTCGGCCGGGCATGACGATATTGCTGGCCGCCGGCGAACGTGTGCCCGTCGATGCGCGAGTTCTTTCGGGAACCTCCGACCTCGATCGTTCCCTGGTGACGGGGGAAAGCGCGCCCCAAGCCACCGCGCCCGGCATGGCGGTCGAAGCCGGAACACTGAATCTGACGGCGCCGCTGCGGCTGCAAGCCCGCAGCGCGGCAAGCGAATCCTTCCTGGCGGAAATGACGCGGATGATGACGGCGGCCGAAGCCGGACACTCCCGCTACAAGTTGGTGGCGGATCGGGCCGCCGCGCTTTATGCGCCGCTGGTGCACAGCGCGGCTCTGCTGGCGTTTCTGGGATGGGCTTTCGCGAGCGGCGATATCCACCGCGCGGCGGAGATTGCTGTATCGGTACTGATCATCACTTGTCCCTGTGCGCTCGGTCTTGCCGTACCCATCGTGCAAGTCGTCGCCGCCCGCCGGATGTTCGAGCATGGGGTCATGGTGCGGGACGGCGCGGGACTGGAACGCCTGGCGGATGTCGATACGGTGGTGTTCGACAAGACAGGAACCCTCACATCCGGCGAACCGCAGCTGCGCCAGCCGTCCGCCACACATCTCGGCCTTGCCGCCGCCTTGGCGGCGCATTCGCGCCATCCCTATGCGCGCGCGCTGGTTGCGGCCCGGCATGGTCCCGCGCCAATCGTGACGGATGTCCGCGAGTTGCCCGGCCGCGGGATCGAAGGCCGTTGCGGATCAGATGTGATCCGGCTGGGTCGGTCCGATTGGGTGTTGGACGCGCCGCGGCATATCCAGGAAATTGCGTCCTCCTCCTGCACGACTCTATCCAGGAACGGTGCGTGTCTCGCGCATTTCCATTTTGATGACCGGCTGCGCCCTGGCGCAGGTGCAGCGATCCGCGCGCTGACCGAGCAAGGCTGTGCGACCGCCATTCTCTCCGGCGACCACATCGTCGCCGTCGCAGACATAGCCGCCCGGCTCGGGGTGACACAATTCGAAGCGGGCTTGCTTCCTGCTGACAAGGTGACGCGACTCCAGATGCTGGCCGCTGCCGGCCGGAAAACGCTGATGGTGGGTGATGGCCTTAACGATGCGCCCGCGCTGGCGGCAGCCTGTGTCTCGATGGCGCCTTCGGATGCGGCGGATGTGGGGCGCCAGGCCGCCGACTTCGTCTTTCTGCGCGCCTCGCTTGAAGCAATTCCTTTTACTCTTTCCGTCGCCCGCCGTGCCAGAACGCTGATCCGGCAAAATTTTGCACTCGCCATCCTTTATAATGCGATCGCACTTCCCTTCGCGGTTGCGGGCCTTGTCACGCCCCTAGCCGCGGCGCTAGCGATGTCGGTGTCGTCCCTCGCCGTGGTGGCCAACGCTTTGCGTCTCAACAGCGGCCGCGCCGGAAAATCTGGCCGGCAGGGCCGAATGTTGCGAAGGCGCACCCCTGTTGTCCAGTTCGCCGAATGAGTGTGCTGATCTATCTGATCCCGATTTCGCTCGCGCTGGGCGCCGCCGGACTTGTCGCCTTTCTCTGGTCTCTCCGGAACGGGCAGTATCAGGATTTGGACGGCGCCGCAGAGCGGGTCCTTTTCGATGACGAAGATGGACCGGCCGGTTGACGGCCCGCGCCGGCAAAATCGGGTCCCCGCTTTTTGCCGGAGCGGATGTGCGGAGTGCGGAAGTCGCGCTGCGTCAGCATCAGATCCGCCAGGGTATACCGATCCAGAGTCGCGATGAACGCGTTGAGCGCCTCATTCAGGACGTTCGGAAACCGGCAACATCCGGTGATGATGCATTGGTTGCCGGTGGCGAAACATTCGACCAGGGCAAAATCTGGCTCCGTCGCCCGCACCACCGCTCCCAGATTGATGTCTTCCGGGCGCCTGGCTAGCGTTATGCCGCCTGAACGTCCCCGCACCCCCCTCAGATAGCCCGTCTTGGTGAGGATATTGACCACCTTCATCAAATGAGTCCGCGAGATATTATAGGCTTCCGCGGTCTCCTCGATCGTAATCAGACGCTCTCCCGTCGTCCCTGCGTACATCAGGACGCGAAACGCATAGTCGGAAAGCGTGGTCAGGCGCATGCCTCAAGCCCGTTCTGTCGCGGCCGGTAAGACCACGGCGCCACTATGCCTATCAGAAATATCCGATCGTACAAACGCATCTTTGGCGGAACCGAGCCTGTATTTCCCGCTTGTAAGTAAAGGCCCATCTAGCATGGCAGCATTTCCGAATCCGCCGTTCTCCCTAAAAGATATATTGATTATATTTCTTTTAGGGAAAACGCTTCCCGATGTCGTAAGTGGAGAAATTGTTCAAGCTAAGGAAAATCCCCATGACCCAGTCCCATACCGAAATCATCGATGTCCGAAGCCTGGTGCCCGCCCAGCGTCACGCCAAGATTTTCAACTTGGTGGACGCCCTGAAGCCGGGAGCATCCTTCATCCTGGTCAACGACCACGATCCCAAGCCGCTCTATTACCAGCTCGAGGCAGAGCATCCCGGACAGCTTTCCTGGATCTATGTCCAGCAGGGACCCGATGTGTGGCGGGTGGAGATCGGCAGGCTCGCGAAAGCAGCTTGATTTGGACTGGCGGCGCCCTTGGGGCGCCGCTATGCCTTGGGAGATGTCCTCATGCCCGGCGCAAGCCTTTCGCGCTGGACCTTGTCCTTTTGCAGGACGACCAAGAGGATTCCCGCTATGCGAGCAGCTCCTTGGTCGCCCTGAACGCCTGTTCAATAGCGTAATTCGTTTCCGCATCCTCGCCGGAATCGGTATTGGCGATCGCTATGCTTCCGAATTTCTGCCGCGCCACGACATTGAAACGTTGATCTTCGGGCACATCACCGTCCCAGAGTGGCATGTGGAAGTAGGTGTACCCGTGCGGCCAACGGTTAATGGTGATTGCCTCGATATCCCGCTTTGCATCGAAGCCGCCAGCTCCATACATGCGGCCCAGCTGGTCCCGTACCTTTTCCTCGAATGTCGAGAAATGCGTCGCATAGAGCTCGTACCGACCCGCCCGGTGCTGATCGCGTGCCGACTTACCCGGCGCGCATGGGGTGCGAACAAGATGGAGTACACAACTCTGGTCCGTACTGTCAGTGAAGTGGTAATCGCCCATACTCACCGGGAAATCCATCGTCACTTCGCTGAAATAAGCACCCGGACAATAAGTGTATCCGACCCCCAAAGACTTCAGGGCTTTCCAGTTTCGAATATGAACGCTGCCATACACAAGCGGCACTTTGACGTTGGAGTGCATTGCGGCTTTTTGCTTTTCCGGCAACTCGGGGCAGAGGTACGGAATGATCATGTGCCAACATGCCAAGATGGTCTGTTTTGCTCGGACCCTGAAGGCTTTGCCTTCATGCATGTAGGTTAGCTCGGCGCCGCCATCCGTATTGCGGGCCCTCACGACCGTGCTGTTCAACCTGATGCGCACCCGGTTATCCGGCTTGTCGAGAGCCGGATAGTCGAATTTGGCAGTGACGATATCGACCATATCGTTCCCCGGGGCCGAACCTGGAATGAGTTGGCGAACCAGCAGACGAGCGATGGAGGCATTTCCGTCCGGGAAATGATAAATATAGGGCTCGCCTCGACCCCGGCGCTGCGGAAAACCCATGCCCTTCATGAGACCGGGCGCGGACATTTGCGCGCCGACCATCGCGTCAACGGCATCGATCCCCATACCATAGCCGCCGTGAGTTCGCTGTTGAAAAAACTTGATGACGTCCGGATGGACTTGGACCGTCTTTCCGAGAAAGTCCGCGTAACTCACATGCCGAAGATAGGTGGTTTTTTCCTCGAGGCTCTTCCCCGGGAGATAGTCTTTCGTACCGGTTTGTAAGGCGATGACGTCCTTGCGCGCCTGATCCGCAAGCGGGGTACGGCCTAAAAAATCGGCATATTTGGCGATATCGATCTGCTGCCCAAACGAAACCCCATTATCCGGTGGAATGGAATGATCAGGAACCAATGCATCGCGGCCAAAGGTTTCCCGGTCGAAATACACAGCATTCGCGAGCCCGTGCCTTGCGCGGAAGCCTTGATCGAAGAACTCGTGAAAGCGTTCAGTCCTGATGCCAATATCGTCCAAAAGCCCCTTTGCGATGGCGCTGTATCCACCCAGACCTTCGATCGCCTGGGTGCCGCCATAGCCGATTAACAGACGCCCATTTGGGCGAAATTCGTTCCGCTTGGCGTGGCCGCCAAAGTCATCATGGTTCTCAATGATCAGGATACGGGCGTTGGGGCGTTCTTTAAGATAAAAATGAGCGCTGGATAGACCACTGATCCCGGCGCCGACGATCACGAGATCATAAGCCTCGCCTGTGTCGGTGGCTGACTGCTTCACCCAGATCTCGCCATCTCGAAGTGCGTGGCCTGCCGGATAGGAACCAGGATGGCTTCCCCGCATCCCGCTCAGTGCCGGCGGATAATATCGCGGATCCTTCTCGGAAATTCCCAGAGCTTGAAATGCCGTCTTGGTCGTATCGTCCGGATTGTCCAGCGCTTGTGCCTTCAGCGGTTCGTCCGCCAAGGCCATGGCCCCAGCGGTGGCCGCAAGACCATGGAGAAAGTCTTTTCTCGTGATACCGTCTTTATCCTGATCAGCGGCCATCGAATTCCACCCTTCCTCCCCGAGCTCCGGCACGTCCTTCGGGTTCAGGCCTGATAAACCGTCTTTCCACCTGTCACGGTCCGGGCGATTTTGATGTCCTTGATCTTCTCGGGATCAATCGTGTGCGGATCTTCCGCCAAAATGACATAGTCCGCCAACTTGCCGGCGGTAATAGAGCCCTTAATATTCTCTTCGTGACTATTGTAAGCGCCATTGATGGTGTTTACGCGCAGTGCTTCGTCGACGGTGATCTTCTGGTTGGCGCCCCAAGTTTCGCCATTCCAGCCATGGCGCGTTACCATGCCTTGTATGCCCATAAGCGGATCAAACGGGCCGGGGCTGAAATCCGACCCTGCCGCGGCTCGAACCCCAGCATCAAGCAACGTACGATAGGCCATCATGTGCTTCATCATGTCTTCGCCGTAAAAATGGAACTTGTCGGCGTTGTAATATGCGTAGGTCGTGAAAAGAGCCGGAACGACGTTTAGCGCCTTGATGCGCGCAAGAAGATTGTCGTTTATGAGGCTGCAGTGCGTGATTTTAGGCCGTGCATCAGGGCGCGGGAATGCTTTCAATGCATTCTCATAAGCCGTCAGCACATGATCGATGGCGACATCACCATTGGCGTGGCAGTTCATTTGGATGCCGGCTCGATTGACCTTGTCGGCCCAAGCGTCGAGATCTTCCTGCTTTTCCGTAAGATTACCTTGATAAGGCGGCGAGATGCCGATGTAGGGCCGGCTGATCGCCATGGTGCGCTCGGAGAAAGAGCCATCCACCGTATGCTCAGACGTGGCGCCGAAGCGGATCCATTCGTCACCAAATCCGGTCTCGATACCATTAGTGATCATGGCATCCAGCATCGCCCCGGCGGTCTCGAAGCTGACCCGATGAAGCAAATCTCCTCTTGCCCTTACCTGCTGCAGAGCAAACAGGTCGCCACCCTGATGGTGCACTGAAGTGAGGCCGTATTTGACAAATTGCTTCGAAATGAATGCCAGGCCCTCGCGGTCTCGCTGTAGACGTTCTGCTGGACTGAATGTCTTGCGATCCCCCACCTTGGCGAAAACGACGCGGGCTCGGTCAGTGACGCGACCGTTTAGTTCGCCTTTTTCATCCTTGTCATAGGTGCCGCCGAAAGAATCGGGAGTGTTCTTCGTAAGTCCCGCCATCTGCAGGGCTTTGCTATTGTAATAGGAAGTATGGCCGCCCCTGTGATGGACGGCGACAGGATGATCGGTGGAGACCTTGTCGAGATCGCGGACGTTAAGCTCGCGCTTGTCTTTCACCTTGGTATCGTCGAAGAAATAACCTTCGACCCAAGTACCGGCCGGCAGCTGCGCCGCGCGCGCTTTCAACTTATCTATAATGCTCTGGATGGAGACGAATTCGACGACGTAAGGGTTCCCCACGATCACGTCGTAAAGCAGAATGTTGCCAGGTGCGTGGTTATGGCAGTCTATGAAGCCCGGCACGATGGTCATGCCTTTGGCATCGAACCGCTGGGTACTGCTGCCTGCTAAGCTGGTGATTTCATCATTCCTGCCCACCGCAACGAATTTGCCGTCCCGAATGGCGAAAGCGTCCGCGCGAGGCATGGCGTTGTCGATAGTATAGACCTTGGCGTTGGTGACGATCAGATCAGGCGTCTCCGCCGCCCACGCTCGTGTCCAGGCAGATGCGCCCAGCAATGATGCCGCGCCGAGAAATCCTCTTCTGCTTAATTGCACCACTTTCCCACCCCCTATTTGAAGCGCTGTCCATTGCGCCGAATCCTCCCGAAAAGGTGCCCCCCTTCAAATGGAGGGGGGCACAGTCAAGGGGAACCGAGCGTGGGAGGAACGCGCGGCTTGCGCCGTCAAGCGCACAGGAGAGAAGCGCGACCCTCCTCCTCCAGTTAAGACAATCATAAGTCATGTGTGATCACAATATGATTTTTCATTACGAGAATGTCCATCTCGTCGCCACTTTCGAGCATTCTCCGGCATTTTCCCAATAAGTTGCTGTGATATCAGAATGGATCACCGCGGCGCTTGCGCACGACAAAATAGAAGCCGTTAAGGATCCCGATCAGGCCAACAGTGGTGATTGGTTGGCTCTGCAACTCCGGTATGGCCGGTCCAATTGCAGCAATCGCGGCGCTGCTCCCCACAAAGAGGCCAGCGCCTATGATCCCGCCGATAGAAATCATCGCGACATGCCGCGAATGAAGAGTCCGCCCAAAGCCGGTCGCTAAGCCATTGTCGCGACCGCCATCTGCGTCGGCATGGAGTTGATTGAGCATCCCGTGAGTAGCTGGATTATCGATTGGTGGCGTCGGCCACACTCAGGGCCTCGGTGACCGCCCGATATCCCTGGTCAATCGCAATGTTGCTGTATGCATGCCCGTCCGCATCGGAATTCGCGATGAATATCCGACCGAATGGCTGGCGCCCAATGACGCATGGCCGTTCGGAGGCAGGCCGGCCTAAGGGCTCGAACAGCTGATTGTACTCATAGGCATAGCCGTGGGGCCACCTGTTCACGGCGATGGCCTGTATGTCTCTCGCAGCGTCAAATCCGCCGGCTTCCAGAGCACGCTGCAACTGATCCCTGATCTCCTTCTCAAACGTCGCAAACGGAGTCGAATAGAGCTCCCAACGGCCAGCCCGGAACTGTTCTTTGGCGGAGAGGCCGGGTTTGCAGGGCGTCCGCAAGAGGTGAAGGACGCACGGCTCCTCTGGTGAGGCGGGAAACTTGTAGCTCCCCATCGAGACGGGAAAATCGAGCGTGATGGTAGAAAAATATCCGCCTGGCGAATGGATGTTGTGGACCCCTAGCTTCTTGAATGCGGTCCAGTTGCGGATCTGAACGTTGGTATACACGAGGGGCTGCTTCACGGCATAGGCAAGCGCCTCTTTCTGGGTTTCCGGCATCTCCGGACACAGATAAGGCACCATGCAGTTGTAGCATGCCATCACGCATGTACCGCCGCGCACCAGGTACGACTTGCCAGCGCGGACGTAGGTGACTTCCACGGACGTTGCAGATTTCGGACCTCCGATGTGCTTGGCCGCAACGACCGTGCTGTTCAGGCGAATTCGCACCTTGTTGTTTTCTGCATCCAGCGCCGGGTAGTTCGCTTTCGCGGTTACCACGTCCTCCATGCTGTTGCCGGGCATCGCGGCTGGGATGAGCGCCCGCACAAGCAACCGCGCGATTGATGCATTTCCATCCGGAAAATGGAAAATATAGGGTTCTTCCTCTCCCCCGCCCCCGCGCCGCCGCTCGGGCAACGTCATGCCCTTGAAGCCAGGATAGCCCATCCCGCGGCAATTCTCGGCCGATACCGCATCGATGCCGACGCAATACAGGTCGTGCGGCATTTTTTGAAAAATCTTGGGCACGTCCGGATGGACTTTTGCCCGGTTGAGCAGGAAGTCCTTGTAGCTCATTTTCAAAAGCGCATCGCGCTTCTGATCCACCGGAATGTCCGCCAGGTAATCTGTTGCGGAATCGCGCAGCCGAATGAGGTCCACCCGAGCTGCATCGGCAATCGGCATCTGATTGATATATTCTGTGGACATGAACTGGCGGATATTGGCTATCGGGAGCTCGCCAGGCCCTGCGATCAGCCTGTCGGACCCGAATGTCTCCTTGTCGAAGAAGATGGCGGGCGCAAGCTTCAGTGAATCGAAGAGTTTCTGGTCGTAGTATTTGTAAAAACGCTGAGTGTCGATGCCGATATCCTTCAGCAGTGCTTTCGAGACGTCACTGTATCGACCTGGCGCCTCGATTGACTGGGTACCGCCATAGCCAAGCAGCAACCGGTCCCCAACTTTGAATTCGTTACGCTTTGCATGCCCGCCGAAGTCATCGTGATTGTCGAGCACCAGAATACGAGCATCCGGCTTCTGCTTGCGATAAAAATAGGCGGCAGCGAGACCACTTAGCCCGCCTCCGACGACCACCAAATCATATTGCTCCCGCGTATCCAGCGGCCGCTCAGTCTCATGCCAACTTTTGTCGTCGCGAACATGATGGGCAATTTCGAAAGAGCCCGGATGACTACCTCGCATTCCATGCAAAGCTGGCGGGTAATATCGACGATCGTTTTGCGTTAGACCGTCCTTCAAGAGAGGGTCGATCGGCGATGCGTCCGGACCTGCATCTTGAGCGAATGCCTCGTGGACTGGACACAACGAGGCCCCAATGGTGATTGCAACTCCGTTCATGAAGTCTCGGCGGTCTATCAGACGTTCATCACGCTTTGACGTGGGCACATTGTCGTCAGCCATCAGGGTCTCCACTCGGTGCTATTTTGGCGCGGCCCCTGTCGCTGGAGCTGCCGGAATGCTGTTTAGATCGTTCGCGGTGGCAACAGGCGGATTGGGTGCAGTGCCAGTATTCAGTTGCGTCAAATAGGCGACAATGCCCAGCACCTGTTGCTCAGTCAGCGCCCCCGGATCGTCCTGTGGCATAGTGCTGATAATGCGGCTGTAAAGGCGCCTGAGCGGCTGGCCCTGCCATTGGGACCAGAACGAATCGCTGTGCAGCGTTGGTCCGTGCTCGCCGCCGACTCCCTCGGACCCATGGCAGCCAGCACAAGTCTTGACGAAGGTGGCAGAGCCGGCAGAGGCGGTATCCAAAGCCTCCTGCGCAACTGCCGGCCCGATCGTTGCCAACAGCGGCGAGAGCAATAGCACCAAACCCAATGAAATGTGTGCCGACCGGAAGTTCTGGAAGCGCTCTTGAAGCATATAGATCACATGTACAGCAAAAGCGTCAGTGGCTGCCGTTCACGACCGGTAAGTCCCTCCGGTCGCACCGGAGGGACTCGAGGTTCAAAATCTATCAGAGATTGTAATTCCGATCGTCCGCGGCCTGACGAAGCCCTCCGTGAACAATGAGCTGTGTCGCACGTGATCCACGGAATTCGGCGAGTTGAAATTCAGAAGGTTGTTCGCGAAGAGCGATACATCCCAGGTATCAACTCTGACGCCCACACGGGCGTCCAAGAGGCCTTGTGAAGTCGGCGGCACACTCAAAGGATCGTATGACGGGCTACCGCGCAGATACGACCCCACGAAGTAGGGTTTGCTCTGCCACGTGAAGTCGCCACGGACGTAGGGCGACCATTCTGCGTCCACCGGGATGGTATATTCGCCAGAGAAAACGGCCGTATAGGGCGAACCTGCACCAGGAACAGTTTGCCCCTTAACGAAGGCGGGCGTGGTGACATCAAAGTGAACCTGATTGTAACCGAAAGCGGCCGACAGGCTGAGGCCGGGCGCCGGCCTCGCCGAAATCGCAACGTCCACACCTTTCGATGTCGCCGAACCTTCATTCGCGACGGTGTTGTAGCCGCAATCCGGCAAGCCGATATTCGTCTGGATTTTGTTCCAGTGTATCAGATAGGCGCTGCTATCGAGACTTAACGCGCCGTCATAGAAGCTATTCTTTGACCCCAGTTCATAGCTCCATACCGTGTCGGAGTGATAAGATGTGGGCGACACAGCATTGCCGTTGGCATCTTTAAACCCGAAAGCGATCAGCTGTGCGTCGCAGGCCGCAGGAAGTCGGACTTGGGCGCCACCCGGGCGGAAGCCGCGAGACACCGACGCATAAAACAGATCAGCGTCATCCGCTTGCCAACTGACACCAAACTTCGGGGTAAAAACGAGTTCGTTATCCTTGAGTTGGGCAGTTGCGTATTGGGGATCAAAGGGCGGCTGGCCGGGTGTGCAACCGCCAGCCAGAGGACAGGCCGCTCCGTACGGGCCGTTCAAATTGTTTTCCGGTCCGTCCTGCGTGGTAAAGACCGACAACATGTTCTGTGAAAGACGCCCGCCGACCGTCAAAGTAACGCTCGGGATAATCTTATAGTCCACCTGCGCAAATCCGGCCAACTGCGCTTCATTCGCGCGGCTGAGCGAAACGTAGGTCGCGCCGTTTGCCAAACTGGGAACGCCGAAATTGTTCAAAAAAGCACTGGTGCCGGGAAACGGATCATCCCCCGCGCAAACGCCGAAAAAACAGGGCGCGAGCTGCAGGAAGTTGTCCCCCTCAACCTCGAAGGAGCGTTGATAGTCCTTGCTGTAGAAGACGCCTGCAACCCAATGGAAGGGCGAGTCCTGGTCCAATGACTGGACCCGGATTTCTTGGGTGTAGTTTTCCGACTGATCGGTCAACTCGTCATACCCCTTGTCCCCTGGCCGGGGGACTTTCGCGCCGAGGTATGGGAACAAGTATCCGGTGGTGACGTCGTTCCAGCTCAGATGCCGGTGATTGAGGTAGGACGTTGTCGAAATGACTTCGATGTCGCCATTCACCCAATCAACATTGACATAGGGCACAAACATATTGTTGTGCCCCTTGTTCAGGTTTGGCGCGGTTTCTGCGACGTGCAGTGCGTCGGCTGGACCCGCAATGAACACCGGTACTTGGAAGACGCCGGCATCTGCGTTTGTGAGATTGGCCCAGACGGTGTTTATGCTGTCATGCACGTAGGTGTTGAGGTAGCAGCTCAGGCGCGCGGTGCCGGGGCCTGAGGCGTTCACCGTGAAATTGGTCAGGAGGTGGCGCGTCATCTGGGTGCTGGTGCGTGCGTTCAGCGCGGCGAGGATCGCGTCCCTGCCGGCCAGGGCCTTGCCTTGCCGATGCCACACGCCCGCCGGGGCGTACTGGGCGGCCACCTCGTCGTATCGGCGTTCATCCACGCCGCCATACATGCGTGTCACTGCGCGCTCGCAGTCCCACTCCATGGCGCGCCTGCGGTCAGGAGGCATGTCGTCCATTCAAGCCATCTCCGCGTCGATAGGGGTGCCCACGGGCCGCACGGCTGCGGCGAGCTGCTTCGCGTAGAGGGCTTCCCAGGGCTGGGACGGCTCTGCGAGGAAGTAGCCGCTGCGCGCGTCGATGAAGACCTCCGGGGTGTCGACGCCCGGCGGCACCTCGCCGGTATCGCGAAAGGCGCGCGCCGCCCGCAGAA
>JAFKFG010000021.1 GCA_017307355.1 Alphaproteobacteria bacterium
TCTGGGCTTGTTCCTTTTTTGCCCTAAGGCTTTTTCGCAAGATCCAGTGCGCGGAGAATATCTGGCCAAGAGCTGGTGTATGAGTTGCCATAATATCGATCCCGGCGACATGACGTTGCGTAGTGAAGTCGTGCCGTCCTTTGCGTCCATCGCAGCCCGGTCCGAAACAAATCAATCATCCCTGGAGGCGTTCTTGCGCTCCAAGCATCCGCGAATGCCGGTTGGGGAAATCACGCCAAAGGAAATCCGCGATGTCGCTTCCTTTATCGTAAGCCTGAAGCCGAAGCGTGGCATTAAATAGACAATTGGCGCGCGCAGATTTGAGATATGTGCCGGCCCGGCCGTCCACCGGGCCGGCAATGGATATTCAAGCTATTTGCAAACGGTCTTCGATCGAGGTGACGCCGGCGGTCGACCAGGCCGCCCGCTTTACGGCATCCCGCTCCTGCCAGTCATGCACCTTCCCCTCGAGCGCCACCTTTCCGTTGCCCAAGGAAGAAATGTGAATGGCAGCAGCTTCTACCTCCGCGCTGCGCTTTAGCGCATCCTCGATCTTACGTTTGACGTCGGTCGGCTGAACGCGAGGCTTGAGCGTGATATCGTTTCTTACGCCGGCCACCCCGGACAATCTCCGGATTCCCGATTCAGCGGCCTCGCGCTGAAATTGCCAATCCACCTCACCCAGCAATGTAACCCAGCCATCCTGAACCTTGACCTGGACTACATTGTAAGGAACGACGGCATTCCATTTGAGTACACTGAGCGCCCGGTCCGCTATCTCGTCATCGGCAGTTTTTTTGTCGCCCGGATAGCGCACTTCGATCTCTTGGGCGATACCGTGGACACCCACGACCCGCCGGGCGGCCTGTTCTGCGGCGATCTTCTCCGCATAACTTCCCACATGACCACTAAGCGTGACGACGCCGTTCTTCGCGGTCACACCAATATGAGCAGCATTGACACTGGGCTCAAAGTCCAACTCATCAAGAACATCCTGCCGCAATTGTAAATCTGTCTGCAATCGCAATGACATGCTGATCCTCCTTGAGAATTGCAAATGCAAGATTGAGACAATGTCAGCGAGATGGCTTTGATTCAGATCATTCCGGCTCTGCTATGGGCCGCTCTTCAAAATCAGTCGCAAGTGCGGCTCACATATCTTTGCGCTTATCGATATCGCGGCACATAAAATTGCGAGAGGAGAGAAGCGTAGATTTGATCTGAGAAAGACTCTCCAGCGTCATTTGGAACAATGGCTGTGCCGCTACAGTCTCGCTGCCCACCTTGACGCGCAATTTCTCAGCAAGCGCATCGACTTTGGCGATGTAGTTATCGAAATTGTCCTGGTTCCCGGCAATTTGCGCGAATCTGTCCACCTCGGTCAAAAGCACTTTGGCGAGCAGGCGGCAATTTTGCGCATCGCCCTCCCGGTCGAGGCGATCCAGAAGGCGATAAAGATTCTGCTCAGCAAGCCAATGCTCTCTGGTTTCCATCGCAGAACACCTCAACCCAGTAAGTATATGCGGACTCCCCGGTATAGTTAACATCTACAAATTGTATGCTTCCGGGTTGGAGAATACATCCGATAGCCTGGAGGCGCCCGCAACCTGCATTCCATGGCCACCTTCACAGTCGCACATATCGCAGGCGCATTGGATTATGGCGCTGACGCGATGTATCGCAATTGGTAGCGTGCAACTCCTCTGCCGCCAGAACATCGCCACATAATTTTTGCCTTCATGACCGGCCCTCCGGGCGTTTGCGCCGGATCAATTCTCCGTATGGAGCTGGGCACTACTCTTTTTTGGAGCGAAGGAGGTAACAGCATGAAGGTCAAAAATATCATGCACAAAGGCACGATCTGGGTGGGACCGGATGTGCCACTCAAAACTGTTGCGCGGAAGATGCGCGAGTCGGATATCGGCGCCATCCCGATCGGAGAAAACGACAAGTTGATCGGAATGGTGACGGACCGCGACATTTGCTGCCGGGCCTTGGGAAGGGGACGTGATATAGACCTCATGACTGCACGCGACGTCATGACCCGGCCGATCGTCTATTGTCGTTCGGAGGAAGCGGTCGAAAAAGCCGTTACGTCAATGCGTAAGGCCCGCGTCCGCCGCCTGCCGGTTATCGACGAAAACTACCGGCTGGTGGGCATGCTGGGGCTTGGCGATATTGCCGCAAAGGCGCCACAGAAAACCGCGAACGCGGCGCTCAAGGCGCTTGCTGCGCATCACGGCTAAAATGCGGGGTTGGCTTCGCCCGAATATCAGAAAGGAGCGCTATGTCTGAGTTGATTTTGCGTCATGGCCTCTGGCTCGCAATATGTGACGGTCAAAAGGCAATGCTTCTGGAGAACCGGGGCGATCAGATTTTCCCCAAATTGGAAGCACGGCATGTAAGTGAGCAGAAGAATCCGCTGTCGCATGAGCAGGGAACCGCGCGGCCAGGCCGCGCATTTTCCAGCGCCGGCAGACGGTCCGCCACAGAAGAGAACGATCTTCATAGGCAACGGGCAGTTTCCTTCCTGAAAGAATTCGCAACTGTCATCAATCGCGAAGTTGCGGACGGACGGATAAAGCAGCTGGTTGTGATTGCGCCGGCGAGCGCTCTGGGTCAGATCCGCCCCTTCTTTTCAAGGCAGGTTGCCAAGGCATTAATGGACGAACTGGCGCGAGATTATGTGAAGAAGCCGCTTCACGAAATCGAGCGGGCGCTCGCCAAATCCTGAGATGAGTTACCTGAACCTGGAAGTTGATTTCAAGCTGTTGATTTTGGTGGCGGTAGCCAACTCTGCGCCGCAAGTTATGCGGTGGGCATCTCAGGATCGCGTATTTCGCGCGGTAGATAATGGAATCAGGCTCGCCGACGGTAGGTTTCTGTTCGGGCCTTCCAAGACCTGGGTTGGTATGATCGCGGCAATATTGGCCAGCAGCCTGACCGCACCCCTTCTTTCCATGCCCGTGGATGCCGGATTGCATGCCGGAATCGCCGCCATGGCCGGTGATCTGCTTACCAGCTTTATGAAGCGCCGGCTGGGCATCGGCCCCAGTATGCCCGCACCGGGATTGGATCAGTTTGCGGAAGCTGCGCTTCCCCTCCTCGTTTTGCGAACCTTTCTGACCTTCTCCTGGCTCGATTTGCTGGCTGTTTTGCTTGCTTTTGTTTTTGGCGAGCTCGCTCTGGCCAAGATATTGCATCATTTTGGCTTGCGAGACCGACCAATCTAGGGCTCAGCGCTTGATCGGCGTCAAAGCGGTTACGCTTGATTATTTGACAATAATCAATCGCAGTTCGCTTGAGTAATGAGACGAGATGGTTGCCCTTCCTCTTCCAAGCTTGCCGCCCACGCTCTCAGCGCTGCGCGATCTTGCACTCGACTTGCGGTGGACATGGAGCCACGTTGCGGACGCTCTCTGGGAGCAGGTCGATCCTGAATTGTGGCTGCGCACTCGCAATCCTTGGAGCGTACTCCAGAACGCCTCGAGTGAGAGGCTACAGCAACTGGCATCAGACGAGGAGTTCTGTCGCACGCTATCTTCATTCAGCACTATCCGTCGCAACAGTCTTGATAATCCTGGCTGGTTCCCCACTCAACACGTCTCCGACGCTTTGGGAGGTG
This sequence comes from Alphaproteobacteria bacterium, assembly GCA_017307355.1. GTDB lineage: Bacteria > Pseudomonadota > Alphaproteobacteria > Micropepsales > Micropepsaceae > Rhizomicrobium. Next base: position 3,626 of record JAFKFG010000021.1, read on the forward strand.
TCGCCTACTTCAGCATGGAATTTGGAATTGGAGCGGCCCTACCCCTCTATGCGGGCGGCTTGGGCGTGCTGGCAGGAGACTTTCTGAAGACCGCCAGCGATTTGAATGTGCCGGTGGTTGGTGTGGGCCTGCTTTTCCAGGAAGGATATTTCCGCCAGATCATTGATGCCAATGGACGCCAGCACGAACTTTTCCCTTACAATGAGCCGGCGGTCATGCCCGTCGAACCGGTTATTCTTCCCCAAACCGGTTGGCTGAAAATCAAGCTGGCGCTGCCAGGACGAACTGTTCAATTGCGAGTCTGGCAGGCCACGATTGGCCGGGTGCGTTTATATCTTCTTGATAGCAACGAGCCTTTGAACAGCCCGGTCGACCGCGGCATTACCGCCAAGCTCTATGGTGAAGGCAGCGAAACTCGCTTGATGCAGGAAATTGTACTTGGCGTGGGCGGATGGCGCGCCGTTGAGATTTTACATCCCGCCACGGAAATCTGCCACATCAACGAGGGCCATGCTGCTTTCGCTGTCATCGAGAAGGCACGAAGCCTTGCTGCAAAAGAGAATATATCTTTTTGGGATGCGTTCTGGGCCAGCCGTGCCGGAAATGTATTCAGCACCCATACGCCCGTTCCGGCGGGTTTCGATCGGTTTCCCCCCAACATGCTACGAAAATACCTGTTTTGCCTGGAATGCAGCCAAACCGGCGGCCTCACCGGCGTAGAAGATCTGCTTGCCTTGGGACGCGAGAATGAGATTGAAGAAGAAGCATTGTTCAACATGGCTTACCTGGCACAGCGTGGCTCCGCTGTTACTCTTGGCGTGAGCCAGTTGCATGGCGAATTTAGCCGCAGGATTTTCCAACCCCTTTTTCCGCGCTGGCCGGCTTGCGAGGTGCCAATTGGCCACATCACCAACGGGGTGCATACACCCACTTGGGATTCTATCGCGGCCGACAGACTATGGACGGAAGCTTGCGGCCAAGAACGGTGGCGAAGCTTGCCCGCAGATCTTCAGCAAAAAATCACAAAGGTGCCGGACGAGGATTTATGGGCGATGCGCGGCGAAGGTCGCCAAAGGCTGGTTCAGGTCGCGCGCGCCCATCTCGGTACACAATTACGTGAGCGCGGTTTTGGGCCGGAAATCGTCGCCCAAGCGGATAGTGTGCTCGACCCGTACGTATTGACGATCGGATTTGCCCGCCGGTTCACCGAATACAAGCGGCCCAATCTGCTGCTGAGCGATTTGGCCCGGCTGGATAGATTGTTGCGCGACGATATCTTTCCCGTTCAGCTCGTTGTCGCCGGTAAAGCGCACCCGGCGGACACCCAGGGCAAAGACATGATCAGCGCCTGGATTGAATTGGCGCGGCAATCGTCCCATCGCCGTCGCGTGGTGTTTTTGGAGGATTACGATATCTCACTAGCCCAGGAATTGGTGCAAGGCGTCGATGTCTGGGTAAACACGCCTCGCCGTCCATGGGAAGCCTGCGGCACCAGTGGCATGAAAGTGTTGGTGAATGGTGGGCTGAACTGCTCCATTCGCGATGGCTGGTGGGACGAGGCGTATCGGCCGGATGTCGGCTGGGCCATTGGTGACGGTCGGGGCGGCGATGCGCGTCAGATAGATCAGGCGGATGCGGAAAGCCTCTATTCCGTGTTGGAACAGCAAGTTATTCCTGAATTCTACGACCGCGATTCCACCGGACTTCCTCGGGCCTGGCTGGCACGCATCCGGGCCAGCATGTCCAGCCTGACACCGATCTTCAACAGCGCCCGGATGTTGCATGACTATGTTGAGATAGCCTACCTGCCGCTCGTAAAGCATACGCGGGCGCGTCGGGCTGAGAATTGCAAAATCGCGCGCGAACTTAACAATTGGGAGCATCGCCTACGCCGGCATTGGCATAGTCTTCACATAGGCGAGGCAAGTGCGGCTCAGGAAAAAGATCAGTGGCGGTTTTCCGTCCCGATATTCCTGGGGGATATTGATAGTAATGACGTTCGGGTCGAGCTATTCGCCGACGCTCGCGGCAAGGCGCCCGCCGAAGCGATATCGCTTCACAAAGAGCAGGAAGTGCCCGGTGCCATAAACGGCCATGTATATGCCGGACTGGTTCCCGCCATCCGGCCAGCGAAAGATTACACGGTGCGCATCGTACCCTATCACGCGGCGGCACAGTTGCCGGCCGAACTGACGCTGATCCGCTGGGCCAATTAGGCTGCCGCAGAGCGCTGATCGGATGGGATACGAAGCGAAAGTTTTTTATGCGGCAACCGTGAGATGCTGGGGCGCGGTAGAACGATTTTCCGGCAATCGCAGTCGGCGTGCGGAAAGCGCGCTGCCCGAAACTCTGCATCGAGCTGACTTTTTGCTTCCAGCCAATGCTGGACTGCCAGACCATGTGGACACCCGTCCCGCAGCCAAATCTCATAGCTGCGCTGACGAACTAGATCATCGGGAATGTAATCCATGTTACGCCCATCCTTGCGCTGAACGAATCTCGCATTGCCAAGGCTCATCGATTTCGGCCGCATCATATCCCACATCCTCTGGGCCTGTAAGACCGGATAGCGTCCGGTAAAGCGCAATATACTTTCGCGCACTGACTTCCCAGCCGAAATCCTGGCTCATCCCTGCAAGTTGCAGCCGGCGCCAGGCGATCGGCTCGCGAAAAGTCAGCAATGCGCGCTTTATCGCTGCCAGAAATGCCGGCTTGGTCGCTTCATCAAAGATAAATCCAGTCCCTGCTCCCCTGGTCTCGTCTGTATCGGCCGCATCCGTCACCGTGTCAGCCAACCCTCCGGTCTTGCGGACGACGGGAACAGTTCCGTATCGCAAGGCATAGAGTTGAGTTAAGCCGCAGGGCTCGAACCGAGCGGGCGCGAGCAAAATATCGGCGCCCGCCTGCAATCTATGCGCCAGTTCCTCGTCGTAATGGAAATAGGCGAGCTGACCTGGATAGCGCAGTTGGAGACGCTTCAAGGCGCCTGTCAACATGGCGTCACCGTCTCCGATAATCGCCAATTGTGTTCCTTCTGCCAGAATGTCCGGTATCGCCTCGACCAGCACATCGGCCATTTTCTGGTGTGTCAGCCGGCTGGAAAAGCCAAGTAATGGGACATCACGACAAACGGCCAGCCCCAGGCGTTTCTGGAGATCCGCTTTGCAGGCTTTTTTTCCACTTATGTCTCGCACGCTAAAATTCCGAGGCAGCAACCGGTCGGTATGCGGATTCCAGACATCATTTTCGATGCCATTAAGAATGCCGGAAAAATCTTTTTGCCGGTGGCTCAACAAGCCTTCAAACCCACAGCCGAAAGCCTGGGTGAGAACCTCCTGCCTGTATCGCGGGCTCACCGTTGTAATTCTATCGCTGTAGCGTAGCGCCGCCTTGAGAAAGGAGAACTGACCATAAAATTCCACGCCTTCGGGATGAAAGAAACTGTCCGGTACACCAGTTTGAGCCAAATGCTCCCGATCGAAATTGCCCTGGAAGGCAATATTATGGATTGTGAATAAGGTTGACGGCCTGTAGCGGCCGGACATTGCCAAATAGAAAGGTACCAACCCTGCATGCCAATCATTGGCATGCACGATGTCGGCCTTCCAAGGTAACAGTTGGCCCGCGCCGATGGCCGCAGCCACGCGACCAAAATAGGAAAAGCGACGCGGATTATCGTTCCAATCTCGGCTCTGCCGATCCTGATAAAGACCACCAGGCCGTGCATAAAGACGGGGAGCATGCACAAGCCAGACCGGGACGTCGCAGTCTGGTAGTTGGCCGCTGACGATAACAGCGCCGTCCTCTCCCAAGCAGACCGGAACGCGGGCCTCAATTTTTGGATTTGTCAGTCTCGTGACGGCCTGATTATAGCCCGGAAGGACAAGTCGAACATCGATGCCCGATTGCCGCATCGCAACAGGCAAAGCTCTCGAGACATCTGCCAATCCCCCAGATTTTGCAAGCGGATAAGCCTCTGAAGTTACGAACAGGACTCGCATCGCCAATTCCGTTCATCGTTCAAAACAGTCTAGGCAAAGCCAAAATGGTCGGAATTGACCCAGCTCAATTGGGCCGCGGATGCGATCGCGTATTTTTCTGCTCTGAGAGGCAACATGAGCTGTCGAATTGCCACTCCGGTTGGCGAGTGGGGCACTTCTCTTGGCCCCATCGATCTATACCTGCATGCCGAAGGCGCTCATTTGCGCAGCTATCACAAGATAGGGGCGCATCAAGCGGTCCAGGCTGGCGTTTTGGGAACGTCATTCGTCATTTGGGCCCCCAACGCCCGGGCCGTGAGCGTGGTGGGAGATTTCAACGATTGGGACATATCGCGCGCGCCTATGTCGCCCAGAGGCGAAACGGGATTATGGGAAACATTCTTAGCCGAGGCGATGCCTGGCGCCCGATATAAATTTGCAATTACGACATCGAACGGCGATCTTGCATTCAAGGCCGATCCGTACGCGATGGCCACGGAAGTACCGCCGCGAACCGCTTCGGTCATCTCCTCGCCCCTTCCCTCGCCGAAACTCCGGCATCATACCAAGAGCGGCCGCCACGATCCGATTTCGATCTACGAGGTTCATCTCGGTTCCTGGCGCCGCATGAAATCGGAAAACAACCGATCGCTTAGCTATTTGGAGCTGGCCGAACAACTGGTTCCTTATGTCAAGGAAATGGGCTTCACCCATCTGGAAATCATGCCCATCGCTGAATACCCCTTTGAAGGATCCTGGGGCTATCAGCCAATAAGCCTGTTCGCACCCACTGCCCGATATGGAACGCCGGCGCAATTTCATGAATTTGTCCAGCGCTGTCATGATGCGGGCCTGGGTGTAATACTGGATTGGCCCGCGGGACATTTTCCAGGCGATGCGCATGGCCTCTCGCGATTGGACGGCACCGGTCTCTACGAACATGAAGATCCCAAACTTGGTCTGCACCCGGATTGGGGAAGCTGCGTCTACAATTTTGGCCGACACGAGGTTCGCAATTTTCTAATCGCCAATGCACTCTTCTGGCTTAAGGAATATGGCATTGATGGCCTGCGCGTCGACGCGGTGGCTTCCATGCTGTACCGCGATTATAGCCGCCAGGAGGGCCAATGGGTCCCCAATGCATTCGGTGGCCGGGAAAATCTTGAGGCGATCGCATTCATTCGACGCCTGAACGAAGTTGTGTACGATCAATGTCCCGGCGCAGTCACTATTGCAGAGGAATCGACCGCATGGCCTCTGGTGTCGCATCCTACCTTTTCGGGCGGGCTGGGGTTCGGTTACAAATGGAACATGGGATGGATGCACGATGTACTGTCGTACATGGGCAAGGACCCTATCCATCGCAGGCATCATCACGACAAACTGACTTTTGGGTTGCTTTACGCGTTCCGCGAGAATTTCATTCTGCCGATCTCCCATGATGAGGTCGTGTACGGCAAGGGATCTCTCCTCGGGCGCATGCCGGGAGACGAATGGCAGCAATTTGCCAACTTGCGGGCTTTCCTGGCGTTTATGTTCGCTCATCCGGGCAAGAAGCTCTTATTTATGGGATGCGAGTTCGGCCAGAGAAGCGAATGGAATCACGACGGAGAGCTTGATTGGGGTGCTCTGGCTAATCCTGGCCATGCAGGTATTCAGGCGCTGACGCGGGATTTGAATCTACTCTACAGGAACTCCCCCGCCCTTCATGAACATGATTGCGAGCCCGCTGGCTTTTCATGGATTAGCTGCGCCGACACGGACAACAGTGTCATCGCTTTCCTGCGGTCGGCGGCAGACTGTTCTGAAGTTGCGGTAGCCGTCTGCAATTTTACGCCTGTTCCCCGCGAGAATTATCGCGTTGGCGTTCCGCGGGCGGGTTTCTATCGTGAAAAAATAAATACGGACTCTCATTTTTATGGCGGCAGCGACATGGGAAATGGTGGCGGAGTCTGGACAGACGCAATTCCGGCCCATGGCTTTCCCTGTTCTCTCTCGCTGACTTTACCGCCTCTTGCCGTCTTGATCTTGACGCCTGGCAAGGCCTGAAATGCTCGAAAGCGGAAGCCCATATCCGTTGGGCTCGACCGCCGATAAGCGCGGCGTCAACTTCGCGCTGTTTTCTGCCTATGCACTGAAAGTGGAACTTTGTCTGTTCGATACCAGCGGGGCGCGGGAGATTGCACGCCTTTGTCTACCCGAGCGTACGGGCGATATCTGGCATGGCTACCTTCCGGGCGCCGGTCCCGGGCTCTTATATGGCTATCGAGTTCATGGACGGTATGAACCGCATCAAGGTCATCGTTTCAACCCGAACAAGTTACTGATCGATCCATATGCCCGGTCGCTTGATCGCTCATTTCGCTGGGACAACAGCCACTGCGGTTACAAAGTCGGCGACGGTGATCAGGACTTTTCTTTCGACACAGTTGATAATGGACCGATCGCCCAGAAGTGCCGCGTGACCTCGCCTCGTCCCTCAGCACGGGCGACTTCCGGCAGCCGAAATTCGCCCAGCCTTATCTATGAATTGCATGTCCGCGGACAAACAATCCTCCATCCTGAAATTCCTGCTCCACTGCGAGGCACCATCGCGGGCCTGTGTCACCCCATAATGCTGGACTATTTGGTATCGCTGGGAGTTGATGCGGTCGAACTCATGCCCGTACACCCGGCGATAACGAGCAAGCGGCTTGCCGAAAATGGCCTCGTTGATTACTGGGGCTACAACTCCATCAACTTTTTCGCCTTGGAACCACGCTACCTTTCAACAGGACAACCGGACGAATTTCGGGCAATGGTGCGCGCCTTTCACGATACGGGGATAGCAGTCATTCTGGATGTGGTTTTCAACCATAGCGGCGAAGGAGATCATTTGGGGCCCACCCTGTCATTTCGCGGCATCGATAACGCATCCTATTATTGCCTTGGCCAAGACAAGAGCCGCTATATTGACATCACCGGATGCAAGAACACGCTCAATTTCGCGCAAGGTCCCGTTCAGGACCTGGTGATAGACAGCCTCCGCTATTGGGCGAGCGACATGGAGGTAGACGGCTTCCGGTTCGATCTCGGCGTTACTTTGGCACGAGAAGCGGAGGGGTTCCGGGCCGATGCGGGCATTTTGCGCCGCATCGGCGACGATCCACTCTTGCGCCAAGTCAGCTTGATAGCCGAACCATGGGATCTGGGACCTGACGGCTATCGGTTGGGCGAATTTCCGGCACCTTGGCTCGAATGGAATGATCGCTACCGCGACGACGTAAGGCGATACTGGCGCGGAGACGGAAATCTGCGCGACTTTTCTGCTCGCCTTCTGGGGTCAACCGATCTGTTTGGCGCTACCCGCGATATGGCCAGCTTGAATTATGTTACCGCGCATGACGGCTATACTTTGCAAGACCTTGTGAGCTATGCACAAAAGCACAATGCCGAGAATGGCGAAGACAACGCTGACGGGCCTGCGCAGAATTTTAGCGATAACCATGGCGTGGAAGGTCCCGCGGACGATCCCGCAATCCGGAACGCGCGGAATCGCCAGCGTCGAAACTTTCTCGCCACCCTGCTGCTCTCTCACGGCATTCCTATGCTAACCGCCGGCGATGAGTTCGGTCGCAGCCAGGGGGGCAACAACAATCCCTATTGCCAGGATAACCACGTGAGTTGGTTGGACTGGGTTGCAGCGGGAAATGACCGCTCTTTCACAAATTTTGTCAGCCAATTGTCGCGCCTGAGAAAAAGCCACATGTTGCCGGGACCAGACCCAATGGATTCAGCCGGCCACGCTGTTCGGTGGCTGTCGGTCGATGGCCGTCAGATCGAGCTCTGGACTTCGCCGCAAGACGGGACGGGCTGCTTCGGCGCCCATTACAAGGGGGGAAAACTTCAATCGCGAGAGGAGTGTCTTCTGATTGTCAACTCCGGCCCTTCCGCGACGCCTTTCGCCCTGCCATCGGGTGGTGCTTGGCGCCGGCTGTTGGATACCACCCGCGATGAACAGATAACTCAGCTGGTTCAGGGAAATGTCGTGGAAATAAGCGGAAATGCGCTCATGCTATTGGTCCGCCCGCTGTCCTGATCGCGCCGACTGAATAAGCGCCAAAGTTCGCGCGATCTGAGGATCCGCCACGATCTCCTCCAGCGAGCGGCCAAGCCGCCGCATCCAGTTCGGATATTGATCGATCGTACCCGGCAAATTCACCTGGTCGGCCTCATCCGCGAGATCGTCCAACTGCACCGCCATGAGGATACTGCGGGACCGCGCTATGAAAATCTCAACCGCATTCTTCAGTTCCAGCGACCAGGGCGCCGCGCCGATCTCTTGCGCGGAGTAAGCATCCGGCAGCAATCCTTCCTTGTGCAAAGCATTTACAAGATTCTGCTTTTCCCGCTGGCGTAAGCTTCGCGCAGCGTCCTCTTCGGGCTTTCCTTTTATGATTCCGACGGAAACCTTTGCACTAATGTCGCGGCCATCCCAATATCCGCGCAAGGTTGCGAGATCGTGATTGGTCGCAGCAATCATCGCCAGTTCTGGAAATTGCGAGGGGGCGTGAAATCCGTCGGCATATTTCTCGAAATAGAGAATGCGGGTGGAAAGAATCCCCGCCGCCGCAGCTTTATCCCTAAGCCCCTCGGGAACTGTGCCAAGATCCTCGCCGATCAGGACGCACTTTTGACGAGTACTCTCAATAGCAGCGATTGCAATCATCTCATCCAGCGGAAAACGAATATATGCCCCTTCCGCGGGAGAAGCGCCTTGCGGAATCACAAACAGACGTTGCCAACCCATTATATGATCAATTCGCAAAGCACCGGCATGACGCATATTCGCACGCATCAACCCAATGATTTTCGAATATCCATCTGTCTGCAAATAATGAGGATTGGCTGGGATCAACCCCCAGGCCTGGCCAGCTTCGTTGAAGGGATCCGGTGGCGCCCCAATGCTGACATCATTCAGAAATGCCTCCGGGTCCATCCATTGATCCGCACTGCCGCCGCCCACTCCCACCGCAAGATCCCTGCATAAGCCAAATTCCATGCCCACATCGCGCGCTTGCCGCGCGACATCAGCGAGCTGACCGTCGCAAAGCCATTGGAGATATTCAAAGAACAAACACCGCTCGCTTTCCATTGGTGCCAACGCTTCGACATTAATGTCGTTTGCATGACGAAGCGAAGGCGGCCAACACTGCCACGCATGGCTGCGCAGCTTCTCACTAAGCGTTTGGAAAATCGCAAATTTCCGAAGCGAGACGCCCCCTCTTTCCACGAAGCGCGCGAAATTCTCCCCGCGCGCATCACCGCCATGTGTATGATGTGCGCGAAAATGGCAAAATAGCATCTGCAAGACATTCAACTTCGCGCTGGATACTTCCGAATAATTGATAAACTCTTCGGAGCGCATATGACTGGTGGGCTGCATCAGCGTTTCCGAAAGCCGTCTCGCTTCGCTGCATTCGACGAATTCAGGTACCGAAGTTACATCCAAGTATAGCGGATTGTAGAAAATGCGGCTGGATGGATAATAGGGGCTCGCAAGCTCCGGCATTCGCGGGAATTGAGCGTGCAGCGGATTGAGAGCGATGAAGTCGCCCTTATGCCGCGATGCCCAGTCAACCAATCGGGCCAAATCTCCGAAATCGCCGATGCCCAGATTCCTTTCGGAGCGAACACTATAAAGCTGCGTGCTAAGACCCCAATAGCGCCGCCCGCCCTGTGAAGGAAGGAAGCACCGATCCGGAAAAACGATTAGCCGACTTCGCGAATCGTCTTCATCCGCGATTTGAAGCCAATGATATCCGGCAGGAAGGGCTGGCAATTCAAAGCGACACGATCTGAATTCCGGGTCGACCTGCAAGGCGTCATGCCCATGGAAGTCATCTTCTAACGTGGACATCCCCGGAATTTGTATTCCGTTCTCGGCGAATATCGTCCATGCCAGGATTCTGTCTGCCGGCATATGAGAGGGACGATAAACGACGGAGCAACTAGCACCCTCTCTCGCGATAACAGTCGCGCGCACCCTTCCCCGCCATGAACGCTCAGATAAGCTTCTGATGCTGTTCGCAATTTCAGCGTCTGAAGAAATATTCAAGCCCATCGCAACAAGTAATTGGTGCTCCACCTCAATTGAGGTTTTGTGGCACCTCCCATTCAGATCCCAATATTCGGGCTCTATACCGGCAAGGCTGATAAGCCTTTCCCACTGGGCTTCGCTCATATTCGGGTCCCGCTGCATTCAAGCCGGCATTTCTTTCGCCCCGACTTTTGAAAGCGCGAATATAGAATCTTTCCAATTCTCAGATGGATTTGGAACATCCCAATTATTGGAAATGAAAGCGAGAAAATTGCAATTGAGCAGGATCAAAGCGGGACATGCGTGCCAGGCCAATTATAATTCTTTTGGAAGGAGGATGTGATGTCCGTGCCTGCGAAGTTGCCCGTAAAAAATTCCGACCAACCTCTCGCGCCGCTTTCAAATTGGCCCGAGCCGATGCAGAGGCTGCGCCGGGAAATTGATCGTATTTTCGATGAATTCGACGGCTCGGGCTGGCGAGCTCCATTTCGCAATTCGCTTTTCGATATCCGGCCGAGCTGGCCGCGATTTGCGAGCTGGGTCGCGGCCCCTGCGATCGATGTAGTGGAGACACCACAGGCCTATGAAGTCACTGCCGAACTTCCCGGCGTCGAAGATAAGGACATCGACGTCAGCATGTCCAATGGTTTCCTTGTGATTAAAGGCGAGAAGCGCAAGGAGCATGAGGAGAATAAGAAGGGCTACTATAGCCACGAGCGTCAATACGGATCGTTCGAGCGCAGATTTGCCGTGCCAGAGGGCATCGATACCGCAAAGATCGAAGCCGTCTTCAAGAAAGGAGTATTGACCATCACCTTGCCAAAGACAGCCGAGACAATAAAGGCGGAAAAGAAAATAGCAGTGAAAGCGGCTTGAATCCGGACCGTCTTGGATTGGCAGGGGTGGGCCAATCCGGACGGACCGCTATATTCGGGTACTTTGCCAATGCGGTACAGAATTTATCATCTGCACAATGGGCAAGAACGCTTCCACTATCGGAACTTCGACAATGACGCAGCGGCGTTCAAAGACGCAATCGAACGCATTGGCGATTGCCCGATCGAATGCTGGGATGGCTCTCGTTTGGTGTTTCATGTGAGACCGGCCGAGTGGGTCCCCACCTCATTGAAATATTTCCCGAACCATTTGCGGAGTGCCTCGGCACCCACTTCTTGATTCACCGCAAGGAAAGCCGGCAGACGTTGGTGCAACGTTACTTTTTAAGGTGGAGGTTTTAAAATGCGGCCATTTTACGTAACCACGACGGCTCTGGCGATCGTTGCCGCCATGGCGATTGATCGGAGCGCAGCTCAATCCCCCGATCGACCGTCGTCGGAAACGCAATATGAGACGGTAACCGTCTATGCGCCCCTTGCAGTGCGACGCCAGGTAATCGACCCGATGATGTCGAGAAAGAGTTCGACGGGGCTGGAGTTGGTATCGGTGTCTCGCTCAGTAAGCTTTTCCGACCTGGACCTGTCAGACGCAAATCAGGTTAGAGAGTTGAAAAACCGAGTCAAAATATCCCCATTCCAAAGGATCAAGATTGCGAGGGAAACGCGATAGGAGGCGCCATGATCGCCGTCAAGGCGCTGGAAGTTGCTGCGGCGAGATATTGATATAGGAAATTTGCACGCTACCCTCTCAAATCTGTACCTGAAGGTCGGAGTTTTGAATCATTGATTTTTTGACTTCCCGCGATCCAATTTAGCGCACTCCTTTCTCGCTCTATAAGCTGATATAGAAGCTTTCGTTTGCTTTCCGATGTCTCTTTATCAAGGAGCTGTTTAAAGCGAAGCAGGTTTTCCCGGCAAATCCATTCTTGAAGCGAACCCGACGAAGAGTACTCGGAGATTCTGGACCGCTCGCCCACTCTATCCTCTCCAAAAGTTTATCCATTATGAGAGCAGACGTGCGGGGGCAGTTCAGGGCAATATTTCGACTTTGTCAGTTTTCCTTATCGCCAGCCGTCGCTTCTGCTTCCTCCACCGCGTAAAGCCCCTCTTCCAGATAGTCGCCCAACATGGGTAGGGAAATCAGATACTCGGCCGTCCGGCTGTTATGTGCACGACGGGCCTCGGACACCGCCGCCTCAAACTCTGGACCTTCATAGGTGCCACGTCCGATCCAGGCGAGAGCCACCAGTTCCGCCTGCTCGTCTTCATTCAGGCCCCGAATGCACTCCATCAACTCGTCTTTCGTTGGATCTCCGGGCAAATCTTCCAGGACGTCAACCATTCCGTCGTCGATGGCGTTTGATCCCGAGTCTGGATCACTTACGCCCTCCTTGGCATCGAACATGCGGGCCTGTTCGACGATCCGAGCAACTTTCTCGCTATCTATGGTCAGCATGGATTTCTCCTCCAGATGATATTTTTAATGCCGCAAACGCTATTGCGGTTTGACTGTCATCAATTCCGCCCCGGTCGTCGGAATTTGCGCTAGGTCAAAGCGGCTGGGCGATCTTGGGCAGATGCTTCACCATAGTGCCCGTGGACCTTTATCCCCCAGGCCACGGCGCATAACTGACCCCACCGCAACAGCGGTGGGGTTTTTCTCAATTCATTTCTTCCGGGAACGTCTTGATCCTGATCATATCGCGAGGGGTGATCGCCTGATCAGTATAAATTTAAGTATTGGGGAATTTTTGCCGTGCCCAACTCCGAACCGGCCCAACAGCAACATCATTTCCTAGTATGGTATGTTTTCGGCGCTGCTCTGATCTTGCTGATGACTCATTGGCTGGTTCAGCAATCCGCGGTTACGGAAACAATCCCTTATAGCCAGTTTGAGACGCTGGTGGCGCGGCACCGGGTCACGCAGGCCGCAGTATCCCCGGACACTATCAGTGGCGAATTAAAGGCGCCCTTGAACGGAAAAACCCGCTATCAAACCATCCGCGTGGAGCCCGAACTTGCATCGAAGCTGGCAAGCAACGGCGTCGAAGTGACAGGCGTGCCTTCCGGCAATTGGATTGCCACGCTCATCTCCTGGATTGTCCCCGCTTTCGCTTTCTACGTGGCCTGGTATTTCCTGTTTAGAGGCAATTTTGGGGCCAGAGGGCTCGAGGAAATGTCCGTGATTGGGAAGTCGCATGCAAAAGTCTATGCCGAAAAGGAAACCAAGGTGACCTTTGCAGACGTGGCTGGCGTCGAGGAGGCCAAATTCGAATTGCGTGAAATCGTATCCTTTCTCAAAGATCCCAAAAGTTACGGCCGGTTGGGCGCTCGCGTGCCCAAGGGGATATTGCTGGTGGGTCCGCCCGGCACCGGCAAGACGCTTCTGGCCCGGGCGGTCGCGGGCGAAGCCGGCGTACCGTTCTTCTCCATAACGGGATCCGAATTCGTCGAAATGTTTGTTGGAGTCGGGGCGGCAAGGGTACGCGATCTGTTCGAACAGGCGCGCAAGGTGGCGCCCTGCATCATCTTCATTGATGAACTGGATGCCCTGGGGCGGAGCCGCGTGGCGAACTCCTATATCGGTTTCGACGAAAAGGAACAGACGCTGAATCAGCTTCTGGCGGAGTTGGATGGTTTCGACCCGAGGTCCGGGGTCATCTTGTTGGCCGCCACCAATCGACCTGAAATTCTGGATCCCGCCCTGCTGCGCGCCGGCCGCTTCGACCGGCAAGTGCTTCTGGATCGGCCTGACAGCGCAGGACGCTTGGCCATTCTTCAAGTCCATGTGCAAAAAATACGTCTCGCCCCGGCGACCGACCTGGAAAGACTTGCCGGCCTCACCACAGGCTTCACGGGCGCAGATCTTGCCAACATGGTCAATGAAGCCGCCATTGCGGCCACGAGGCGGAATGCTCAAGCCGTGGAATTCGAGGACTTTACGATCGCGATCGAACGGATCGTAGCGGGCATTGAAAGGAAAAGCCGCGTCCTGAGCAAGGAAGAACGGCGTCGGATCGCCTTCCACGAGATGGGTCATGCGCTGGTCGCCTCCAGCCTGCCGGGGGTCGATCCGGTTCAAAAAGTTTCCATCATTCCCCGAGGCGTTGGCGCTTTGGGCTATACGATGCAGCGGCCAACCGAAGACCATTTCCTCATAGCGGCCAGCGACCTAAGGAACCGCATTGCTGTATTGATGGGCGGGCGGGCGGCCGAGCAACTGATTTTCGACGGCGACGTTTCCTCCGGCGCCGCCGACGACCTTCAGCATGCCACCCAGATCGCAGTGGAGATGGTCACGCGGTTTGGCATGGATCCAATTTTGGGGCAGCGAACCTATACTCCACATGGACAAAACTTTTTGACCGCACCGCAAGATCTGGTTTTCAATGCATCCGAGGAAACCGGTCGGGAAATCGACCTGGCCGTGCGAAGTTTGCTGGAAGCCGGCGATATGGTAGCGCGCGATATCTTGGAACGGCGCAAGCCCGAACTGGAAAGTGGAGCGACACTGCTGCTCGAGAAGGAGACCCTCACAGCTGAGGAGTTTGCACCGTTCCATAATATTGGGAAGGCGGCCTGAAGCATCATCAATGCCGGATGGACGCGTTCTACTGGCGTCTTATCCAATGGTCGCCGATCTTGACATAACCATGCTTGACAGCTGCCCAGGCAATGCGATGTGCTGCCTCTTCCTGCCTCGGATCGCCGTCATGTGCTGCGAAAGCATTGTTGAATGCTGCCCGATATATATCGCAAGCATGCGGCGGCAGATGATTTTTCACGCTATCCGGTAAGTCATCATTTGTCCGATAAGGCATAGCCGCTCTCTTTCAAGCGGACTATCTGGTTCAATTGGCGACATCTCCTTGATCAAGATCAAGGGGATATCGCTTGATCGTTATCAAGGTGATCACGATCCGTTCGGCCATTTTCATGAATATGAAGTCCATTCGCACTTTGACGCTTAATCCGGCGCTGGATATATCCGCGACGACGGATTCCGTAATCCCTACCGAGAAACTGCGTTGTCGTGACGTCCGCCGAGACGCAGGCGGCGGCGGCATCAATGTCGCGCGGGTTATCAAACGTTTGGGGGGCGATGTTGAGGCGACATTTCCCGCGGGCGGGCCCTGCGGGGAAATCTTGACGCGCCTGCTGACGCAAGAAGGCATGCGCTTCCACGCTGTTTCGATCGAGGGCGAGACACGCGAGGACTTTACCTTTCTGGACAAGAGCGCCGGCCGTCAATATCGCTTCATTTTCCCGGGCCCGGTTCTTAGTGAAGGGGAATGGGAGTCCTGCATTGCAGAAGCGATGCGGGGAAGATTTGATATCGCCTGCGCCAGCGGCAGCCTCCCACCGGAAGCACCGACGGATCAATACGCGCGGCTCGCCCTTCAATATCACCAAAGCGGCAAGAAATTCCTGCTCGACACCGCAGGGCCGGCATTGCTGGCGGCGGTTAAGGTACCGCTATACCTCATCAAGCCGAATCTTAAGGAACTGAGCAGTCTGTTTCAAAGGCCATTGGAAAGCGAAATGGCCAGACTGAGTGCATGCAAAAGACTTTTGGCGGATTTTCCGCTGGAAGCCGTTGCCTTGAGCCTCGGAGCGGAGGGCGCAATGCTTGTCACACGCCAAGGCGCCTGGCAGGCCAATTGTCCGCCAACCCAGCCTATCAGTACGGTTGGCGCGGGCGATAGCTTCATGGGCGGGTTGGCATGGGCGCTTGCCGCTGATCTTCCGCCGGAAGATATGCTGCGCTGCGCAACTGCCGCAGGCACCGCGGCGGTGACGACGCCGGGAACGGAGCTGTGCCATGCCGTCGATGTCTGGCGCCTCCGTCAGTTGGTCACGCTCCGCGAAATTCAGCTCTCTGAAGGCGTAACAATTTAGGAAGCGGCAACACGATCTTCGATCTCAGCCTCCGCCACGACGCGAAAGGTTTTGACAAGGCTGGCGGGATTGACGCTGATCGAGTCGATGCCCCACCCCGCGAGCTTGCGTGCGATCTCCGGATAATTCGCCGGCGCTTCGCCGCAGATGCCGACATGACGATGGTTCCGCCGCGCGCCCTCTACTGCAAGCCTCAGCATTTCCAACATGCCCGGATCCCGTTCGTCGAAGTCAAATGCAACGGTTTGCGAGTCGCGATCGACGCCCAAGGTCAGCTGGGTAAGATCGTTTGAACCAATCGAGAATCCGTCAAAAAAATTGGAAAAACCATCAATACGGATAACATTGTTGGGGATCTCGCACATCACGAATATTTCGAGGCCGTCGACACCCCGTTTAAGGCCATGGCTTTTCATTGCCTCGATTACCCGCTCGGCTTCCTCTTCGCGGCGGCAGAAGGGCACCATGACTCGAAGATTGGCGAGACCAAAGTCTTCCCGCACACGCTTGAGGGCGCGGCATTCAAGTTCAAATCCGGCCGCATAGTTTGGATGAGCGTAACGAGAGGCGCCACGGAATCCGAGCATTGGGTTTTCTTCTTCGGGCTCAAAATCGAACCCGCCCAATAGCTTCGCGTATTCATTCGTCTTGAAGTCGGACAACCGGACGATCACCGGCTTTGGATAAAAGGCAGCAGCGATGATACCTACCCCCTCGGCCAGGCGCTCCACAAAATAGTCTGCCGGTTGTGTGTAGCCTTGCGTCAGCCGAGCGATATGAGCGCGCACCTTGGCGTCGCTTACCCGTTTGGGTTCAGCCAATGCCATGGGATGAATGCCGATAAATTCGTTGATAATGAACTCCATACGCGCCAAACCGACGCCATCGTTCGGTAACATTGCCGTTTGGAAGGCGAGGTCCGGGTCTCCCAGATTGACCATGATTTGCGTTCGTGGGCGCGGCAGGCTGCTGACATCGATGTTCGAAGTTGTATAGGCGAGTTTTCCGCGGTAAACAGAGCCGACGTCGCCCTCGGCACAGCTGATCGTCACGACCGATCCGGGCTTGAGGCCGCGCAGCCCGCCACCAACCCCAACAACTGCCGGAATTCCCATTTCGCGGGCGACGATCGCTGCATGGCAGGTACGGCCGCCGCGGCCGGTAACAATACCAGCCGCGCGCTTCATAATTGGCTCCCAATCAGGGCTTGTTGCTTCCGCGACCAGTATCCCGCCGTCTGGAAATCCCCTGAGATCGGATGGCTTGGCGATGCGGACGATCTTGCCTGCGGCGACCTTGTCTCCGACAGCCTTGCCCTGCGCCAGAACATCCCCCTTTTCCTTCAGAGTGAAGGATTGAATGATAGCGCCAGTCTTTTGTGAGGCGACCGTCTCAGGCCGGGCTTGAACGATATAGAGCAGCCCATCGATGCCGTCCTTTGCCCATTCGATATCCATGGGGACCGGATGACCGGCGACATCCGAATAATGCTGCTCGATCACAACTGCCTGCTCAGCCAGTTCAATAATCTCGCGGTCTTCGAGACAATAACGCTGCCGCTTCGCGGCGGTAACGCGTTCACGCCTTGTCGCGACCTTCGATCTCGCCGGACCGAATACAAGCTTGTCCTGCTTGCGACCCTTCACATGGCGAAGCACCGCGCGATGCCCCGCACGAAACGTCGGCTTGTGCACATAGAATTCGTCCGGGTCGACTTGACCCTGTACGATCATTTCGCCGAGCCCGTAACTTCCCGTGACCAGAACAACATCGCGAAAGCCCGATTCCGTATCCAGAGTGAATATTACGCCGCTTGAAGCCCGGTCTGAGCGAACCATCTTCATGACTGCGACCGAAAGCGCCACTTTCAGATGGTCGAAATTATTCTTGGCCCGATAGAAAATGGCGCGATCAGTAAACACAGAAGCAAAGCAACGCCGGACAGCGTCAAAAACAGCCTCTTTGCCTCGCACATTAATGTAGCTCTCATGCTGACCCGCAAAGCTCGCATTTGGCAGATCTTCCGCGGTCGCAGAACTGCGCACCGCAACGGAAACGCCTCGGCCATACTGCTGCTCGAGCGCTTGATAGCAGGCTTCCACATGAGCCCTCATTTCCGGCGTGCCGGTTGCTGCATATACCAACGCCCGGGCCTTCTTGGCCCGGCGCGATATTTCCGCCAACGGGCATTCCGCGATGCCCTCCATCAATCGAGCTAGTCGATCCCATGCGCCGGCTTTTGTCAGCGCCCGCCGATATGCTTCAGCCGTGAGGGAAAACCCATTGGGAATTCTAATGCCTTTAGGCGTGAGCTTATTGTAAAGTTCACCTAATGACGCGGTCTTACCACCGACCACAGCCACATCGCCCACGCCTATATTCTCAAACCAACGTACTTCATCTGAATTGCCCATAAAATCACTATAGACATCGAGGGCAAAGGAAGATTGATTCCGATCAAAGTTGGCAAGCTTCAGAGTGAGAGTTACGCAGGGACCGGGCGGAATTTCGCCAACTTATCAAATCCATTGCGACAAGATCATTCCTGATACGAACCATGAAATGGTAGCCGCTGTGATCGGCCAGAAGCCGGTGCCTTTGGGCGGTGACATGACAGGGGCGTTTTGCAAAAAGACCCCGGACTGGGTGGCCGCGCGAATTTCTTATGACGCGCCAGGCGGCTACCATGAGGAAAAGCGAACTCACTTCTTCGTGGCGCGGTGAGAAATCCCGCCCGACTTCGCTAAGGTGCGCGCTTAGCGACCCAAAAGGAAGAGCCCGACCCGCCGCCAAAACACCAGGCGCGATGAGCCGACGGTCAGTGATCCAGGCGGGTTGATCTGACTTCAGTGCCAATTCTGAATCAGCGCCACAGCGATGGCGCGAGCCGCCCTGATAACCTCAACCAAAATATTGTTCCATTTTTTTCATCGATGCCGTCTCCGCGAAGCACCCGCTTCAACCGCCGCGCAAAATGGCGGGCTGTCTAGTGCGGGATGCGCGGAAATGGTCGCGTCACGACCCAGCCCCTCGCAACGCACCGCCCAGAAACGCTGGCTTTTGACCCCGCGCCATGTTGCGTTCATGTTTGTCCGGAAAATCCGTGTACCGATCAAATCCGGCATAAGCCTTTGATTTAATTGGCGCTCCCACGGGGAATCGAACCCCGGTTTCAGCCTTGAGAGGGCCGCGTCCTAACCGCTAGACGATGGGAGCGAGCGGTACGGGGCTTATACGCGAGGCCGGTTCGGTGCGGCAAGTTCCATCGGGAAAAGAACCGGACCGGCGAACGGGACCGGAACGGCATGATTTCCGGGCCGTTGGTTTTTCCAGAAGCCTGACGGACTTGCGCGATGCCCCGATATTTTTTCCATGTCCGGGAAGCCGATGGCGAAATCGGCCATGATCTGGAGGGCCAGATCCTACCTGATCTGGAAGCGGCCCGGGGGGAAGCGGCCAGTGTCATCCGGGAGATGCTGGGAGAATGGCTGCTTCATGGCGGCGGGCTGGATCCCCGACAAATCGAAATCGCCGACAGCGGGGGCGTTGTTCTCGCGACCATATGCGCCGCCGATGTGCTGTTCCGCGATGGAGAATTTCGCAGCTATTCCGATGACGTGACGAAGTCGGCTCCAACCGGCCTTGCCAGATCCATGGCCAGGAAAGACGTCGCGGAATAGACAAAGGCCGCAGTGGCGACCGGCCCGCCTGCCCCGGCGGGCGCCGCGATCAGCCAGACGAAATTCTCTTCGCCACCGCCCCGCCGGTCGATTTCGGAGGGACGAGGCTCGCCGCGCGGATGCGAATGATAGCAGCCGATAATGGCCCGGCCATTGGCCCGCGCGGTTTTCAAAGCCGCGAAATGATCTTCGGGGTGGATTTCGAACCGGTCCGGCGCCGACGCGATATTGCGGGCGGAATGCAGCGCCAGAACCGCGAACGCCGCATCGCCGCTCACGCCTTCCATCAATCCGCAGCATTCCGCCGGAAAGGCGTTCAATGCCAGCGCCTCGATCCGCGCCTGCAACATGCGCGGCAAAATCAGCTTCATTTCTCGGCGGTCGCCTTCACCTGCCCCACCAGATGGCCATTCTCCGTGTCCAGTATGTCGATCTCCTCGCCCGTCGCGGTCTTGATGCGCAGGATCAGGCGTCCCGGCTGGCTGTCCATGCTGATGATGCGCGAGCCCGGTGCCAGGGTGAAGCTGGAAGCCAGTTCGGCCGGGGTCTTCTTCTTGCCGCCGCCGGACAGTTTCATCACCGCGCCCACCACCAGCGCGATCAGGGCTAGGATAATCAGGCTCGAAAGAATAATAACGGCGATCTTCGCGGCCTTCAGCGCGGGGCTGTTTTGCGGATCGGGCTGGATGTCGGACATAAAATCCTCTGGCGACGGGTCACATTATCAGGTGTCGGTGGACGCGGCCCAGGCGGGGCATCGTCTCGACCGCGTCCTGGCCGGTACGCTTGGCGACCTGTCCCGGGCCCGCATCCAGCAATTGCTGAGTGAAGGCCGCGTCACCCGCGATGGCGCGACGATAAAAGACCCCAATCACCGGGTCAAAGGGGGCGATATTTTCGAGGTTTTCGTGCCTCCGGCGACAGAGGCACGCCCGCGCGGCCAGGATATTCCCCTGGACGTGGTCTATGAGGACAAGGACCTCATCGTGATCGAAAAACCGGCGGGCCTGGTGGTCCATCCCGCCGCCGGCAATCCCGACGGCACGTTGGTCAATGCGCTGATCGCCCATTGCGGCGACAGTCTGATGGGCATCGGCGGGGAGGCCCGGCCCGGCATCGTCCACCGGCTGGACAAGGACACATCGGGGCTTCTGGTCGCCGCCAAGACCGAGCGCGCCATGACCAGCCTTGCCAAGCAGTTCGCCAACCACACCATCGAGCGCGCCTATAACGCCGTGGTCTGGGGCACTCCGCGCGCGGCCGAAGGGGTGATCGAAGGCCAGATAGGGCGCAGCCCCTTCGACCGCAAGCGGATGGCGGTCCTGCGTGGCGGCGGCAAGCTGGCGCGTACGCGCTACCGGGTGCTGGAAACATTCGGGACGGATGCCCGGCCCTTCGCTTCCCTGATCGAATGCCGGCTGGAAACCGGCCGCACCCATCAGATCCGGGTCCACCTCACCCATTTGGGCCACCCTTTGATCGGCGATCCCACCTATGGCCGGGCCCGGCAGGCGCCGCGCCCCAAAACCACAGAGGAGGAAGTGGCATTTGCGGCCGCCGCCAACTTCTCCCGCCAGGCGCTGCATGCCTTTGTCCTGGGGTTTCAGCATCCCAGCCTGCACAAGACCATGCGTTTTGAGTCCCCCTGGCCCGGCGATTTCGCCGATCTCGTGGACGCTCTTCGCGGTCTTAGTTGAAAACCCTGGCTTTCTTCCCCCGCATGGCGAAGCCATTGGCGGGGGAGTTCGGTAGCGCCGGCGTGCTGAACGTCCGGTAGCGGGCTTGCCCGCGTGCCGGATAGATGGGGGAACAACTTGAAAAACAATTAGGGAACTCCCATTTCCACCTTCCAGGGGTGTGTTCCGGATGCGTAAGCCTGTTCAAGGCGCTACCATTCGAAATGCCCAGAATTGAGGGGATCACATGAGCAGTCGCGGCCTTCCGGCCCTTTCCAGCGATGCGGGTCTTTCGCGCTACTTGAGCGAAATCCGCAAATTTCCCCTTTTGACTCCCGAAGACGAATTCATGTTCGCCAAGCGCCTCAAGGAGCATGGCGACCCCGAGGCCGCGCGCCGGCTGGTCACCAGCCATCTGCGCCTGGTTGCCAAGATCGCGATGGGTTATCGCGGCTATGGCTTGCCGGTGTCGGAAATCGTGTCCGAAGGCAATGTCGGCCTGATGCAGGCGGTCAAGCGCTTCGATCCCGACAAAGGCTTCCGTCTCGCCACTTATGCGATGTGGTGGATCCGCGCCGCTATCCAGGAATATGTCCTGCGCAGCTGGAGCATGGTGAAGATGGGCACCACCGCGGCCCAGAAGAAGCTGTTCTTCAACCTGCGCAAGGCCAAGTCCAATATCGGTGCCATCGAGGAAGGCGATCTCACGCCCGCTCACACCCACAAGCTGGCCGACCAGCTGGGTGTCACCGAGCGCGAAGTGACGGAAATGAATCGCCGTTTGTCCGGCCCGGATTCGTCGCTCAACGCGCCGCTGCGTTCGGAATCGGAAAGCGAATGGCAGGACTGGCTGGCCGACGACACCATGGACCAGGAAACCCGGCTGGCCGAGCGCGAGGAGCGCGGCGACCGGCACGAGCTCCTGACCAGCGCGCTCGACACGTTGAGCGAACGCGAGCGCGACATCATCCAGGAGCGGCGGTTGAAGGACGAGCCTGCCACGCTGGAAGAGCTGTCGCAGAAATACGGCGTCTCCCGCGAGCGCGTGCGCCAGATCGAAGTGCGCGCTTTCGAAAAACTGCAGGCCGCCATGCAGCCCAAACAGATCGCTGCACCGGCTTAAATAGCCCCCATCTGTCTTCTTCGGGGCAAGCCCTCAGAAGACATCTTCCCCCGCCAACCGCTTCGCGGCGCGGGGGAAGAAAGTCTCTGCCAAGCCGCACTGCCCCGTTACTGGCGTTTCGGTTTGCCCCTCATGTCGCCCAGCGGTTCGTCTTCGTTATCGAGCCCTTCGCGCGTATCGGCATCGTCGACAATGCCCTCGTCGAACATCGCCAAACCGTCTTCCAGATAGTCACCCAGCAGCGGCAACCCCAGCAGATATTCGGCCGTGCGCTTGCGATGCTCGCTGCGCGCGGTTTCCAGGGCAGTCCGCCATTCCGACAAATCGTATGTGCCGCGGCCCAGCCAGGCCAGCGCCACCAGTTGCAGCCGCTCGTCTTCCGGCAACTCGCGGATCGCGCCCAGCAATTCCTCGCGCACCGGATCGTCGGACTTGTCCGTCAGGACATCGATGTTGCCATCGTCCGTCGGGTTGGAGCCCTCATCGGGATCGCTGTCGCTTTCCTTCACGTCATATTCGCGCGCCTTGAGGATGATGTAGCCCAGCTTGTTGCTGGGAATATCCAGATGCGGCTGCGACAATCGGGCCATAAGTAAACCCCTGGTAACTCATGCGTTTCCTAGAACGCGCGAATTTGCCCGCTGTTCCGGGCTCTTTTGTTGGTCGCACGGCCCGGACGCGGACGCGTCCGATTCGAAATATTGGCGCCTCCGGCGCCGCTCGGAAAACCGCTCCGCGTCACTCCGCGCTTTTCCTGGCCGATGCTCCGGGTTGACGCGGCAACGCCCGCTGCCTATATCGGCGCCGGGCCACGCCTCCCCAACGAGGTGCTATCATTCTGGAAGGAATGAATTGACATGACTGAAGTGAAGCAACCGGCTGTGCGTCCCGCGCGGCCTTTTTTTTCGTCCGGACCTTGCGCCAAACGCCCCGGATGGACCCCTGAAGCCCTGAATGCCGCGCTGGTGGGACGTTCCCACCGCTCCAAGCCCGGCAAAGCCAAGCTCAAGGACGCGATCGAGAAGACCCGCAAAATTCTGGGCATTCCCGCCGATTATCGCATCGGCATCGTTCCGGCCTCCGACACCGGCGCCATGGAAATGGCGATGTGGTCGCTGCTGGGCCCGCTGGAGATCGATATTTTCGCCTGGGAAAGCTTCGGCGAAGACTGGGTCACCGACACCGTCAAGCAGCTCAAGCTCAAGGCCAATGTGCACAAGGCCCCTTACGGCGAATTGCCGGAACTCAAGGCCGCCAAGAATCGCGACACCGTCTTTCTGTGGAACGGCACCACGTCGGGCGTAAAAGTTCCGAACGGTGATTGGATTCCCGCCGACCGCGACGGCATCACCATCTGCGACGCCACCTCGGCGGCCTTCGCGATGGACCTGCCCTGGGACAAGCTCGATGTCACCACCTTCTCCTGGCAGAAGGTGCTGGGCGGCGAAGCCGCGCACGGCATGCTGATTCTGTCGCCCAACGCGGTGGCACGCCTGGAAGCCTATACGCCGCATTGGCCGATGCCCAAGATCTTCCGCATGACCAAGGGCGGCAAGATCGTGGAAGGCATCTTCGAAGGCGAGACCATCAACACCCCGTCCATGGTGGCGGTGGAAGATTATCTCGACGCGCTCAATTGGGCGGAAAGCGTGGGCGGGCTGAAGGGCCTGATCCAGCGCTCCAACGCCAACCTGGCGGTGCTGGATGCCTGGGTGCAGAAATCCGGCTGGGCCGGGTTCCTGGCCAAGGACGCGGCCAGCCGTTCCAACACCTCGGTCTGCATCAAGGTCACCGATCCCTGGTTCCAGGGCCTCAGCGACGAGGCCAAGGCCGATGCCGCCAAGAAGATCGCCAGCCTTCTGGACAAGGAAGGCGTGGCGCTCGACATCGCCGGTTATCGCTCCGCCCCTGCGGGCCTGCGCATCTGGTGCGGCGCCACGGTCGAAACGGCCGATCTTGAGGCCCTGACGCCCTGGCTCGACTGGGCCTGGGCGAAGGTCAAAGAGACCGCGTCCGCCTGATCTCATCCCGGCGCGCGAGCCGCGCGCCGGGATTTTTCATTTCCCCAAAAAATCCAACATGGAGTTTTCCATGACCAAAGTTCTTATCGCCGACAAGCTTTCCCCCGCCGCCGTGGCCATCTTCAAGGATCGCGGCGTCGATATCGACAACAAGCCCGGCATGACCAAGGAAGAATTGCTGGCGGTGGTCGATCAATATGACGGCATCGCCATCCGCTCGGCCACCAAGATCACCGCCGATGTGATCAAGGCCGCCAAAAAGCTCAAGGTGGTGGCCCGCGCCGGCATCGGCGTCGACAATGTCGACATTCCCGCCGCCACCGCCGCCGGCGTGATCGTGATGAACACGCCTTTCGGCAACTCCATCACCACCGCCGAACACGCCATCTCGCTGATGCTGGCGCTCGCCCGCGAGCTTCCCGCCGCCAACGCCTCCACTCAGGCCGGCAAATGGGAAAAGAACCGCTTCATGGGCGTGGAGATCACCGGCAAGGTGCTGGGCCTGATCGGCGCCGGCAATATCGGTTCCATCGTCGCGGATCGCGCCAAGGGCCTGAAGATGCGGGTCATCGCTTATGATCCCTTCCTGTCGCCGGAACGGGCCCAGGATCTGGGCATCGAGAAGGTCGAGCTGAACGACCTTCTGGCGCGCGCCGATTTCATCACCCTGCATGTGCCGATGACGCCGGAGACCAAGAACATCCTCTCCGCCGAAGCCTTGGCCAAAACCAAGAAGGGCGTGCGCATCGTCAATTGCGCGCGCGGCGGGCTGATCGACGAGAAAGCGCTGAAGGCGGCCATCGACTCCGGCCATGTCGCGGGCGCCGCCCTGGACGTGTTCGAAGTCGAACCGGCCAAGGAAAATGTCCTGTTCGGCAATGAGAAGGTCGTGGCGACGCCGCATTTGGGTGCTTCCACCACCGAAGCTCAGGAAAATGTCGCCTTGCAGGTGGCGGAACAGATTTCCGACTACCTCCTCACCGGCGCCATCACCAACGCGCTCAACATGCCGTCCATCTCCGCCAGCGAAGCGCAGAAGGTCGGTCCCTGGATCGCGCTGGCGTCCAAGCTGGGCGCTTTTGCGGGCCAGCTCACCGACACCAGCCTGACGGCGGTGGAGATCGTTTATGAAGGCACCGCCAGCCAGCTCAACACCCGCGCTCTGTCCCAGGCGGCATTGGCCGGCCTGCTGAACCCCATCCTGTCGGGCGTGAACATGGTCAATGCCCCCCTGATCGCCAAGGAACGCGGCATCAAGGTGAGCGAAGTCCGCCGCGGCCAGGAAGGCGCCTATGAAGGCTATGTGAAGATCACCGTCACTCTGGGCAACGGCTCGACCCGCCGCGTCGCGGGCACTGTCTTCTCCGACGGCCGTCCGCGCCTGATCCAGGTCAAGGACATCAACCTGGATGCCGAATTCGCGCCGCACATGCTCTATGTGGTCAACGAGGACAAGCCGGGCTTCATCGGCAAGTTCGGCACCTTGCTGGGCGATGCCGGGGTCAATATCGCCAACTTCACCCTGGGCCGCAGCGCCCCGGGCCAGGACGCGATTGCCCTGATTGAAGTCGACGGCCCGGTGCCTGAAGCGGTCGTCGAGCAGCTGACCAAGCTGCCGATGGTCAAGATGGCGAAGGCGCTTAGTTTTTAAATACCCCCATCTGTCTGCCACGCGGGCAAGCCCGCTAGCAGACATCTTCCCCCGCCAGCGGCTTTGCCGCGCGGGGGAAGAAAGCTGGGGCAAGCTTCAAACGAGAAAAAGGCGCCCGAGACGGCGCCTTTTTTATTTGGTTTAGGGTCGCGCCCGTTCAGCGATTGGCCCGGATGGCCTCGTGGTGGCGGATCACTTCCTTGACGATGAAGCCCAGAAATTGTTCCGCGAAATCCGGATCGAGCTTGGCGGCTTGGGCCAATGTACGCAGCCGCGCAATCTGCACCTGTTCGCGGGCCGGGTCGGCGGGCGGCAGGCCGTGCTTGGCCTTATATTCTCCCACCGCCTGGGTGCATTTGAAGCGTTCCGCCAGCAGGTGCACCAGCGCGGCGTCGATATTGTCGATGCTGTCTCGCAACCGCAAAAGTTCTGGATCGGCCGCGGCCATATCATCCCCTTTATTCGCGTTGGCCGCCTCGGCGGCATGCCGTCTAGTCTTAAGCGATGGCGCCGCCCCCGCCAAGTTCCCCGCCGCCCCGGAAAAATTATGCCGGACAGTTAATCGGAACAGCTTTTGCCGGAGACAGGTTGCCGCAGCCGTGCCTATAGTTATCCTGGAATGGGGTGGGGGCTTGTGCTTAAGCGGTCAAAGGCCGGCGCAAGTTAGTGGGGCAATGGATACGAGAAAAATACTGCTGGCGCTGACGCTGGGCTTGGCGGTAGCGGGCTGCGCGTCCAGCAACAATCTGGAAGCGCAGGCCGCGAACGATCCGCTGGAACCGATGAACCGGTTCTTTTTCGACTTCAATCAAAGACTGGACCGGCATGCGGCGCTGCCCGCCGCGACCTTCTATGCCAACACGGTGCCGCGCGGCATTCGCGGCAATCTCCACAATGTGCTCACCAATCTGGGCGGCCCGGTCAATGTCGCCAACGATATCCTGCAGGCGGATTTCGGCTATGCCGGCACGGCCGGGGCGCGTTTTCTGATCAATACCACCATCGGTGTCGCCGGCATCTTCGATGTTGCCACCGATTGGGGCCTGCCCGAGCGCAGCCGCGATTTCGGCGAAACCATGGGCGTTTACGGCGTCGGCCAAGGCCCCTATCTGGTGCTTCCCTTCCGGGGACCGACATCGGTACGCGATTTCGCGGGAGGCTATGTGGACGGCTATTTCTCGCCGCTCCGCTTCGTCCATTATTCGGGAAGCAATTATGTGGGCCTGGTCAAATCCAGCCTCGGTTCGGTGGACAATCGCTCCGCCAATATCGTGACCTACCGGGATATCGAGCGCGCGTCGGTGGACTATTACGCCACCATGCGGGCCTATTATCGCCAGCGGCGCGAGCGGCAGGTCGAGGACCGGGCGGTTCAGACCGCGGAACTTCCCGACTTTTAGAACCGGCCAGAACCGGCTAAGCATCGGGTGGATATGCCTACCGCCCCGACCATCCCCGTTATCGAGCGCATTGTCGCCTTCTGCTGCCGCTGGCCCGCGCTGGTGACCCTTGCGGCCATCCTCCTGACCGTGGCGGCGGGCGCCTACACCAACGCCCATTTCGCCATGAACACCGACAGCCAGAAGCTGATTTCGGCCGAGGTCAATTGGCGCAAGCGGGAGATCCAGTTCGACAAGCTCTTCCCGCAGCAATCCAACCTCATCCTGGTGGTGATCGACGGCAGGACGCCGGAACTGGCCGAAGCCGCCGCGTCCTCGCTGACCGCGCGCCTGAACCAGGACAAGAAACTCTTTTCCGATGTCCGCCGTCCCGATGGCGGGGACTTCTTCAATCACAACGGCCTGCTCTTCCTGCCGGTGAAGGATGTGGAAGCGACCACCCAGCAATTGTTCAAGGCGCAGCCATTCCTGGGGGCACTGGCGTCCGACCCGTCCTTGCGCGGGGTGATGGACAGTTTGGCGACGGTGCTGCTGGGCGTATCCCAGGGCCAAGCCAAATTATCGGATATTGATGTCCCCATGACCCGGCTGGGTCAGACTTTTGGCGCCGCCGCGCAAGGCCGGACCGATTATCTTTCCTGGCGCGCCTTGGTGACGGGCAGCGCGCCCCGCCCCGAAGAGCTTCGCCGCTTCATCGAAGTGAAGCCGGTTCTGGATTTCGAGGCCCTGGAGCCGGGTGCCCGCGCCAGCACCGCGATCCGTGCCGCCGCCCGCGATCTGGGATTGACCCAGGACCATGGCGTGCAGATTCGCCTGACCGGCGACGTGCCCTTGTCGGACGAGGAATTCGCCACCCTCACCGATCGCGTCTGGTTCATGGCGGCGGCGATGATGGCGGGCGTGCTGGCGACATTGTGGCTGGCACTGCGCTCCTTCAAGATCATTCTTGCCATCCTGGCGACCTTGGTGGTGGGGCTGGCGTTGACCATGGGCATGGCCCTGATCTTCATCGGCGTGTTCAACATCATTTCCATCGCCTTCATCGCCCTGTTCGTGGGGCTGGGAGTGGATTTCGGCATTCAATTCTCGGTGCGCTACCGCGCCGAGCGGTTTCACCATCCCGATCTTTCCAAAGCTTTGTGCCACACCGGCCGCAGCGTGGGCTTGCCGCTGGCGCTGGCGGCCGCCGCGACGGCGGTGGGCTTCTTCTCGTTTCTTCCCACCAACTATACCGGCGTCGCGGAGTTGGGCTTTGTCGCCGGCATCGGCATGGTCGTGGCCTTTCTGGTTTCCATCACCTTGCTGCCCGCGCTCCTGATGCTGCTGAGGCCCAAAGGCGAGGCCGAGGATGTCGGTTTCCATTCGCTGGCGGTGGTGGACGATTTCATGACCCGTCATCGCCGCACGGTGCTCAGGATCGCGGCGGGCGCCGGCCTGATCTGCTTGATGCTCACTGTCTTCCTGCGGTTCGATTCCAATCCCCTGGATCTGCGTAGTCCTAAAGTGGAATCGGTTTCGACCCTGTTCGACCTGATGAAGAACCCGCAGACCTCGCCCAACACCATCAACGCCACCGCCCCCTCGCCCGCCGCCGCGGACGCGTTGAGCACTCGCCTGTCCCGGCTGCCGGAAGTGGCGCAGACCCTGACCCTGTCCAGCTTCGTGCCGGAGGATCAGGATCAGAAGCTGGCGCTGCTCGCGGACGCCAACGGATTGCTCGATTCCACCCTCAATCCGTTCGAGGTGAAGCCCGATCCCAGCGATGCGGACGTCGTGGCCAGCTTCAAGGACACTGCCGCCAAATTGCGCGATGCCGCCAAGGATCAAAGCGACGCCCCGGCATCCCATGCCCGCACCCTGGCGGCCGCCCTGGACACCCTGGCGAACGGCGCGCCGGAAAACCGCGCCCGCGCCACCGAAGCCCTGGTGCCAGGTCTCAAGACCATGCTCCGGCAATTGTCCGAGGCGCTGACCCCGACACATGTCACCCTGGACACGATGCCGGGCGAGATGCGCGCGGAATGGATCGCGCCCAATGGCACCGCCCGGGTTCAGGTCTTCCCCAAGGACACCAGCAACGATCCCAGGCGCCTGTCGGAATTCAGCAATGCGGTACTCAAGGTCGCGCCCAACGCCACCGGCGCGCCGATCTCGATCCGCGAATCCGGCCGCACCATCGTACGGGCCTTTGTCTGGGCGGGAGTACTGTCTTTCATCACCATCGTGATCCTCCTGATCGCGGTGCTGCGCCGGACCGCCGATGTGCTGATGACCCTGGTGCCGCTGATCCTGGCGGGCCTTCTGACCGTGGGAAGCTGTGTGCTGCTGGATCTGCAGCTCAACTTCGCCAACATCATCGCGCTGCCGTTGCTGCTCGGCATCGGCGTCGCCTTCAACATCTATTTCGTGGTCGCCTGGCGGGCGGGCGCGAAGAATCTCCTGCAATCCAGCCTGACGCGGGCAGTGATCTTCAGCGCCGCCACCACCGCATCCG
The DNA here is from genome assembly GCA_017307355.1 of Alphaproteobacteria bacterium. Lineage (GTDB taxonomy): Bacteria > Pseudomonadota > Alphaproteobacteria > Micropepsales > Micropepsaceae > Rhizomicrobium. The sequence goes on from JAFKFG010000021.1 coordinate 33,525, forward strand.
GCTTCGGCACGCTCTGGCTGTCGCGCCATCCGGGCACCGCCAGCATGGGCGAATTGCTGATGATCTCGCTGTTCTGGACCTTGATTTCGACCCTCTTCGTCAGCCCCGCGCTCCTAGGCCCCCCGCCCGCGCGCGAACACCGTGCTCACGAAAAGTTGATTTGATTACCCCCTTCGGCCTTCGCACCTGATCGGTGCTACGGCCACCTCCCCCGCCAGCGCGCTAACGCGCGCGCAGGGGAGGCGGACCTGGGAATGCTGCAACAAGCGCTAGATCGTCTTGGCCGGGAATTTCTTCCCCCGCGCGGCAAAGCCGCTGGCGGGGGAAGATGTCTTCTGAGGGTTTATCCCGAAGAAGACAGATGGGGGTCAACTAACCAAGTGTCTGGTCAGCCAAGGCGTTAATTTTTTTTGCCAACCCTTGTGGACCAGACGCTTGGAGAGTCGCGCCGAAATCGGAACGCTTCTGCGCCAGTTGGCTGATATTGCCGTTCAGATAGACATCGACGATTTTCCAGCTGCCGCCGGCATCGTGAACGCGATAATTGAAGGGGATGGCGGCGCCGCTGGCCGGCTTGAGCGTGCTTTTGACGAATTTGTTGCCACTGCGCTCCGTCACCGTGGGATCAACAGTGAATTTCTCGCCGCCGAAGCTGTCGAAATTGCTGGCATAATTGGCGACGGTCATGCGCTCGAACGCATCGATGAGCGCTTTCTGATCGGCAGGCGCGATCGACGACCAGCTCGGTCCCACCGACAGGGCTGTCATGCCGGCCAGATCGAAATCCTGTTCCACCACCGGCTTCAGCTTTTCATAGCGGCTCTTGGCCGTGCCGCCGGACTTCATACTGGCCACCAGCGCGTCATAGAAATTCTGCACGGCAGCGGCGGCCGGATCGGCGCCTTGCGCCCGCGCCGGCACGGAAGCGGCGAACACCAGAAGAACCAGGGAAAGAATCTGCGCAATACGGTTGGTCATCAATGCCTCGTCGAAATCGCGTGAGCCTCGTGCCCTAAAACGCACGAAGGGGCGAATATGCTGCGCCATTTTGGCGAAAATCCGGTAAAAAACGGCCCCTCGCAAGACCGGCCGCCACGGTGAAGCGCGTCAGGATTCGCGGTCCAGCAGGAAAAGCGGCAGGCCCGAAAGCTCGGGCGAGCGTTCGGCATGCGCGCCCAGGGCCGCGATGGCGGCGCGGGCGCGGCGCTCGGCTTCGGCACGGGCCCCCTCGACCCCGAGCAAAGTGACCAAGGTGGCCTTGCCCATATCGGCATCCTTGCCCACCGCCTTGCCGGTTTTCTCGGCGGTCGAGGTCACGTCCAGAAGATCGTCGGTGATCTGGAACACCACGCCCATCTCGCGGGCATAGGCCCGAAGACGCGCGCGGTCCTCCGCCGAGGCGCGGCCCAGAATGGGTCCGGCTTCGCAGGAGAATTCGAACAGCTGGCCGGTCTTCAGCCGCTGCAGGTTGATTACATCTTCCAGGCCGAAACTCTCTTCCGCCAGCATGTCGATCACCTGGCCGCCGATCATGCCGTCATGGCCCGCCGCTTCCGCCAGGCGCGCAACGAGCGCGATCCGCACATCGGCATCGGGATGGGTTTTGGCGTCGGCCAGAATTTCGAAAGCGATGGTGAGGAGCGCATCGCCCGCCAGGACCGCCGTCATCTCGTCGAACGCGATATGGGTGGTGGGACGTCCCCGCCGGAGGTCGTCATCGTCCATGCAGGGCAGATCGTCATGCACCAGCGAATAGGTATGCAGCACTTCGATGGCAGACCCGGCCCGCAGGCTCTGGGCATCGTCCACCCCGAACAGCCGGGCCGAGTGCAGGACCAGGAACGGGCGCAAGCGCTTGCCGCCCGCGAAGGTGGCGTAGCGCATGGCCTCCTGGACCCGGCCTTGGGGGCCGTGCGGCCGGGGCAGCACCGTCTCCAGCACCGAATCGACCGCCGCGGCACTGGCGGCTATGGCGCCCCGCAAGGCAGCCAGGGAAGCCTTCAGCGAGGCCTTGTCGAGATCCTTGGTCGTGTCCATGTTCCCCATGCGATGCCCTATGGCTGGCTTAGGCCCCGGAATCCAGCCTCATCCGGCCTTCGCCCCCAGGATGCGACAATCTGGTCGCTCCGCAAGGGCAGGCAAAAAAGCTGGGGTTCCAACCCCATGGCCGAAGGGGTTGATTTCGGCCCCCCCGATGCGGGAAACTGGCTTTTGTTGCGTTGCGGTCGTGCCCTGACATGGCGTCCGGCCACTGGGGTCCGCGGCGCAAAGCCGGCGCCTGCGGCACGAAGGAAGAAAAATGCGAGTCATTCTTGCCCAACCACGCGGCTTCTGCGCAGGCGTGGTGCGTGCCATCGATATCGTGGAAAAGGCGCTCGATAAATATGGCGAGCCCGTCTATGTGCGCCACGAAATCGTGCACAACAAGCATGTGGTCGATACCCTGAAGAGCAAAGGCGCGCGCTTCGTCGAAGAACTCGATGAAGTCCCCGAAGGCGCCGTCACCGTGTTCAGCGCCCATGGCGTGCCCCAGTCGGTGGTCAAGACCGCCGCCGCGCGCGGCCTGCCGGTGCTGGACGCTACCTGCCCGCTGGTTTCCAAGGTGCACAATCAGGGCAAGCGTTACGTCGCGCACGGCCGCACATTGATTTTGATCGGCCATGCCGGTCATCCGGAAGTCGAAGGCACGATGGGCCAGGTCGGCGCGCCGGTGCATCTGGTCCAGTCCGAAGCGGATGTGGACACGCTGCCGCTGCCGGTCGATCAGCCGGTCGCCTATATCACCCAGACCACGCTGTCGATCGACGATACCAAGGGCATCATCGTGGCCCTGAAGAACCGCTTCCGCGACATCGTGGGGCCCGAAACCAGCGACATTTGCTACGCCACTCAGAACCGCCAGACCTCCGTGCGCGAACTGGCCAAGGTCGCCGATGTGATCCTGGTGGTGGGCGCCAAGAACAGCTCCAACTCCAACCGCCTGCGCGAGATCGGCATCGAGGAAGGCATTCCCAGCTACCTGATCGCCGACGGCAGCGAGCTCAAGCCCGAATGGGTGCGCGGCATGAAGGTGGTGGGACTGACCGCCGGGGCCTCCGCGCCCGAAGAATTGGTGCGCCATGTCATCGAGGCGCTTTCCGAAATCGAGGACGTCGAAGTCGAACAGATGGACGGCAAGAAGGAACATATCGAGTTCCGCCTGCCGGCCGAATTGAGGGCTTAAAGCCATGGGTCTTCCGATAAGACAGGCCGCCAAGATCGGCGCCTATGTGATGAAGAAGCATCTGTCCGGCGGCAAATATCCGCTGGTGCTGATGCTGGAGCCGCTGTTCCGCTGCAACCTGGCCTGTGCCGGTTGCGGCAAGATCGATTATCCGGACGAGATCCTCAATCAACGCCTGTCCTATCAGCAATGCATGGACGCGATCGAGGAATGCGGCGCACCCGCCGTCTCCATCGCCGGCGGCGAGCCCCTGCTCCACCGCGACATGCCCAAGATTGTCCAGGGCTATCTGGAACGCGACAAGTTCGTGATCCTTTGCACCAACGCGCTGCTGCTGGCCAAGAAGATCGACCAGTACAAGCCCGATCCCAACTTCACCTGGTCGATCCATCTGGACGGCGACAAGGCGATGCACGACAAGTCGGTCTGCCTGGACGGCACCTATGAAAAGGCCGTGGCCGCCATCAAGCTGGCCAAGTCCAAGGGCTTCCGCACCCAGATCAACTGCACCCTGTTCGACGGCACCGATCCGGAACGCACCGCCAAATTCTTCGACGAAATGATGGCGATGGACCTGGACGGCATCACGGTTTCGCCCGGCTATGCCTATGAGCGCGCGCCCGACCAGCAGCACTTCCTCAACCGCGAACGCACCAAGACGATGTTCCGCGAGATCCTGGCGCGGGGCAATGGCGGCAAGAATTGGGAGTTCACCAACTCGTCCCTGTTCATGGATTTCCTGGCCGGCAATCAGACCTATGAATGCACGCCCTGGTCGATGCCGCTGCTCACCGTGTTCGGCTGGCAGAAGCCCTGCTACCTGCTCGGCGAAGGCTATGTGAAGACCTTCAAGGAGCTGATGGAAGGCACCGAGTGGGAAAAGTATGGCGTCGGCAAGTATGAGAAGTGTGCCAATTGCATGGTCCATTGCGGCTTCGAAGGCACCGCCGCCACCGACGCGATCAAGCATCCGCTGAAGATGCTGCCGATCCTGATGCGCGGCATCAAGACCGACGGCCCGATGGCGCCCGATATCGATCTGTCACATCAGCGCCCGGCGGAGTTCGTGTTCTCCCGCCATGTCGAGCACAAGATGTCACAGATCAAGGCCGGCAAGTCCGACACCACAGAGGCCGCGGCAGCGGAGTAATTGCTTGAACGCCCGCCCCGATGTCCGGGCGGTGCGGATCAGGGCCGGTATCTGCAACGGATTGGCCAATAGCGAACCCAGCACGCGCCCCAGCGCGATGCCTCCGTCCGGCTTCATCGCCACCAGGGCGGCGTCGGGCAGCACATGGCGCGCATCGTCGGAGATCACCCTCAGCACCGCGAAAGGCAGCTTGCGCGCGGCCGCGAAGCGGCCCGCCACGGCGCTTTCCATATCCACCGCCAGCGCGCCCGTGGCGGCGAACAGCGCGGCCTTGGCCTCTTCATCCTCCAGGATCGTATCGCTGGCGGCGACCGGTCCCTGAAATGCGCCATTGAGCTTGGCGGTCAGCGCGATGCGCCAGCGCTCGTCGCAATGGATCGCATCCGGACTTTTGGAGCGGGCGCCAAGATGCGCGTGAACGATCTGAACGCTCTCCCCAACCACGATATCGCCGGCCTTCAGAAGCGGCGACAGGCCGCCGCCCAGGCCGAAGGAAATCACGCCTTTTATATCGCCATGCAGCGCATCGAGTTTGGCCGCCAGGCCAGCGGCATTGCCGCCGCCCGCAACCGCCACCACGCCTGGCCCGCCCGCGATCTCGGCTTCGCGCTTCAGACCCGTGACGGCGAGAATGGTCACGCGTGAATGATCCTCAAAGCCCCGCCTCGACGCGGCGGGAATTGCCTGTCTTGAGGTTGCGGTAACGGGCCAGCGCCCAGAGCGGGAAGAATTTCGGATAGCCGTGATAGTTGAGATAGAAGACGCGCGGGAACCCGCCGCCGGTGTAATGCGACTGGGTCCATAATCCGTCGTCGCCCTGGGTACGTTTAAGATACGCGATACCCCGCGCCACGGCGGGATGATCCACTTGCCCGACCGCCATCAAGCCCAGCAGCGCCCAGGCGGTCTGGGATGCGGTGGACGGCGCGGGCTCATAGCCTTTGTAATCCAGCTTGTAGCTGTCGCAATTCTCACCCCAGCCGCCATCCGGATTCTGGATCTGGACCAGCCAGTCGGCGGCGCGGCGCATGGCACTGTCGTCGAGCGCAAGGCCCGCCGCGTTCAGCCCCGCCAGGGCCGACCAGGTGCCGTAAATGTAATTGACGCCCCAGCGGCCGAACCAGGAACCGTCCGCCATCTGCGTCTTGCGCAGATAGGCGACGCCCGCATCCAGGCGGGCCGGATCGCCGCCCAGTTGTGCGATCATGCCGACGCAGCGGCCGGAGACATCTTCGGTGGGCGGATCCAGCAGCGCGCCATGATCGGCGAAGGGAATGTTATTGAGATAGTAATAGGAATTGTCGGCATCGAAGGCGCCCCAGCCGCCATCGCGGCTCTGCAAGCCATCGACCCATTCGGCGCCGCGCGCGATTTCTGTTTTATATTGCTGCGAGACGCCGGACTCGGCGGCGCGGTCCATTGCCATCACCACCACCGCGGTATCGTCGAGATCGGGATAATAATCGTTACGATACTGGAAGGCCCAACCGCCCGGACGCACGTCGGGCTTTTCGTCCGCCCAGTCGCCTTTGACGTCCAGCACCTGCAGCGGCGCCAGCCATTCCAGCCCGCGCGCGGCCGCCGCTTCCGCCTTGGCGTCCTTGGTTTCGAGCAGCGCATGGGCCACCAGCGCGGTGTCCCACACCGGCGACACGCAGGGCTGGCAATAGGCTTCGTGATCCTTGATCACCAGCAGCTTCTCGACCGAGGTGCGAGCGATGGCGCGGTCGGGATGCGAGGGCGGATAACCCAGCGTGTCAAACATCATCACACTGTTGGCCATGGCGGGATAGATCGCGCCCAAGCCATCCTCGCCGTTCAGGCGCTCCGTGGTCCAGGTCCGGCACCTTTCGATGGCGCGCGCGCGCAGGCCCTTGGGCCAGAAGGGCTCGAAACGCTTCAGACACCAGTCCAGCGCGCCGAAGAAAGCCGACCAGCCCGCGCTTTGATGCGGCGCGCGGGGACTTGCCGCCGGCACGCCGGGCACGAACAATTCCGCCACATGCACGCCGCGCGGATTGCGCGCCAAGGGACGCTTCGCCGCCAGCACCAGCAAGGGCACGATCACGGTGCGCGCCCAGTAGCTCATCTTCGACAGATGGATGGGGAACCAGCGCGGCAGCAAAATCAGTTCCACCGGCACGGTGGGGACATTCGCCCAGCTGGTTTCGCCATAAAGCGCGAGGAGGATGCGGGTGAAGACGTTGGCCTTGATCGCCCCGCCCCGGTCATGGATCGCCTCGCGCGCCCGCTTCATGTGCGGCGCCTCGATATCGTCGCCGATCATCTTCAGCGCGAAATAGGCTTTCACCGTGGCGGAGATGTCAAAGGCGCCTTCATGATAGAGCGGCCAGCCGCCATGCGCGCCCTGGATGCGGCGCAGATAGACGCCGATCTTGCGCTCCAGTTCCAGGTTCGGGGTTTCGGCCAGATAATGCACCAGAAGTACATATTCGGCCGGGATAGTGGCGTCGGCTTCCAACTCATAGACCCAGTGCCCGTCCGGCCGCTGCTGGGCCAGGATGGCGTCGGTGGCGGCGCGGATGGCGCCTTCCACTTCGGCAAAGTTCGTGGGAGCGAGCTGGTTCATTGGCGCAACTATAAGCCGCCGCGCCGATGCGCCAAAGCGGCCGCCGTGTCGCCCGACCGGATCGCCCCTTCCAGGGTGGCGGGCAGCCCCGTGTCGGTCCAATCGCCAGCCAGCACCAGATTGCGCCATTTGGTCTTGGCGGGCGGGCGTTTCATGTCTTCGCCGGGCGTGGCGGCAAAGGTGGCGCGCTTTTCCTTGACCAACTGCCAGACCGGCAACTCGGCGGTGATCCGCAAGGCACGGCACACTTCGTCCCACAGCGCGCGGGCCAAATCTTCGCGGTCGCGGTCGACAATGGCATCGGCAGCGGACACCGTGATCGAAATCCGGTCTTCGAATGCGAAGATCCATTCCACCGTGCCGCCGATCACCCCCATGATGGGCGGCGCGCCCTTGGGCGCGGGAAAGCGGAAATGGGCGTTGACGATGGCGCAGAATTCCGTAGGCACCGTCAGGTCGGGTACCAGTTCCTTCGCCACCCAAGGCGGCACCGCCAGCACCACCATGTCCTTCTCGCTGAGCGGCACCGTGGCGTCGGAAAATTCCAGCGCCAGCGCGCCGCGATTTCCCAACACCAGAGAGCGCAGGCGCTTGCCCATCTCGACCTTGGCGCCTTTCCTTTCCAGGAAAGCGAGAGCGGGATCGATGAAAGCGGCGCCCAAAGTCGGCGTGGCGATACGCGGACGGCAAGCCCGCCCACCGCGCGCCAAGGTTTCGCGCATGATCTGGCCCGCCAGCTGCGCCGATCCCAATTCCGGTTCGATGTTGAGAGCGGCCAGAAGCAGCGGCCGCATCAGCCGGTCCCACAGCGCGCCTTTGACCGGCACGGTCTGACCCACCGTGACCTTGCGGCCGGCGAACATCAGCTTGCCATAGGCGAGATAGTCCGACGGCTTGGTGTCGGGAACGCGGCGCGCCTTCGACGTGATCCACCAGGGCAGCGGCCCGCCATTCAACCGCAGAACCCAGCGCGAATCCGTCCTGAGATCCGTGAAAGGGAAAACCGCCCGGCGGGGGCCGGCCAAAGCGCCGCGCGCCCCGATCCGGTCCAGATAGCGGACCACCGCGCCATTGCCCGACAGCACCAGATGATTGCCATTGTCGATCACCTGATCCATCGCCGGATCATAGTAAGACCGGCAACGCCCGCCCGCTTGCCCGGCCGCCTCGAACACGGTCACCGCCATGCCGCGCGCGGCCAGGCCCGTGGCCGCGGCAAGACCGGAAACGCCCGCGCCGATCACAAAAGCGCGGCGTGATGTGTTGTCCGACGCCATGGCCTACCCGAAGCCCACGCGCAGGAGCAGTGAAAGCAACGTGCCCCGCGACAGCGACACGCGATGACGCGGCGGCGCAAAGCCGGCCGCTTCGGTCGCCTTCAATATCTCGCCATAGACGGCGCCCATCAGGCGCGGGGTGGCGATCCGTCCCTTGGGCTTCTTCGCCAGGATCGCGGCGGCCTTGTCGTAATGCTCATGCGCCATGGCCGCGACGGCACGGCAGACGCCATCGATGCGCGGATCCGACACCACCATCTTGGGATCGAGCGATTTGAACCCGGCCGCGAACAGATATTCGCGGGGCAGATAGAGACGGCCGATATCGGCATCCTCGTCGATGTCGCGCAGGATATTGGTGAGCTGCAAGGCGCGGCCCAGATGATGCGCCAGTTCGAATCCGGGGCCCTCGTCCATGCCGAAAACCTTGATCGACAGGCGCCCCACCGCGCTTGCCACCCGCTCGCAATAAAGATCCAGGGTGGGAAGATCGGGCGCGACGATGTCTTCGGTCACATCCATGTCCATTCCGTCCAGGATGGTGAAGAAATCTTCCTTGCGCAGGCCGAATTGCGCCACGGCCGGCGCCAGGAAATTCACCCGGGGGGGCGTCTGCCCCTCATACAGCGCGTCCAGATCGTAACGCCAGGCTTCCAGCTTTTCGTGCCGCTCCGGCCGCGTGCCCAGCCCGTCATCGGCGATATCGTCGACTTTGCGGCAGAAGGCATAGATCGCGAACATGGCGTCGCGCTCGCGCTTGGGCATCAGCCGCATGGCGAGATAAAAGGAACTTCCCGACGCCTTCTTCTTGACGGCGGCGACTTGGGATGCGGGCAGGCTTTCGCTCTTGTTCATCGGCGGCGCATCATCCGTGACAGGGCAAAGCCCGGAAGCCTTTTGACAAACAGCGCCATGATGTCGGTTTTGGAATGGTGAACCTTTTCCGACAAGGGATCGCGGCGCGTCAGCATCGTGTTCAAATCTTCGGCGAGGGTTTGGATGAGATCGACTTCCAAGGCAAGCCGGGAATCGCGAATCTGCCCCGCGAAGGGGCGGGATTGCGCCAGGAGCAAGGCATTGCGGGCCGCCAGCCCGGCAATCACCTCCCGCAAAGCCGGTCCGGCCGACGGTTCGGACAGGGCGGCCACGGACAGGCCCCTGGCCGCCAGGGCATCGTCCGGAATATAGACCCGGTCCAAATTGCGCAGATCCTTGGCGCAATCCTGCAGGTGATTGATGATCTGCAGCGCCGCGCACAAAGCGTCATTGGCCGGCCAGGTGTCGCGGCTTTCGCCATGCACATCCAGCACGAACCGCCCCACCGGCATGGCGGAATAGCGGCAATAATCGATCAGCTCGTCCCAATCGCGATAACGCAGCTTGGTCACGTCGCGGCGGAAGGCTTCCAGCAGGTCCAGCGCATGCCGATCGGTCAGGCCATGCTCGATCTGCACCGCGCGCAGCGCGACGGCTTCCGGCGACGCGATGCCGTCACCCACCAGACTGGCCCGCATCTCTTCCAGCAGGCGCAGCTTTTCCTCGGCGGGCGCCACTGCATTGTCGGCGATATCGTCGGCAAAGCGCGCGAAGCGATAGAAAGCCAGCACGGGCGGGCGATGGCGCGGCGCGATCAGGAACGACGCGACCGGGAAATTCTCGCCATGATGGTCCTTGCCCGATTGGAGCGCGGCGGCGTCGCTCATGCCCGCTCTCCTTCTTTATAGGACGCCTGGGCACGGCCCTTCCACATCCCGCCCTTCCCCGACCAATGCTGGAGCGCGGAATCCAACGTGAAGGCGGCATAGAAGGCGCCGATCACCGGCAAAGCCAGGCCCCAGAGCGGCGACAAGCGATAGAAACGCAGGATGGGCTGGAACATCAGCGCCATGATCGCCCAGGCCAGATAGGCGGCAAGCTGCACATAATACATGGCGAACAGCGCCCCCAGGACCGGTGCGATATAGACGACGAAAAGGCCGGCCAAGGTGCCCAGCAGCAGCAGCGGCGAATAACCCAGCTGCGCATAGGCCGAGCGGGCCACCATCTTGCGAATGTCGGCCAGCCTTTCGTAAGGCCGAAGGCTGACGGCGCGATCCGTGAGGCCCAGCCAGATCGGGCCTTGCTTCTTCATCACCCGCGCCAGCGCGCAATCGTCGATGATATTGTGCCGGATCGCATCAATCCCGCCGGCCGCGTCCAGCGCTTTGCGCCGCGCCAGCATGCAGCCGCCGGCCGCCGCCGCAACCCGGCTCTTGGGATCGTTGACCGCGCCGAACGGAAACAGCATGTCGAAAAAGAACACGAAGGCGGGAATGAGAAAGTGTTCCGCCGAAGTGCGGCAGGACAGCCGCGCCATCAGCGAGACCAGCACCCGCGAATGCTCCTCGGCCCGCGCCACCAGATTGCGCAGATTGTCCGGCGCATGAGCGATATCGGCGTCGGTGAACCAGAGAAATTCCGGCGCCGACAAAGCGGCGTGATCGGCGCCCTGCCGCATCGCCCACAGCTTGCCGGTCCAGCCCGGCGGGCGGGCGCCGCCGGTCAGCACCGTCAAGCGGCTGTCGTTCAAGGCCCGCGCCAGATCGCCGGTGCCGTCGTCCGACTGATCGTCCACCAACACCACTTTGAAATCGCCAGGATAATCCTGCGCCAAGAGGCTGCCCAGGCTGCGCTGGATCACGTCCGCTTCGTTGCGCGCCGGGACCACGGCCACGACCGACGGCCAGACCGCTGGAAGCGGAACCGGCTGCGTGTCGCGTTCGCGCAGCAGCCAGAAGCCGCGCCGCGCCAGCAGCAGAACGACCCAGATGGCCAGAGGCAGGAACCCGAATATCACCGCCGCGATCATGCGAAATATCCGTTGGCGGCGAACCAGGCATGGGCATCCTTCAAGCCCTCCCGATAGGGACGCGCCGCGTATCCCAACTCGCGCACCGCCTTGGCGGAGGAAAAATACATCTGGTGGCGCGACATGCGCAGCGCATCGGCGGTGAGGAACGGTTCTTTTCCGGTGACGCGCGCCACCGCTTCGGCGGCGAAGGCCAAGGGAAACAACGGCGCGCGAGGCAGTTTCACGGTGGGGGCGCGGCGGCCTGCCAGCACGGCGATATCGGCCAGCATCTGCGCCAGGGTCACGTCGGTGCCACCCAGAATGTAATTTTCCCCGATCCGGCCCCGCTCCAAAGCCAGGAAATGCCCCTCGGCCACGTCATCGACATGCACCAGATTGAGGCCGGTATCGACAAAGGCCGGCATGCGGCCCGCCGCCGCTTCCACGATGATGCGGCCTGTGGGCGTGGGCTTGATATCGCGCGCGCCGATCGGCGTCGAAGGCGCCACGATCACCGCCGGCAAAGCCTCCTCGACGATCATGCGTTCGACTTCGCGTTCGGCAAGAAGCTTGCTCAATTTATACGCGCCGATCACGCTTTGCGGCGTGTGGCGGGAGGTTTCGTCAACCGCGCTGCCGCTGCCCGGCTTCAGGGCCGCCACCGAGGAGGTATAAACCACCCGCTCGACACCCGCGCGCAAGGCCGCCGCCATGGTGGCGCACGCACCCTCCAGATTGTTACGGGCGATTTCGGACGGATCGCGGGCCCAGAGGCGGTAATCCGCCGCGACATGAAACAGATAGCGCGCGCCTTGCATCGCGGCCGTCATCGACGCGGTATCCCGCATGTCGCCGGTCACCGCTTCCACATCCAGCCCGTCGATATTGGCTCGGGATGCGGTGGCGCGCATCAGCACCTTCACCCGGAATCCGCGCGCCAAAGCCTTGCGGGCGACGGCGGCGCCGACAAAACCGGATGCGCCCGTGACCAGAACCGTATCAGCCATCGGCGGACTTTCCGGCGGCCAATGCGGCCCGGCCTTCCACCATCTGCCAATAAATCAAAGCAGGTATCCCGATCACGATTTCACGGGCGCGCTTGAGCAGCGATACCGCCAGCCCCATTTCGGCAGGCAATCCGAACAGCGGTGCCAGCATGGCGTACCCCGCCTCCTGCACGCCTAGCGCCGCCGGTACGAACGCCGCGATGGAGCGCAAGGTGCAAAGCAAGGCTTCCAGCGCCAAAGCATCGGTCAGGCTGATCTGGCCACCCACCAGGCGAAAGGCAATGAAAGTGCCGCCGCCCGCGCCGATCCAGGCCAGCAGATGCAGCGCCGCCGACGCCGCCAGCCGCCCGGGAGCATCGTACAGATCGTGAATGGCTTCGCGGAACGTGGTTCCGCTGCGGATCTGGGGGAAGAACCGCGCCGCGATCCGCTGCGCGAAATCCGCACCCTTCTTCTGCAGCAAGATCAGCGCCGCGATCCCAGGCACCGCCAGCAGCAGGGTCGCGATCATCGCCTCGGTCAAAGGCCCCGCACTGTCCAGATCGCGAAAATGCGCCACGCCCAGCGCGATACCGAACGCCAGGAACGCCACCTGGGCCATCGCCTCGGTGGTGGCGTCCGCCGTGACGGAAGCGGCGGCATAGCCCGCATTCATGCCGCGCAGGATCATCAGCCGTCCGGCGGCCACCATGCCGCCCACCGGCGAGAAGGGCGAAATCTCGGCGATGGAATCGCGCACCAGCCGGGCGAGATAGAAATCCTTGGGATCATGGCGCTCGGCGCGCGGCAACAGCACCATCCAGGCCGCCGTCAGCGCCACGAACACGACCAGCGCATAGACGCAAAGAATGGCCAGCCCGCCGACACCGGCGCGCGCCACCGCATCGATCACCGCGCCGAAGCCGATCGCCCAGATCAGGTAGGCCGCCGCGACCAGACCGGCGAGCAGCGCTATGACAACGCCCCATTTCATCGCCGTCGTCCCAACAAGAATTAAGCCGGCAGCGGCTTGGCGCGGAAACTCCAAAGCCGCATCGCGCCCAACGCCGTCTCCGCCAGTTGCGGCAGGAAGCTGGGGCGCAACAACTCTGCATCGAAAGCGCCCATGCGGCGCCGGTTCTCGGAATAGCAATCCTCCAGGAAGCGGCGGAAGGTGAAGCCGTCCAGGAACACCGAGGCCTGGGTGGCGGTGAATTCCTTGCCGTCGTTCAGTTCCTTGCCCCGTTTGGCGGTGCCGATCATGCGGCCAAGCGCCCGCATGTAATAGCGGAACGAGGTGAGCGGCAGCACCATCCGGGCGAAGGCGCCCTTCTGGGCCTGGGCATAGGCCATCCAGTTGACGAAGAAGACGATGTGGCGCGTTTCTTCATACATCAGAGTTTCGAAGATCTGGAACATCTCCTTGGGCAGAAATTCCGACTGCATGGCGATCTTGAAGACGCCGAAGCCCAGGAAGGAATCCATGCACTCGCCGAAGCCGAAATCCTTGAAGCGGGTTTCGACATTGTCGCTGACATCTTCCAGCGGGCGTTCGGCGGCATCGATGCCATATTTCTCGATCATCACGCGGATCAGCTTGGCATGCCGCGCCTCCTCGAAGCCTTGCAGCGCGATGGCATCCTTCAGCACCGGATCGGTGACGGTCTCGGTGAAGGCGGCCACGATCGCCCCGGCCCGGCGCTCGGTATAGAAAACCTCTTCCCAGAAGGGCACGGATTTGAGGCGCGTCAGCGCCGCCTCGTCCAGGTCCGGCCAGGGCAGCGTGTCCGGGTCGAACTCGGTATAGGTCTGCATGAAATGGCGGCAGAAAGTGTCGCGATGTTCGATCGATCCGATTTTCATGCCGCCGCTTTCTTTTTGGGGCCGATGAATTTGAGCGCCAGCCGCGCCATGAACGGCACGAAGCGCGGACGTTTCAGCCGCTGGTCATAAGGCGCCAGCCGCCGGTCATTTTCCGACACGCAGATCGCCAGCAATTCGCCAATATCGACATCGGCGCCCAGCTGATTGGCGCCGTTGACGGTAAAGTTCCAATCCTGTTCGCCATTGCCGACATCGGAGGCGATGCCGATCCGCTCCCAGATCAGGAACATCCAAACCGCCAAGACCTTCAGTTCGAAATAGGGGCGGCGCCAGAACGGCATGTTGCGGCGATGCCAGGCAATCCAGTTCACGAAGAAGAGAATGTGCCGCCCCTCTTCCTTCACCACCGGCTCGAAAGTGTCGACCAGTTCCGGCGGGAAGAAACCCGTATCCTTGGCGGCCTTGAACAGGCCGAAGGCGAAGAAGCTGTCGATGCATTCGCTGTAGCCGGTGACCATGAAGGACCATTCCGGATCCTTTGGCCGTTCATAGACCGGCTCGGGCGCCAGCTTGATGCCATAGGCTTCGACCAGGTTGGACAGGACATGGCGATGGCGGCGTTCTTCAAAGCCGTTCAATTCGACCGCCTTGCGCAGCAAAGGATCGGGAATGCCTTCGGCATAGGTGCAGACATTCAGGCCGGCGCGATTTTCCGTCTGCACCGCGATGTCCCAGATCGGCAGGGAGGTAATACGCTTCTCCGCTTCCGCGCCCAGCTTGGGCCAGTCAAGCACGGCGGGGCGATAGGGATCGAAGGTATCGAGCAGGGTCTTGCAGAAGAGCCGCTTATGCTCGTCCGTGCCGAAGCGGATCGGGCCATCGCCCGGCCAGATGCCGGTGTCCCGCGAAAGGTCGGGCGGTATGGCGAATGCCGGGCTGCTCATTCCAAAACGCTCTCTAAGTGGTTGAAATTCCTGGAAGCCGACGCCGGGTGCCGGTTCGGCTCATTGTACCGGAAAGTCGCAAAAGCCGCCAAGGCGAATATCATGTGCGGCAATCAGGCCCGGCATGCCCGGATCGGTCAGGGCCTTTAATTCCTCGCCATAGGCATAGCCCGGCGCCGATCCCGCATAGCTGCCGGTGGCCGGATGCAGATAGATCTCCGACAGGCCTTCGGGCAGATGCGCGATCAGCCCCTTCAGCCGCGACGACGTCATGGCACCAGACCAGGCCAGCCCGAACACCTGATCGGGGGCGGCGATGCCCGCGCGGCGGAAACGGGCGCGCAAGGCCCGGGCGAAGGGCGCGGTCAGCGCGACGACGCCCGGCGCGCGATGCTGCTCGATCCGCCCAAGGACGGCTTGCGGCTCCAGCGGAACCCGCGCGCCGCGCACCCGGTGCGCCCGCCCCGCCTTCACCATCAAGCCCGCGATGGTGGGATGCAGATGAAAATGCTTGTGCGCATTGACGTGATCGAGCCTGAGCCCCGTGGCGGCGAAGGCCTCGAACTGCGCCTCGATCTCGGCGGCAAGCTGGGCGCGCACCTTGGGCAGAAAGAACATCGCGGCGCCGGCCCGCGCCATGTCGGTGCGGAAATATCCCTGCCCGTCCACCAGGTCGGGAACGGCGCGTGCCGGCAGCACCGGCTTTCCTTCCACCAGCACCAGATGCAATCCCACGCGCAAGGACGGCATCGCCCGTGCCCGCGCCACCGCGTCATGCGCCGCGGCGCCCGACACCATCAGGCTGGCGGCGGTGAGCACGCCATGGCGATGCGCCCGCTCGACCGCATCATTGACTTCGACCGAGGCGCCGAAATCATCCGCCGTCAGGATTAAATTTTTCAAGCCTAGGAGACGATCATGTCTTCGCGGTTCCTGAGGAACTGGAAGAACTCCACGCCTTCGCGCAGGCGCCGCACCAGCATGTCGCGCGAGGTCAGCATCTCGCCCACGATCTCCGCGATCTTGGAGGGGCGGAAATAGAACTTCTTGTAGAAGGTCTCCACCGACTCGAAGATCTCGGTATGGCCGAGATGCGGATAATTCAGCGGCGCGATCTGGGTGCCGTCATCGGTCAGAAGATCCACGTCCGACGCGAACCAGCCATTCTCCTTGGCCTGCTTGTAGAGGAAGGTGCCCGGATAGGGCGCGGCCAGAGACACTTGCAAGGTGCGCGGATTGACTTCCTTGGCGAAGGCCAGGGTTTCCTGGATGGTCTCGCGGGTCTCGCCCGGCAGGCCCAGGATGAACGTGCCGTGCACGACGATGCCCAGCTCGTGGCAATCCCTGGAGAAGCGCTTGGCGACGTCGACCAGAAGGCCCTTCTTGATGTTGTGCAGGATCTGCTGGTTGCCGGATTCATAGCCGACCAGCAGCAGGCGAAGGCCGTTGGCCTTCATCACTTCCAGGGTCTTGCGCGGGACATTCGCCTTGGCATTGCAGGACCAGGTGATGCCCAATGGTCCGAGCGCGCGGGCCAGCTCTTCCACCCGATCGTGATTGTCGGTCAGGGTATCGTCGTCGAAGAAGATTTCGCGCACTTCCGGGAAATTGTCCTTCACACACTGGACATCGCGGACCACGCGCTCGATCGACATGAAGCGGTATTTGTGGCCGCCGATGGTCTGGGGCCACAGGCAGAAGGTGCAGCGCGACTTGCAGCCGCGGCCGGTGTACCAGCTCATATAGGGGTGCAGCAGATAGCCGCCGAAATACTTCTTCACATCGAGCTGCTTGTAGAGCGGCAACACGGACGGCAGCTTGTCCATGTCCACCAGGATTTCGCGCTCCGGGTTGGAGACGATCTGGCGATTGGCGTCGCGGTAGGTCAGCCCCTTGATGGTGGACCAGTCCGCGCCTTCCGCCAGTTCCTTGATGGTGAAGTCGTACTCGTTGCGCGCCACGAAATCGAGTTCCGGGCAGGCTTCCATGCTTTCGTTCGGCTCGACCGCCACCTTGGCGCCGATGAACCCGATCTTGGCGGTGGGATTGATGGCGCGCACCAGGCGCGCGGTCTTGCAGTCGGATTTGAAGCTGGGCGTCGAGGTGTGGATCACGATCAGCTCGTGCGCCTTCACGTCCTCTTCGATGTCCTTGAAGGACAGATTGTGCGGCGGGGCGTCGATCAGGCGCGAACCCGGCACCATCGCGGCCGCCTGGGCCAGCCAGGTGGGAAACCAGAAGGATTTCACCTCCCGCTTCATCTGATAGCGCGCACCTGCGCCGCCATCGTAACCGTCGAAGGACGGAGCCTGGAGGAAAAGCGACTTCATGGGCATGGAATGACGACCTTCAGAATTGGGACAAGGCGCCGCTGGGCTCGACCGAAAAGCGGGTTCCCCGCCAATGGACCGTCTCGCCGAACAGCGACGTTACAAACACTGCAAAACTCAAAAGGTCGCGCGCCGGCAAAAGCCAGGACGGACCCGCATACGTACCAAAAATACCATCAATGCGGCGCTTGAGAAACAGCCGCGCCGCCAGGGTCATACACACGACGGCTATGCTGAACCAGGAAAAATCCAGCAGGACCGTGGAAATCAGGGCAATCGGGAACCCGAAGGTGATGATGGTGCCAAGATGACCCAGGGGATTGACGGTGCGGATGGTGCGCGTCCAGCGCAATTCGTGTCGGAACAGATCCCGGGCGCTCGATTCGGTCGCGGCATGGCCCACGCCCATGGCGGGGATGGCCAGCACATGCCCCTTGGCCCGGACGGCACGGCCCATTTCATAATCGTCGGCCAGGTAATCGGCGAACGCCATGAAGCCGCCGATCTCGTCCAGCATGACGCGGCTGAGCGCGATGGTGGAACCCATGCAAGGCTCGGCCAACCCCAGGCTGGCGCCCAGCATCACATTGGGCAGGAAGTCGTAAGACGTGCCCATCGCCGACAAGGTCGACCAGATGCGATTTTCGCCCTGCACCACTTCGCCCGTATAAAGGCAGGTCACCAGACCAACGCCCGGTTGGGCCAGGGCGTCCGTCACATGACGCAGCCAGCGCGGCGTCACCATGATGTCGCTGTCCGACAACACTAATATGCCGTGCCGCGCCGAAGGCAGCATGTTGATCAGGTTGGACACTTTGGCGTTGGAACCGTGCCGCGCGCCATCGGCGACGATCACGGTGTCGCGATGCGGATAGCGGGCCTGCAAGGCTTCGACCACCGCGATGGCCGGATCGGCGGCATCATGCACGCCGAACACGATCTGGATATCGCCCGGATAGTCCTGGGCGAAGAAGCTTTCCAAATTCTCGGACAGGCCAGGCTCGCCCAGATGCAAGGGCTTGAGGATGGTAACCGCGGGATAGGCCGACGCCGGTGCATTGCGGTCCCGCATGAAGCGGCCCGCCAGCAAGGCAGCCGCCAGGGCATAGCCCGCGCCCAAAAGCGCGAGACCGGCAAAAAGGCTGCCCGCCCAGATGAATAGCGTTGCCATCATTCTTCCGGCCCCCGCCGAAGCACCCTATGTAATGGAGGGGGGAGAGAGGGTGAAGGGGCCCTGAGCGGTACAGTTTGCGACAATTAAGTAATGTTGCCAGTATACCGCACCCCTGTCGGGGGGCTTAGGGCGACCTGTGCGTGGCGGCGGCCCGGGCGATCCGGCGGCGGGGTTTTTCCGCGGCAATGCTAGCAATCCAGTTGGCGAACAGCCGCAGGGTGGTGCCGCGCCAGGATTGCAGCGGGACCGCGCCCGTCACCACTTCCATATAATCGGCGATCTGCGCATTGCGGCCCGCCAGGGACAGGAGCGTGTTTTCGGTGACCCGGTCGAAGTAATTTTCCGGGATCTGGGGCCGCTCGCCCTCGCCTTCCAGAAAGCGCGCCATGTCGCCGAGATAATCGCGTCCCAGCGTTTCGGCGCCATATTCCGGATGCCCCTGGAGGAAAACCAGGCGGCTGCGGCCCTCGCGCACGAAAAGATCGACGGATCCGTCCATCAACCGGGCCAGCACGCGATAACCGTGCGACGACAGATCGTTTTCCAGCACGCCATGCTTGCGCGAATGCGGCGTGGTGGCGCGTGCCGGCACGCCCGCCAGCAAAGCATCTTCGGCGGCCCGCAGGCTGGCGAAAACGCCGCTGAGTTTTTTGGGCAGGGCACGACGCCGGATGCCGTCATAATGTTGAACCGCGACATGCGCGGCCTGGCCGGAGAACAGCGTCGTGACGGTGCCTGCCGCCGCCCAATCCATCAGGCGGGTGAGCGCCCGCCAATAAGGTTCGTCGCTCAGCCGGTCGGCATATTGTTCGACGCCCGTGACGATCAAGGCATCGATGCCGGCTTCCGGGATGGTGGCGGCATCGGCATAAAAGCCGTCCATGCGCGCCCGCGCTTCGTCGCTGCGGCGAATTTCGGGCAAGGCGAACAGATGGAGGCGAACATCGAAGCCGCCCGCGGCTTCTTTCAGCAACCGCGCGAATTGCAATTCGGTGGTGCGCAAGCTTGCATCGGGCATGTTGTTGACCAGCCCGATATGCACCGTGGCCCGCGTGCCGCGCTGGCCGAATGCGAAATTCTCGACGTGCTTGTCATCGCCCGGCATCAACCCGCCCCGCACGCGAACCGATATGCGCCCGCTTTGGAAGGACCGACCGCCAGCCGTTGCTTGCCTGCCTGCGCCATCCCAGCGGACTG
This sequence comes from Alphaproteobacteria bacterium, assembly GCA_017307355.1. Taxonomy (GTDB): domain Bacteria; phylum Pseudomonadota; class Alphaproteobacteria; order Micropepsales; family Micropepsaceae; genus Rhizomicrobium. The sequence goes on from JAFKFG010000021.1 coordinate 53,050, forward strand.
CGTGAAGATCATGGATGGCGTGGTCATGTGCAAAACCGGGGAACTCTGGTCCAGCCTAGACCGGTAGCTTTAACGTTCCGCTAATGGACGGGCGGCGATAACAGTTTGTCAGGAAGGACTTTCGAACCTTGTCCGCTGAACCTTCCACCATTTCGCGCGTAAAATGCCGCCAGATTGTGGAAAGCGACCTCAGTGCGCTTTCGGGCATGCTGACGGACGGGTTCCATATTCATCCACACGAATTCTGGAGCAGAAGCCTGGCGCGCATCGCGGCGCGTCCCGCCGTCGAAGACATGCCCCGCATCGGCTATGCGCTGGAAACCGAATCGGGGCTTGTGGGCGTGATCCTCACCCTCTGGTCCAGGCGCGGCGACGAAATGGTTTGCGCTCTATCCTCCTGGTATGTGGATCGGGCTTACCGGCGCCCCCATGCCGCATCGCTGCCGATCGCGGCGACCGGCATCGAGGGGCTACTCTACTTGAACACGTCGCCCGCCGATCACACGCGCAAATCCATGTCGTCGATGGGCTGGATTCAATATAATTTCGGCCGCAGCGTCGCCTTTCCCGCTCTCACATGGGGCACCGGAAAAGTGAGCGAGGATATCCCGCCCGACCTGCCCGAGTGGGTTTTGCTTGAAGAGCATCGCGCCTGGGGCTGCGTCAGCCTCGTGTGCCGGAAAGCAGGCGCTATTTTCCCGTTCGTTTTCCGCGCCCGATCGGTGACGCGCTTCAACTTGCCGATCATGGAGTTGATCTATTGCCGCGACACCTCGGATTTCGAGCGCTGTGGCGCCGCCCTGGGCCGCTGGTTCTTGGCCCGGTGGTTTTCGGGCCGGGGCGCGCTTGGCGTCATCCTGGACGGCAAGGTAAAAGGCATGCCTTCCGTGTATCGCGAAGGCAAGGAGCCGCGGCTTTACAAAGGCCCGCGCAAGCCCAGGCTCAACGATCTCGCCTACACCGAAAAAGTGCTGGTGGGTTGAATGGCGCGCCCTAACCGATAGCCGCCTTGACCGCTTCGCGCATCGGCAGGATCTCGATGCGCGCTTCCGCCAGCCGGTCCAGCAGTTCCGACAGCATGGCGGGCGTGGAGCCGTATTCGCTGGGATTGTCGCCGACGTCATGGGTGTAGAAAATGATCCAGGCGCGGTCGTGCCGGGCGCGGGTGATGGCGCGCATGATCTGCTCGCGATCCCAGCACCGCATCTCGATGGACACGACATTGAGCAATGCGAGGTCGGCGCGCCCGCTGTTCAGCCCCGGATGGACGCCGCGCACATTGGTGAAGCGCGGCGCGAAGAATTTCTTGGTGCGGGGCGATGCCAGGCCATAGGGAAAGGCATAGCTCTCCGGCGCCTGGCCATTCAAAAACGGCTTGAGGAATTCGCCGTTGCGCGCCGCATCCAGCGCCAATTCCTTGGACGACAGGCTTGGGGTGGGCTGATGGGCGAAACTGTGGCAACCGATTTCATGGCCGGCGGCGGTCAGGGCGGTCAAATCCTCGGCATCATAAAAAACCGTGCCATCCACGGTGCGCCCACAAAAGCCGCCCGCCGTATAATAGGTGCCGCGCACTTTATATTGGGCAAGGATCGGGCCGCCCCGGACCCAGGCGGATTTGGGAAAATCGTCGAAGGTGAGGCTGGCGATGGGCCGCCCCCCGTCCAGCCTTGCGGAATGCGCAGGCGTGAGCCGGGCAAGAAGACGATTGAGGCGGACCGACAGCATGGGCCTTTCTAGCGCCCAAAGCCTTAACTATTGGAAAAACAGCCGGAAAAGCGCTATTTGCGCCGCCATGAGCGATCTTCAGATCGGCGATGTGACCATTCCCGGACGGGTGCTGATCGCGCCCATGACCGGGGTTTCCGACTTGCCGTTCCGCCAGGCCGCGTCGCGGCAGGGCGCGCCCTATGTCGCGACGGAAATGGTGGCCTGTGACAGCTTCGCGCGCGGCCGCCCCGATGTGGTGCGCCGGGCGGCGGTGGGAGACGGTTTGCCCTTGATGGTGATCCAGTTGGTGGGGCGCGAAGCCGAATGGATCGCCAAGGGCGCGCGCCTTGCCGAACAGGCCGGCGCCCATATCATCGACTTCAATATGGGCTGTCCCGCCAAGGAGGTGACGGGCGCCTTGTCCGGATCGGCCTTGATGCGGGACGAAGCATTGGCCGCGCGCCTGATCGCGGCGGCAGTGAACGGCACCACCCGTCCCGTCACCTTGAAAATGCGGCTGGGCTGGGACGAGCATTGGAAGAATGCACCTGAGATCGCAGCGCGGGCCGAACAGTTGGGCGTCAAAGCCATCACCGTGCATGGCCGGACCCGGCAGCAATTCTACAAAGGCAAGGCCGACTGGCACGCCGTCGCCGACGTGAAGCGAGCCGTGAAAATTCCCGTGATCGTCAATGGCGACATCACCGATCTTCATTCGGCGCAAACCGCGCTGGCCCAATCCGGCGCCGACGCGGTGATGATCGGACGCGGCAGTTATGGCCGTCCCTGGGTCGCATCCGGCCTGGGCCAGGAGCTATCACAGAACCGGCCAATGCCCGAACCCGATGCCGGTAGCAGACTGACCATTCTGCTGGACCATCTGGCCGCCTCTTTGAAATTTTACGGCGATGCTTTGGGCCTCAAGGTCTTTCGAAAGCATCTGGGCTGGTATGTCGAAAACGCGCCCTTCGGCACGGCGGCAACACGCCGTGAGATCAAAGCAACACTGTGCCGTATCGAAAATCCGACCCTTTTGGAAAAAAGCGTTACGAAATTCTGGCTGGACGCTCCGCTTTCCGCGCCGATCGCGGCGCCCGTCGCAGCGTCTGTGTAAAACATCTGTAAAGACCGGGTCTTTGGCAGAGCCGCCCCTTTCAATCGGTTCCGTTCGACCTATTTAAGGCGTCGGTAAAAAAGCGAGCCTTTGCCGGGCATTTACGCCGGCGACAGGTTGGGGTTCAGCGCGGCTTCTGGTAGGAGAGCGCCCAAATCGGGGCCGGCGTTGCCGGAGTTTTGAGGGGATTTCATGGTGCGCAACTATTCCGTCATCGTGGCGATCGCAGTCATTCTGTCGGCTTGCAGTCCGCCGCAACAGCAGCAGATGACGCCGATGGCCGGCTTCATCGAAGTCAAGGAGCAGCCAGTCCAGCTCACGTCAGAGCTTCCCGGACGCACCGACCCGACCGCAGTCTCCGAAGTGCGGCCGCAAGTCTCCGGCATCATCAAGGCGCGCCTCTTCACCGAAGGCAGCACCGTCAAGGTCGGCCAGCCGCTCTATCAGATCGATCCGGCGCCCTATCAGGCCGCCTATGACAGCGCCTCGGCGACGCTCGCCAGCGCCAAGGTCAAGGCGACCCGCTATGCCGCGCTGCTGCAAGCCAACGCGATCTCTCCCCAGGACAATGACGATGCGCAGGCCGCCTTCAAGCTGGCGGCGGCCAATACCGAGGCCGCGCGCATCAATCTCGCCTACACCCATATCGTGGCCTCGATCGCCGGGCGCATCGGCGCTTCCAGCGTGACCGAAGGCGCGCTGGTCACCGCCGGCCAGGCCACCTCATTGGCCACGATCTCCACCCTCGATCCGATCTATGTCGATATCGATCAGTCGTCGTCGGAATTGCTGGCACTGGAACGCGCCGCGCAAAAGGGCCAGATCAATCGCGAAGGGCCGCTTTCGGCCGAAGTGACGCTGACGTTGGACGATGGCAGCGTCTATCCGCTGAAGGGCAAGCTGCAATTCACTGACGTGACCGTGGATCCCACCACTGGCACGGTGCGCCTGCGCGCCCTCTTCCCCAATCCGGACAATTTCCTGCTGCCGGGCCTCTATGTCCGCGCCACCATCAACGAAGGCGTCGATCCGCACGGCATTCTGGTTCCGCAGCTGGCCGTCAGCCGCAATCCGAAGGGCGAGCCCATCGTCCTGGTGGTGGATGCGGACAACATGGCGCGCCTGCGCATGATCAAGACCGGCAGGGCCGTGGACGGCAATTGGCAGGTCACCGAAGGACTGAAGGCCGGCGACAAGGTCATCGTGCAGGGCCTGCAGAACATCCGTCCGGACATGAAAGTGAACGCCATGCCCGCGCAAACCGGTCCCGCACCTGGTGCCGCGCCGGCCGCTCAACCCGCCGCCCAACCCGGCGCAAAAAAATAAGGAGCAGCCATGTCGCTGTCTCGCTTCTTCATCGACCGGCCGGTTTTCGCCTGGGTCATCGCCATCGTGATCATGCTGGCGGGCGGCATCGCCGCCTTCAGCCTGCCGGTCGAGCAATATCCCACCATCGCTCCGCCGGCGGTTTCGGTGAACGCGATCTATCCGGGCGCGGACGCGGCCACGGTGCAGAACTCCGTCACCCAGGTGATCGAGCAGCAGCTCACCGGCCTGGATAACCTTCTTTATTTCTCCTCCTCGTCCAATTCGGACGGTTCGGTGGCGATCACCGCGACCTTCGCGCCGGGCACCAATGCCGACATCGCCCAGGTGCAGGTGCAGAACAAAGTGCAGCAGGCGGTGGCGCAGCTACCCAGCCAGGTACAGCAGCTGGGCGTGACGGTCGCCAAGGCGCAGACCAACTTCCTTCTGGTCGTTGCCATGTATGACGATACCGGACGCTACACGACCCTGGACGTGTCGGACTTCATGACGTCCCACATGCAGGACTCGCTCAGCCGCGTCACCGGGGTGGGCAACATTCAGAATTTCGGCGCCCAGTATGCGATGCGCATCTGGCTCGACCCTTATAAATTGCACAATTACGGCCTGCAGCCGTCCGACATTCGCGCCGCAGTCCAAGCGCAGAACGTCCAGGTCTCCGCCGGCTCGATCGGCGGCCAGCCCGCCATTCCCGGCCAGGCGATGAACGCCACGGTCACGGCCCAATCCCAGCTTCAGACGCCCGACCAGTTCCGCAACATCATCCTGAAGAGTACGCCCGACGGCGCGGTGGTGCATCTGTCGGACGTCGCCCGCGTCGAACTGGGCGGCGACAATTATGCCGTGATCAGCGAGATGAACGGCCACCCGGCCGCGGGTTTCGCCATCATGCCGGCGCCGGGCGCGAACGCCCTCAAGCTGGTGGACGCGGTGAAGAAGCGCGCGCTGGCGATGGAGCCGACCTTCCCGCCGGGCATGAAGATGATCTTCCCGGTGGACAATACCGAGTTCATCCGCCTCTCCATCAAGGACGTGGTCAAGACCCTGGTCGAAGCCATCCTGCTGGTGGTTCTGGTCATGTATGTGTTCCTGCAGAATTGGCGCACCACCCTGGTGCCCGCCGTGGCGGTGCCGGTGGTGCTGCTGGGCACCTTCGGCGTTCTGGCGGCCGCCGGCTATTCGATCAATACCCTCACCCTGTTCGCCCTGGTGCTGGTGATCGGCCTTCTGGTCGACGACGCCATCGTGGTGGTGGAAAATGTCGAGCGCATCATGCGCGAGGAAGGCTTGCCGCCGCGCGAAGCCACCTTGCGTTCGATGCAGGAAATCACCGGCGCCTTGATCGGCATTGGCCTGGTGCTGACGGCGGTGTTCCTGCCCATGGCCTTCTTCGGCGGTTCGACCGGCATCATCTACCGGCAATTCTCGGTCACCATCGTCGCGGCCATGTCGCTGTCGATCATGTGCGCCCTGATCCTCACCCCAGCTCTGTGCGCCACCTTGCTCAAGCCCATCGAAGGCGGCCACCATCAGCATGCGGGCGGCCTGCTCGGCCGCTTCTTCACCTGGTTCAATGCCAGCTTCGACGCCACCCGCGATGCCTATCACCGCAATCTGGGCAAGGTGCTGAGCCGCACCCGGCTGGTGATGGTGGTCTATGGCCTGATCGTTCTGGTCATGGTGGGCCTGTTCTATCGCCTGCCGACGGGCTTTTTGCCCGATGAAGATCAGGGCTTCATCATCAACCTGATCAACCTGCCTTCGGGTACCACCCAGCCCAAGACCCTG
>JAFKFG010000003.1 GCA_017307355.1 Alphaproteobacteria bacterium
GCATGTCGCCGATCTGCCGGCCAAGGCCCGAGCAGGCCCAGCCCAGATGGGTTTCCAGGATCTGACCCACATTCATGCGCGAAGGCACACCCAGCGGATTGAGCACCACGTCCACCGCGGTGCCGTCTTCCAGGTGCGGCATGTCCTCGATCGGCACGATGCGGCTGATCACGCCCTTGTTGCCGTGACGGCCGGCCATCTTGTCGCCCGGCTGCAGCTTGCGCTTCACCGCCACGAAGACGCGGACCATCTTCATCACGCCCGGCGCCAGCTCGTCGCCGCGACGCAGTTTTTCCACCTTGTCGGCGAAGCGCTTGTCGAGGCGCTGCTTGCTGTCGTCATATTGCTGGCGAAGGCCCTCGATCTCGGCCATCGCCTTTTCGTTGCGAAGCCCGATCTGCCACCATTGATGGCGCGGGATCGTGTCCAGCACGGCCTGCGTGATCTTGGTGTCCGCGGCCATGCCCTTGGGGCCGGACGCGGCGGTCTTGTTGAGCAGAATCTCCGACAGGCGCGAGAAGATGTTGCGCTCCAGGATCGACAATTCGTCGTCCCGGTCTTCCGCCAGGCGCTCTTCTTCCGCCTTCTCGATCGCCAAGGCGCGCTGGTCCTTGTCGACGCCGTGACGGTTGAAGACCCGCACTTCGACGATGGTGCCGGTGACGCCCGGCGGCACGCGCAAGGACGTGTCGCGGACATCGGCCGCCTTTTCGCCGAAGATGGCGCGCAGCAGCTTTTCTTCCGGCGTCATCGGGGTTTCACCCTTGGGCGTCACCTTGCCGACCAGAATGTCGCCCGCCTGCACTTCGGCCCCGATATAGACGATGCCGGCTTCGTCGAGATTCTTGAGGTTTTCCTCGCCGACATTGGGAATGTCGCGGGTGATTTCCTCCGGGCCCAGCTTGGTGTCGCGGGCCATGGTCTCGAATTCCTCGATATGGATCGAGGTGAAGACATCGTCGCGCACGATGCGCTCGGAAATCAGGATCGAGTCTTCGAAATTGTAGCCGTTCCAGGGCATGAAGGCGACGAGCGCATTCTTGCCCAGGGCCAGCTCGCCCAGCTGGGTCGAGGGACCGTCGCCGATCACATCGCCCTTGTGCACCAAATCGCCCACCTTCACCAGCGGACGCTGGTTGATGCAGGTCGAAGCGTTGGAGCGCTGGAACTTGCGCAGGCGATAGATGTCGATGCCCGGCTTGGTGGGGTCGGTTTCCTCGGTGGCGCGCACCACGATGCGGGTGGCGTCGACCTGATCGACGATGCCGGTGCGGCGGGCGGTGATGGCGGCGCCGGAATCCCGCGCCACCACTTCCTCCATGCCGGTGCCGACCAGCGGCGCTTCGGGGCGCAGCAACGGCACGGCCTGACGCTGCATGTTCGATCCCATCAGCGCGCGGTTGGCGTCGTCATTCTCCAGGAACGGCACCAGGGCCGCGGCGACCGAAACCAGCTGCTTGGGCGAAACGTCGATGAACTGCACCTGGTCGGGCGTGGTCATGACGAAGTTTCCGCCCTTGCGGCAGGACACGAGTTCGTCGGTCAGGCGCATGCGGCCGTCGACGGTCGCGTTGGCCTGGGCGATCATGTACTTCGCCTCTTCCATCGCCGACAGATAGACCACCTCGTCCGTCAGGTGCTTGTTCGCCACCTTGCGGTAGGGGCTTTCGATGAAGCCGTACTTGTTCACCCGCGCATAGGTAGCGAGCGAATTGATCAGGCCGATGTTCGGGCCTTCCGGCGTCTCGATCGGGCAAATGCGGCCATAGTGGGTGGGATGCACGTCGCGCACTTCGAAACCGGCGCGCTCGCGGGTCAACCCGCCCGGTCCAAGCGCCGACATGCGACGCTTGTGGGTCAGTTCCGACAGCGGGTTCTGCTGGTCCATGAATTGCGACAACTGCGAAGAGCCGAAGAACTCGCGCACCGCCGCCGCCACCGGCTTGGCGTTGATGAGATCGTGCGGCATCACCGTGTCGATATCGACCGCGCTCATGCGCTCCTTGATGGCGCGCTCCATGCGAAGCAGGCCGACGCGGAACTGGTTTTCCATCAATTCGCCCACCGAACGCACCCGGCGGTTGCCGAGATTGTCGATGTCGTCGATTTCACCGCGACCATCGCGCAGTTCCGCCAACGCCTTGAGGATGGCGAGAATATCGTCCTTGCGCAGCACCCGCATCGTGTCGGGCGCGTCCAGGCCCATGCGCATGTTCATCTTGACGCGGCCCACGGCCGAAAGGTCGTAGCGTTCCGGATCGAAGAAGAGCTGGCCGAACAGGGTTTCCGCCGTGTCGAGCGTGGGCGGCTCGCCCGGGCGCATGACGCGGTAGATATCGATCAGCGCGGCTTCGCGCGAATGGTTCTTGTCCACCGCCAGGGTGTTGCGGACATAGGCGCCCGTGGTGATGCCGTCGACATTGATGACTTCGACTTCATGGAAGCCGGCTTCGTTCAAGGTCGCCAGATTGTCCGCAGTCAGTTCGTCACCGGCCTCGACATAGATTTCGCCGGTTTCCGGATTGACCATGTCGAGCGCGCTGTAGCGGCCGATCAGTTCGTCTTCGGCGAAGGCGACCGACTTGACGCCTTCTTCCTGCAGCTTGCGTAGGGCGCGCACGGTGATCTTGGCGCCCGCTTCCAGGATGACCTCGCCGGTCTTGGCATTCTTCCAATCCGACTGGGATTTGGCGTTGCGCATCCAGGCCTGGTCCAAGGGCGTGGTCCAGCTACCGTCCTTTTGCCGCTTGAAGGCGATTTTGGAATAGAAATAGCCCAGGATCTCTTCCTGGGTCATGCCCAGCGCATAGAGCAAGGTCGTCGCCGGCAGCTTGCGGCGCCGGTCGATGCGGACATGGATAATGTCCTTGGCGTCGAATTCGAAGTCGAGCCAGGAGCCGCGGTAGGGAATGACGCGGGCGGCGAACAGCAACTTGCCCGAGGAATGAGTCTTGCCCTTGTCGTGATCGAAGAACACGCCCGGGCTGCGATGCATCTGGGAAACGATGACGCGCTCGGTGCCGTTGACGACGAAGGTGCCGTTCTCGGTCATGAAGGGGACGTCGCCCATATAGACGTCCTGTTCCTTGATGTCCTTGACCGACTTGGCGCCGGTTTCCTGGTCCACATCGAACACGATGAGGCGCAAGGTCACCTTGAGCGGCGCCGCGAACGTCATGGAGCGCTGCTGGCACTCCTCGACGTCGTATTTGGGCTCCTCGAAATGGTAATCGACATATTCGAGCAGGGAGGATTCGCTGAAATCCTTGATCGGGAAGACCTGGCGGAACACCGCTTCCAGCCCCTCGTCACCGCGGCCGCCTTCCGGTTTCACCAGTTGCAGGAACTGGTCGTAGGAAGTGCGCTGAACCTCGATGAGGTTCGGCATTTGCGCGATCTCGGCGATCTTGCCGAAATTCTTCCGCAGTCTTTTGCGTCCGGTGAAGGAGAGAGTCATTCCTTAGGATCCTTTACGGCTGGGCTGCCGTGTTTGCCTTTGGGTGGGAACCAGCAATTCAAAACCAATGGCGAAAGCCGCCAACCCCTTCGGCGCGCGAATCACCGAAGGGGGGCGGGTGAACGAAATATGCACGACAGGGCGGTTTTTCAAGCCGCGCTGCCTCCTTGTTACTTCAGCTCGACCTTCGCGCCGGCGTCTTCGAGCTGCTTCTTGATCTTGGCGGCTTCGTCCTTGGAGACGTCGGCCTTCACTTCCTTGGGAGCGCCTTCGACCAGGTCCTTGGCTTCCTTGAGGCCCAGGCCGGTGATCGCACGCACTTCCTTGATCACGTTGATCTTCTTGTCGCCCGCATCCGCCAGAACGACCGTGAATTCGGTCTTTTCGGCGGCGGGAGCGGCAGCGCCGGCCGCCGGAGCGGCCGCAACGGCCACCGGAGCGGCGGCGGAAACGCCCCACTTCTCTTCCAGAAGCTTGGCGAGGTCCGCGGCTTCCAGGACGGTCAGGGACGACAGGTCTTCAACGAGCTTTTCGATCTTCGACATTTCAAAAGTTCCTTCGATAGTTTCGGGTTTGGATGTTTACGCTGGTAAGGTAGTCGCTTAAGCCGCTTCCTTCTTGGAATAGGCCCCGATGACACGGGCAAGCTGACCGGCGGGCGCCTGAACGACGCCGGCGATCTTGGTCGCGGGCGCCACAAGCAGGCCCACGATCTTGCCCCGGAGCTCATCGAGCGACGGCAGGGTAGCGAGGGCTTTGACACCGTTCGCATCCAGAGCCGTCACTCCGACCGATCCACCCAGGATGACAAGCTTGTCATTGTCCTTGGCGTAGGCAGCCGCCACTTTCGCGGCGCTGACCGGATCATCGCTGACAGCGATGCCGGTCGGCCCCTTGAACAGATGGGCGATGCCTTCGATGGCCGTTCCTTTCAGAGCGCGCACCGCCAGACGGTTCTTGGCCACACGAAACGACGCTCCCGACGCGCGCATGCGCGAACGGAGGTCGCTCATCTGAGCCACCGTCATGCCGGAATAGTGGGCGACCACCACAGAGCCGGCTTTCGCGAAGACGCCATTCAGGTCTTCAACGACTTCCGCCTTTTTGGCTTTTTCCACTTTGCTCTCCTTTGCGATCCCGCGTGACGATCCGCGCGATCACCCTGTTGCTTCAAAATGCTGCCCCAGGGTCCAAACCCGAACGGCGAAGTTTCCTCCGCAAATCCGGTTCCTTCCCTGTCTGTGCTGGAGAATTTTAAGCTTCCTGCGAAGCTCCAGCAGTCTCGGACAGTCCCGGCGATCGTCCGCCGGAATTCAACCCGCCCCAAAGGGGCGGAATTCAACAACTAAACCGCACCACCCGCGTCGACCGAGGCCAGCGCGATCTTCACGCCGGGGCCCATGGTCGAGGAGATGGAAATCTTCTTCATATAGTTGCCCTTGGCGCCGGTCGGCTTCGCCTTGAGCACGCTATCGATGAAGGCTTTGACGTTGGCGACGATGGCGTCTTCGGCAAAGCTGGCCTTGCCGACACCGGCCTGGACGATGCCCGCCTTCTCGACGCGAAATTCGACCGCGCCGCCCTTGGCGTCCTTGATTGCCTGGGTGACGTTCATGGTCACCGTACCGACCTTGGGGTTCGGCATCAGGTTGCGGGGTCCGAGCACCTTACCCAGACGGCCCACCACGCCCATCATGTCCGGAGTGGCGATGCAACGATCGAAATCGATCACGCCCTTGTTCACCTGTTCGGCCAGATCTTCGGCGCCCACCAGATCGGCGCCGGCCTTCTTGGCTTCTTCCGCCTTGGCGCCCTTGGCGAACACGGCGACCCGCAAGGAGCGGCCCGTGCCAGAGGGAAGCGAAACCACGCCGCGGACCATCTGGTCGGCATGGCGGGGATCGACGCCCAGATTGAGCGACAATTCGATGGTCTCGTCGAACTTGGCGGTGGCGCGCGCCTTCACCAGCTTCACCGCCTCTTCGACGGTATAGCTCTTGGCGGCATCGAGGCCTTCGACAGTCTTCTTGAAACGCTTGGAGGTTGCCATGGCGGTTAGTCCCTCACCGTGATGCCCATCGAGCGGGCCGAGCCCTCGATCATCAGCATCGCGTTTTCAATATCGTTGGCGTTCAGGTCCTTCATCTTGGCCTGGGCGATTTCGCGCACCTGGGCGCGGGTAACGCTGCCGGCGCTGGAGATACCAGGGGTCTTGGAGCCGCTCTGCAGCTTCGCGGCCTTCTTGAGGAAGAAGGACGCGGGCGCCGTCTTCATTTCGAAGGTAAAGGATTTGTCCGAAAACACGGTAATCGTTACCGGAATCGGCATTCCCTTTTCCTGGTCCTGGGTCTTGGCATTGAACGCCTTGCAGAACTCCATGATGTTCAGGCCGCGCTGACCCAGCGCGGGGCCGATCGGGGGCGACGGATTGGCCGCTCCCGCAGGCACCTGCAGTTTGATGTATCCCGTAATCTTCTTTGCCATACCTCACCGCCTCCTTTTTGCGGCTTAGCGGTTCAAACGAGGCTCTCGCCTCTCCCGCGCGATATGCAGGGTCTCGGGCCATCCGCTTCGCGGCCCTCGCCCTGCGATTTCAATTACAAGCCTTCGACATTCCGGCTTGTTTGTCCGAACACCGTCTCGGACCGACGAAAGATCAAACCTTCTCCACCTGCGTGTATTCGAGCTCCACCGGCGTCGCGCGGCCGAAGATCGAGACCGCCACTTTGAGGCGCGAGCGATCCTCGTCCACTTCCTCCACCGTGCCGGTGAAGGAGGTGAAGGGACCATCGGCAACCCGCACCTGCTCGCCGATTTCGAAGGTGATGGTGGACTTCGGGTGCTCCGCACCCTCGGTCACCTGATTGAGGATCCGGTCCACTTCGCCTTGGCGCAGCGCCATCGGCTTGTTGTTCTGGCCCAGAAAGCCCGTGACCTTCGGGATGTTCTTGACCAGGTGATAAATCTCGTCCGTCAGCTTGGCCTGGAGCAGGACATAGCCCGGCAGGAACTTGCGCTCGGAATTGACCTTCTGACCGCGGCGCACCTCGATCACGTCTTCCGTCGGCACGATCACGTCGGCGACGAATTCCTCAAGCTCCTGGATCTTCGCCTGGCGGCGGATTTCCTCGGCCACCTTCTTCTCGAAATTCGAATAGGTGTGGACGATGTACCATTTGGCGTCGGACTTCACTGCGGCTTCGCTCATCCTGCGGCCCCGATCAAAAAACGCTCGCCAAAGGCGAGTACGGTGTCCACCAAAAAGAAGAACACCATGGTGAAACCCACCATGATGAAGACCATCATGGTGGTGAGCCAGGTTTCCTTCCAGCTGGGCCAGGTGACCTTCTTGGCCTCCCGGCGGACCTGCTGGAAGAATTCGACCGGCGTGACGCGGCGCGACGGCGGCGGCGCATCCGCGTCACCTCCATCACCTGTTTTTTTCGTCAACTCGGCCATTCGTTTTCTTCTCTACAACTTCATTACGGACCATCGTCCAAACCTGGCAGGAGTGGAGGGACTCGAACCCACGGCCCTCGGTTTTGGAGACCGATGCTCTACCAGCTGAGCTACACTCCTATGCAGGGTCTCGGGGCCATTCGCTGCGTGGGCCCCTCGCCCTGCGATTTTCAATTACAATCCTTCGCCGTTCTCGTTTCTGCCTTCACGTTCCCGACGTTGGGTAAGCAACTTACTTGATAATCTTTGCGACGACGCCGGCGCCGACGGTGCGACCGCCTTCGCGGATGGCGAAGCGCAGCTTCTCTTCCATCGCGATCGGCACGATCAGCTCGACTTCGCACGACACGTTGTCGCCCGGCATCACCATCTCGGTGCCCGCCGGCAGCTTCACGATCCCCGTCACGTCCGTGGTGCGGAAGTAGAACTG
>JAFKFG010000022.1 GCA_017307355.1 Alphaproteobacteria bacterium
TGCCGACTAGTCGGCAGCAACTGGCGCGCCGCCGCCGGATTTTGCTTTGCGGCAGAGCCACACCATGCCGATCAGGATGAAGCAGGACCAGCCGGACACCCAGAAAATGTCGTCGGCGCCCAAAAGATAGGCCTGGCCCGTCATCACGCGGACCACCGAAGCCTTGGCGCCCAGATCGGGAACACCCAGTCGATGCAGCTGCGCCAAGGTCTGGGTCAGCACGGGATTGAAGCTGGTGGTGATGTCCGCCATGCGGGCCTGATGAAAGGCTTCGCGCCGGTCCCAGATGGTGGTGACCACGGACGCGGCGAACCCGCCGGCCGTGATGCGGGTGAAGTTCGACAGGCCCGAGGCCAGGGGAATGCGGGCCGGCGGCACGCCGTCCAGAAGGATGGTGATCATCGCCAGGAAGAAAGTCGCCATGGCAATGCCCTGCACCAGGAGCGGCAGCATGAAGGCAAAGAAGCTGGCATCCGCCGTGAGGCTCGCCCGCATCAGATAGGAAATCCCGAAAGCGACGAAGGCCACGCTGGCGATCAGGCGCGCATCGACGCGCGAAATCATCCGCGCCATGAACGGCGTGAGAAGGACTGCGATCACGCCCGTGGGCGCGGCCACCAGCCCCGCCCAGGTGGCGGTGTAGCCGATTTGAGTCTGCAGCCATAACGGCATCAGCAGATTATTGGCGAAGAACACGGCATATCCCAGGCAGAACGCCACGGTACCCAGCGCGAAGTTCCGGTTCTTGAACAGCGACAGGTCCACGATGGGATGGGTCTCGGTCAATTCCCAGATCAGGAAGGCGACGAAGAAGACCACGGTGATGATGGCCTCGACCACGATGGTGGTGGAGGAAAACCAATCCGCGTCCTTGCCGCTGTCCAGCATGATCTGCAGCGCGCCCACCCAGACGATCAGAAGCCCCAGCCCCACCGTGTCGATCGGCAGCTTGCGGGTGGGCGTCTCGCGGCTCGCCAATCCGCGCCAGGAAAGGAACGCCACCGCGATGCCGACCGGCACGTTGATGAGGAATATCCAGCCCCAATGGTAATTGTCGGAAATATAGCCGCCCAGGATCGGGCCGCAGATCGGCGCCACCAGGGTGGTGATGGACCAGATGCCCAGCGCCGTCGCCCGCTTATGGGCCGGGAAGATCGAAATCAGAAGCGCCTGCGAGCCGGGAATCATCGGTCCCGACGTGCCGCCCTGGAGAATCCGGAAAAAGATCAGCGACGACAAATCCCAGGCGATGCCGCACAGGAGGGAGGCGACAGTGAATGCGATCACCGAGAAGACGAAAGTGCGCACCACGCCATAGCGGCCCATCAGCCAGCCGGTGAGCGGCACGCCGATGCCGTTGGCCACCGCGAAACTGGTAATGACCCAGGTGCCCTGGTTGGTGCTGACGCCCAGATTGCCCGCGATGGTGGGCAAGGAGACGTTGGCGATGGTCGAATCCAACACCTGCATGAAAGTGCCCAGCGCCAGTGCCAGCGCCGTAATCGCCAGCGATGCGCCCTGCATGGGCGGCGGTTCGGTGTGGGCGACCGCGCCGCCCGGTGCGGCGGCTGGATTGCTCATTTGTGGACCGTGGCCTGGGTAGTGCCGTTCGTGGCGCCATTCTCGGCCAGGATGCGGGCGATGATCCCATCCGCCTTGGCATTGGCGTCATCGCCGAGATCCGCCGTGGTCGATCCCGCTCCCACCCGCGACGTCACTTGCGGACCGGAAGTATCCTTGATCGAAACGCTGACACTGACCGACAACCCGATGCGCAAGGGATGGGCCGCCACATCCTCCGGATCGAGCGCGATGCGAACAGGCACACGCTGCACGATCTTGATCCAGTTGCCGCTGGCATTCTGGGGCGGGAGCAGCGCAAAGGCGCTGCCCGATCCCGCGCCCAAGCCTTCGACCTTGCCGCGATAGGTGACCTTGCCGCCATAAATGTCGGCATTGACGGTGACCGGCTGGCCGATGCGCATATGCTGCAGCTGGCCTTCCTTGAAATTGGCGTCGACCCAGACATTGCTGAGCGAAACCACCGCCAGGAGCGGCGTGCCGGCCGCGACCTGCTGGCCCACCTGCACGGTGCGCTGGGCGATCACGCCATCGACGGGCGCGACGATGCGCATATGGCTTTGGGCGATCGCGGCCGAGCGCAGGCTGGCTTCCGCGGCGAGAACATCAGGATTGTTGGCGATATCGGTCCCGGCGATCTGGGAGAGGCTCTGCTGGTGCCCGCCCTGGGCCGAGGCGACCGCCGCTTCCGCGGCGCGGACATTGTCGCGGGCATGCGCCAATTCCTCGGCCGAAACCGCGCCATCCTTGGCCGCCTGCTGGCGGCGCTGATAGTCGGTGCGCGCCAGTGAGAGCGCCACTTCCGCCTGCGCCACTTGGGCGCCGGAGCTTTGCGCGCGGGAGAATTCGCCTTTCACGGTGCGGATGGCGCGCGCCAGATTGGCCTCGGCCGAAGC
Source organism: Alphaproteobacteria bacterium (assembly GCA_017307355.1). Taxonomy (GTDB): domain Bacteria; phylum Pseudomonadota; class Alphaproteobacteria; order Micropepsales; family Micropepsaceae; genus Rhizomicrobium. The sequence goes on from JAFKFG010000022.1 coordinate 2,478, forward strand.
CAGATTCACATTCACCACCGACGGGTCCATTTCCATCAAGAGCTGGCCGCGCCGCACCGACTGGGTGTTGTCGACATGCAGGGCCATTACCGTCGCATTTTCGCGGCTGGTAACGGCCACGATATTGCCGCTCACATAGGCGTCGTCCGTGGTTTCATAAAAACGGGCGTCGAAGAACCAATAGGCGCCATAGGCCAAAGCGGCGATCACGATAATCGCGCCGAAGATGAGAAAACCGCGCCGGCGGCGGGAAGCGTTGTTGTTGCTGGCATCGCTCATGGCGTCAGTCCTTGGCAATATTGGTCTGGGATTGGGGAGCCGCATCAGCGCTCGTTATGTTTTGGTCCATGCTCGGCGCGGCCGGATTGAAGCCGCCGCCCACCGAAAGCAGCAGGGTGACGCGCTGGATGGTGGCATTGGCGATCAGGCTGGCCATCTGCTGGCGCGAGGTCAGCAACGTGGCCTCGGCGTTGAGCATGGGGATCTGGTCCGACAGCCCGCTCTTGTAACGGCTCTCCGCCAGCGCCAGGGCGCGGGTGGCGCTGTCGAGCGCATCCTGTTGATCGGCGCGCTGGCTTTCCAGGCTTTGCACCTCGGTCATGGCGTCGGCGGTCTGGCGCACCGCAGCCAGAACGGTGCCGTTATAGTCGGCGATGGCGGCATCGAGCTCGGCGGTGGCGCCGGCATAGCGGGCGCGGATTTTGCCGGCGTCGAAAATCGGCAGATGGATCGCGGGGCCCGCGCCATAGGTGAAGGAATCCCCCGTCAGAAGATTGGACAGCCCGATCGCCTGGAAACCCACCAGCGCGGTGAGATTGATGTTGGGATAGAAATCCGCATGCGCCGCTTCGCGTCCCTTGGCGGCGGCCTCGATCCGGGCCTGGGCTGCCAGGACGTCGGGCCGGCGCGCCAGAAGATCGGCCGGCAGAACCGTGGGCAGCGGCAGAGCGGTATCGAGATGGGGCGCGGGCCGCGTGATCGCCGCATAGGCGGCGGCGCCCTGCCCGGTCAGCGCCGCGACGGCATGCACATTCAGGTCGCGTGCCGCGGCGGTGCGTTTCACATCGACCCTTGCCAGCGCCAACAATGCCTTGGCCTGCTCGACCGCGCTGGCGCTTTCCAGCCCGGCGTTGAACCGGCCTTCGGTCAGCCTGAGAATATCCTCGCGCTCCGACACGGTCTGCAGCGCGATGTCATTCTCCTGATAGGCCAGAAGGAGATTGATGTAGCTCTGCGCCAAGGCGCCCGACAGGGCCAGCCGCGCGGCGGAGGCATCGAGCGAGGCCGCCTGGGCGCTGTCCTTGGCGCGGGCGATGATCGCCGCCTGCTTGCCCCAGAAATCCAGATTCCAGCTCAGATTGGTGATCACCTGGCCGTACCATTGATAGGAACCGCCGAAAGGTGGCGGGATGATATAGTCCTTGCTGAACAGCAGCCGCTGTTCCTGGCCGTCCAATGCCACTTGCGGCCGGTCGTCGGCGCGGGCGCCCGACAATTGCGCCTGAGCGGCGCGGATGCGTGCCAGTGCGCCTTGCAGAGTGGGATTATTCGACAGAACCAGTTCGGCCAGACGATCGACCTGGGGATCGTTGAAGGCTTTCCACCATTGATCGTCGAAGCGCGGTCCCGCCTCGCCGGACAAGCCCAGGCTTTGCGGCGCGATCTGGCTGGCCTGCGGGGTGGTCGGCGGCGCCGAAACGCAGGCCGACAGCAGCAGCGCGGATAAAAGAGCAGCGGTTATTTTCATGAATGATGTCCCCGCCGATGACGGTGTTCGAGACTGTCCGTCCGCCCGTTCGGCTTGTCTTGCCGTTTGCGGCCACGCGCATTCAGCGTATCGCGCTTGTTTTCGGCCGCCTGGGTCAGCCGGCTCAACAATTTGATCAACTGCTTGATTTCCAGATGGCTGAAATCGCCCAGCAATTCGTTCCAATGCGCCACCACCCGCGGCAGCAACAATTCCACCAGCGCCAGCCCTTGCGGCGTCATGCTGAGCGAAACCACCCGCCGGTCGGTTTCGCTGCGCGCGCGGGCGATCAGATCGCGCTGCTCCAATTCGTCGAGAATACGGGTGAGAGAGCCGGCATCGTGACAGATGTCCCGCGCAAGCTCCGCCGACGTGGAATGCCCCCATTCGCGCAAGGCCATCAACACCGTCCATTGCGAGAATGTCAGGGACTGGTCGGCGAACAATTCCTCCAACTGCGGCAACATCAGATTGGAGGTCCGGCGGACCAGATAGCCGACCGAGTTCCGCATATTGTAATGGCTGGCGCGATAGAAAGGCCGCATGCCCTTGTTCCCCATGGGGACAATAATTGCGCAGGCAATCATTGCTTGGGCAAGCATATAGAAGGCGGTCGGCGCCCGGACAACCCCGTTCCACCGCCTTGCCAGCCTTGCAAAAATAGCGGACCTAAGAGCGATGCCGTCCTTCGTCTATGTCCTGATCGCTCGCAGCAAATCCGGCCTGACAAGGACCTATGTCGGCTGGACTCTGGATCTGGAACGGCGCCTGGCCGAGCATAACGGCCTGGGCAAGCGGGGCGCCAAATCCACCCGCGGCCAATGCTGGACGCTGATTTATGCGGAAAAGCATCGCACCCGACGCAAAGCCATGGCCCGGGAATATGCCTTGAAGCATGACAAGGCCTTCCGGGCGGCGCTCCGGTCGCCTTGACCGTTTTTTTCTGGCACAATCGGTTAAGGGTGCGCGCATGATTTTCGAGCAGATCGCAACCGGCGGATGCCAGTCCTATCTGATGGGCTGCGGCGAAACCCATACCGCCGTCCTGATCGATCCCAATCTCAAGCAGATGGATCATTATCTGGGCCTGGCGGCGCGCGACGGGTTGCGCATCCGCTATGTACTCGACACCCATACCCATGCCGATCATTTCTCCGCCGCCCGCGAACTGGGCCGGGTCTTGAACGCCAAGGTGGTGACCCACCGCCTGTCGCCCGCGCCTTATGCCGATTTTCGGCTCTGCGACGGGGAGATCCTGCGCGTGGGCGAGATGCGGCTGACGGCGCTCCATACGCCCGGGCATACCCGCGATTCCATGTGCGTGGTGGCGGAAGACCGGGTCTTTACCGGCGACACGCTTCTGATCGGCGGCACCGGCCGCACCGATCTTCCCACCGGCGACCCCGAAGCGCTGCATGACAGCCTGTTCAACCGCGTGTTGAAGCTGGATCCCAAGTTGAAGGTTTATCCCGCCCACGACTACAAGGGCCGCAGCCATTCCACCATCGGGGCGGAGATCGCGGACAATCCCCGGCTGCAGAAGCGGGATCGTGGCGATTTCGTCGCCATGATGCGCACTCTTAACCTGGAAGCGCCCACGCACCTGACTGAAGCCCTGCGCACCAATATGAGCGGCGGCAAGACGGTGGCGCAGATGCTGTCCGACGCCGCCGCCAATGTCGCCTTCGTTTCCATGACCGAACTTGCGGAGCGGGTGGCCCGCAACGATCTGGAACTGGTGCTGCTGGATGTGCGGGAGAAAGACGCGTTCGCCGCCGGGCATATTCCGGGCGCCCGCCACCTGCCCCGTGGCCAGCTGGAGCTGCGCGTGAATACGGAGCTGCCCGACCCTACCCGGCGCATCCTGGTGTGCTGCGAGTTCGGCCACATTTCCACCCTGGCCGCCGCCACCTTGCGGGAGCTGGGCTATATCCAGGCCGCCGCGCTGGACGGCGGGATGAAAGCCTGGCGGGAAAAGGGATTGCCGCTGGCCACAGGTTGATCACGGTTATCAGCCATTAACCTTGCCCCCCTATCCTCCCCGGGCATTTTCCGGGCGGACTTTCATGTGCGGCATAGCGGTTGCGGTCAATTGGGAAGGCGCGGAGGACGCCGTCCAGCGCCTGATCGCGGGCATCCTCCACCGGGGCGATGTCACCGACCCGCTGATCACACCACGCCATAACGTCGCGATGTGCACCCGCCGCCTGCGCATCGTGGACACGCGCCAGGGCGTGCAGCCACAGTCCTCGTTCGACGGGCGGCTACTCGTCTCGTTCAACGGCGAAATCTACAACCATGCCGAACTGCGCCGGGAGATGGAGCAGCTGGGCGTTCCCTTCCGCACCGAAAGCGATACCGAGGTTTTGGCCAATGCCTTGCAGGTCTGGGGCGCACAGGCGCTCAAGCGCCTCATCGGCATGTATGCTTTCGTCGCGATCGATACAGCGACGGGCGAATTTCTCGCCGCCCGCGATCCATTCGGGGTCAAGCCACTCTATCTGATCCAGTCCGGCACCGCATTTTTATTCTGCTCCGAGATCAAGCCGCTGCTGGACACGGTTGCCGAAGGCGAAGTGATGCTGCTGCCGCCCGGCTATCTTTTGACCCGCAATTTCTGCCGCCAATTCTATCAGCTGCCGCAGCCCGCCCATTTGGGCATGGGATCGCCGGAGCAGCTGGACGCGATCCTGGCCGAAGCGGTGCGCAGCCGCATTCCGCCCGACATGAAGGCGGCCGCGCTGTTCAGTGGCGGCATCGACAGCACTTTGATGATGCATTATGCGCGCCGCCATCAGCCCGACATGCCCGGCTACATCATCGCCAGCCGTGATGCGCCCGATATCCGCTATGCCCGCCACTATGCGGACATGACCGGCATGGAGATGCGGGAAATTCCGTTCGAGGCGCAGAGCGCCGAAACCTTGCCATTGCTCGAGACCGTGGTGGGCGTGGCCGAAGCCTTCGAGCCGGCAATCGTGCGCCCTGCCCTGTACGGCTATCTGATTTCTCGCCGCATCCACCAGGACGGCTATCGCGTGGCCCTATGCGGCGAAGGCGCCGACGAGCTTTTCGCCGGCTATGGACCGCTGGAGCATGTCTTCGCGCAGAGCAACGCCTTGGGCCGCAATGTGCAGGAACAATGCCTCTCCATGATGCACCGGGCCAACCTGCAGCGGGTGGATCGCTGCTCGATGCGGTTCGAACTGGAAATCCGCGAACCGTTCCTGGACCTGGCGCTGGTGGAGTACGCCTGCGGCCTGGACGCGGGCGCGCTTCTAAAGACCGTTGACGGCCTGCCGCGCGGCAAGCAGCCCCTTCGCGCGATCTATGATCTCTATCCCGATAGCCTTCCCGCCTTGATCCGGGACCGCCGCAAGATCCAGTTCGATGAAGGGGCCGGCATCGCCTCGGAAGCCGACGCCTGGTCCGCCCTGTTCGAGGACGCGGTCAGCGATGCGGCGCTTGAGGACGGCAAGAAAGAGTTTTCCGCCTTCGAGATCGCCAGCAAGGAAGAGCTGTTCTATCTGCGCGCGCTATCGCGCAGTATGGACGTGAACCGCGTGTCGCACTTGAAGAGCCGCACCCGGCTGTATGTGCCCGAGAATACCGAGGCCATGCCGGAAGTGATGAAAAAGCTCAGGCCCGCCGGCGCGTAGCTTCGCGATTCCATTCTACCGCCATGGGCGGGCTTGACCCGCCCATCCACGGCGAAGCATGTCCATTTGGTCCTGGATGGCCGGCTCGGAGGCCGGCCATGGTGAGATCATTTTCTACGGCGACAGTTGGAGGCTGACCGACTACTCCGCCGCCTGCCGGTTGCGGGTGTCGAACGCTTCCCAAACGCCGCCATCGCCGTCCCAGGAACCGGCGGTCGCGCCCTTGGAATATTCGGTGGAGCGCTGCTCGAAGAAGTTGGCGTGCTCGACCCCGTTGAGGATCTCCACCAGCCAGGGCAGCGGATGCGCCTTGACCTGTTTGTAGCCGCTCTCGGTTTCCTCGAAATTGCCGAAGGCGGGCGACAAGCGCAGCTGGGTCAGGCGCCAGTCGGCGATATAGCGGACATAGGCTTTGATGTCGGCGGGCGTCATGCCCTTGATGTCGCCCAGGCTGAAGGCCAGATCGACGAAGCGCTCTTCCAGGCCCACCATGGTTTTCGCCACATCCATGATGTCGTCGCGCACCGATTTGGTGACCGCGCCGGTTTCCTCGTTCCAGGCGTGATAGAGCTTGGTGATGCCTTCGCAATGCAGGCTTTCGTCGCGCACCGACCAGGACACGATCTGGCCCATCCCGTTCATCTTGTTGTGACGGGGGAAATTCAGCAGCATGGCAAAGCTGGCGAACAGCGCCATGCCTTCGGTGAAAGCGCCGAACATGGCCAGGGTGCGCGCCACGTCGCTCACCGTGCTCACGCCGAATGTGTGCATGTAATCGGCCTTGGCCCGCATCGCGTCATAATCGCGGAAAGCCTCGAACTCGGTCTTGGGCATGCCCAAAGTCTTCAGCAGCAAGGCATAGGCGTCGATATGCACCGTCTCCATGTTGGTGAAGGCGGCCATCATCATCTGCACTTCCAGGGGCTGGAAGATGGGGATGTAGCGCTTGAGGTAATTGTCACCCACTTCCACATCGCTCTGGGTGAAGAAGCGGAAAATCTGGGTCAGGAGCCCTTTCTCGGCATCGGTGAGATGGCCGGACTGCCAGTCCTTGATGTCGGCGCCCAGCGGCACTTCCTCGCCCATCCAATGGGTCTGCTGCTGGCGCTTCCAGCATTCATAGGCCCAGGGGTAACGCTCCACGTCATAGGTGCCGCTGGAGGTGAGAAGACCCACCTTCCCCGTTCCGATTAAAGAACGAGGGTCAATCTTGCCGAGATCTACTGACATGCCAGGCACTCTTCATAGTCAGTGCGGGTTTCCGCCACGGTCTTGGTGCCCTTTTTCTCCAACTGGCCGGCGAAGCCCGCGCGGCTGATGGATTTGGAGCGGCAGTAATAGAGGCTCTTGATCCCTCGCTCCCATGCCGTCCAGTGCAGCATGTGCAGGTCCCATTTGTTGATGTCGGCGGGCAGGAACAGGTTGAGCGACTGGCTCTGGCAGATGAAGGGCGTGCGATCCGCCGCCAGTTCGATGATCCAGCGCTGGTCGATTTCGAAGGCGGTGCGGAACACGGATTTCTCGTCTTCCGTCAATTCCTCGAGATGGGCCACCGAGCCTTCATGCTCGACGATGGATTGCCAGACGGCAGGGGTGTCGATGCCCTTCGACGCCAGCAATTCCTGCAGGTAAGGATTGCGGACCGAGAAGGCGCCCGACAGAGTCTTGTGAGTGTAAACATTGGCCGGGATGGGCTCGACGCAGGCCGAAGTGCCGCCGCAGATGATGCTGATCGAGGCGGTGGGCGCGATCGCGATCTTGTGGCTGAAACGAGCCTTCATGCCCCGCTCGGCGGCATCCGGGCAGGCGCCCCGCTCTTCCGCCAATATATAAGACGCCGCATCAGCTTCCCGTCGTATCTTCTTGAAGATACGCAGATTCCACGACTTGGCCATCGCGCTTTCCATGGGGATGCCCTTGGACTGCAGGAAGGAATGGAAGCCCATCACCCCCAGGCCCACCGACCGCTCGCGCAGGGCGGAATATTTGGCCCGCTCCATGCCGTTCGGCGCGGTCTCGATGAAGCTGGTGAGAACATTGTCCAGCATGCGCAGCACGTCTTCGACAAAGCCCTCGGCCTCGGCCCATTGGTCCCAGGTTTCAATGTTCAGCGAAGACAGGCAGCACACCGCCGTGCGGTCGGTGCCGGTGTGATCGATCCCCGTCGGCAGGGTGATCTCGCTGCAGAGATTGGAGGTGTTAACCTTAAGACCCAGCTCGCGCTGATGCTTGGGCAAGGCGCGGTTCACCGCATCGATGTTGAGGATGTAGGGCTCGCCGGTCTGAAGGCGCGTCTCCATGATGCGCTGCCAGAGCTGGCGGGCATTGATCTCGCGCAGCACTTCCCCGGTCTTGGGGCTCTTGAGGCCGAACATCTTGTTGTCACGCACGGCATGCATGAACTCGTCGGTGATGTTGATGCCGTGATGCAGATTGAGGCCCTTGCGATTGAAGTCGCCGGACGCCTTGCGGATCTCCAGGAACTCCTCGATCTCCGGATGGGTGATGTCGAGATAGACCGCCGCCGAGCCGCGGCGGAGCGAGCCCTGCGAAATCGCAAGCGTCAGGCCGTCCATCACATGGATGAAGGGGATGATGCCGCTGGTCTGGCCGGTCTTCACTTTTTCACCGATGGAGCGGACCTTGCCCCAATAGGTGCCGATGCCGCCGCCATTGGAGGCCAGGGCCACATTCTCGTTCCAGACGCCGACAATGCCGTCCAGCGAATCCGAGACGTCATTGAGGAAACAGGAAATCGGCAACCCGCGCTTGGTGCCGCCATTCGACAGGATCGGGGTGGCCGGCATGAACCAGAGCTGGCTCATCGCATCGTAAAGGCGCTGGGCATGGGCCACGTCGTCGGCATAGGCGCAGGAAACCCGCGCGAACATGTCCTGGAAGCTTTCGCCCGGCATCAGATAACGGTCGGTCAGAGTGGCCTTGCCGAACGCCGTCAGAAGAATGTCACGGGAGTGATCGAGAGTCAGATCGGCCGGAATCGGTCGACCGAACAACGGGCCCGGCATCGGCGGCTGGGCCGTCGGCTTGGCGGTGTCCTGCACGATCTTCCGCTGGCGCACCGGCGGGGCGGCTTTGGCGCCCCCAGCGCGCTTCACCAGCTGCGGGCGGTACGGCGTTTCGACCAGCTGACCCTGCTCGTCGAAATCGCCAAAGAAATCCAGTTTGCCGACAGCCGACATATACGCCCCCAATAAAAGACACGGATAAGGGCCTTGCGGCCGCCATCCGTCAAAAATTTCGAGTTTCCGATAGGGGAAACTCCGGCGTTGGCCGGGTCAACAATGACCCACCAGATGCCTCCGTTACCCCTAGAAGTATGACAAATCGGACAACCCTGCCGCCATATCTAGTGCCCCAAACCCGGGTTGCGTCAAGACGTTTTGGCCTGTGGATAAGCCCGCAAGCAAAAAATTTTCATGGCAACAGAAAATCAACCTTCACAGTCGCGCCCGAACCGCGAACATCAGACTCAACACCGAAAACATCCCGGATCAGGGCCGATGTCAGGGCGCCCTCGCCCGCCATCCGTCCCTGTTTCAGGGCCAGGATCCGACCGGCATAGCGCGCCGCCAAGGTGAGGTCGTGAAGCGACGCTATGACGGTCCGGCCCTGCGCCGCCCAAGCCGCCAGACGCGCCATCGCGGCGAAGGCATGCACGGGATCCAATCCCGTCACCGGTTCATCCACAATCACAATGTCCGGGCGGGACACCAAGGCGCGGGCCAGCATGGCGCGGGAAAATTCGCCACCCGACAAGGTGGTCACCGGCTGATCCTTGCGGTCCATCAGATCGTGATCGGCCAGGGCCTGCGCGATCGCCCCATCGAACGCCGGCGGCAGCGGCCCCAGAGCCGGAAGATGCGCGGTCAAACCCAAGGCCACCAGCCGCTCGGTCGACAGGGGCCATTCGCAAACGGGATTTTGCGGCAGATAGGCTCTCTTCCGTGCCAGATCCCGGCGCGGAATCCGGTTCAGCGGAATGCCGTCCAGGCTGACCTCGCCCTTGGCGGGAACGATCAGCCCGGCCAGTGCCGACAACAAGGTGGATTTGCCCGCGCCATTGGGTCCGATCACGGCGACGAAATCGCCTGGACCGGCCGTCAACGACACGTCTTCCAGAATGGCGCGGCCGCCCCGTGAGACGCCGATCCGGTCCACCACCAGCACGCTCATGGCGAAACTCGTTTTAGGCGCACGACCAGCCAGAAGAAGAACGGCGTGCCGACCAGGCTGGTGAAGACGCCAAGCTTGAGCTCGGGGCCCAGATGAATTTCCCGGGCCGCGATATCGGCGATCAAGAGCAACAGAGCGCCGCCCAAAGTTGCGGGTAACAGAATCTTACTGGGCTGGTGGCCGACAAAGGGGCGCGCCAGATGCGGCGCCACCAGACCGATGAAGCCGATCGCGCCCGTCACCGAGGTCGCCGCCCCCACCGCCAGCGCGGTGCCCGCAATCGCCGCGATCCGAAGGCGCGTCAGATCGATGCCCAGGCTCTGCGCCTGTGCTTCGCCCAGGCTGAGCGCGTCCAGCGCCCGGCCGGTGGTGGCCAGCATCGCGCCGCCGATCACGATGAAAGGAAGGATCAGCCAGACCTGCGCCCAGCTCTTGTCCGCCAGGGAGCCCAGCAGCCAGTTCATGATCTCATAGGCGGCATACGGATTGGGCGCGAAATTCAACGCCAGGGCGATGCCCGCCGCGGTCAGGCTGGAGACCGCCGCACCCGCCAGCACCAGGGTGATGGTGCCGCCGCCCTGCCCCAAGCCGAATGTGAGTGCGCAGGCCGCCAATGCACCGGCCATGCCCAGGAGCGGCCCCGCCGCGCCGGAAATCGCCGTGATGCTGAAATAGATCGCCATCACCGCGCCCAGCGCGGCGCCGGTCGAAACTCCCAGCAGCCCCGGCTCGGCCAGAGGATTACGAGTAAGACCCTGCAGCACCGCGCCGGAAAGCCCCAGCGCCCCGCCCACCAGCAGCGCCAACACACTGCGCGGCAGGCGGATATCCGTGACGATCAGGGAGGCAAGCGCATCGTGACCGGAGAATATCTCCCCCGGCGACAGCCAGACCCGCCCCGCCAACAGCGACAGCAGGAACACAATCGCGATCAGAACGCTCAATCCGACGGACAGGCCTTTCATGGCACCCCGCCCGGCCGGGCCATCGCCGCGTTCAGCTGTTTGCGCAACGCGGCCGCCGCAAGCGCGCTGCGCGGCACGCCGCAATTGAACAGGGCGGACGGATAGATGATCCGCCGGTCGCGGAACAGTTTCAGCAGCACGGGATGGGCGTCCTGATCGATGCGCAGGCTGGGCGTGTCGATATAATCGTCGCCATAAGCCAGGACATCGGGCCGCGCCGCGATCAAGCCTTCGACGTCATAATATCCGTCATTGGCGGCGATATTGACCCCGCCTGCCGCTTCCAGCACGGCATTGAACAAAGTCAGGCGGCCCGGCACGAAGCCGCCGCCACCCCAGCCCATCACGCGGATGATGCGCTTGGGCCTGGTCGCCGCCAGATCGCGCAGGGCCTGGTCCATCCGTGCGATCAACGCGTCCGCGCGGGGGCGCTCGCCCACCGCGTCTCCCACCAGCCGGGTGACGGCCCGGATCTGTTCGAAATTTTCCGCCGGGGGCACTTCCACCACCCGGGCGCCGCTTTGCGACAAAAGCCGCCGCATTTGCGGACTGGTGAAACTGTCGGTGAGGATGAGATCCGGCCGGGTGACCAGAACTTCCTCGGCGCTGTTGTGATTGACCGCGATGTGGGCCGCCTCGGGCCACAGCTTCAGCGCCGCGCTTTCCTGGGAGAGGAATGTCACCGAGGCGATGCGGGACGGCGGTACCAACTCCATCAAGAGTTCGTCGGTGCAGATTTTCAGGGACATGATGCGCCCCGGCTTGACGACGGCGTGCGGCGCGGCGATGCCCTGCTCCACCGAGAGGAGCAAAAGAAACGCCGCGCCCAATCCCCGCATCATTCAGAAGTTCGCCTTGATGCCCGCATAGAAAGCCCGCTCCGGCTGTAAGAACCCCACGGGGTTCTGGTAGCGCTTGTCGAACAGGTTGCTGACGCGCCCCGTCAAGGCGAAATTATCAGTCAGGGCATAAGAAGCCGCAATATCCGCAGTCAGATAAGGATGTGCGTCGAGCTGGGAAATGGAGAAATCGCGGCTGCCATCGATCCAGCTGCCGACATAGAGCAGGCTGGCATCGAAGCTGAGATCCTCCGTCGCCTGCCAGCGCGCATTGGTGCTGATTTTGGTCTTGGGCCGGCGCACCAATTCCTGATGGCGGATCAGGTCCTGGGCCTCGGTATAGGTATAATCGGCACGCAGCTTGAGCGTGTCGAAAGGCTGCCAGGCCAGATAGGTCTCGAAGCCCTGGGTGCGGGCACGGCCGACATTGATGTTGGTGGCGAAGGTGACCGGATCGGTGGCGATCAGGTTGCGGATGTCGTTGTGAAACCAGGTGACGCCGCCGGTGACGCCGAACAGCGTCTGGTCCAGGCCGATGTCATAGCCTTGGCTGGTCTCCGGCTTGAGATTGGGATTGGCGAAAAAGAAGAAGGCCGGAAAATCCTCGAACAACTGCACCAAGGACGGGGCCTTGAAGCCGGTGCCATAGCTGGCGTGCAGCCTTGTATCCGTCCCCGTGATCGCCAGCACTGGCGCGACATGCCAGGTGGTGCGATCGCCGAAGCGGCTGTTGCTGTCGTGCCGGACGCTGATGCTGTTGTGCAAATCCACCCCATCGATCAGACCCGGAAAACTGGATTGCAGTTCGCCATAGCCGGCATTGGTGGTGATGCCCGCACTCAGCGGCACATGCACGGCATCCCGGGTGGTTTCCGCGCCCAGCACAAGTGTCTGGCCCTCGGCGAGGGCGATCTGGCCCTGCCAATCCAGCTTGATGCGGTCGCCGGATGACGGGATCGGCCCATTGTCGGGATCCATATCGCTGGTGACGGTGCTGGAATAGCCGAAACCGATGGTCTGGTCGATCGAGCCCAGCACCAGATGCGCCGTGGCGCGGGCATTATAGCTCAGCGTGTCGATACGGGTTTGCAACGGCGACGGAAAGGACGCGAAGGTCACCGGATCGAAGGCATCCCCGGTCACTTTCGACAGGCTGTTGCTGTAGCGCCCCACGAAACCCAGGTTGAACCCATCCGCCAGGTCGTAGCCCAGCTTGGTGGAGGCGGTGACATTGTCGAAGAAGTCGTCATTGCGCTTCTGGCCGGGCGGCAGCAGGTCCAGCGGCGTGACCGGCGTGGCGCCGGCATGCAGATGCGCCAGGCTGGCGCGATAATGAAACGCGTCCTCGGAGCCGCTCACCGTCGCGCTCTGGTTGAACGTGCCGAAGCTGCCGCCTTCGGCCGTGGCCGATACGGTGAGCGGGCCGTTCCCCGACTTGGTGATCACATTGATCACGCCGCCGATGGCATCCGAGCCGTAAAGGCCGGATTGGGGGCCGCGCAACACTTCCACCCGGGCGATGTCGGTGCTGTTGAACTTGCCGAAATCATACGCGCCATTGGGCTTGGACGGATCGCTGTCTTCGATCCCGTCGACCAGGACCTTGGTGTGGTTGGAATTGCTGCCGCGCATGAAGATCGATGCCTGACCGCCCTCCCCGCCTGCCTGCACCAGATTGAGACCCGGCACATCGCGCAGCACATCCGGCAGCGAGCGTTGCTGGCGGGATTCGATGTCCGCGGCATCGATCACGGTGATCGAACTTGCCACCTGATCGAGGGGCGTGGCGATGCGGGTGGCGGTCACCACCACATTTTCCTGCGGCACCAAAAAGCCGGCCTGGCTTTGCGCCGAAGCGGGAAGAATGAGCCCCGCCAGCGCGGCGCTCGAAAGAAAAACGGATTTCAACATGACGTCTCCTGAACGGGTTCAAGAGCCGGCACGGCAGATTCATGTCCTGCGATATTCACGAACGCCCCGCGACGACTCCATTCTCGTCGCCGCAACGGTTCACCCCGTAATCTTCGGCGCACCCCGGCCGAAAACTGGACGACCATGCGAGGCAGGTTTCCTGGCTCCCGGGTTGTCGCTTTCATCCGCCTTCCCGACCCATCCAGGGTCAGTGGCTATTGGATGCGTGCTCGCCGGCTACAGTTGCGGGGGCAGCCACGGCATCACACCGCGTTCCCTACACCTTGCATGTGGGGCGGTTTTTGCGCCATCGGATGGACAAATGCAACGCTCAACTGTCATGCAAATGTGGCAATACCACACAGCGCATCCAGGAATTTGGCCGCTACCGGCGGCTTGGCCTTTGCGCTAGGGTTTTGACGAATTCCTAACGATAAGAGGACCTTCCATGCCGCTGCAGATCAACGACACCGCGCCGAATTTCGATGCCGAAACCACCGAAGGCAAAATCAATTTCTACGACTGGGCCGGCAAGGACTGGGTGGTGCTGTTCTCGCATCCGAAGGACTTCACCCCGGTCTGCACCACCGAACTGGGCCGCGTCGCGCAGCTGAAGCCGGAATTCGACAAGCGCGGCGTCAAGGTGATCGGCCTTTCCGTCGATCCGGTCGACAATCACGCCAAATGGGCTGCCGACATCGCCGAAACGCAAGGGCTGGCGCCCAACTACCCCATGATCGGCGATACCGACCTGAAGGTCTCCAAGCTCTATGGCATGCTGCCTGCCGACACGTCCGGCACCTCGGAAGGCCGCACGCCCGCCAACAATGCCACGGTGCGCAACGTCTTCATCATCAGCCCCGACAAGCGCATCCAGCTTCTGATCGTCTATCCGATGACCACCGGGCGCAATTTCGACGAGATCATCCGGGTGATCGATTCCATGCAGCTCACCGCCAAGCATAAGGTGGCCACGCCGGTGGACTGGAAACAGGGCGGCGACGTGATCATCACCGGGGCGGTCAGCGACGAGGAAGCCAAGACCCTCTTCCCCGGCTACAAGACCCACAAGCCTTATCTGCGCACCACCAAACAGCCGCAGTAACAGGCCGCTCATCCCATCGAAACGCCAGGCGCCTGTAATGGCGCTTGGCGTTTTCGCATTCAGTGACGCTTGAAATACTGAATTTCGCGCTCGTGCGTCTCAGCCGCCTTGCGGGTCTTGAAGGTGCCGAGGTTGCGGCGTTTTCCGGTTTTGGGATTTTTCTTGCGCGAATAGAGCCGGTATTCGCCCGAGGCCAGTTTGCGGATCATGCGTCCTCCTACTCGATCCAAAGACCGCGCTTGCGATGCCATTCTTCGATGGAGAGTTTCGGATATTCCCGGAAACGGGCATCACCGCGCCCGAAATCCGGCTTCACCCAGGATGCCTTGAAGCGCAGCATCAGATGCACCTTGGACGGCGGCACCGGCAGTTTGGTGTCGATGGCCGAAGCGAACGGATGCACCAACTCCGGCCATTGCGGATCGTACAGCCACAAGGCGGCCGCACATTTGGAACAGAAATGACGCTGGCCGCTGCTCTTCTCGCAATGACCGCCCTCGCCTTCGATTTCCGCATGAAAGATGCGGATCGCCTTCCTGCCCTGCACCTTCAAAGTCTTGTAGTCGCCCATCAGATTGATGGCGAAGCCACCGCCGCCCGCGGTCTTGCGGCAGATCGAGCAATAGCAGAGCTGATACGGGTAAGGCGTGTGGCTCATCACGCTGAAATGCACGGCGCCGCACCGGCAGGAGCCTTCGAGTTTCATCGCCATGGAAACATCCTCGCTTCTTCAACGCGCCAGCCACGGGAAGGCTGCGGGCCGCGCCGATCCGTGTCAGGATAGCGTCATGGCCGACGCGTCCGACACCGGTTTTGTGACCACCACCCTGGCCAGCCGCGACGACGCCCGCCGCATCGCCGATGCGCTGCTGGCGGAACGGCTGGCGGCCTGCGTCCAGTTTCTGGAAATCGAAAGCCATTATGTCTGGAAAGGCGAGCGGATGGCCGAACCGGAAATCATGCTCCTGGCCAAGACCCGGGCCGAGTTGTTCGACCGGGTCATCGCTCGCATCAAGGCGCTGCATCCCTATGAGACCCCGGAAATCGTGGCCCAGAAATTCCACACCGGATTTGCGCCTTATCTGGCCTGGATCGCCGAAAATACCCGCCAAAGCCGGACTTGAATCCCCGGCAATTCTCCTTGGGAGGGCTTCGCGCCAAAGCCGAAATAGGTGCTATATAGCCGCCGCAACCAGCGGACGGCGGGATTACGCCGGAAACTCAGCAGTTTACGGCCAGCATGCTTCTCCTGATCGATAATTATGACAGCTTCACCTACAATCTCTTTCATCATCTGGGCGAACTGGGCGCCGATGTCCGGGTGGAGCGCAATGATGCCCTATCGGCCGATCAGGCCCTGGCACAGAAGCCGCAAGGCATCGTGCTGTCGCCCGGCCCCTGCACCCCCAACGAAGCCGGGATCTGTCTGGAGCTGATCGAAAAAGCGGACGGCCGGGTGCCGATCCTGGGCGTCTGTCTGGGCCATCAGGCGATCGGCCAGGCCTATGGCGGCCGGATCGTGCGCGCCCCCGAGCCCATGCACGGCAAATTGTCCAAGGTGCGCCATACCGGCAAATCGGTGTTCCGGGGCCTGAACAATGACTTCAACGCGGTGCGTTATCATTCCCTCACCATCGCGCCGGACAGCGTGCCGGGCGATCTTGAGGTCACCGCCACCAGCGATGACGGCGTCATCCAAGGCGTGATGCACAAATCCCACCCGGTCCATGGCGTGCAATTTCATCCCGAGAGCATCGCGTCGGAGAATGGCCACGCTTTGCTCGCCAATTTCCTCGCCCTGACGCGATGAGCGGGACGTTCGACCTCAAGCGTCTGGCAGAGCATCCCCTGACCGCCGACGAGGCTGCGCATATTTTCGGCGAGATCCTCAGCGGACGCGCCGAAGACAAGGATATCGAAGCCTTCCTGATCGCGCTTTCCGCGCGCAAGCCCGCGATATCGGAATTCGTGGGCGCGGTGACGGCGATGCGCGCCCAGATGAAAGGCATCGCCGCCCCGCCTTTGGCGATCGATCTGTGCGGCACCGGCGGCGACGGGCTGGGAACGCTCAATATCTCCACCGCCGTGTCCTTTGTGGTCGCATCCGCCGGCGTGCCGGTCGCCAAGCACGGCAACCGCTCCATGTCGTCCAAGAGCGGGGCGGCGGACATTCTCGAAGCCCTGGGCGTGAAGATCGATCTGGACCCGGCCAACGCGGAACGGGTTCTCCGCCAGACCGGTATCGTCTTTCTGTTCGCCCAGACCCATCATCCCGCCATGCGCCATGTGGCGGCGGCGCGCCGCGCCATCGGCAAGCGCACCATCTTCAATCTTCTGGGCCCCTTGGCCAATCCGGCGCTGGTCAAGCGCCAATTGGTCGGCGTCTTCGCGGAAGAATGGCTGACACCCTATGCGAAAGCCTTGCAGGCCTTGGGCTGCGAGCGGGCGATGGTGGTACATGGCCGCGACGGCCTGGACGAACTCACCACCACCGACATCACCTATGTCGCGACCCTGGCCGACGGGGTCATCACCCGTTCCACAATCGCACCCGAGGATGCCGGGCTGAAGCGCGCCAGCCTCGCCGATCTCAGAGGCGGCGTGGCGGCGGAAAATGCCAAGGCGCTTCAAGCGCTTTTTGCCGGCGAAGGCGGCGCCTACCGCGATATCGTGCTCTTGAACGCGGCGGCGGCCCTGATGGTGGCCGGGCGGGCATCGGATATAATGGCCGGCATGGAACTGGCGCGTCACGCCCTGGACAAAGGCGCGGCGCGCGCCAAACTTGAGCAACTGATCGCCGTATCGAACGCCCCATGAGCATTCTCGACAAGATTTCCGCGTACAAAAAAGAAGAAGTCGCCGCCGCCAAGGAACGGGTGACGCCCGCCGAGGTGGAAGCGCGCGCCAAATCCGCCGCCCCGGTGCGCGGGTTTCGCGCCGCGCTGGAGGCCAAAAAAGCGTCCGGCGAGTTCGGCCTGATCGCGGAGGTCAAGAAAGCCAGCCCTTCGAAGGGCTTGATCCGGGCCGATTTCGATCCGCCCGCGATCGCGGAAGCCTATGAAGCGGGCGGCGCGGCCTGCCTGTCCGTTCTCACCGACACGCCTTCCTTCCAGGGCGCGCCGGGATTTCTCACTGCCGCCCGCGACGCCACCCGCCTGCCCGTGCTGCGCAAGGACTTCATGCTGGATGCGTACCAGGTCGCCGAGGCGCGTAGCTGGGGCGCCGACGCCATCCTGATCATCCTGGCCATGGTCGATGACGGCACCGCCCGCGTCCTGATGGAGGAAGCCGCCCGCTTCGGCATGGACGCGCTGGTGGAAGTGCATGACGAAGCGGAGATGGAGCGGGCCGCCAAGCTGGAAGCCCGGCTGATCGGCATCAACAACCGCAATCTCAAGACCTTCGTCACCGACCTCAATGTGACGCAGAAGCTGGCGCATCATGCGCCCAAATCCGCGCATCTGGTGGCGGAGAGCGGATTGTCCGCGCTCGCCGACCTGAAGCGCCTGGCCCAGGCGCATGTCACCTCGGTGCTGATCGGCGAAAGCCTGATGCGGCAAAAGGATGTGGAAGCGGCGACGCGCCTTTTGCTGGGCGACGGTTTTCGGCAATGAGCAAGCTTTCGCACCTCGACGCCAAGGGCGCGGCCCATATGGTGGACGTGTCGGCAAAACCGGTGAGCGCGCGCGAGGCGACGGCGGAAGCAAGCGTTCTTCTTTCCGCCGAGGCATTCGCCGCGGTGATGGATGGGACCGCCCCCAAGGGCGATGTGCTGGCCGCCGCCCGCATCGCCGGGATCATGGCCGCGAAAAAAGTGCCGGAATTGATTCCGCTGTGCCATCCCCTGGCCATCGCCAAGGCAGCGCTGGAATTCGAGCCTGATCCGTCGCGCCACGCCATCCGCATCATCGCCACCGTGGCGACCAGCGGGCAGACCGGCGTGGAAATGGAAGCCCTGACCGCCGCGTCGGTGGGCGCTTTGACGCTCTACGACATGATCAAGGCGGTCGACAAAGGCGCGGTGATCGAACAGGTGCGCTTGCTGGCCAAATCCGGCGGCAAGAGCGGCGACTATAAAGCGTCTCCCCTAAAAACCGCCGCGCCTTCCGCGGATCGCGCGCGCGCCTCCAAAGCCCGCGCGAAGCCCGCGCCGCTGATGGGCGAAGTGGCGGCACCCCGTCCGCGTAACCACGGCGCCGCTGCGGAGCAGCGGCGTGAAGCCTTTCGCGCGTTCATGACCTCTCGCCGCCTCAGGCCCACGCTCTGGGCCAAGCAGGCGGGCGTTCCCAGCGGCGAAATTCTTGGCTTTCTCACCGGCCGCTCGCGGGGCTTTTCGGAAGGCGTGGCGGAAAAGCTGGCGCGCGCGGCGCGCGTGCAAGTCGGCGACATGTTCTCATGATCGCGGTCGAAGAGGCCGTGGCGCGCATCGTGGCGGCGCTGAAGCCTTTGGAAAGCGAGCAGGTTTCATTGGGATCGGCAGCGGGACGGGTTCTGGCCGCCGATGCCCATGCCAAGGCGGATCAGCCCCCTTTCGCCGTCTCGATGATGGACGGCTACGCGGTGCGCAGCACCGAGGCCGATGCGGTGCTTGCCCAGGAAGACGCCCGGCGTGACGGCGATCAGGTCGAGTTCACGGAAATCGCGCGGGCGGGAAAATTCATTCGCCCCCGCGGGCTCGATTTCCAGGCTAATTCTCTTCTGGTTCCGCAAGACAGACGCCTGACGCCGCGCGACCTTGTCTTGCTGGCAGCGGGCGATCTGGAGCACGTGCCGGTGCGCCGCCGCCCCGTGATCGCTTTCGCCGCCACCGGCGACGAACTCTCTCGCCCCGGCGAGCCCCGCCGGCCCGGCGGGATTGTGGCATCCTCCGTGTACGGACTGGATGCCATGATCACGCAATGGGGCGGCCTCCCCAAGGACCTGGGCATCCTTCCCGACAAGCCGGAAGCGATTGCCACGCTGGCGGCAGTGGAATGCGATCTTCTGCTCACCTTGGGCGGCGCCTCGGTGGGCGAGCACGATCTGGTGCAGGCGGCCCTCGGCCCCAAGGGGCTGGCGCTGGATTTCTGGAAAATCGCCATGCGGCCGGGCAAGCCGCTGATCTTCGGCCATCTGGGCGCCACGCCCTTTCTGGGCCTGCCGGGCAATCCGGTTTCCAGCATGGTCTGCGCCTTGCTGTTCCTGCGCCCGGCCATCTCCGCCATGCTGGGTCTTCCCCCGCAGACACCGCTCAAGCAGGCCCGCCTCGCCGGTTCTTTGCCCGGCAATGACGGACGGCAGGATTATCTGCGCGCGACCTGCGAATGGCGGGACGGCGATCTTTGGGCGCGGCCCTTCGCGGCGCAGGATTCCTCCATGCAGAAACTTTTTGCGCAGGCCGATGCGCTGATTATCCGCAAGCCTCACGCGCCGCCGCTGGAAGATGGAGCGGCGGTAGAGATCGTGCCTCTCGACTGATATGAAAATGGCGGCCAGGGGCCGCCATTTTCTTACCGAGGCTCTGAGAAACTGAGCCAGATGCCGTTGCGCCAATAGCCACGGCCTTCATGGTCGTGCCAGCGATAGCGGCGGTGATCCCGGTCGCGCCAGCGCCAATTGTCGTCATGCACGACCACGCCGAAACGGGGACGATAATTGTAGCGCTCGCTGGTGTGCCAGCAATCGCCCGCGCGATTGCACACAATATACGCAGAAGCCGTGGTGGCTGTGCCCGCAAGAGCCGCAACGCCGATGATGGCTGCCGCCGCACCCTGCAACATCAGTTTTTTCATGATCTTCTCTCCGGTTCTGAGGGCGTTTCTGCCGCCTCCGGGAGAGAAAACACCCGACCCCGGGCGCATGTTCCGCGGCCATTTTGTGGCAATCACTGGCCGCTGTACTGGCCGTTGACGGGATTTGGGAACTAAAGTAGAACGATTCTCGATGTTTCGGCTTTGTTCGCAGTGATTTGCGCGCAAATCCTGGGGAAATCTTGCCGGCCTTGTCCGGTTGAAAGGGGATCGCGATGCTGACCCGCAAGCAATATGAGCTTCTGCTCTTCATCCATGAGCGTATCCGCGAAACCGGCATCCCGCCCTCTTTCGACGAGATGAAGGAGGCGCTCGATCTCAAATCCAAATCCGGCATTCACCGCCTGATCACGGCGTTGGAGGAACGCGGATTCCTGCGCCGTATGGAAAAGCGTGCCCGGGCTTTGGAAGTGATGCGGCTTCCCGACAACATGGCGGAAACCGCCCGCCCCGCCACCACCCGCAGCCAGGCACAGCGCATCATGCCGTCGGTGCGTCACGGGCGCACCGAAACCCGCGCACCGGATCCGCGCAACAGCGCGCCGCGCCGCGCCATGGGCGACAGCGAACATGCCGTCAATGTTCCTCTGGTGGGCCGCATTGCCGCCGGCACGCCGATCGAAGCCTTGCAGAATCGCATTGCCGACGTGCCGGTTCCCGGCGGCATGATCGGACGCGGCGATCATTACGCCTTGGAAGTGACCGGCGATTCCATGATCAATGCCGGCATTCTGGATGGCGACACGGTGATCATCCAGGAAGCCGACAGCGCCAATACCGGTGAAATCGTGGTGGCGCTGGTGGATGACAATGAAGCGACCTTGAAGCGCCTGCGCCGGCGCGGCGATTCCATCGCGCTGGAAGCGGCCAATCCCGCCTATGAAACGCGCCTTTATGGCGCCGACCGGGTCAAGGTACAGGGCAAGCTGGTGGGACTGATCCGCCGCTACTGAATAGGTTGCGCCATCACCCAGGGCCGCATGCCGCGCTGCTGGTTCACGCTGGCCGCGCGCAAGGGTGAAAACGCGATCGCATAGCCGCCGCCATCCGCGATTTGCTGCGCGCCCAACGCCAGGCGCGGCTTTGGGCAAGACGTCAGAGGTGCCGCGCTCACCACGATATCAGCCTGGTCGCAATCCGTGTCCAGGGCTTCGGGGCGCGACGACAGAGCGATCAAAAGCCCATCTTGCTTTGCCACGCATCCCAAACCGTCGCAGCTGAGAGACATGCCGCCGACCGCATCCTTCCAATCGCGGCCGTCGCCGTCGCGCAGCAGCCAGCGCGTGGCGGCAAACCGGTCCTTGGGCGAATGCGGAAAATGAAGCAGCCCATCGGGACCCCGCAATGCCATGGTTCGCGCGTCGGATGCGATCAGCATGTCGGGGCGCGGCGCCATCAGCGCCAGGACGATGCCCGCCGCCACCGGCACAAATCCCCACCAGCGCCAGTTGAGCCGCCACAGCAGGATCCACAATCCGCCCAAGGTGATCGACACCAGCGCGACAAGCGGAAAGGCCGGCGTCACCGTCACCGCGCCGGGCAGGCCGGAAACGAAACGCCCCAGCCGCAGCATCCCGTCGATGCTCCAGCCCATCAGTTGCAGCGGCGCATGTTCCAGCCCGAACGGCATCGCCGCCACGCTGAGCGCGGCGGACGGCATCGTCACCAGCCCCATCAAGGGCATCGCCAGCAGATTGCCCAGCACCGCGTAATGCGTGGCGCGGCCGAAATAAAACATCGCGAACGGCAAGGTGGCGAGGCTCGCCACCAGGCTGGTCATGGCGATGCCGCGAATGTGACGATAGAGCCAGCCCCGGGGAACCAGGCGGACGCGGCGCTGCTCCCATTCGGCCACCGCGACCAGGCTGGCGACCGCGGCGAAGGACATCTGAAATCCCGGCTCGGTGATCGACACCGGGCGGAGGAGAAGCAGGATCACTGCCGCCAATCCTAGGGAGCGCATCGACAACGCCGGCCGGTCCAACAGGATCGCCAGGAGCATCATCGCCAGCATCACGAAAGCGCGCGTCGCCGATGCGGATGCGCCGCTGATCACGATGTAAAATCCGGCCGCCAGGATGGAAACGGCGGCCGCCCATTTCTTGATGGGATAGTTCAGTGCCAGGGCCGGTATCGCCGCCAGCACGGCGCGCACCAGCCAGAACAGTCCGGCCCCCACCAACGCCATGTGCAGTCCCGCGATGGCCAGGACATGCGCCAGCCCCGCATCGCGCAACGCCGCTTCATCCTCCGGGTCGATGCCGCCGCGCTCGCCGGTGATGATGGCGGTGGCGATGGCACCTTCGCTCTTGGGCAATTGCGCCCGGATCCGCTGGGTCATGCGGGCGCGCAGATCTTCCACCCATGTGGTCAACCGGCCCCATGGCCCCGGCGGATGTGCCAGGGGCGTGGGCTGGGCCGCGCCAAAGGAAAAGCCGGTGGCGCCGATCCCGGCAAAAAAAGCCGCGCGGCCGAAATCATTGTCGCCGGGCGTGGCGGGACCGGGCGGCGGCATCAGCTGTGCCGTGAGGCCCACGCCCTGCCCCACCCGAAGCTGCTCCCCGCCTTTCTGGATCAGGATCCTGGCCCGGGCGGGCGGATCGGGAAGCCGGCCGGAACGGACCTGATCCAGGATCACGCGCAGGCCCTTGCTGCCCCAATCCAGCCCCGCCACCCGTCCCGTCAGATGGGTGATCATGGGCTTGGCGAGCACCGGCGCGGCCACCCGCATTTCCTGCAGCTTGGCGACGGCAAATCCCAAGCTCAGCGCCGCCGCGATGCCCAGGCCGGCGCGCATCCAAATGCCATGGTCGCGCAAACCCGCTGCGGCAAGGGCCGCGAACAAGGCCAGGGCCGCCCACCCAGCCCATGGGGGCGGCTCGACCGGCGCCGCGAAATAGAGCGCCATGCCCGCGCCCAGCGCCACCGGCAGCCACAGCGGCCAGCGATGGCGTTCTTCCAGGGCCGACCGGCGCAGCCCGTCCGAAAGGGCGGCAGGCATCGGCCAGGACCGGCTGGGGGATCGCCGCAACTGGAAAAGCAGGCCTGTTCTCACCGGGGACCGTTTGCTAAACGGTCGCCACCATGACGCAAAACTCCAAGCCTGTCCTGCGCTTCGCGCCCTCTCCCACGGGCATGCTCCATATCGGCGGCGCCCGGACCGCTCTCTTCAACTGGCTCTATGCCCGCCACACCGGCGGCACCTTCCTTCTGCGGATCGAGGATACCGACCGCGAGCGCTCCACCCCCGAAGCCGTGGCCGCGATCCTGAACGGGATGGAATGGATGGGACTGAACTGGGATGGCGAGGCGATCTATCAGTTCGCCCGCGCCGCCCGGCACCGCGAAGTCGCCGAGCAATTGCTGGCACAAGGCAAAGCCTATCGCTGCTTCGCCACCCCGGAAGAATTGACTGAGATGCGCGAAGCCCAGCGCGCCGCCGGCAAACCGATCCGCTATGACGGCCGCTGGCGCGACCGCGATCCGTCCGAAGCGCCCCCCGGCGCGCCCTCGGTGGTGCGGCTGAAGGCGCGGACCGACGGCGAAACCATTGTGCACGACCTGGTCTTGGGCGATGTGCGTTTCGCCAACGACCAGCTGGACGACATGGTGCTGCTCCGCTCCGACGGCACGCCCACCTATATGCTGGCGGTGGTGGTGGACGATGCCGATATGGGCGTGACACATGTGATCCGGGGCACCGATCATCTCAACAATGCCGCCCGCCAGCTTCAGATCATCGAAGCGATGGGTTGGACGGTCCCGGTTTACGGCCATTTGCCGCTGATCAACGGTCCCGACGGGCAGAAACTGTCCAAGCGCCATGGCGCGCTGGCGGTCGAAGCCTATCGCGATATGGGCTATCTGCCCGAAACCATGCGCAACTATCTTTTGCGCCTGGGCTGGAGCCATGGCGACGAGGAAATCATCCCCACCGCCAAGGCGATCGAATGGTTCGATTTCTCCGCCGTGGGCAAAAGCCCGGCGCGGATGGATTATAAGAAGCTGGACAACCTCAACGGCCATTACATCCGCGAAACGGACGATGCCGCGCTGGTCGCCGAAGTGACGGCTTTCGCCGCGCGGCAAACCCCTCCCCGCATCCTGTCGGAAAAAGCGCGGGAGAGGTTGCTGGCGGCGATGCCCGCGCTCAAGGAGCGGGCCAAGACCCTGGTCCAGCTCGATCAGGGTGCGGAATTTCTGTACACGGACGGCCCCCGCGACCTGGATGCCGGCGCCGCCAAGATTCTCACCCCCGAGGCCCGCGCCGTGATGGCCCGTGCCCTGCCGGCTCTGGAAGCCACCGACTGGAGCGGTCCGGCCCTGGAAGCCGCCACAAGGGCATTTGCAGACGCCAGCGGCCTGAAGCTGGGGGACGTGGCCCAGCCTTTGCGGGCCGCAGTCACGGGAAAAACCACTTCGCCGCCTTTGTTCGAGATGTTGGCGCTGTTAGGCCGGGAAGAATCCCTTATCCGATTAAGGGCTTATGGGAGTTGAAGAAAATTCAACGCCTGTGGCAGTAAATGAAGTGACGTAGCAGGAAAAGCGCGCTTATATTGCAGCGCAAGATAAACTGGGAAGTTGGGGAGTTCGTTCGATGCGTGAGAGCAAGATCAAGACGGTCGGCAAGGCCAGCCTGAATTACGAAGGCAAGGATTACGAGCTGCCGGTCCTGGCAGGCACCCAGGGCCCCAATGCGGTGGACATCCGCAAGCTCTACGACCAGGCGAACATCTTCACCTACGATCCGGGTTTCACCTCCACCGCCTCGACCGAATCGAACATCACCTTCATCGATGGCGACAAGGGCGTGCTGCAGTATCGCGGCTACCCGATCGCCGATCTGGCGGAGCATTCCAGCTTCCTGGAAAGCTGCTATCTGCTGCTCAACGGCGAATTGCCGACCAAGAGCCAGATGGAGAAGTTCGAATACACCATCAGCCATCACACCATGGTGCATGAGCAGCTGGCCACATTCTTCCGCGGCTTCCGCCGCGACGCCCATCCGATGGCGGTGATGTGCGGCGTGGTCGGCGCCCTGTCGGCTTTCTATCACGACTCCACCGACATTACCGATCCGCGCCAGCGCGAGATCGCCAGCTACCGGCTGATCGCCAAAATGCCGACCATCGCCGCGATGGCGTACAAATACCATGTCGGTCAGCCCTTCGTGTATCCGCGCAACGATCTGGGCTATACCGAGAACTTCCTGCGCATGTGCTTCTCGGTCCCGGCCGAGGACTACAAGGTCAACAAGGTACTGGCCAAGGCGCTGGACACGATCTTCATCCTGCACGCCGATCACGAGCAGAACGCGTCGACCTCCACGGTGCGCCTCGCCGGCTCGTCGGGCGCCAATCCTTTCGCCTGCATCGCGGCGGGCATCGCCTGCCTCTGGGGCCCCGCCCATGGCGGCGCCAACGAAGCGGCGCTGAAGATGCTGGAAGAGATCGGCACCGTTGACCGCATTCCCGAATATGTGAAGCGCGCCAAGGACAAGAATGACAGCTTCCGCCTGATGGGCTTCGGTCATCGCGTCTATAAGAATTACGATCCGCGCGCCAAGGCGATGCAGATCCAGGCGCATGCCGTGCTGGACGAGCTGGGTCTGCATGACGATCCGCTGCTGAAGGTTGCGGTCGAGCTGGAGAAGATCGCCCTGCACGATGAATATTTCATCGAGAAGAAGCTCTATCCCAATATCGACTTCTATTCCGGCATCACCCTGAAGGCGCTGGGCTTCCCCACCTCCATGTTCACGGTGCTGTTCGCGCTGGCCCGTACCGTGGGCTGGATCGCCCAGTGGAAGGAAATGCTGGAGGACCCGCACCAGAAGATCGGCCGTCCGCGTCAGGTCTATACCGGCCCGACCGAACGCAAATACGAGCCAATTTCGGCGCGGAAATAATTCAGGCGTCGATAAAGTTTAGCAGAACACGGGCGGCGCGCTGGGAGGGGGCTTCTTCATCCTCTCCCAGCCGCCGCCCGAATTCATTCATGGCATCGATCTGCGCGTTGCGCGCGCCCTTATCCGCAAACAGGTGCGCAACCTCGCCGGCCAACGCTTCGGGCGTGGCGTCATATTGCTTGAATTCCGGGACCGCCCGGCGCCCCAGAAGAATATTGATCAGGGTCATGTAGGGCACCGTCATCAAGCGGTTGGCCAAGGCAAAAGTCAGCCCGCCCACCCGGTACGCCACCACCATGGGGGTGCGTGACAAGGCAAGCTCCGCCGTTACCGTTCCCGACGCGGCCAATGCCACATCGGCGGCATCGAAGGCGGCGTATTTGTCGGCTTCATTTTCCAGGATATGCAGCGGCGTCGGCCAGCCCGATGCGGCTTCGCGCACCTTGGCGGCGACATGCGGCACGGTCGGCAGCACCGTCACCAGGCCCGGGATCTTCGCCGCCAACAGCCGCACCGCGTCGCGGAAGACGGGGAAAATGAAGCGGATCTCGCTCGAGCGGCTGCCGGGCAGAAGCGCCAGAAGCGGCGCGTCCGCGCCGATGCCCAGACGCGCCCGCAAGGCATCGCCGCCGGTCATGCGGACACGCCGTTCCACCACCGGATGGCCGACGAAAGCGGCCCGCAATCCGTATTTCTCGAAGAACGGCACCTCGAAAGGGAACAGCGCCAATATCAGGTCGAAATAGCGGGCCATCGCCTTGGCGCGATAGGCGCGGCTGGCCCAGACCTGCGGTGCCACATAATTGACCGTCTTGATCGAGGGATCGCGCTTTTTCACCGCCTTGGCGATGCGGTGGGTGAAGTCGGGACTGTCGATCACCACCAACGCATCGGGATGGACGGCGATTGCATAATCCGCGGCCTGGCGCACCCGCGCCAATATCCTGGGAATGGCGGGCACCACTTCGCGCAGGCCCATCACGGCCGTGGCGTCGAGCGGAAACAGGCTTTCCAGCCCTTCGCGCGCCATGGCCGGGCCGCCCACGCCCACGATCTTCACCCGGTCGCCGGCCAGGCGCCGGATGCCCGCCATCAATTGCGCGCCCAGAAGATCGCCCGACGTTTCCCCGCACACCAGCATCAGGGTTTTCGGACGTTGCGCGGGCATGCCGCTCACGGCGTGACGCCCATGACGAACAGGCCGAGCCGGTCCGCTTCCGCCGCCACCGCCTCTTTGCCCACGATCAGCGATTTTCCGCTTTCCAGGGCGATGCCCGCCAGCCCAACATCGGCAGCGCGGCGCACCGTTTCCACGCCCACCACCGGCATGTCGGTCTTGGCGTCCTGGGTGGGCTTCAGCGCCTTGACCAGAACGCCGCGCTTCTTTTGCGGCGTGCCGCGCAGATTGTCGCGCAACTGGCCGATCCGCGCGATCATGGCGTCGGTCCCTTCGGCCGCTTCGACCGCCAAGGCAAGCCCTTCGCAGACCGCCGCCGCCTGCCCCACGTCAAGCGCGCCCAGCGCGCGAACGATGGCAAAGGCGCGGGCGATATCGGATTTGTGATCGTCATTGGGCAGCACCCGTCCCAGCGGTCCTTCGCCTGCCACCAGGCCGGGGGCCGCTTCGGCCACGCCCACGGCGCGAAAGCCCGCATCCTCGAACAGGCCGACCAGCATGCGCAGCAGGGCATCGTCCCCCTGGCGGGCCGCCGCGATTACGCGCGGCAGGACCATCACGCCCTTGGCGTCGAGCTTGAGTTCGGAGAATTTCGGACGTTCTACTTTTCCCGCCAGGAGGACATCCTTGGCCCCGGCACCGGCAAGCGATTTCAGCGCCCGCCCCGGCTCGCCCAGGGATACCCAGTCATGGGAAAATTCCTCCGCCCATTCGCCGCACATGCCGCGCAGCGCGACGATGAACACCGCCCGGCCATCGGCACGGGCACTGTGCGCCACCGCGCGCGGCAGATCGCCACCTCCGGCGATGATGCCGAGACTCATTCGATTTCGCCGCGGCGGCGCGCCGTGCACAGCTTCTGCTTGGCCGGCGCCAGAATGAACTGAACCACCTCGTCGACTTCCGCGATGCCCGGCCACTCCGCCTTCGCCGCCATGGCGCGGCTTTTGATGTCACCGCCCTGCCCGTAGAAAATCGCGCGGAAAGCGGCGCGCAGGGCATTGATGGTTTCGCGGGAGAGCCCGCGCCGTTTGAGGCCGATCAGATTGAGGCCCGCCAACTCCGCGTGATCGCCGAACGCCATGGCGTAAGGAATGACGTCGCGATTGATGCCGGTGATGCCGCCCACCATCGCGCCCTTGCCCACCCGGCAGAATTGCTGAACCGCCGACAGGCCGCCGAAGATCACGCCGTCGCCGATCTGGGAATGACCGCCCAGCGCCACCGAATTGGCGAAGGTGACATCGTTGCCCACCACGCAGTCATGGCCCACATGGCTGCCCGCCATAAAGTATCCCCGGGCGCCGATAAGGGTCACGCCCTTGTCCTTGCGGCTGCCGCAATTCATCGTCACCAGCTCGCGCAGCACGCAATCGGCGCCGATTTCGAGCCGTCCTTCGGAAAAATCATTGCCGCGGATCTGGCCTTCGCCGCCCAGGACGGCGCCGGAATGCACCACCGTGCGTGCGCCGATCCGGGTCACGCCTTTCACCACCGCATGAGACAGGAGCCGCACGCCCTCTTCCAGGACCGCGCGCGGACCGACATGGCAAAAAGGGCCGATCTCGACGCCCGCGCCGAGCTGGGCGCCGTCTTCAATCAGGGTTGTTGGATGGATCATCGCTGGCTTCCGCGCCATCGTGAATCATGGCGGTGAATTCGGCCTCGGCGCACAGCGTCTCGCCGACATAGGCCTGGCCTTCGAAGCGCCACACGGGGCCCCGCCGGCGCAGCGCCTTGACCGGCATGCGCATCATGTCCCCGGGATGGACCGGCTTGCGGAAGCGCGCCTTATCGATGGCCATGAAATAAACGATGCGCTTTTCCCGCTCGAAGCCCAGACTATGGACCACCACTGCGCCTGCGGTCTGCGCCATCGCCTCTACGATCAGGACGCCCGGCATCACGGCATAGTCGGGAAAATGACCCAGAAAATACGGCTCGTTGATGCCGATCGCCTTCCAGCCGGTGGCGCTTTGCATTTTCACGATATCGGTCAGCCGCTCCACCAGCAGCATGGGGGGACGATGCGGCAGCAGCTTTTTGATCTGCGCGACATCCAGTGTGGACTCAGTCATTGTCATCCTGCTTGCGGCGCCGGAGAAGCTGGCTGACCGCGTGAATCTCTCTCAGCCACTCTCTTACAGGCTTTGCCGGAACGCCGCCATAATCCTGGCCGCCTTCGATTTTCTGCCCGGAAACCATGGCGCTGCGCGCCGCCAGCCTTGCACCGGGCCCGATGCGGACATGGTCGGCGATTCCCACCTGACCGCCCAGCACGGCGAAATCCGCCACCACGGAACTGCCCGCGATGCCGGTCTGGGAAACCAGGACGACATGACGGCCAATCTGCACATTGTGACCGATCTGGACCAGGTTATCGATCTTGGTGCCTTCGCCGATCACCGTATCGCCCAAGGCGCCCCGGTCGATGGTGGTGGCGGCGCCGATCTCGACACCGTCCTGGATGATGACCCGGCCCAGTTGGGGGATTTTCACATGGCCCCCCGATGAAGAGGCAAAGCCGAAACCCGGCTGGCCGATCGCGGCGCCCGGCAAAATCGTCACCCGGTCGCCGATATAGGCATGACTGATGGAAACATTGCTGCCGATCTCGCAGCCATGACCGATGGCCACGCCCGGGCCGATCACGGCATTGGCGCCGATCCGTACCCGGTCGCCGATCTCCGCACCCGGCCCGATCACGGCGCCCGGCCCCAGAACCACATCCCGGCCCAGCCGCGCTTGCGGCGAAACGGGCTGTTCCTGAACCCAGACCTGCTGCAGGGCGTCCGGATAGAACATCGCGGCCACCGCGGCGAAGGCATGCGCCACCGATGGGGCGGGAAGCAGAAGCATGCCGTCCGGCGCCTGGCAGTGAAGGTCCTTTTGCGGCACCAGGCAAAAACCGGCACCGCTGCGGGCAAAGGCTTCGGCCATTTCCCGGCCGCCCGAAAAGAAAGTCAGATGGGACCTGCCCGCGCCTTCCAGCCCGGCAAGATCGGCGATCAGCGCCGTGCCGTCCGCATCGGCCGGCACGGCAATCTTCGCCGCTGCGCAGATCTCGGCGAGGCGGAAGGGGCCTCGATTGTCGTAAAAACGAGGATCTGCCATGGGCGTCGGCGCGGGGCGCGCTCCGTTATTTCTTGGCTGGTGCCTTGGCGGGCGCCGGGGCCGCCGACGGCGGCGCGGCCTGCGATACTTTCAGGCTGGGCAATTTCTGGTTCAGCTGATCGATGGCGGGCTGGGTGATGTCGAAAGCCTGCACCGCCTGGGGCGACGCATAGACCAGGGCGTTCTTGTCCAGGATCATGTTGGCGCCGCGCTGCTGCATCAGATTCTGCAGGATCGGCTCCAGCGCCTTGGCGATGGTCTGCTGCGCGACCATGAAGCCGCCCTGGATCGCCTGCTCCTTGCGCTGTGCGGCGGCCTGCATGCCAGCCTGCTTGGCTTCGAAGGCCTTGACCTTTTGCGCCTTGGCGTCCGCCGCCAGGATGGCGATCTGCTGTTGAAGCTGTGTCGCTTCGGCCTGCAGCGCTTTCTGCTGGCCCGCGATTTCACCCTTGGCCTGATTGCCCATGGCTTCGATCTGGCGGGCGACGTCCTGGCCCACCTTCGAAAAGCGCAGGATCGCCTGCCGGTCGATCAACAGAATCTTCTGCTGCACCGGGGGCGGTGGCGGGTTGGCGGCGAGCGCCGGCACGGAGGCCGCGATCACGAGCGTGGTGGCGAGAAGGATCTTTTTCATGGTCTTAGAACCCTGTTCCAGCGGAGAAGTGAATGATCTGCGGTCGGTCATAGCTGGCCTTCACGATGGGAACGCCCAGATCGATCTGGAGCGGTCCGAACGGCGAACGCCAGCCGAAGCTGAGGCCCGCCGAAGCACGGAACGCGAAATTGTCCTTGACGCAGGACTGGGCGATCGTGCCGCCCACATTAACACCGCCGCAGGTCCGGATAACATTGTCCACCCGGCCCAAAGTACCGAAATCGGAGAAGGCCGCGATCGAGACGCCATAGCTTTCGGGCAGAAGCGACGGCAAACGGGCCGACAAGGTGCCGATGGCATAGACATTGCCGCCGATCGCGCCGGTATTGAGCGGCGCATCCAGGTCGCGCGGACCGATGCCGGCGATGGCAAAGCCGCGGAAACTGTCGCCGCCCTTGAAGAAGCGCTGATTGATCGGCACAGGGGTGCCGTCATAGCTCTGGATGATGCCGGCATCCAGCGACAGGGAGTTGATGATGGCACCGTCGAAGGCAGGCCTGTAACCGGCAAATTGCGCGGTGGTCTTGACGAAGCGCAGGTTGCCGCCGAAGCCGGCAAAATCCTGGTTGAGCGAGAAGGTCATGCCGGTGGTGGGCCGCCGGTAATCGTCCAGGCTGTTATAGCCATAGGTAAATCCGAAGATCGAACCATAAGTGTCGCCGGCCGCCAGCTGGATTTCCAGCGGCGCGTTGCCGAACGGCGTGACCCGGGTGATCTGATAGGTGTAGCGCAGACCCACCGAGGAATATTCCGAGATCGGAAAGCCCATGCGGAGCGTCACGCCCGATGTGTCGCTGGAATAGGTCGCCTGGCGGTAGTCGACCTGCTGCTTATAGATATCGAAGCCCGCCGCCAGCGGCCGGTCCAGGAACCATGGCTCGGTGAAGCTGAACTGATAGAGCTTCTGGATCTGCGATACCGAGACCGACGTCTTCAGGAATTGCGCACGGCCGAACAAATTCTGCTCGGTATAGCTGAATTCACCGGTCAGCTGGCTGGCCGAGGAATAGCCCAGACCCAGCTGCAATTGCCCGGTCGATTGTTCGGTGACGGCCACGGTGATGTCGGTGCGATCCGGCGCGCTGCCGGGCGTGTTCTTGACGTCGACTTCCTTGAAGAAGCCCAGCGAGCGGATGCGGGTGCGCGAGCGGTCCACCAGCACGCGATTGAAGGCATCGCCTTCCACCAGGCGGAATTCGCGGCGGATCACCTTGTCCAGGGTACGCACATTGCCGCTGATATTGATCTTGCCGATATAGACACGCGGGCCCTGGGCGATATCGAACAAAAGATCGATGGTCTTGTTGTCGCGATTGCGGGCGATGCGCGGATGCACCTCGGCGAAAGCATAGCCCTTGGTGCCGGCCGCATTGGTCAAGGAATCGATGGCCTTCTGCACCGTTTCGGCATTGTAGACATCGCCGCTGGTGATCGGGACCATCGGGCGCAAGGAGCTGGGCGTCAGTTCCTTGATCTGGGAATTGATCGTGACCTTGCCGAATTTGTAGCGGGGCCCTTCGTTCACCGTGAAGGTGACGTAGAAATTCTTGCGGTTCTGGGCCAGCTGCGCGACCGCGCTGACCACGGTGAAATCGGCATACCCATGATTGACGTAAAAGCGCCGGAGCTGTTCGCGGTCGAAGGCCAGCCGGTCGGGATCGTAATTGTCGTTGCTGGCAAGGATCTTGTACCAGGCGCTTTCTTCGGTGGCGATCTGTCCCTTCAAGGTCGCATCGTCATAGATCTTGTTGCCGATGAAATTGATGCGGGCGATGCCGGTGGTGGGACCCTCGGTGATGGAGAAGATCAGGTCGATGCGGTTCTGCGGGCGCTGAATGATCTGCGGATCGACCCGGGCGGCGAATTTTCCGTTGCGGCGGTAAAGCTCGATGATGCGCTGGACGTCGGCCTGGACGCGGGCGCGGGTGAAGGTGCCGCGGGGCTTGATCTGGACTTCCTTGGTCAGATCCTTGGTCGAAACCTTGTCGTTACCTTCGAACACCACCTGATTGATGATGGGATTCTCGACCACCCGGATGGTCAGAGTGCCGTTGGCGAAGTTGATCTTCACGTCGGAGAACAGGCCGGTGCCGAACAGCGATTTCAGCGCCTGGTCCGCCAGCGCGGGGTCATAATTCTCGCCTTCG
The DNA here is from genome assembly GCA_017307355.1 of Alphaproteobacteria bacterium. Classification (GTDB taxonomy): domain Bacteria; phylum Pseudomonadota; class Alphaproteobacteria; order Micropepsales; family Micropepsaceae; genus Rhizomicrobium. Next base: position 35,688 of record JAFKFG010000022.1, read on the forward strand.
CGGATATTCACATAGGTCAGGACCGTGCCGGGCTCCACGCGCTGCGTCCCGGCGACGGCGATGTGCTGGATCACGCGGGCGGGTTGGGCCGGGGCTGCAGGCGCTGGCGGCCGGTCGGCGGCCGGCTTTTCGGCATTCAGGACCGCGGCGCGGTCCTCCGCGCCAGGACGCAACTGAGCCGCCGCCGGACCCGCGAACAGGGCCAGGCACAGGGTCGCGGACGTCGCGCGCAGAACCGCTTTATGAGTGGCGATAGTCCGCATTCCGCCGTCCGGCACCCGTCTTGGAGGCGCGCATCACCGGTAACGGCAGCGGCCGAAGTTTCAGAAAAGATTCAGGCGAGCGAGGTCATTCCATGTGGTCAGGAGCACAAGCCCCAGGACCAAAACCAGCCCAAGCCGAAATCCGACGTCCTGGGCCCGCTCACCCAGCGGCCGTCCCAAAACTGCTTCGCATGCATAGTACAGAAGATGCCCGCCGTCGAGCAAAGGAATCGGAAAAAGGTTGGCGAGCCCAATGCTTACGGAAAGTACAGCCACCAGCTGAAGAAGTGCCATAAAGCCGAATACCGCCACCTGGCGGGTCATTTTGGCGATTCCCAGGGGCCCCCGGAACTGGTCGGCGCTGGCATAACCGCGCACCATCTGGGCAATGCCCTGCACGGTGGTGCGCATGATCGTCCAGGTCTGGACATTCGCCGCCACGAAGGCCGACGGCAGGCTGTAATATTCGGTCGTAATCGGCGCCTTCGGCGAAGGCCGGACACCGATCACATAGGTGGTTCCCATATCGCCCAGAACGTCGCGGATGCGGGCTTCCCGCGGCATCACACGGATGGTGAGGGATTCGCTGCCCCGCTTCACGTCGACGGCAAGCGTGCGCCCCCCGCTGACCGCGATGATCTGGGGCATCTGCTCGAAATCGGTGATGCGGGTCCCGTCGATGGCGGTGACGCGGTCGCCCGTCTTGATCCCGGCCGCTTCGGCGGCGCTGCCCTTCACCACATCGCCGACGATGGGCGCCAGAACGGTATGACCGGTGGCAAAGATCAGGCCGGTGAAAAGCACGATCGCAAGAATGAAATTCGCCGCCGGCCCGGCCGCGGCAACCGCGGCGCGCTGCCAGAGCGGCTTGAACGCGAGGGTCTGCTCGCGCTCGGCGGGGCTCATGCGGGCGGCCGCCGCATGATCGGGCGCGCTGGCCGCATTGGCATCGCCGGAAAATTTCACATAGCCGCCCACAGGGATCCAGCTGATCTTCCAGCGCGTGCCGCGCTTGTCGTTCCAGCCGAAGATTTCCTTTCCGAAGCCGACGGAAAACACGTCGACCTTCACGCCGCAGGCGCGTGCCACCAGGAAATGGCCCAACTCGTGAAAGAACACCACGACGGTGATCACGAACAGAAAGGCCGGCAATCCCAGGGGCGTCCAGGCGACGAGATTCCTTATGGCGTCAAACATGGCGTCCTCTCAGGTCCCCACCCGTTGACAAATTTCTTCGGCCAGCACCCGCGCCCGCGCATCGGTTCCCAGCACGGTGCCCAGATCGCCTGCCCGGCCATTGCTGACCTGCCCGGCATCGGCGTTCAAAGTCTCGCCCACCACTTTGGAAATATCCAGGAAGCCGATGCGGCGATCCAGGAAAGCCTGCACCGCGATTTCATTGGCGGCATTGAGTACGGTCGGCGCAAGGCCGCCCGACCGCATGGATTCGATCGCCAGATTCAAGGCCGGAAACCGGTCATGGGCCGGTGCCTGGAAGACCAGCTGGCCCAGCCGGGCCAGATCCAGCCTGCGCGACGGCGATGCGATGCGGCGCGGCCAAGCCAGGGCATGGGCGATAGGCGTGCGCATATCCGGCGCGGACAGATGCGCCATGGTGGTGCCGTCGTCATAGCTCACCAGGCAGTGAACGATGGACTGGGGATGCACCAGCACATTCAGCTTTTCGGGCGGCAGCGCGAACAGGAAATGGGCTTCGATCAGCTCCAGCCCCTTGTTCATCAAGGTGGCGCTGTCCAGCGAGATCTTGCGGCCCATCGCCCAGTTGGGATGCGCGACGGCCTCTTCCACCGTGGCGGCGGCCATTTTCTCCAGCGGCCATTCGCGGAACGGCCCGCCCGAAGCGGTGATCGTCACCGTTTCCACTTCGCTGGCGTCGCCCGAGCCCAGGACCTGGAAAATCGCGTTATGCTCGGAATCGACCGGGATCACCGAAGCGCCCGACCGTTCCAAGGCGTCGCGGAACACCGCGCCCGCCGCGACCACGCATTCCTTGTTCGCCAGCGCCACGATGACGCCGCGTTCGATGGCGGCAAGCGCCGGCTCGATCGCGGCCGCGCCCATGATCGCGACCATCACGAAATCCGACGCCATCGCAGCCGCCGCGATCACCGCGTCGCGACCGGCTTGGGCTTCGATTCCAGTTCCGGCCAATCCGGCTTTCAGGTCTTCGTACAGCGACGCATCGCCAATGACGGCGCGCAGCGGCTTCAAGGCCCGGGCCTGTTCGATCAGAAGTTTGACATTGCCCTGGGCGGTCAGGGCGGCCAGGGGGAAAGCCTCGGCGCCATAGACTTTGCGGGCGTGAGAGATCACGTCCAGCGTGTTGACGCCGATGGAGCCGGTCGAACCCAGCACCGTGACCTTGCGCCGGATCACGTCCGGAAGCGACGGAACCGTATCGAAAATTCCATGAGCGGCGATGGGTGTCATGACGCGATACCGAAAAGAAGATTGAAATGCGCCAGGAAGACCAGAAGCGCCAGGGCGACGCTGGCGAAAATGGTGGAATCCATGCGGTCCAGCACGCCGCCATGGCCGGGGATCAGGCTGCCCGAATTCTTGATGCCGAACCGCCGCTTGACGAAACTCTCGAACAAATCGCCGATATGGGCGACCGCGCTGAAAATCAAGCCGAACATCGCGGCGATCCAAAGCGTTCCGCCCAGGAGCCAGACATAGCAGCCGAACACCAGCGCGGCGGTGACGCTGCCGCCGATGGTCCCGGCCCAGGTCTTGGAGGGCGACAGCACCGGCGCCATGCGCGGTCCCCCGATCAGATTGCCGAAAATCAGCGCCCCGGTATCCGTCGCCCAGACGATTAGGAACAGTCCCACGATCACCAGGGCGCCGCGGTTCGGGAACGCCTGCAAGCTCACCAGCGCCAATGCCGGCAGGCCCAAATAGACCACGCCCAGCGCCTGCCAGACGGGATTTTGTCCTCTGGCGCGGGCAACGATGGCGGAAATGACCGCACCGGCAGCCACGATCAGCAAAGCCGGCCAACCGCTGCGCAGCGCCAGGAGCGCCACCACGGCGAGCGCGGCGGTGACCGACGTCAGCGCGGTCTCGATGCGGAAGGCATGACCCAAAGACACCATGCGGTGCCACTCATAAGCCGCCAGAATGGTGATCAAGATCACCATGCCGGCGAAAAACTCCGGTCGCGAAAACAGCACCAGGATCGCGATCCCCGCCAGCACGATCCCGAACAGCGGACGGGTGATCCAGTCCATGTTCCAGCGGATGGCGCGATAGCCCGGCGCATGTCCGCCGGCGGAGGGAGATTGGGGGCGCGGGCCGCTCACGCCACGGCCTCCGAATTGAGGGCGCCGAAGCGGCGGTCGCGGCCGGCAAAACTCTGAAGCGCCTTGAGCAGCTCGGCGCGGCCGAAATCGGGCCACAGCGTGTCCACGAACAGGAGCTCGGCATAGGCCGATTGCCAGAGCATGAAATTGGAGAGACGACGCTCGCCCGAGGTGCGGATCACCAGGTCCGGCTCCGGCAACGCGCTGGTGAACAGCCGGGAGGCGAACAAATCCGTGGTGATGGTTTCCGGGTCGAGCCGGCCTTCGGCGGCGGCGCGCGCCAGTTCCCGGGCGGTGGCGGCGATCTCTTCCTGCGCGCCATAGTCGAAGGCGAAGGTGAGATTGAGGCCCGTATTCTGGGCGGTGCGGCTTTCGGAATCCAGAATCATCTGGTGGATGTCGCTGGCCACGCGGCCGCGATGGCCGATGATCCGCATACGGACATTCCGCTCGACCAGCTCGTCCATGTCGCTGCGGAAATAGGTGCGGAACAGGCCCATCAGAGCGCCCACTTCCGCCTTGGGGCGCTTCCAATTCTCGCTGGAAAAGGCAAACAAGGTGAGATTGCCCAGCCCCATGTCGCAAGCAGCGCGAACCGTCTCGCGCACCGCATTCATGCCCGCGAAATGCCCGGCCTCGCGCGGCAAATGCCGCTTCCGCGCCCAGCGTCCATTGCCGTCCATGATGATGGCGACATGGCGGGGCAGAATCTGCGGAAGATCGGCCATGCCGGTGCTCAAACCTGCATGATTTCCTGCTCCTTGGAATGGAGCGTGTTGTCGATGTCCTTGATATGCGCGTCGGTGAGCTTCTGCAGCTCCTCGCCCCTGGTATGGTGCTCGTCCTGGCCGATCTTGTGATCCTTTTCCAGCTTCTTGAGCAGATCCATGCCGTCGCGGCGGACATTGCGCACCGCGACCCTGGCGGCTTCGGCATATTTGGCGGCGAGCTTGGACAATTCCTTGCGCCGCTCCTGATTGAGCTCGGGCAAGGGAATGCGCAGCAGCTGGCCGTCCATCTGCGGATTGAGCCCCAGGCCCGCATCGCGGATCGCCTTGTCCACCGCCTTGGCCAGGCCCTTGTCCCACACCTGCACCGTGATCATGCGCGCTTCGGGCGTGGAAATGGTGCCGACTTGGGCAATGGGCACGACATTGCCATAGGCTTCGACCGTCACCGGATCCAGAAGTGCGGGGCTCGCCCGGCCGGTGCGCAGACCGCTGAATTCGCTCTTCAAGGTCGCCACCGCGCCGCTCATGCGCCGGCTCATCTCGTCTTTGTTGTATGCGTCCGCCATTGTCTCTCGCCTCGCCCCTGGTGCCGGAATCCTAACTCAAACCCCGGCGGGAACTTCACTTTTCTTCGATGATGGTCGCCCGGCCGTCGCCCCGAAGGACCTTGGCAAGCGCCCCTTTGTCCTGCAGCGAGAAGACCAGGATCGGAATGCCATTTTCCCGGGAGAGGGAAATGGCCGATGCATCCATTACTGCAAGATCTCGCGCTAACACCTCGTGATAACTCAAAGATTCGTACCTGGTGGCGTCAGGATACTTTTTGGGGTCAGCACTGTAAACACCATCAACCTGGGTGGCCTTCAGCATCGCATCACAGGCCATTTCCGCGGCCCGGAGCGCCGCCGCCGTGTCGGTGGTGAAGAACGGGTTCCCGGTTCCGGCGGCGAAGATCACCACCCGTCCCTTCTCCATGTGCCGAATCGCGCGGCGCCGGATATAGGGCTCGCAGACCGTGCTCATGGGGATGGCCGACTGAACCCGGCTGGGCAGGCCGTTGCGTTCCAACGTCGCCTGCATCGCCAGCGCGTTCATCACGGTCGCCAGCATGCCCATGTAATCCGCCGTGGCCCGGTCGATGCCTTTGGCCGCGCCGGCGAGGCCGCGGAAGATGTTGCCGCCGCCGATCACCATGCAGATCTGAGTGCCGGCTTCGACGGCTTCCTTCACATCGGCCGCGATGCGCTCGACCGTGCCGGTATCGATGCCGAAACCGCCCTCGCCCATCAATGCCTCGCCCGAGACCTTAAGCAGAACGCGGGCGTATTTGGGCGTTATGGGCATCAGATCATTCCTCCGGTGCATCGGTCAGGAAAAATCTGGTCCCCAACACGCTGTTCCGGGGGCCAGGATTTTCCGCAGGCCGTGCGGCCAAAAATCAGCGCGTACCTGCCATCTGGGCGACTTCGTCGGCGAAATCGCTTTCCACTTTCTCGATGCCCTCGCCCACCTGGAAGCGGACAAAGCCTTCGATCGCGACCGGCGCGCCCAGGTCCTTGGAAGCCTTTTCGACCACCTTGCTCACCTGGGTTTCGCCGTCGATCACGAAGGTCTGGGACAGAAGAACGGTCTCTTCGTAGAATTTGCGCATGCGCCCCTCCATCATCTTCTCGATGACGGCGTCGGGCTTGCCGGACTGCTTGGCCAGTTCCCACTGCACATTGCGCTCGCGCTCGACCACATCCTTGGAAAGATGTTCCGGCGTCAACGCCAGGGGATTGGCGGCGGCGATATGCATGGCGATCTGCTTGGCCAGGGCCGAAAGCTTGCCCTCGTCCGCAGTGGATTTCAGCGCCACCAGGACGCCGATCTTGCCCAACTCGGGCGACGCGGCATTGTGGACGTAAGCGGCGACCACGCCGGGATTGACGCTCAGCGCCACGGTGCGGCGCACGCTCATATTTTCGCCGATCTTGGCCACCAGCTCGGTCAGGGTCTGCTGGACATTGCTGGCGCCATGCTTGGCCGCCAGCAGCTTTTCCAGATCGCCGCCTTCGGTCAGCGCCAGATCGGCCGCGGATTTCACGAAGCTTTTGAACTCTTCATTGCGGGCGACGAAATCGGTTTCCGCATTGACTTCGACCAGCGCGCCGGCGCCTTTGCCCACGGCAACGCCCACCAGACCTTCGGCGGCGGCGCGGCCGGCCTTTTTGGCGGCCTTGGAGATGCCCTTCTTGCGCAGCCAGTCGATGGCCGCTTCCATGTCGCCGCCCGTTTCGTTGAGCGCGGTCTTGCAGTCCATCATGCCTGCGCCGGTCTTGTCGCGCAGATCCTTCACCATGCTGGCGGTGATATTTGCCATAGCGGCCTCCGTAACGGCGGTGCCGGGCGGCAAGAGCCCACCGGCACCGCGACAGTCAAAACGAGAAAATCAGGCGGTCGCTTCCGAGGAAGCGGCGACATGGCTGGACGTGTCTTCGATCTCTTCCGCAGCCCCAATATCGACGCCGGCTTCGACCTGGCTCTGGCCCAGGCCGTCGATGATGGCGCGCGCGGCCAAGTCGCAATAGAGCGCGATGGCGCGGGCGGCGTCGTCATTGCCCGGGATCGGATAGGCGATGCCATCCGGATCGGAGTTGGAGTCCAGGATCGCGGTCACCGGAATGCCCAGCTTGCGGGCTTCGGCGATGGCGATGGATTCCTTGTTGGTGTCGATCACGAACAGCATGTTGGGCAGGCCGCCCATTTCCTTGATGCCGCCCAGCGAACGCTCCAGCTTGTCCTGCTCGCGCAGGAGGCCCAGCAATTCCTTCTTGGTGAGGCCGGACTGATCGGCCGTGGTCAGCGTCTCTTCGATCGAGCGCAGGCGGCGGATCGAGTGGCTGATGGTCTGCCAGTTGGTGAGCGTGCCGCCCAGCCAGCGATGGTTCACGTAATATTGCGCGCAGCGCTTGGCGGCGGCAGCGATGGGCTCAGAAGCCTGGCGCTTGGTGCCGACGAACAGGATACGGCCGCCCGAGGCCGCGACTTCGCGCAAGGCGACCAGCGCCTGATGCAGCAGGGGCACGGTCTGGGTCAGGTCCAGAATGTGGATGTCGTTGCGGGCGCCATAGATGTAGGACGCCATCTTCGGATTCCAGCGCTGCTGGCGGTGGCCGAAATGAGCGCCGGACTCGAGCAGTCCACGCATGGAAAATTCAGGCAAAGCCATGGGTCGTTCTCCTTTACCGGTTGGCCAGATGCGCGGGTTATTCCCTTGAAGGAACACCGGACGGGGAGACCGGAACACCCGGCCTGGACCCACCCGCACATGCGAGATGGCGGGGCTTATAGGGGGTCCGCTGTCCTCGGGCAAGCCATCAGCCGGGCCGTTGCCCTTTCAAGGCCGAAAACACGCGAAAAGGCGCCAAAACCGCTCCGTTCCAATGCCAATTCAGGCCGGAACATAGGCAGGGGCGGCCGGTTCGTGACTGGCCCCCCTCTTGAGGAACCACCCCATCAACGCCAGCAGCAACAGGGGTGTCAGCAGCCCGATCGGATTATGCCGAGGCGGGCAATAGATCGGGATCGCATAAGCGGCGAGCGGGACCATATAATCGGCAAGCGTCGCATCGCGCGGCACCTGCGTGACTGCGATCAGCGCGGCCAGCGCCAGCGCGACCATGTCGTAGGACGATAAATGTGGCGACGCCAGGAGCGTGGCGCACAGCAGCACGCCCAGGCGAACCGCCAGACTTTGCTTTTGACGAAACACCCGCCACACCAACGCCAAGGCGATCAACGCGGCAATCCCCAGCCCTGCCGTCGCCGCCCAATCGGGCGCGCCGACCAATGACAGGCAGGTGGAAACGGTACTGTCCCACATATGGCCCCAGCTGTTCCCGTTGATGCCGGTGCCTTGCTGAGGGTGAAGGAACGTATCGGCCCATGTCAGCCATAGCTCCGGTCCAAACAAAGCCAAGCTCAGGAGAATGAGAAAAATTACCGTCGCGACCATCGCCGCCAAAGGCCGCCAGCTTTTCATCGCGATCAGAGCAACAATCGCCAGCGGCATGAATTGCGGCTTGAGGATCAGCAATCCGAGAAAAATTCCGGCCGTCACCGGTGCGCTCTCGAGCAGCACAAAGCCGCCTGCTAGCAAAGCAGCCGTCAGAAACCCGTTCTGGCCCGCGGCCATGTTCAGTGCCGCAGCTGGACTGAAGAGAATGCCCATGACGAAGAAAAGCCGGCCGGCGCGATCATGCGCCAGCTTTCCCAGAACCCATGCCAAAGCCGCAAATGCCAGGCTCTCGAAAGCCAACATGGATAAGGGCATGGGCAAGAGCGCGAACGGCGTCACCAGCAAAAGCATTACGGGCGGATAGGGAAAGACGGGATAGGGCAATCGTTGCGACAACCAGCCGGCATAATCGTGATTGACCATCGCGGTGATCCAGGCCTGGTCGTAAATGTGCGTGCCCTGATGCGCCAGGACGGCGCGCGCGGCCCCCTCCCAGATCACCCAATCGGCGCCCATGGCGTTGAAGCCAAGGCCGATGGCGCCGTCATGACCCATCAAGGTCGCCATCAGCATCGCCCACGCATAGAGCCCGGCCAGGATGGCCACCGCCAAGACCGGTGCGGCCTGTCGCAATCGGGTAGTCTCTAATTGCATAAGGGGATTGTCGGCCGAAAAGGTTTCGGCAACCTTTCACGTGTCTGTGCTAGACAAAAGCATGAAAAGCCCGATCCGCCCTCTTCTGCGTCAGCTTCACCCCAATGGCCTGGTCGAGGTCGTCCATCTGGGCCTGCACCGGCCCGGACTGATCCCGCTCTGGTTCGGCGAGACCGACCTCACCACCCCGGAATTCATTCGCAAGGCCGCCATCGCGGCCCTGAACGAGGGCAAGACATTCTATACCTGGGCGCGGGGCATTCCCGAGTTCAGGCAGGCCATCGCCGCCTTCCATCAGCGGACTTTGGGCGTCGCCATCGATATGGAGCGGGTGACCGTGCCGGGCGCGGCGATGCTGGCGATCGTCACGGCGCTGCAATGCGTGGTCGAGACCGGCGACAATGTGGTGATCGTGGCGCCGGTCTGGCCCAACATCTATCAGGCGGCGCAGGTTGCCGGCGCCGACGTGCGCCTGGTGCGGCTGGACGAGGATTGGAACAGCGGCCGCTGGCATCTCGACCTCGACAAGCTGTTCGCGCGGTGCGACGCGCGGACCAAGGCGATCTTCATCTCCTCGCCCAGCAATCCCACCGGCTGGACGGCCAGCCGTGCCGAACAGGAAGCGATCCTGGAATTTGCGCGCCGGCGCGGCATCGCGATCATCAGCGACGAAGTCTATGGCACGCTGATCTATGACGGCAGCACCCATGCCCCGTCCTTCCTCCAGATCGCGGACGAGAATGATCCCGTCTTCGTGATCAATTCCTTTTCCAAGCCCTGGGCGATGACGGGCTGGCGCATCGGCTGGCTCACCCATCCGCGCGATCTCAGCGATACGATGCGCATTCTTTCTCCCGTCGCCAACACCGGCACCACCACTTTCAACCAGTATGGCGCTTTGGCCGCCCTGGGCCCGGAAGGCGATGTGTTCCGCGAAAGCTTGCGCGCGCGGTGCGAGGCGAACCGGGCGGTGGTGCAGGATTTCATTGCCCGCCAGAACCGGGTGCGCTGGATGGCGCCGCAAGGCGCTTTCTATGGCTATCTGCAATTCGACGGGATGACCGACAGCCTGGCACTGGCAAAGGATCTGGTGGTCCGCGCCAATGTCGGCACCGCCCCGGGCTCGGCTTTCAGCCTGGGCGATCCGCGCGACGATGCCTATCTGCGCATCTGTTTCGCCCGCGACGCGCAAGGGCTTGCCGAAGGGCTGAAGCGGATCGAAAGCGTCCTGACGGCCTAGACGGCCTCGACGGACAGCACGCCGGGAATGGCCGCGATATTGCTGCGCAGGACCGCGGTCACCGCGTGCCGCTTGGAAAGCGCGATCTCCACTTCCTCGCCTTCGCCGCCCGGTACCACGAAACTGACCAACCCCTTGCCGGGCTGGGTCAGCTGCGCGGCGATGGCAGAAAGTGATGCCGCGGAATCCAGTCGCACCACCATCCCCTCGCCCGCGCTGGCCGCCGCCTGATCCAGATCGGTGATGGAAGCGGCGCGCAATTTCAGCTCGTCGCCATCCCAATCCGCGCTGGCCGAGATCACCAGGCTTTTGCCCGCTTCCAGCAAAGGCCGGCTGGCCGCCAGCACTTCGGGGAACAACATGATCTCGAACATGCCGGTGGCATCGGAGAAAGCGACAAAGGCATACATCTGGTCGTTGCGGCCGCGCCGCTCGGACTTCTTGATCATGGTCCCGGCCAACTTGGCCTTGAAGCCCGCGCGCCGGTCTTCGATCAAACTGGCGTAAGTCGTCACGCCCAACCGTTTCAGCGCCGAGCCATAGGCATCCAAAGGATGCCCGGACAGATAAAAGCCCATGGCGCCGAATTCCTCGCCCAGCTTTTCATGCGCGGGCCAGTCGGGAATATTGGTCAGGCGCAATTCTTCCGCCGCAGAATCGCCGCCGCCGAACAGGGACACCTGGCCGCTTTCCCGTTCGCGCGCCGCCGCATGGGCGCCGCCCAGGATGCGGTCGGAATTCTCCACCAGCTGGCGGCGGTTCTTGTTCAGTCCGTCAAAGGCTCCAGCCCGCACCAGATTTTCAAAGGCCCGCTTGTTGACCAGCTTGGGATCCACCCGCCGGGCAAAATCGGAGATGGATTTGAATGGTCCGTTCGCGGTGCGGATTTCCACCACATGATCCATCGCCTGGCGGCCCACGCCTTTGACGGCGGCCAGGGCATAGAACACCATCCGCGCTTCGGCATCGCAGCTGAACACCGCTTCGGATCGGTTAATGTCGGGCGGCGCGATCTTCACGCCCAGCCGCTGCGCTTCCTGGCGGAAGACATTCAGCCGGTCGGTGTTGCCGATATCCAGGGTCATCGAAGCGGCAAGGAATTCGACCGGATAATTCGCCTTCAGATAGGCGGTCTGATAGGCGACCTGGGCATAGGCGGCAGCATGGCCTTTGTTGAAGCCATAGCCGGCGAATTTCTCCGCCTGTTCGAAAATCTGCTCGGCAACGGATTCGGCGATGCCCCGCTCGCTTGCGCCTTTGAGGAATTTCTCCCGGTGCACGATCATTTCGGCGGGGATCTTCTTGCCCATGGCGCGGCGCAAGAGATCGGCTTCGCCCAAGGTATAACCGGCCAGTTCGCGGGCGATGCGCATCACATCGTCCTGATAGGTCATCACGCCATAGGATTCGCGCAGGATGGGTTCCAGCAGCGGGTGCAGATATTCCACCGCCTCCTTGCCGTTCTTGCAGGCGATGTATTTGGGGATGGAGTCCATCGGCCCCGGACGATAGAGCGCCACCAGCGCCACCAGATCGTTGATATGGTCCGGCTTCATCTTGCGCATCAGGTCGCGCATGCCCGCGCCTTCGAGCTGGAAGACGCCGATACTGTCGCCCCGCGCCAGCATTTCGAAGGTGCCCGGATCGTCGAAATCGATGGTCTGGGTGTTGAGCGCGATGCCCCGGTTCTTCAAAAGCTCTTCCGCCTTGGCGATGACGGTGAGCGTCTTGAGACCGAGAAAGTCGAACTTCACCAGCCCGGCCTTTTCCGCGTCCTCATAGTCGAATTGCGTCACCGGCATTTCGGAACGCGGATCGCGATAGAGCGGCAGGATTTCGTCCAGCGGCCTATCGCCGATCACCACGCCGGCCGGATGGGTGGAGGCGTGGCGGTACAGGCCTTCGATGCGGCCGGTGATTTCGAACAGGCGCTGGGCGATGGGTTCGGATTCGGCGATCGCCTGAAGCCGGGGTTCGCTGTCTATCGCATCCTTCAGCGACATGGGCTTGCCCGGCGGATTGGGGATCAGCTTGGCGATGCGGTCCACCAGTCCCAGCGGCATCTGCAGCACCCGGCCCGCGTCGCGCACCGCCGCACGGGCCTGCAGCGATCCCAGCGCGATGATATGGGCGACGCGGTCGGTGCCATATTTGTTGCGCACATAGCGCACCACTTCGTCACGCCGCTCCTGGCAGAAATCGATGTCGAAGTCCGGCATCGAGATACGTTCGGGATTGAGGAAGCGCTCAAAGAAAAGGCCAAAGCGCAACGGATCCAGGTTGGTGATGTCCAGCGCCCAGGCCACCAGCGAGGAGGCGCCCGAACCGCGCACGCCCACCGGAATGCCTTGCGCCTTGGTCCAGCGCATGAAGTCCGAAACGATCAGGAAGTAGCCGGGAAATCCCATGCGATTGATGATGGAAAGCTCATAGGCCAGCCGTTCGTGATAGACCTGTGGTTCAGCCCGCAAGGTGTTGACGGCCATGCGCCGCGCCAAGCCCTCTTCCGCTTGCGCCTTCAATTCGTCTTCAGGGCTGCGTCCGGATTCCGGCACGAACACCGGCAGGATGGGCTTGCGCTTGACCGGGCGATAGGCGCAGCGGCGCGCGATCTCGATAGTGTTGTCCAAGGCTTCGGGCAGGTCCGCGAACTGCGCCGCCATTTCGGCGGGCGTCTTGAAGCGATGCTCGCGGGTCAGCCGGCGCCGATCGTCCTGGGAGACGAAACTTCCATCCGCGATGCACAGAAGCGCGTCATGCGCTTCGTACATCGCCGAGGCGCCGAAATGCACATCGTTGGTGGCGACCAGCGGCAACTGCTTGGCATAGGCCAGATCGATCAGGCCCGGCTCGGTGGCCCGCTCCTCCGGCAGGTTATGGCGCTGCAACTCCACATAAAGGCGCCCGTCGAAAATCTCGGCCAGGCGGTCCAGAAGCGCCGCTGCGGCATCGCCCTGTCCTTCCAGCAGCAGGACATTGACCGGCCCGCCCGGTCCCCCCGTCAGGGCGATCAGGCCTTCGGCATGCGCGGCCAGCGCCGGCAGCTTCACATGCGGCCAGTCGCCCGGTTCGGCTTCCAGATAGGCGGCACTGAGAAGCTTGGTGAGGTTGCGATAGCCGACATCGCTCTGAACCAGCAGGGGCAGGTTCGGCGGTTTCTTGCGACTGCCCTGCTGGGTCACCGGCGAGGGCGTCAGCTCCACCGACAGCAGCGCGCCGACAATGGGCTGAACCCCCGCCTTGGCCACCGTGTCGGCGATCTCATAAACGCCGAAGAGATTGTTGCTGTCGGTGACGGCGACGGCCGGCATGCCGCTTTCGGTCGCCAGCATGGCCAGCTCTTTCGGCCGCATCGCCCCTTCCAGAAGCGAATAGGCGCTTTTCACCCGCAGATGGACGAAGGAAGCCATTTTGCGTGGAGGAGCCATAGCGCGCGTGGGTACCCGAAGAATCCGCCCGACTATCGCCCGTCAGGCCCCCTCTGTGGGGACCGTCGGCGGGGTATCCACAGTCAGAAGATCGCCATCACCGCCTGGGCGCTGCCGGCCAGCACAAAGGACGACACCATGAAAACGACCAGACCCGCGCCCGCCGCCGCATCCTTGATCCACATGACGCCGTCCCTCCTGTTTGGAGGTTTGTTCTACTTTAGTTCTCATCAGAACACAAGAACAAAACGGGATCAAAAAAGCGGGCTATCCGGCTGGCTGCATCACACCGGCCCCATCGACCAGCACGCCCTGCTGCAGGACCAGGGAACGGTCCATCCGGGCGGCCAGCTGGAAATTGTGCGTGGCGATCAAGGCGGCCAGTCCTTCGGCGCGGGTGATCGCCAGCAGAGCCTCGAACACCCCTCCGGAGGTGCGGGGATCCAGATTGCCTGTGGGCTCGTCAGCCAGAAGGATGCGGGGCTTGTTGGCCAGGGCCCGGGCGATGGCGACGCGCTGCTGTTCGCCGCCCGACAATTGCGCCGGCCGGTGCGTCAACCGCTCGCCCAATCCCAGCGCGGTCAGCAACCGCCTGGCTTCGACCGCCGCTTCGCCGCGGCTTTTGCCGGCGATCATCTGCGGCAGCACCACATTTTCCAGCGCATCGAATTCCGGCAGAAGGTGATGCGCCTGATAGACGAAACCGATCATGTCGCGGCGGATGCGGGTACGCTCCTGCTCGGGCAGCCGGGAAGCCGCCACGCCGCCGATATAGATCTCGCCTCCCGAAGGCGCTTCCAGAAGACCCGCCATATGGAGCAGCGAGGATTTCCCCACCCCGGATTGGCCCACCAGGGCCACGATCTCGCCCGCCTGAAGCGACATGTTGAGGTCGCGAAAGACCTCCAACTGACCCTCGCCTTCCTTGTAACGGCGCGAGACATTTTCCAGCCGCAGCATCTCAGCCATAGCGCAGGGCCTCGACCGGATCGAGTTTGGCGGCGCGCCAGGACGGATAAAGTGTCGCCAGCAAGGTCAGGGTCAGCGCCATCACCACCACGGCGGTGACTTCGCCCGCATCCAGCTCGGCCGGCATCTTGGAGAGGAAATAGATGGTGGGATCGAACAGAGTGGTGCCGGTCAGCCGCGACAGGCCCTGGCGGATGCTTTCGATATTGGCGCAGAAAACCACGCCGATGATGAAGCCCAACAGCGTGCCGACCACGCCGATGCTGGCGCCCGCGATCAGGAAAACCCGCATCACCGCGCCCCGGCTGGCGCCCATGGTGCGCAGCACGGCGATGTCGCCCGATTTGTCCTTCACCAGCATGATCAGGCCCGACACGATGTTCAGTGCCGCCACCAGGATGATCAAGGTCAGGATCAGAAACATCACATTGCGTTCCACCTGCAGCGCTTCGAAGAAACTGGAATTGGTTTCCTGCCAGGGCACCAGGCGATTGTCGCGGCCCGTGACCTGCTGCAGTGCCGGCAGCATCGCCAGATCATTGTCGGGATCGGTGACCATCACTTCGATGCTGCTGACCCCGCCTTCGGAATTGAAGAAAAGCTGCGCTTCGCCAAGCGGCATGAAAATGAAGCTGGTGTCGTATTGCGTCATGCCCACCTTGAAGGTGCCCGAGACTTTGTAGGTCTTGATGCGCGGCGTGGTGCCGAACGGGGTGACGTTGCCCTTGGGCGCGATCAGCGTGATGGAGCCGCCCACGCGAATGCCCATCTTGCGGGCCAGGCCCGCGCCGATGATCACCTCGTCGCCGCTGTCGAAGCCGGCCAGCGCATCCTGCGACAGGGTCGAGGACACCAGGGTGAGACTTTTGAGATCGGCCGGATGAAGGCCGCGCACCAGGACGCCGGAATTGACCCCGTTCTGGCTGGCCATCACCTGGCCATCCACCACCGGCGCCGCCCTTGTCACGCCGGGCACGGCCCGCAACTTTTGGGTCAGGGCGTCGAAATCGCGCAGCGGGCCGCCATCGGCCAGCACCGTGACATGGCCGTTCAGGCCCAGAATGCTTTTGAGCAGCTCATGCCGGAAGCCGTTCATCACCGACATCACGATGATTAGGGTGGCCACCCCCAGCGCGATCCCGATCAGGGAGAAACCTGATATGACGGAGATGAAGCTTTCTTGACGCTTGGCCCTGAGATAACGCAGCGCCAGCATCCATTCGAAGGGCGCGAAAGCCCCGACTTTTCTTGATTCGGCCATGGAAGCGGAGGTTACGGGGGCCGGACCGCGGCGTCTACTTGCTAATAATTCAGCGCCGCCCTAAGCGGTCTGCCGTGACTCTGGCCTTTGCCCTGACACCAGCGCGGCGCTTCGAACTGATTTTTCTGTTCGGGGTGCTGACGGTATTTTCCCCGCTCGCCATCGACATGTACCTGCCGGCGCTGCCCACCATCGCCGCCGATTTTCATGTCTCGATTTCGGCCATCGAGCATTCGTTGGCGTCCTATTTTCTGGGCGTGGCGATCGGCCAGGCGGTCGTGGGGCCTGTCTCGGACCGGTTCGGCCGCCGTTGGCCGTTGATGGTCGGATTGGGCCTCTACGCCTTGGGGTCCGCGGTTTGCGCTCTGGCGCCCGGACCGCTCAGCCTGGACACGGCCCGCTTCGTCCAGGCCATGGGCGGATGCGCCGGGTCGGTCCTGGCGCGCGCTTGCGTGCGGGACATTTTTCCGCCCGGCGAAGCTGCGCGCATCTTTGCGCAGATGCTGCTGGTGCTGTCGGTATCGCCTTTGTTCGCGCCCCTGTTCGGCGGCTGGCTTTTGCTGATCGGCAGTTGGCGGGACCTGTTCTGGATTCAAGGTGGGCTGGCGGCCTTGACCGTGGCCGCGCTCTATTTCCGCTTGCCGGAGAGCCATCCCGGCTCGGATCGCGCCATTCACCCCATCGCGGTGATGCGGGATTACATGACCATCGGGCGGGACCGGCGTTTTCTGGGATATGTGATGGCGGCAACGCTCTCCAGCGCCGGACTGTTCGTGTATCTCACGGGCTGGGCGCATGTGGTGATCGATATCTTCCACATTCCCCCGCAATATTTCGGTTTCACCTTCCTGGCCAACGGCATCGGCCTGATCGTGGTGTCCCAAGTCACGGCGCGCCTGCTGCACCACCGTCCCGCTCCGCATCTTCTGCAATGGGCATTGGCCGCGCAGGCCTTTTTCGCCGCGATGGCGCTTCTGTTCGCCTGGTCCGGCTGGGGTGGAATTTATGGCCTGATGCCCTGGCTGTTTCTTTATTGCTCGCTGGTCGGGGCGGTCAGTCCCACGGCCTCGGGGCTGGCCCTGATGGGCTTCGGCACCAGCGCGGGCATGGCGTCCGCCCTGATGGGCATCATCGTGTCCGGCGGCGGTTCCATCGCATCGCTGGCCATGGGCGCGGCAACCCCGGCCACGCCGGTGCCCATGGCGGCGCTGATGTGCCTTTGCGGCGTTGCCGCCATGGCTGCCAATCATTTCTGGTCGGCGCCGGTGCTGGAACCGGCTGCCCCAAACCGCTAAGAGAAACCGTCAAATCGATTTCGGACCGATCATGCAGCGCGCCTTGAATGTCACCCGCGAACGTTTCGCCGACTGGTACCAGGCGGTGGTGCGCGACGCCGATATGGCCGAATCCAGCCCCGTGCGCGGCGCCATGGTGATCAAGCCCTGGGGCTATGGCGTGTGGGAACTGATCCAGCAGGAACTGGACCGCCGCATCAAGGCGACCGGCCATGAGAATTGCTATTTCCCGCTTTTCATTCCCCTCTCCTTCATCGCCAAGGAAGCCGATCATGTGGACGGCTTCGCCAAGGAAATGGCGGTCGTCACCCATCACCGCCTGAAGCAGATCGACGGCAAACTGGTGCCCGATCCCGAAGCCAAGCTGGAAGAGCCGCTGGTGGTGCGCCCCACATCCGAGACCATCATCGGCGACGCCTTCTCGCGCTGGATCAGAAGTCACCGCGACCTTCCGATGCTGATCAATCAATGGGCCAATGTGGTGCGTTGGGAAATGCGGCCGCGCCTGTTCCTGCGCACCACCGAATTCCTCTGGCAGGAGGGCCATACCGCCCACGCCACCGAAGCCGAAGCGGTGGAAGAAACGCGGCGGATGCTGGAAGTCTATCGCGCCTTCGCCGAGGACGTGCTGGCGATGCCGGTGATCGCGGGCGAGAAGCCGGAGAATGAGCGTTTCCCCGGCGCGGTGAACACCTATTCCATCGAAGCGATGATGCAGGACGGCAAGGCATTGCAGGCCGGGACCTCGCACTTCCTGGGCACGCATTTCGCCGAAGCGCAGAACATCAAATTCCAGGACGATGCCGGCGCGCTCAGCTTCTGCAATACCACCAGCTGGGGCGTTTCCACCCGCCTGATCGGCGGGGTGATCATGACTCATGGCGACGATGACGGATTGCGCCTGCCGCCCGCCATCGCGCCCCGCCAGATCGTGGTGGTGCCGATGCTGCGCGACAAGCCGGAAGACGCCGAAGTGCTCGCCTATTGCGAAAATCTGGTGAAGGCCTTGTCGGGCATGACCGCGTTCGGCCAACCGGTGCGCGCCTTGCTGGACACCAAGAAGATCAAGTCGGCGGAGAAGCGCTGGAACTGGGTGCGGCGCGGCGCGCCCCTGATCGTGGAGATCGGGCCCCGCGATGCCGCGGCCGGGAACGTCACGTACATGCGCCGCGACGACCTGCGCGACGGCGACAAGGTGAAATCCATCGCCAAGCCCCGTGTCGATTTCGTGGAAGGCGCGGTGCAACTCCTGGCGGAAATCCAGGCGGGTCTTTATGCCGACGCCAAGGCGCGGCTGGACGGCAACATCAAATCGGGCATCACCAGCTTCGACGCCATGGCCGCCTATTTCGGCGAGGACGACGACAGCTTCAAAGGCTGGGTCCGCGTGGCCTGGTCGCGGCCCACGGGCGCGGCGCTGGACGCGGTGGAGCAGAAGCTCAAGGCGCTCAAGCTCACCATCCGCAACGCGCCGGAAGGCCAGCCCGAAACCTTCGGGACCTGCATCTTCACCGGCGCGCCGGGCGTGGAAGAAATCCTGATCGGCCGGGCTTACTGAGCGGGCTCAGCGGCGCGCGGGAAGACACCCGGGCGGCGGATTGAGGATCGGATCCAGCGTGCGCCCGTCGATGGCGACGACCGGAGCCTCCCCCGGCCGGCCATGACGTCCTTGCTTTGCCAGGGGGACCAGAACCCCGTCCGGAACCGGATTTCTGCGCCCGGCCAGGTCTGCCGGGGGCACCGGATTGCCGTTCACATCGACCCCGGGCACGTAATCCGGGCTTGCCGGACGCGGATCGCAGGGGCCGGGGGCACCGTCATGCAGCAGCGGTTCGGGCGTGCCACGGCTCATGATCCCGGCATGCGCCGCGACGGGCGTCACCAGGATCATCCAGGCCAGGGCATGGACAATTTTGTAATTTTGTTGCGCTTGTTGCACCGCGAAATCTCTAGAAATTTCGTGACAGAAATGGCGAACCACAGTATCTACGACGGCATTAAAGAACTCGCTAAAGCGGGTCGTCGCGAAGAGCGGCCAAGTTCGGGGAAGAATTCGCCTTGAGGGCGGCAAAGGCCGGAGCAAGCTCCGGCCTTTTTGCTTTTAGAGCTCGAGCCAGCCGAAGCCGATCGCGAAATAGAAAATCACCCACAACACCGCCGCCACGCCCGTCGCCCAGATAGCCTTGCGCTTGAAATGCGGATTGAGCGGCGCGCCCGTTTCTGGGTCCACCTCGCCCAGGCCGATCGGCAACATGCAGAACAGCGCCAGGAACCACAGCACCGCATAGGCACTGAACAGCACCACATAATGCAGAAATCCGGGAATGGTCATGCCTGCTCCAACTCGATCAAGGTGCCCACGAAATCCTTGGGGTGCAGGAACAGCACCGGCTTGCCATGGGCGCCGATCTTGGGCTCCGCGCCGCTCGCCAGCCGCGCGCCTTGCGCCAAGAGACGGTCGCGCGCGGCGAGAATATCGTCCACCTCGAAGCACAGATGATGCACCCCGCCCGCCGGATTGCGGACCAGGAAATTGGCGATGGGGGAATTGTCGCCCAGCGGCGTCAGCAATTCGATCTTGGCTCCGGGCAGTTCGACGAACACCGTGATCACGCCATGATCGGGTTGCGGCACCGGAGCGGAGACCTTCGCGCCCAGCGTGTCGCGATAGACCGCGACGGCCTTTTCCAGGTCGCTGGTGGCGATGGCAACGTGATTGAGGCGCCCTATCATAGCTCGATCACCGTAACACGGGTGACCGGCTTTTTCCCCCAGGCATCCTGAGCGGCACGGCGGGCGGCGCGGCGCACCGTTTCGCGCAATTCCTCGGCGTCGCTCTTTTTGGGATTGTGCCGCCGCACGGTTTCATCGACCGCTTCGCGAACGGCGTCTTCCACCCTTTCCGGCATGCCTTCCGTGAGGAGGCCTGCTTCCGCCGCGACCCGTCCTTTGCCATCCAGCACCAGGGTAACGGCGATCAGGCCGGCAAACCCCATCGCGCGCCGGGCCTTGGCCAGTCCCTCGCCCTCGGCGACCAAGATGCGGCCATCCATGTGCATGCGGCCGGACGGCACTTCGTCGATCAGTTCCGCATGTCCGGGCGCCAGCCGGTAGAGCTGGCCATTGGCGGGCACCAGCGCCTCGGGCACCTGCAATGATTTGGCCAGCCGCGCATGCTCGGCCATGTGCCGAAGCTCGCCATGAACCGGGACGGCGATCTTGGGCCGGGTCCAGCGATACATCTGCGCCAATTCTTCCCGCGCGGGATGGCCGGAGACGTGCACGAAATGATCTTCCGCCGTCAGCACTTCCACGCCCAGTGCCGCGAGCTTGTTGTGCAATTCGAAGATCGGCAAATCGTTGCCCGGAATGATGCGGGACGAGAAGATCACCGTATCGCCCTTGCCCAGCTGCACGTCGCGATGATTGCCGTCGGCGATCCGGCCCAACGCGGCGCGCGGCTCGCCCTGGCTGCCGGTGACCAGATAGAGCACTTTGCGCGCGGGAAGGTCAGCGGCTTCGGCCGCATCCAGCATGGGCGCGAGATCCGCCAGATAGCCGCTCTCTTTTGCCGCGGCCACGATCTTGTGCATCGAGCGGCCGACCAGCGCCACTTTGCGTCCATTGGCGGCGGCGGCGCGCGCGACGCTGTCCAGGCGCGCGACATTCGAGGCGAAAGCCGTCACCGCCACGCGGCCTTTCAATCCGCCGATCAATGCCGTGAGGCCGTCGCGCACGTCCGCTTCGGAGCCGGAATGGCCAGGTACCAGCGCATTGGTGGAGTCGCAGACCAGCGCCAGTACGCCTTCATCGCCAAGCTTCTCGATGGCCGCCGTGTCCGTCACCTCGCCCAGCAGCGGATCGGGATCGATCTTCCAGTCCCCGGTATGCGCGATCACGCCCAAGGGCGTGCGGATCGCCAGAAGATTGGGCTCGAGAATGGAATGGGTGATGGAAATGAAATCGATCGCGAACGGTCCCAATGTCAGCGAACCGCCCACCGGCACGTCGCGCACGGGGGCGGTAACCCCGGCCTCCGCCAGCTTGCCTTCGATCAGCCGCGCGGTGAACGGGGTGGCGTAGATGGGGCATTTCAGCATCGGCCACAAAGGCGCGATGGCGCCGATATGATCCTCATGGGCATGGGTGGCGACAATGCCCAGCACATTCTCCCGCTGCTCGGCCAGAAAGCAGATGTCAGGCAGAATGATGTCCACGCCCGGCACATGGCTTTCATTGCCGAAGGTGATGCCGCAATCCACCACGAGCCATTGGCGGCGGCTCGGCGGCCCGAAGCCGTACGCGTTGAAATTCATGCCGATCTCGCCCGACCCGCCCAGCGGCAGGAAGACGAGCTCTTCGCGCTTGCCCATCAGGCCCGCTTCGCGTTGCGGGCGTGAATGAGCATCAGGCCGCGAATGGTGAGATCCGGATCGACATGTTCGATGGCGGGAATGTCGGGGCGGAAGAGATGCGAAAGCCCACCCGTGGCCACCACGGTCATGGGCTTGCCATACTCGGCCTTGATGCGGGCGATCAGTCCGTCGATCAGGCCGACATAGCCCCAATAGACGCCGGACTGCATCGCCGCCACCGTGTTGCGCCCGATCACGTCGGGCGCCCGGCGGATGGCCACGCGCGGCAGAAGCGCGGCTGCCTGGTGCAAGGCTTCGATGGAGAGATTGGCGCCCGGCGCGATCAAACTTCCGTCGAAATCGCCATTCTCCGCCACGATATCAAAATTGGTGGCGGTGCCGAAATCCACCACGATCACCGCGCCCTTATAGCGTTCATGCGCCGCCACCGTGTTGCACAGACGGTCGGCGCCCACCGATTGCGGCGCGTCGGTATTGATCTTCATGCCCAGATCGACGGCGGGATCGCCCACGATCAGAGGCTCGCATTTCAGATAGGTCCGGCAAAGGGCCCGAAGATCGAACAGCACCGCCGGCACCACCGTGGCGATGATCGCGTCACTGAGATCGACGAAGGAAAGGCCTTCCAGACTCAAAAGCTGGTTCAGCCAGACCGCATATTCGTCGGAGGTGCGCTGGGAATTGGTCACCGCCCGCCATTGGGCGCGCTGCTTGTCGCCGTCATAGACGGCGAAGACGATGTTGGTGTTGCCGGCATCTATCGCGAGCAGCATCGGTCACCTGAAAAAAATGTCGGCGGCGGGCAATACACTGGCGCGCCCGAAGCCTTCGTTGAGCAAAAGCGCCCCATTTTCGTCAATGCCTTCAAACGTGCCGGACCGTTCTTCGGTCGCCAGCCGCGCCCGGATGCGCGTGCCCAGGCCCATCGCGCGGGCCAGCCACGCCTCCCGGATCGCCTCGAAGCCCTGGGTCCGCCAGACCTCATACCATTTGGCGAATTCCGCCGCGAGCGCGGCCAGCGCTTCGTCCGCGCTGGGCACGGTCTTGCGCAAGGCGGCCAGCGAGGTGGCCGGGAATTCGGTGCCTTCCGGATGATGCGCCAGGTTCATGCCGATGCCGATGGCAAGCGCCGGCGCCGGTCCGTTCGCGGTTTCCAGCAGGATGCCCGCCAGCTTCTTGCCGTCCGCCAGCACGTCGTTGGGCCATTTCAGCGCCACGCGCGCTTCGGGAGCAAAGCCGGCCGCGGCATCGGCCGCGGCAACGGCGATGACGAAAGACAATTGAGCCCATTCGCCCTGAGGCCGCGATGGACGCAGCAGCAGGGTCGCGGCCAGGTTGCCGCCCGCCATCTCCCAGGGCCGCCCGCGCCGCCCGCGTCCGGCGGTCTGGCGCAGCGCCGTCAGCCATAGAGGTCCGACTTCGCCGGCCGCAGCGAGCCGGCGCGCCTCTTCGTTGGTGGAATCGATTTCGTCGTACCGCTTGAGGCCATAGCCCTGCGGCCAGTCGGTCAAGGCAGCAACGCTTTCGCGGCGACATCGGCGGCGGTGATCACCGGCGATGCCGCGAAGATGAAGAGCAGCGCCACCGCGCCCGAGACGATCAGGATCGCGCGCGAGCCCATCGCCATGTCCCCGTCCAGGGCGGGCGCCGGCTCGTCGAAATACATGATCTTCACCAGGCGCAGATAATAAACCAGGCCTATGGCGCTGGCGAGCACGCCTAGGATCGCGGGCCAGATCAGCCCGGCCTGGATCGCCGCCAGGAAGACATAGAATTTGGCGAAGAAACCGGCCAATGGCGGCAGGCCTGCAAGGCTGAGGAACAGCATGGAGAAGACCAGCCCCAGCTTGGGATTGGTGCGCGCCAGACCGGCGAGATCGGAAATGGCCTCGACCGGCTTTCCGCCGCGCCGCATCGCCTGGATGCAGGCGAAGACGCCCAGATTGGTGAAGACGTAGATCGCCAGATAGATCAGGACACCGCGCACGCCCAAGGCGGTGCCCGCCGCCAGGCCCAGAAGCGCATAGCCCATGTGACCGATGGAGCTATAGGCCATCAGGCGCTTGATGTTCTTCTGGCCCAGCGCCGCGACCGCGCCCAGCGCCATCGACAGGACGGAGATGACGATGATCACCTGCCGCCACTGCTCCAGGGCATGGGGGAACGGGATCAGAATGGCGCGCAGGAACAGACCCATCGCCGCGACCTTGGCGGCGGTGGCGAAATAGGCGGTGATCGGCGTGGGCGCGCCTTCATACACGTCCGGCGTCCACATATGGAACGGCACGGCCGAAACCTTGAAGGCCAGGCCCGAGATCAGGAACACCAGGCCGAAGATCAAACCGATGCCGGCGCCCGATTGGGCGACCACATGGGCGACGGCGGAGAATTCCACCGACCCCGTGAAGCCGTAGATCATCGAGATGCCGTACAGCATCATGCCGGACGACAGGGCGCCCAGGACGAAATATTTGAGCCCCGCTTCGGTGGAGCGCAGATGGTCGCGGTTGAACGACGCCAGCACGTAGAGCGCCAGGGATTGCAGCTCCAGGCCCATATAAAGGGCGATGAAGCTTCCGGCCGAAACCATCAGCAGCATGCCCAGGGTGGCCAGCACCATCAGCACCGGCAGCTCGAAACGCGACATGGCGGCGGGCGCGAAGAATTCGTCAGCCAGCAGAATGCAAAGGGCTGCCCCCACCAAAATCAGGACCTTGGTGAAACGGGCAAAATCGTCGGCGACAAAAGCACCATGAAATGCCGTGGCATGACTGGGCACCGCCCAGATCGCTTCGGCACCCGCCATCACGAACAAAGCGATCGCGCCGAAGGAAATCGCGGGCGCGGTCTTTTCCCCGCCAATCGCGCCGATCAGCAGCAATGCCATCGCGCCCAGAGCCAGAACCAGCTCGGGCAAAAGGACCATGAGGTCGGCCTGAAGAGTCACTGTCCCGTCCCCTTTTCCGCCGCCGCCAGCTTGTCGCCGGCAGCCTGCGCGAGCGCGCCGTGATTTGCATGATCCAATGCCAGCGACGCCTTGCTGTCGGTGATCAGCTTGGCCACCGACGGCGTAGTGACGTCGAACACCGGCTTCGGATAGAAGCCCAGCGCGATGGTGATCACCACCAGCGGCGCCAGGATGGCGACTTCACGCGCCGTCAGGTCTTGGATGGTCTGCAAGGTCGGCTTGACCAGGGCGCCGAAGATAATGCGACGGTAGAGGAAAAGCGCATAAGCCGCTGAAAGGATTACACCTGTGGCCGCGAAGATCGCGATCCAGCTGTTGTGGATGTAGGCGCCCAGCATGGTGAGGAATTCACCGATGAACCCCGAGGTGCCCGGCAGACCGACATTGGCCAAGGTGAAGACCATGAAGCAGGCGGCATAGAGCGGCATGCGATTGACCAGGCCGCCATAGGCCGCGATCTCACGAGTATGCATCCGGTCATAGACCACGCCCACACAAAGGAAGAGCGCGCCCGACACCACGCCATGGCTGAGCATCTGGAAGATGCCGCCCTCCACGCCTTGATGGGTCAGGGTGAAGATGCCCATGGTGACAAAGCCCATATGGGCGACGGAGGAATAAGCGATCAGCTTCTTCATGTCCTCCTGCGCCAGGGCCACCAGCGAGGTGTAGATGATCGCCACCACCGACATGGTGAAGACCAGCGGCGCGAACATCTCCGAAGCGGACGGGAACATGGGCAGCGAGAAGCGCAGGAAGCCGTAGCCGCCCATCTTCAACAGGATGCCGGCCAGGATGACGGAACCGGCGGTGGGCGCTTCCACATGCGCGTCGGGAAGCCAGGTATGGACCGGCCACATCGGCATCTTGACCGCGAAGCTGGCGAAGAAGGCCAGCCATAGCCAAGTCTGCATCTGCGGCGGGAAATGCGGATTGGCGAGCAGCGCCGCAATGTCGGTGGTGCCGGTGTACCAATACATGCTCATGATCGCGAGCAGCATCAGCACCGAGCCGACAAAGGTATAGAGGAAGAATTTGAAGCTGGCATAGACGCGCCGCTTGCCGCCCCAGATCCCGATGATCAGGAACATCGGGATCAGGCCGCCCTCGAACAGCACATAGAAGAGCACCAGATCCAGCGCGCAGAACACGCCGATCATCATGGTTTCCAGCACCAGGAAGGCGATCATGTATTCGGCGACCCGGGTCTGGACGGATTCCCAGCTGGCGGCGATGCAGAACGGCATCAGGCCCGCGGTGAGAACCACGAACAGCATCGAAATGCCGTCCACGCCCATGTGATAGGAGATGCCGCCACCCAGCCAGTCCATCTTCTCGACCAGCTGGAAGCCCGGGTTATGCGGATCGAACGCCGCCCACACCATCAGCGACAGGGCGAATGTGACGATGGTGGTGCCGAGCGCGATCCAGCGGGCCGCATCGGGCCGCGGCATCGCCAAAATCAGCGCCGCGCCGACCAGCGGCACGAAAGTGACCAGACTGAGAAGCGGAAGGCTCACAGGGCACCTCCCAACGCCATGAACCAGGTCGCAAGCGCGACCACGCCCAAGAGCATCGCCAGGGCATAATGATAGATGTAACCGGATTGCAGCCGCACCGCGCCCCGCGCCGCATCCAGCACCCGCGCCGAAACGCCGTCCGGACCAAGCCCGTCGATCACCATGCCGTCACCCTTCTTCCACAGGAAACGGCCGATCCAGAAGGCCGGGCGTACGAACAGGAAATCGTACAGCTCGTCGAAATACCATTTGTTGTACAGGAAGACGTAGAGCATGCCGCGCTTGGCCGCGAGCTTCCGCGGCAGGTCGGGATGCAGGATGTAATAATAATAAGCGATCAGGAAGCCGATGATGGTGACGACCAGCGGTCCCATCTCCACCCACACCGGCAGATGCCCCTCTTCGCCATTGCCCACGAACAGGGAGGCGCGCCAGAATTCGTGCGCCCCTTCGCCGATGAAGAAATGGGTGAAGGCCATGCCCGCGAACACCGCGCCCAGTGCCAGCACCGCCAGCGGCACCAGCATCACCAGCGGCGATTCATGGACCTCTTCCAGCTTGGGCGCATGATGTTCGTCGTGACCATGCGCGTGGTGATCGCCATGCTGATGATCCAGCCCCCGATAGCGGCCATGGAAGGTCATCAGGAATTGGCGCCAGGAATAGAAGCTGGTCATGCCCGCCGACACCAGCAAGAGCGTGAAGGCATAAGAACCGATACCGGTATGAGCAGCGAAGGTGGAATTGATGATCGCGTCCTTGGAATAGAAACCCGCCAGGCCGATGCCCAGATAAGGAAGCCCCACCCCGGTCAGCGCCAGATTGCCGATCAGCATCATCGCCCAGGTGAAGGGGATCGCCTTCCAGAGGCCACCCATTTTCCGCATGTCCTGCTCGTGATGCATCGAATGGATCACGGCACCGGCGCTGAGGAACAGCAGCGCCTTGAAGAAGGCATGGGTGAAAAGATGGAACATGGCGGCGTCATAGGCGGCGACGCCCGCCGCCGCGAACATGTAGCCCAGCTGCGAGCAGGTCGAATAGGCGATCACCCGCTTGATGTCGTTCTGGAACAGGCCCACCGAAGCGGCAAAGAAAGCCGTGGTGGCGCCGATGATCGTGACGAATTCGGCGGCATGGGGCGCCAGCTGGAACAAAGGCGAGCAGCGGCAGACCAGGAACACGCCCGCCGTCACCATGGTGGCGGCATGGATCAAGGCGGAAACGGGGGTCGGACCTTCCATCGCGTCCGGCAACCAGGTGTGCAGGCCCAGCTGGGCCGACTTGCCCATCGCGCCCACGAACAGAAGCAGGCAAAGGGTGGTGAGAATATCGACGCTGTGACCGGCGAAGATGAACTGCTTGCCGGCCATCGCCGGGGCGGCCTGGAACACCGCGTCGAAGTCCAGAGTCTTGAAGACGAAATAGATGCCGAAGATGCCCAGGGCGAAACCGAAATCGCCCACCCGGTTGACCACAAAGGCCTTGATCGCTGCGGCGTTGGCGGATGGCTTGGTGTACCAGAAGCCGATCAGCAGATAGGAGGCCAGGCCCACCCCTTCCCAGCCGAAGAACAGCTGGAGGAAGTTGTTGGCCGTCACCAGCATCAGCATGGCGAAGGTGAAGAGCGACAGATACGAGAAGAACCGCGCCCGGTGCGGGTCTTCATGCATGTAGCCGATGGAATAAAGGTGAACCAGCGACGACACGCCAGTCACCACCACCAGCATCACCGCCGTGATGGTGTCGATCCGCACCGTCCAATCGATCGCGAAATCGCCCGAATGAATCCAGGGCAGGATCTGGATGATGTACTTATGGCCTTCCAGCGCCACATCGTTGAACGCCACCACCGACAGCGCCGCCGAAACGAACAAGAGGCCCGTGGTCACCAGCTCGCTGGCACGCGCGCCGATCACGCGGCCGAACAGGCCCGCGATGGCCGAGCCCAGGATGGGAAGGAATACGATGGCCGCGTACATGCCTAACCCTTCATCACATTGACGTCCTCAACCGCGATCGTGCCGCGGTTGCGGAAATAGACCACCAGGATGGCCAGACCGATGGCCGCTTCGGCGGCCGCGACGGTGAGGACGAACAGGGCAAAGACCTGTCCCACCAGATCGCCCAGATAGGAGGAGAAGGCGACGAAGTTGAGATTGACCGCGAGCAGGATCAGCTCGACCGACATCAGGATGATGATGATGTTCTTGCGGTTGAGGAAAATGCCCACCACGCCGATGGTGAAGAGGATCGCGGCGACCGCCAGATAGCTGGAAAGACCGATGGCCATGTTTTAAGCCCCCTCGCCCGGCTTGATGTCCAGCATGTCCACCGCCATGGCGGCGGTGCGGGCATTCTGGACCGCGATATTCTGGCGGCGCACGCCGGGCCGCGAACGCAGAGTGAGCACGATGGCGCCGATCATCGCCACCAGCAGCACCAGACCCGCGATCTGGAAGTAATAGACATAGTCCGTATAGAGAATCCGGCCCAAAGCCTCGGTGTTGGTGAGGCCCGCCGGCGTCGCATGCGCCTTGACCGCCAGGGCCGCGGGCTGCAGCACCCAGACGCTGCCCGCCATGATCAGCTCGACCACCAGCACCAAACCGATCAAAGCGCCGAACGGAAGATATTGGAGTGCGCCGCGCTTCAGTTCGGCGAAATCCACGTCCAGCATCATCACCACGAACAGGAACAGCACCGCGACCGCGCCGACATAGACCACGACCAGGATCATGCCCAGGAACTCGGCGCCCAGAAGGACGAACAGTCCGGCGGCGTTGAAGAAGGACAGGATCAGGAACAGCACCGAATGCACGGGATTGCGCGACGCAATCACCATGACCGCCGATGCGATCAGGATCGCCGAGAAGAGGTAGAATGCCAGTGCTTCCAACATGCGTTTCCCGTGGCCCTAGCGATAAGGCGCGTCTAGTTCCAGATTGCGGGCGATCTCCCGCTCCCAGCGGTCGCCGTTCGCCAGCAGCCGCTCCTTGCTGTAGTAAAGTTCTTCGCGCGTCTCGGTGGAGAATTCGAAGTTCGGCCCCTCCACGATCGCGTCGACCGGGCAGGCTTCCTGGCACAGGCCGCAATAAATGCACTTCACCATGTCGATGTCGTAGCGGGTGGTGCGGCGCGAGCCGTCATCACGCGGTTCGGCTTCGATGGTGATGGCCTGGGCGGGGCAGATCGCCTCGCACAGCTTGCAGGCGATGCAGCGTTCCTCGCCGTTCGGATAGCGGCGCAGCGCATGCTCGCCACGGAAGCGGGGCGACAAGGGCCCCTTTTCGAACGGGTAATTCAGGGTGGCCTTGGGCGCGAAGAAATACTTCATCGCCAGGATCAGGCTCAGAATGAATTCCCAGAAGAAAATCTGGCGCGCGGTACGGTCGAAACTCGCCATGGCGGAACCTCTAAGCAGGATGGCGCAAGACAACGACCCAGGCCGCCGTCAGAACCACCCACAAAAGCGAAGTCGGAAGGAACACTTTCCAGCCCAGCCGCATCAGCTGGTCATAGCGGTAGCGGGGCACGATCGCCTTCACCATCGCCATCATGAAGAACAGAAAAGCCAGCTTGAGCAGAAACCAGATGATCCCCGGCACCAAGGTAAAAGGCATGATATTGAGCGGCGGCAGCCAGCCGCCCAGGAACAATATGCTCATCAGGCCGCAGAGCAGCATGACGGTCATATACTCGGCCAGGAAGAAGAGCAGGAACGGCGCGGAGGAATATTCCACGAAGAAGCCCGCCACCAGTTCGGATTCCGCTTCCAGCAGATCGAAGGGCGGACGCTGGGTCTCGGCCAGGGACGAGACGAAGAAGATGATCAGCATCGGGAACAGAAGCGAGAAGACGTTCCAGTGCGCGAAGGCCAGGACGCCCGTGGTCGCTTGCGATTCCACGATCTTGGACAGATTGAGAGAACCGGCGAACAACAGCACCGTGATCATCACGAAGCCGATCGAGACTTCGTAGGAGACCATCTGGGCGGCGCCGCGCAGGGCCGACAGGAAGGCGTATTTCGAATTCGAGGCCCAGCCCGCCATGATCACGCCATAGACGCTGAGGGATGACACCGCGAAGAGATAAAGAATGCCGACATTGATGTCAGATATGACCCAGCCGGCGTTGAACGGCATCACCGCCCAGGCGATGAAGGCCAGCACCACGCTGACGATGGGGGCCAGCAGAAACAGCACCTTGTTGGAGCCGGACGGGATCACCACTTCCTTGAAGAAGAATTTCAGCGCGTCCGCGAGGGTCTGGAAAAGCCCGAACGGTCCCACCACGTTGGGGCCACGCCGCATCTGCACCGCCGCCCAGATCTTGCGATCGGCCAGGATGACCACGGCCACGCCAAGCATTAGCACCAGGCACAGGACCACGATGAAGACGGCCTGGCTGAGGAACCAGGCCCAGCCATAGGGCAAGGTGACGCCCAGCTTTTCGAACAACCAGGTCCAGAAATGGATCAGCGCCATGTTATTCCGCCGCCATCTTGGTTGCGCCGTGCACCAGTTCCTGGCTGCACCGGGCCATGGTTTCGCTGGCGCGCGCAATCGGGTTGGTGAGGTAATAGTCCGCGATGCCGCGCGTCACGGGCAACGATTCGTCCAGATTGCCTTGCGCGCCAATGCCGTTCCAGGTCGCCGATGAGGTGTCGGCATGAACGGGCACCTCCCCGATCTGCGCGAAATGGGGCACGTCCTTCACCATCGCGGCGCGCAGTTGCGCGCGATCGTCATAAGGCAGCCTGGCGCCCAGATGGTCGGATAGAGCCCGCAGGATCGCCCAATCTTCCTTGGCCTCGCCCGGGGGAAATACGGCGCGCTCGGCGCGCTGCACCCGGCCTTCGAAATTGACGTAGGTGCCTTCCTTCTCGGTATAGGCGGCACCGGGCAGGATCACGTCGGCATGATGGGCGCCGGCATCGCCATGGCTGCCCTGATAGACCACGAAAGCCCGGCCCAAATGAGCGACGTCGAACTCGTCCGCGCCCAGAAGATAAATGAAGTCGATTTCGCCCTTCTGCGCGCCATCGACAATACCCGCCACATCGCGGCCGCCCTGCCCCGGAACGAAGCCGAGATCGAGCGCTGCCACGCGCGAGGCCGCGGTGTGCAGGATGTTGAAGCCGTTCCAGCCCCCTTCGGCGGCGGTGCCGGCCGGACCGATCATGCCACTGTCGCCGGCGATCCGCGCCGCCAGGCTTAAGGCCGCGGCGCCGTCGGCGCGGGTGAGCAAGCCCGAACCCAGAATGATCATCGGCCGCTTGGCGTCCTTCAGCACTTTGGCGAAGGGATGGCTGCCATTGGCGATGGCGGCCAAGACGGCGATGTCCGTGCCCAGCTGCTCCACGGGATAGGTGAGATCGACGGCAGGACCGATATTGGCCACTTTCAGCGGACCGGCCAGCCAAGTCTTGCGGATGCGGGCATTCAGCACCGGCGCGTCCCAGCGCGGGTTGGTGCCCACCAGCAGGATCGCATCGGCCGCTTCAACCCCGGCGATGGTGGTGTTGAAGAGATAAGTCTGGCGGGGTCCGCCTTCGATCTTTGCGCCATCCTGGCGGCAATCGAGGTTGGCGACGCCCAGCGACGTCATCAGATCCTTCAGCGCCTTGATCTCTTCGGCGGCGGCGAGATCGCCCACCACCGCGGCCATCTTGGCGGGCGTGGTGCCGCGCACCTTGGCGGCGATGGCAGCGAAAGCCTCCGCCCAGCTGGCGGGCTTCAGCTTGCCGTTGATCCGCACATAGGGCCGGTCGAGCCGCTGGCGGACAAGTCCGTCACAGGCATGGCGTGCCTTGTCGGAAATCCATTCCTCATTCACGGTCTCGTTCAGGCGCGGCAGCACGCGCATCACTTGCGGCCCGCGTGCATCGACGCGGATATTGCTGCCCTGCGCGTCCATCACGTCGATGGATTCGGTCTTGCGCAATTCCCAGGGGCGGGCGTTGAAGGCGTAAGGCTTGGAGGTCAGCGCGCCCACCGGGCACAAATCCACCACATTGCCGGACAATTCGCTGGCAAAGGCCTTTTCCAGATAGGTGGTGATCTCCATGTCCTCGCCGCGGCCGGTGGCGCCCAGATCGGGCACGCCCGCCACTTCGGTGGCGAAGCGCACGCAACGGGTGCACTGGATGCAGCGGGTCATGATGGTCTTGATCAGCGGGCCCATATATTTGTCTTCGACCGCCCGCTTGTTTTCATTGAAGCGGTGGAATGCGGCGCGGCCATAGCCCATCGCCTGGTCCTGCAGGTCGCATTCGCCGCCCTGGTCGCAGATCGGGCAATCCAGCGGATGATTGATCAGAAGGAATTCCATCACCCCTTCGCGCGCCTTCAAGGCATAGGGCGATGCTGTGTTGATCTTGGCCGGCGTGCCGTCCTTGTTGGGGAAGATATCCTTGACCTGCAACGCGCAGCTGGCTTGCGGCTTGGGCGCGCCCACCCATTCCACCAGGCACATGCGGCAATTGCCGGCCACCGACAGACGCTCGTGAAAGCAGAAGCGAGGGATTTCCGCGCCCGCCTGCTCGCAAGCCTGCAGCAAGGTGATGGTTTCTTCCGCCTCGACTTCCTTGCCGTCGATGATGAGTTTGCGGGTTCCCATTACGCGCACCTTTTTTCTTGCCACAGCTTGGCGGCCGGCGCTTCGGCCCAACCGAACGCCTCCTCGCTGGGACCGTGCTCAGTGAGCTGGTCCAGCCGCGCCTTGGCTTCGGCCAGGGTCGGGATATGTCCAGCTTCAATCCACCACATCACGAAATGCGGTGCCGTGGGCTTTTCGAAGAATTCCGCCTTGCGGGCATAGATTTTCGTATGGGCGGTCTGCCAGACGAATTTCTCCAGCGCTTCGACGCTTTCCCAGACGCTGAGATTGACCGCCATGCCGGGATCGCCCACCCATGGGATATTGGTGGCGTTGCCGCTTTCATCCTTCAGGCGCCAGACAAAACCGGGCATGCGTTCGGCGGCCGCATTGATGCGATCCAGATTGTCGAAAAATCCGGCCATCGCCGGATCGTCCTTGCCGCCGAGAAGCTTGCCGATATTGAGCTGCGCCAGGTGCCGCATTTTATTCCGCCGCCTCGCGCAGGCCCGCGCGCGCCGCGATGCGCCGCTCGATCTCGGGACGGAAATGACGGATCAGGCCCTGGATCGGCCACGCCGCCGCGTCACCCAGGGCGCAGATGGTATGGCCTTCGATCTCCTTGGAGACTTCCTGCAGCAGGTCGATCTCGCCGACTTTGGCGTCGCCCTTCACCATGCGGGTCATCACCCGCCACATCCAACCGGTGCCTTCGCGGCACGGCGTGCACTGGCCGCAGCTTTCATGTTTGTAGAAATAGGCCAGCCGCTGGATCGCCTTCACCACATCGGTGGACTTGTCCATCACGATCACGGCGGCGGTGCCCAGACCGGTCTGCACAGCTTTCAAGCTATCGAAATCCATCAGCACATCGTCGCAGATGGATTTGGGGATCAGCGGCACCGAGGCGCCCCCCGGGATTACAGCCAGCAGATTGTCCCAGCCGCCGCGCACGCCACCGCAATGCTTCTCGATGAGTTCGCGGAGCGGAATGCCCATTTCCTCTTCGACATTACAGGGCTTGTTCACATGGCCGGAGATGCAGAACAGTTTGGTGCCGGAATTGTTGGGGCGGCCGAGACCGGCAAACCAGTCGGCGCCGCGGCGCAGGATGGTCGGCGCCACCGCGATGCTTTCGACATTGTTCACGGTGGTGGGGCAACCATAGAGGCCGACATTGGCCGGGAATGGAGGCTTCAGGCGCGGCTGGCCCTTTTTGCCTTCCAGGGATTCCAGCAGCGCGGTTTCTTCGCCGCAGATATAGGCGCCGGCGCCGTGATGGACATAGAGATCGAAATCCCAGCCATGCACATTGTTCTTGCCGATCAGGTTGGCGGCATAGGCTTCATCCACCGCACGCTGCAGCGCCTCGCGCTCGCGGATGAATTCGCCCCGCACATAGATGTAACAGGCATGGGCGCGCATCGCGAAGCTGGCGATCAGGCAGCCTTCGACCAAAGTATGCGGATCGTGGCGCATGATGTCGCGATCCTTGCAGGTGCCCGGCTCGCTCTCGTCCGCATTGACGACCAGATAATGCGGTCGTTCCTTCACTTCCTTGGGCATGAAGGACCATTTGAGCCCGGTGGGGAAACCCGCGCCGCCACGGCCGCGCAGGCCCGACTTTTTCATCTCGTCGACAATGGCTTCGGGGCCCCGTTCCAGGATCGCCTTCGTGCCGTCCCAGGCGCCGCGCTTGATGGCGGCGGCAAGGCCCGGGTCCTGCAGGCCATAAAGGTTGGTGAAAATGCGGTCGCGATCGGCAAGCATCAGCTGGCTGCTCCCGGCGGTTTCTGGGTGGGCGCGTCACGGTCGGCATCGGCGGCGGCCTGCCCGCGCTTCTGCCGGCCGATCATCGAACCGTCGAACAGCGACGGATCGGTCAAGGTGGTGGCGCCGCCCGAGGGTTCGGAGGTGTGGCGCGCATTCTGCGGGCCCGGCTTAACAGCGCGTCCGGCGCGCAGATCTTCCAACAGCTTTTCGGTGATCGGGCCGTCCAGATCCTCGTAGAAATCCTTGTCGATCTGCAGCATCGGCGCGTTGACGCAGGCGCCCAGGCATTCGACTTCCATCCAGGAGAATTTGCCGTCGGCCGAAACCGTGTGCGGATGCGGATGGATGTGCTTCTTGCAAGCTTCGACCACCGCATCCGAGCCGGCGAGCATGCAAGGCGTGGTGGTGCAGACCTGAACCAGATAGGTGCCGACCGGCACCAGATTGAACATGGTGTAGAAGGTCGCCACTTCCAGCACCCGGATGAACGGCATCGACAGCATCTGAGCGACGCTTTCGATCATCGGATGGGTGACCCAGCCTTCCTGCTCCTGCCCGCGCCACAGAAGCGCGATCACGGCGGAGGCCTGGCGGCCCGGCGGATATTTGGCGATTTCCTTCTGGGCCCATTCCGCATTCGCCGCATTGAAGGCGAAGCTTGCAGGTTGCATGTCGGGCGGAGCGAGACGACGCAGCATCGGGTAAGCCTATTTCGCGAAATCGACGCGGGCGATCAGCCCGTCGCGGAAGGTGTAAATGGCGATGATCTCGAATTCCTCGCCGCCGGGGGCGCGCACCACTTTTTCATGGTCCACCACGGTGCTCCCCACCGCGATGCGGCTCTTCAGATATGCCTTGTTCTGGGGGAACTGGGCGAACGCCTTGGCATAGCGGGCGCGGATGGCGTCGCGGCTGGTTTCGGTGGGCACACCGTTCAAGCCGGAGACGACGCAGTCCTCGGCAAAGAAGGACATATATGTGTCCAGGTCCTGCGCGTTATAGGCATCGAGCTGTTTCTGCGCGATGTCGATATTGGGGTTGGACAGAGCGGTCACCGGTCCACCTCCCCGAACACGATGTCGAGCGAGCCCAACACCGCCGAAACGTCGGCCAGCATATGGCCTTTGCACATGTAATCCATCATCTGCAGATGCACGAAGCTGGGCGCGCGGATCTTGCAGCGCTGCGGCTTGTTGGAGCCGTCCGCCACCAGATAGACGCCGAATTCGCCCTTGGGCGCTTCGACCGCCGCATAAGCCTCGCCGGCCGGCACGTGAAAGCCTTCGGTGTAGAGCTTGAAGTGATGGATCAGGGCTTCCATCGAGGTCTTCATCTCGGCGCGGCGCGGGGGCGTGACCTTGTGGTCCTGCGACACCACCGGACCCGGCGCCATCTTGTCGAGGCACTGGATCATGATCTTGTTGGCTTCGCGCATCTCTTCCATGCGCATGATGTAACGGTCGTAATTGTCGCCGTTCTTGCCCACCGGAATCTTGAAATCCAGCTCGCTGTAGCACTCATAGGGCTGGCTGCGGCGCAGATCCCACTTTACCCCGGTGGAGCGCAGCATCACGCCCGACATGCCCCACATCTCGGCTTCGGCCCGGTTGACCACGCCGATATCGACATTGCGCTGCTTGAAGATGCGGTTCTCGGTGAGCAATCCCTCGATATCGTCCAGCACCTTGGGGAAATGCTCGCAGAATTTGTAGATGTCGGCGGCAAGGCCGGGCGGCATGTCCTGGTGGACGCCGCCGGGGCGGAAGAAGGCGGCATGCATGCGGCTGCCGCTGATGCGCTCATAGAACACCATCAGCTTTTCGCGTTCCTCGAAGCCCCAGAGCGGCGGCGTCAGAGCGCCCACGTCCATCGCCTGGGTGGTGACGTTGAGGAGATGGTTGAGGATGCGGCCGATTTCCGAATAGAGCACGCGGATATACTGGCCGCGCTTGGGCACTTCGAGACCCAGCAGCTTCTCGATCGCCAGGCAGAATGCATGCTCCTGGTTCATCGGCGCGACATAGTCGAGCCGGTCGAAATACGGGATCGCCTGCAGATAGGTCTTGTGCTCGATCAGCTTTTCGGTGCCGCGATGCAAAAGGCCGATATGAGGATCGACCCGGGTGACGATCTCGCCGTCCAGGTCCAGGATCAGGCGCAGCACGCCATGGGCCGCCGGATGCTGGGGCCCGAAATTCAGCGTCATCTGTGCGTTCTCCGCCGGTCCGTTCGACGTCTCGGCGGGAATGGTCTCAAGCGTAATGCTGGTCACGGCTTCTTCCCCGTGTCGGCGGCGGGCGCTGCTTTTTCGTCGCCCGGCAGGATGTGAGGGGCGCCTTCCCAGGGACTCATGAAATCGAAATCGCGAAATTCCTGGACCAGCTGCACCGGCTGATAGACCACCCGCTTCAACTCTTCGTCATAGCGCAGCTCGACATAGCCGGTGAGCGGGAAGTCCTTGCGCAGCGGATAGCCGGAAAAGCCGTAGTCCGTAAGGATGCGGCGCAGATCCGGATTGCCGGAAAATACGATGCCGTACATGTCGAAGGCTTCACGCTCGAACCAGCCGGCGGCCGGATAAAGCCCGATGGAAGACGGCACCACCTCACCCTCGCCCACCATCGCCTTGACTCGAATGCGCATGTTCCGGGTCAGCGACAGCAAATGATAGACCACGTCGAAGCGCTTCTCGCGCTTGGGCCAGTCATTGCCGCAGAGATCGACCAGGATCTTGAATTCGCAGTCCGCATCGTCGCGCAGATGCGTGAGAACGCTGACGATCTGATCGACCGGCACGGTCAAGGTCAGTTCGCCCGCGGCGAGCTTGTGCGTGGCGAGCGCCGTTCCCAGCCTCGCCGCAAGCGTTTCTGCAAATTGGCCAAGATTCGACATCAGCGCTCGATCGTTCCGGTGCGGCGGATTTTCCGCTGCAGCAAGAGAATGCCATAGACCAGAGCTTCCGCCGTGGGCGGGCAACCCGGCACATAAATGTCCACCGGCACGATGCGATCGCAGCCCCGGACCACCGCATAGGAATAGTGATAATAGCCGCCGCCATTCGCGCAGGATCCCATCGAGATCACATAGCGCGGCTCCGGCATCTGGTCGTAGACCTTGCGCAGCGCGGGGGCCATTTTGTTGGTCAGGGTCCCGGCCACGATCATCACGTCGGACTGGCGCGGCGAGGCGCGCGGCGCGAAGCCGAACCGCTCCAGATCGTAGCGGGGCATCGAAGCCTGCATCATCTCGACGGCGCAGCAGGCCAGTCCGAAGGTCATCCACATCAAGGAGCCCGTGCGGGCCCAGGTGATCAGGCTTTCGGCGCTGGTGACCAGGAAGCCCTTGTCGGCCATCTCCTGCTGCAACGCTTTGAAATAAGGATCATTGTCGGTGATCTGAGGCGCGCCGCCCTCGACCCCGGCTCGGCCCGCCGCACCTGCCGGCATGCCTTTGGAAGGCGTGATCACTCCCATTCGAGCGCTCCCTTCTTCCATTCATAGATGAAGCCCACCGTCAGAACCCCCAGGAACGCCATCATCGACCAGAAGGCAAAGAGACCCGTCGCGCCCAGGGTGATGGCCCAGGGGAACAGGAACGCCACTTCCAGGTCGAAAATGATGAACAGGATCGCGACCAGATAAAAACGGACATCGAATTTCATGCGCGAGTCCCCGAAGGCGGGAAAGCCGCATTCATAGGCGGATAGTTTTTCCGGGTCCGGCTTGGACGGAGCGATCACCAGCGGCAGCACGATCAGGGCGGTGCCCAAAACGATCGCGATGCCCAGAAAGAGCAGGATCGGCAGATACTCGAGAAGCAGTTTTTCCATGCCGTCCCCAAACGTCATCGCACAGGAACGGCTGGCGCATTCGCGCCGTCGTCAGGCCGGACCTCGTTTTTTCGCGGGCGCAGTATAGGCAGGCACTGCTGCCGCGCAACGCGGGTTTAGCGGAAGATTCGCGGCGACAGAACAGGAATTTTCGAAGGGCGAACCAGCGCCGCCGCGGATGCCCCGCGAGCGGGAAACACCCAAGAAAATGGCGATGCAAACATGGACTCTAGTTGCGATCCATTCTTACTTTGAAAGGGTAAGGGCAATGGCGGCGCGATCCGCTGCACAAGATGGCAGTGGTTTTCCAGGAAAAGCCATTTCCGGAGGGAAATGGCGGGAGCGACGGGGCTCGAACCCGCGACCTTCGGCGTGACAGGCCGACACTCTAACCAACTGAGCTACGCCCCCGCATGGTTCCGCCAAAGCGGTCCCGCGAAGGGGGCCGATGTAGGGCGGCCACACCCTCCAAGTCAAGCGAGCTCTAGGGAAGAAATGGCGCCTCGCCCGGCGGCGGACCGCCGCCGCCATCCCGGCGGCCGCGCCGGCCTTGCCCCTGTTCCGGCGGCTCGGCCGGCGGCGCGCCATTCTGCGTTCCCGGCCGCGCGGCGCGCGGATTGAATTCCTGCGGCGTGATCTTGCCGTCGCCATTGCGGTCGAGCTGGTCGAACAAGGAATAGGCGGCGGCGGAATATTCGCGGAAATCGACGCAGCCGTCCTGGTTCCAATCCTGGATCGGCGTGGCCGCGGATTGATCGGCGGCGATGCGCGCCTGATTGATCTCGTCCACCTGATCGGGCGTCAGGCAGCCGGTGTGTTTGGTGTCCAACGCGGCGAACTCGGCCTTCAATCCGGCGACCAGTTCCTCGCGCGTCAAGGTGCCGTCATGGTTGGAATCATATTTGAGCAGGAGCGCGTTTTGACCGCCGTGATAATTCTCATCGCGCGGCGCGACAGTCGGATACGGGCTCCAGCGCGGGCCCGACGGTTTGGAGGAGCCGCAAGCGGCAAGCAATGCCACCAGACCTAGCGCGGACAAACGGGCAAATCGCAACGGGAACTCCTGTGACAGTTCAGTTTCGCGGATGTCGCGAGATTTACAAATACAGCGTTACCGATTTGTCGCACCCTTTCATCCCCGGATTGTGATTAAATCCGCGCATAGGATCAGGTGGGGGAACGAGATGGATGACATACCCTGGTATGCCGAAGCCTCGTTACGCGCGCCCGGACGTGTCTATTGTGCGGGAAGCCTGGCCCAGTGCATTCGCAAATGGCAGCGGCTTCCGGAAATCGATCAGAGTTCGGCCTATATCAACCTTGCCAAGGCGTTCGGCGGACGGGTGACGCTGGACCGCGATTATGTCGTGGCGTTGGCCGCGCATGACGATTTGCGCAAGATCTAGGCGCGTTCGGCCGCCCCGCGCGGATTTACCAACCCTTTAAAGACAAGCTGCCCCGTCCCGCCGGGATGGCGTAAATTCTCCGCCGGCGTCGCGGCGAGACCCGCCGCGTCCGGACGATAGGGAGAAACGCGTGGCCAGAACGGGATTGGTGATGCGGGCCGGCTTTGCCCTGTCGGCCGTCCTGATGCTGGCGGCGGCTTGCGATGCGCCTCCGCCCAGGGCCGCCAAAACCATCGCCCCGCCCAAAGCCGAAGCAATCGCCAAGGCGGCGGCAGCCCCCAAGCCGGAGTCCGAGCCGCAAATCGTGGTCGCGCAGCCGTCTCCCAGACCCGAACCGGCCCCCGGCGCACCGTCCGTCCGCAAGCCCTCGTCCGCCCGTCATGGCGGCATCGTGGCGCGAAATTCGCGCGTTTATCGCTATGGCGGCCAACCGGCGTTGCCGTCCAGCCGGCCCCATGACCACACGCGATATGATCGCGCGGAGCGGCCGATGAGCGGGCCCGTCCATGAAGCCGATCGCGGACGGATGGGTGGCGGCGATTGTGACGAAGCCTGCCGCGATCGCGCATGGTTCCGGGACTACAACGCCTGGTACCAAACCTATGGCCGCCGTTACGCCGAATATCCGCCTCCGGATGCGCCGCCGTCCGCCGGCCATCGCGATGGGCCGCGAACCGCATATCGGCCCGCCGACGCCCGCACCTGGAGCGAGCGCGACCGGCTCGATCCCTGGCATGGCTATGATGGCCATGACGGGCCGCAGAACGGCTATTGATCTGGAGCGCCGGGTTCAGACCGCGGGTTTCTGCGTTGCCGGCGGCGGGCGCCTGAGCCGGCCGCCGCATTCGCAGGTGATCTGAAGCCCTTCGACCACCCGCAGCAATTCCTGCGGATAGGAATATTGGCTGCCGCATCGGAGGCAATAGAGGTCGCAGGGTGCCGGATCGTCCGCAGACTGCTTCTCTTCGAGCTTGCGGTTCGCTAGTTCGGCGCGGACATTCGCGGTGATCGCCTCGGCCCCGATTTCGTGCGCGAACCGCTTCAACTCATCCGGCTCCAGCACCACGCGGGTCAGCTTCTGTCCCGCCGAATGCAGGACATTGAACATGCGCTCGGCGCGTTCCTGCCATTGCTCATAGCTATCCTTCAGGTCGCTGCCGGGAAGGCTTTGGATGCGCGAATAGCTTTCGCGCCGAAACCATGGCACGCCGATCATGCGGGGGGACTGAACCATGGGGGTCTCGGCAGCGGAATCACGATCCTGCAGCCCATTTTCGCCTGCCGTATCTTTCCCAAGTCCGTGGGTGGGAAGGACAATTTTCATAAAAACGGATGCGCCCCCATGGCCGGAAGGTCGGTCGCCACCGCGTCGTCAAGTCCGAATTTCGCGCTGCCGCTGGCGATTATTGGGGCGGCGGCGCCATTGAGATGCCGATGGCGGGATTTATAGTCGCCGCGACAACAAACATAGGGAGACGCCATGAGCCATACCGGAACATGTTTCTGCGGCGCCGTGGAGCTGGAAGTGACCGGATCGCCCGAAGCGATGGGCTATTGCCATTGCCGGTCCTGCCGTTCCTGGTCGGGCGGGCCGGTGAATGCCTTCAGCCTCTGGAAGCCCGAGGCCGTGAATGTGAAGAAGGGCGCGGAGCATATCGCGACCTTTGAGAAGACCCCGATGAGCCAGCGGCAATATTGCGCCAAATGCGGCGGCCATCTGATGACCAATCATCCTCCGCTGGGAATGGTGGACGTGTTCGCCGCGACCCTTCCCACTTTGGAGTTCGCGCCCGGCGTTCACGTCAATTATGGCGAAACGGTTTTGCGGATTCGCGATGGCCTGCCGAAGCTGAAAGATTTTCCGGCCGAATTCGGCGGCTCCGGCGAGATGGTTCCGGAATAAGCAAAAGGGGTCCGACGAAAATCGGACCCCTTTTTATTTTCGCGGTCTGGCCCCGCGCCTAGTTCGGCTTGGCGACCGGC
Organism: Alphaproteobacteria bacterium; assembly: GCA_017307355.1. Classification (GTDB taxonomy): domain Bacteria; phylum Pseudomonadota; class Alphaproteobacteria; order Micropepsales; family Micropepsaceae; genus Rhizomicrobium. Next base: position 77,310 of record JAFKFG010000022.1, read on the forward strand.
TTGATGTCCACCTTGTTCGAGCCCGGGCGGCAATGGCCGTCGATATAGGCGCCCGATTCAATGCGAATATCCTGGTGGATCACATCGCCGGACATGTGCGCGGTGCTGGTCAGGATCACTTTCTTGGCTTCGATCTTGCCTTCGATGGTGCCCGCCAGCTCGACGGTCTGGCCATAAACCGAGCCCTTCACCTTGGCGCCGTTGCCGACGGTAACGCCGACACCGTGAATATCGCCTTCGACTTCGCCGTCGATGCGGATGTCTTCGGTGCTTTCCAGCTGGCCGGTGATCTTGAGCGCCTTGCTGATGACCGAGGGACCGGCGCTTCTTGCCGACGACAGATCGGGGGCCGGCGCGGCAACCGGCTGGACGGGCTTGGGTGCCTGCGCAACGGATGCCGGTGTGACGTCACGGGGTTTGTCTGGGGCGCTCACGCTGGTCTCCTTGTTGTCGTTGCGGTTGAACATGCTCATTGCCTGGCCTCCGGTAGAGTTTCGAGAGTTTCAAAATAACTGGGCGGACGCCACGGCATGCGCGCGTCGATCCGGGCGCCTTTCGCGACCGTGATGGTGTTGTGGAATATGCGGCCATTGACCTCGGCGCCGCTGTCCAGGGTGACGTTCAGCGCGAATATCCGGCCCTCCATGCGGCCTTCGATATGTACGTCGCGGGCGATCACATCGCCTTCCAGAAAGCCGCCTGCCCCCACCACCAGGCGGTCGGCGCAGACCTGCCCGCGGACATTTCCGTAAATCTGCAATTCGCCGTCGCTTTCCAGGTCGCCGTTGATCGTGATCGCCTTGGACAGATGCGACAGTGGGGCGACAGCACTTCCTTCCGCGCGAAGCGGTCTAAGCAGCCGCCGGGACGGCGCAGCGGACATCACTGTACCCATAAGGTTCCATTCTCGGAGCCCCCGGCTCCTGAATCGATATTGGCCGCATATGGCGAGCCCTGCAAGCCGGGCGTTCCATTCCAGCGGAACCGCGGGTCAGTCGTTATCAAAATATGAATTTTGCGTGGCGCCTGGTGGGCGGTGACGGGCTCGAACCGCCGACCCTATCGGTGTAAACGATATGCTCTACCAACTGAGCTAACCGCCCCAAGGCAATGCCTCATGATACCCGAGGCCGCGCCTCATAACATATCGTTGCGGGGAGCCAAACCCGGCTCAATCCGAACCCAGGACGAATTGGTTGCCCTCGGAATCCTTCATGATCGCGGAGGTCCCCCAGGGCTGTTTGGCGGGCGGGGAGACGAATTCCACGCCCCGCTCGGAAAATTGCCGGTACGTCGCCTCGACATCGTCACAGGCGAGCGAGCAATTCATCCTTGTGCCGACGCGTCCCTCTTCGCCCTCCATGGTGAAGAGTACCAGCCGGGTCTCGGCCTTGCCCATCCGGAGCTCGATCCAGCGCCGGCCCGGCCCCATCTGCTGATCCGTCGCCACCTTGAAGCCCAGCTTCTCGGTATAGAATTTGAGCGCCCGGTCCTGATCGGCGACCGGCACGCTCATGAATTTCAGATGCGTGATCATTCAGACCTCCATCACGGGGTGCGAAGGATGCGCTGCGGGCTTGCGCTGACAAGCATCCCAGCGCCTACTATAGTGATGGCTCGCAAAGCACCGCCGGACGATTATGTCGTGGAGACACTCCTGCCCGATCTGGTCGGGCATGACCGCGCGCCATCCGCATTCCTGGTATTTCTCAAGCTCTGGCACATGAGCGGCGGCCCCGGCCGGAGCGTGCCGGCGAGCCTTTCCACCTTGGCGGTGGAAACCGGATTGTCGAAATCATCGGTGCAGGCGGCGCTGCGCCATTTGCGCAGGCGCAGCTACATCAGCAGCCGGCGGGCATCGCCCACGGCCGTTCCGGTTCATGCCGTTCATGCGCCCTGGCGGGGGCGGAGCGGAAATTAGTTCAGGGAATCCTTCAGCTGTTTACCGGCGCGGAAGCGCGGCTGCTTGGACGGCTTGATGGTGATCTCTTCGCCGGTCTGGGGATTGCGCCCTTTGCCGCCGGCGCGCGTGGCGACCACGAACACGCCGAAACCGGTCAGGCGGACTTCATCGCCCGCTTTGAGCGACGCCGCGATCAGATCGAACACGCCATCCACGGCCTTGGCCGCGTCATTCTTCGGCAGGCCCGTATGATCGGCCAGCTTCTGGATGAGATCGTTCTTGTTCACGAGTGACTCCTTTTCGCGCGATTCGTCCCGCTGCCAAGGGAGTCTAGGGGCGGGGGGCAAGGCTTGCCAAGGTGAAAAGTCGCGGAATCAGGGGGTTTTTGCCTTGATTCCGCCCAGAAAATAAGGGCCCGGAGAGGTCTCCGGGCCCTTTTCGGACGCCTTAATGGGTGATCAGGGGGTCGGGGTCGCCCTCTTCCAGCGCGACCCGGGCCACCACGGGGGCCTCCGGCTCGCTCCAGTCGATGGCCTCCGGTTCCCGCACCAGGGCCACTTTCAGGACTTCGCCCATGGTGGCAACGGGAACGATCTTGAGCCCGGACTTCACATTGTCCGGCACTTCGGCCAGATCCTTCTCATTCTCCTTGGGGATGATCACGGTGGTGATCCCTGCCCGAAGAGCCGCCAGCAGCTTTTCCTTGAGGCCCCCGATAGGCAGGGCCCTGCCGCGCAAGGTGACCTCGCCCGTCATCGCCACGTCGCGGCGGATGGGAATGCCGGTCAGCACCGAAACGATGGAGGTCGCCATCGCCAGACCCGCGGACGGACCGTCCTTGGGCGTGGCGCCTTCGGGCACATGGACATGGATGTCCACCTTGTCGAAGGTGGGCGGCTTGATGCCGAAGGTAGTCGCCTTGGAGCGGACATAGGACCGCGCCGCGTCGATCGATTCCTTCATCACCTCGCCCAGCTTGCCGGTGGCCTGGAAGCGGCCCTTGCCGGGCAGCATCACCGCTTCGATGGTCAAGGTCTCACCGCCGACTTCGGTCCAGGCCAGGCCGGTGACCACACCGACCTGATCCTCGCCCTCGATCTCGCCATAGCGATATTTGCGGACGCCCGCATAATCGCCCAGGTTTTCCGGCGTGACTTCCACCGACTTGGCTTTGTTGGACATGATCTCCTTCACGGCCTTGCGCGCCAGGTTGGCGATCTCGCGCTCGAGGTTGCGTACGCCCGCTTCGCGGCTGTGATAGCGGATCAGGTCACGCAGGCCCGCATCGGTGATCTTCCATTCCTCTTCCTTCAGGCCGTGCGCCGTCATCTCCTTGGGGATGAGGTGGCGCTTGGCGATCTCGACCTTTTCATCCTCGGTGTAGCCGGGGATGCGGATGATCTCCATGCGGTCCATCAGGGGCTGCGGCATGCGCAGGCTGTTGGCCGTGGTGACGAACATCACGTCCGAAAGATCGAAATCGACTTCCAGATAATGGTCGTTGAACGAGGAGTTCTGCTCCGGGTCCAGCACTTCCAGCAAAGCCGAGGACGGATCGCCCCGGTAATCCGCGCCCAGCTTGTCGATCTCGTCGAGCAGGAACAGCGGATTGGCGGTCTTGGCCTTTTTCATCGACTGGATGATCTTGCCGGGCATCGAACCGATGTAAGTGCGGCGGTGACCGCGGATCTCGGCCTCGTCGCGCATGCCGCCCAGCGACATGCGCACGAATTCGCGCCCCGTCGCCTTGGCGATGGATTTGCCCAGCGAGGTCTTGCCCACGCCCGGCGGACCCACCAGGCACAGGATCGGACCCTTGATCTTGCCCACGCGGCTCTGCACCGCGAGATATTCCAGGATACGCTCCTTGACCTTTTCCAGACCGTAATGGTCGTCATTGAGCACGGCCTCTGCGGCGGCGATGTCCTTCTTGACCTTGGATTTCTTGCCCCAGGGCAAGGACAGCAGCCAGTCGAGATAGTTGCGCACCACCGTGGCTTCGGCGCTCATCGGCGACATGGAGCGAAGTTTCTTCACTTCGGCCATCGCTTTTTCGCGCGCTTCCTTGCTGAGCTTGGTCTTGCGGATGCGGTCTTCCAGCTCGTTCATCTCGTCGCGGCCTTCTTCGCCTTCGCCGAGTTCCTTCTGGATCGCCTTCAACTGCTCGTTCAGATAATATTCGCGCTGGGTCTTCTCCATCTGGCGCTTGACCCGCGAACGGATCTTGCGCTCGACCTGAAGCACGCCGATCTCGGCCTCGATCAGGGAGAGAACCTTTTCCAGCCTTTCGGTGGTGGACAGTGTTTCCAGCAAGCTCTGGCGATCGGAGATCTTCACCGACAGATGCGCCGCCACGGAATCGGCCAGCCGCGCGGGATCGTCGATCGCCGCCACCGCCGCCAAAGTCTCGGAGGGGATCTTCTTGTTGAGCTTGATATACTGCTCGAAGTTGGTCTTGACCGTGCGCAGCAAAGCTTCGCTCTCGCGCGCCGGCGGGGCTTCCTCGTTGATCTTCTCGATCGTGGCCTGGAAGAAATCGGTGCGGCCGGTGAAGCCGGTGACGCGCGCGCGTCCCTTGCCTTCGACCAGCACGCGCACGGTCTGGTCGGGCAGCTTCAGAAGCTGCAGCACGGTCGCCAGGGTGCCGATATTGTGCAACCCATCCGGCGACGGATCATCCTCGGCGGCCACCTTCTGGGTGAGCAGCAGAATCTGCTTTTCGTCGTTCATCACTTCTTCGAGCGCGCGCACGGATTTCTCGCGGCCCACGAAGAGCGGCACGATCATGTGGGGGAAGACCACGATGTCGCGCAGCGGCAGCACCGGCGCGACATTCGCGCCCGTTTCGCCAGTTTCCTCAATTTTCTTCACGGCGTCGTCCGCCATTTTCCTACTCCTGCCGGCCAGCCCGCCGGCTTGAAATGGACCGCCCAGACCAAGGCACGGTCCGCATGAAAGAGCCGCCCAACTCCCCGTAACAGGCCGACTCCGGACGTCTTAAATTGGGCCGCCTGACACATGGTTTCAAGGCGGCGGAATGACTTAGCCGGGACAAGTTCCCTCCCACGCGCCATAAAGCGCACAAAAGCGGCGATTTTGTCTGAGACGTTGCGGCGAAGACGCTTAAGACGCGGTCTGTTCGCGCGGCTGGCCCTTGTCCGAATAGGTGTAGAGCGGGCGCGCCTTGCCATCGACCACATCGGCCGTGATCACAACTTCCTGCACCCCGTTGAGGGTGGGAAGCTCGAACATGGTCTCGAGCAGAATGCCTTCCAGAATGGAACGCAGGCCGCGCGCGCCGGTCTTGCGCTGAATGGCCTTGCGCGAAATGGAATGCAGCGCCTCTTCCTGGAAGCGCAGCTTGACGCCTTCCATCTCGAACATCCGCATATACTGCTTGGCCAGCGCGTTCTTGGGCCGGGTAAGGATTTCGATCAGCGCCGGTTCCGACAGATCGCCCAAGGTGGCGAGCACCGGCAGGCGGCCGATGAATTCGGGAATCAGGCCGAACTTCAGCAGGTCTTCCGGCTCGATGTCGCGCAGGATTTCGCCCGTGCCGCGCTCGTCCGGGCCCTTCACATTGGCACCGAAGCCCATCGAGGTTCCCGAGGTGCGGGCCGAGATGATCTTGTCCAGCCCGGCGAAGGCACCGCCGCAGATGAAGAGAATATTGGTGGTGTCCACCTGCAGGAATTCCTGCTGGGGATGCTTGCGTCCGCCCTGCGGCGGAACCGAAGCGACCGTGCCTTCCATGATCTTGAGCAGGGCCTGCTGCACGCCCTCGCCCGACACGTCGCGGGTGATGGACGGGTTGTCGGACTTGCGCGAGATCTTGTCGACCTCGTCGATATAGACGATGCCGCGCTGGGCCCGCTCGACATTGTAGTCGGCGGCCTGCAGCAGCTTGAGGATGATGTTCTCCACATCCTCACCCACATAACCGGCTTCGGTCAGGGTGGTGGCGTCGGCCATGGTGAAGGGCACGTCCAGGATGCGCGCCAAGGTCTGCGCCAACAGGGTCTTGCCGCAGCCGGTGGGGCCGATCAGCATGATGTTGGATTTGGCGAGCTCGACATCGCCGTTTTTGCCGGACGAGTTGATGCGCTTGTAGTGATTGTGGACGGCGACCGACAGCACCTTCTTGGCGTGCGCCTGGCCCACGACATAATCGTCCAGAACCTTGAAAATCTCCTGCGGGGTCGGCACGCCCTCCTTGGATTTCATGAAGGAGGTCTTGTTCTCCTCCCGGATGATTTCCATGCAGAGTTCGACGCACTCGTCGCAGATGAAGACCGTCGGGCCGGCGATGAGCTTGCGCACCTCATGCTGGCTCTTGCCGCAGAAGGAACAATAAAGCGTGTTCTTGGATTCGCCGCCGCTGGCTTTGCTCATCTCACATCCGGTCCTTCCACCGGGGGCTTTCGCCCGCTTCGCAGCTCCGGATCAAACCCATGCTGCTTTGCACCATGCAGGAGGAACCGAAGCACCCCTGCCTCCCAACATTCGACCACGTTAACGGCGGCCGGATCAAGATTTGTTTAATCCGGACCAAGTGCCCGGAAATTCAGGAACTTTTACCCTTTTGAGGGTTTCAGACCGGCGCCTCGCCTTCCGGATGGCGCACCATGACCTGATCTAACAGCCCGAAATTCCTGGCTTCTTCCGCTGTCATATAGGTATCGCGGTCCAGCATCTTTTCAATTGCTTCGACGGTCTGGCCGGTATGCTTGGCGTAGATCTCGTTCAGCCGGCGCTTGAGCTTGACGATTTCCTGGGCATGGCGGGCGATATCGGCCGCCTGGCCATAGAAGGCCGCCGAAGGCTGGTGGACCATGACCCGGGCGTTCGGCAGGGCGAAACGCTCGCCCTTCTTGCCCGCGCAGAGCAGCAGCGAAGCGGCCGAGGCGGCCTGGCCGATGCAGAGGGTCTGAACCGGGGGGCGGACATATTGCATGGTGTCGTAGATCGCCAGGCCCGCCGTCACCAACCCGCCCGGCGAGTTGATGTACATGTGGATCTCTTTTTTGGGATGCTCGGCTTCCAGGAACAGAAGCTGGGCGGTGATCAGGCTGGCGCCATAATCCTCGATCGGGCCGGTGACGAAGATCACCCGCTCCTTCAAAAGGCGCGAATAGATGTCGAAGGCCCGCTCACCCCGGGCGGTCTGTTCGACCACCATCGGCACAAGAGTGTTGTTGTGGAATTCCAAGGGATTGGCCATAGCGCGCTTTCCGATTCGATGCCGTCCAGGCGACAGTCTTACACCATCGCCCGTTTAATATAGCGTTCCAGCCTCAGATTGCGAGGATCGGGGAATTCAGGCTTTCTTGACACTTTCCGGCAGGTCGTCGGGATCCTTGAACAGGGTTTCCCGGTCCACCGGCTTGTCGTTGACCTGTGCCAACTCTGCGATGAAATCCACCACCTTGTCCTCGAACAGAGGGGCGCGGATTTCGGCCTGGGCCTGCTGGTTGTTGGCGTAATACTGGAACACCTGCTGTTCCTGGCCCGGGAACTGACGCGCGCGGGCCATGATGGCGCGATTGACCTCTTCGCCCGTGATGGTGATGCCGTTCTGCTCGCCCAGCTTGCCCAGGACCAGACCCAGCCGCACGCGGCGCTCGGCGATGGCGCGGTACTCGGCCTTCAATTCGTCCTCGGTCTTGCCTTCGTCGGCGGCGGTCTTGCCTTCGCGTTTCAGCTCGGCTTCGACCTGGGCCCAGATGGACTCGAATTCCGCTTCCACCATGGCGGGCGGCAGCGGGAAGTCATGCGCCGAATCCAGCGCGTCCAGGATGCGGCGCTTCAGATGCAGGCGGCTGGCGGCGGTGAAGTCGCCCTTCACCTGATCGCGAACCCGGTCCTTCAAGGTGGCGAGATTTTCCAGCCCCATCTTGGTGGCCAGCTCGTCATCGACCTTGGCCTCTTCCGGCGTCTTGATCTCTTTGACGGTGACGGCGAAGACCGCCTCTTTGCCGGCGAGGTCGGGGGCATGATATTCGGCGGGGAACGTCACTTTGACATCGCGGCTCTCGCCGGCCTTGGCGCCGATCAGCTGATCCTCGAAGCCGGGAATGAACTGGCCCGAACCGAGCGTAAGATTGAAATTCTCGCCCTTGCCGCCGTCGAACGGCACGCCGTCGATGCTGCCCAGAAAATCGATGGTCGCGACATCGTCCTTGGCGGCGGCTTCGCCTTCCGGCTTGGCGGCATAGCCGCGGGTCTGCTTGGCCAGCCGATCCAGCGCCTCGTCCACATCGGCGTCGGTGACATCGGAGGTCAGGCGTTCGACCGTAAGCTTGGAGACATCGGTGGTCTGGAAATCCGGCATCAGATCGACCGTGACGGTGAATTGCAGGTCGGCCTTGCCGTCCACCACCTGTTGGACATCGCCCACCGGTTCGACGCGCGGCTGCAGCGCGGGCTTGAGCTGATTGTCCGCGATCGCTTTCTGGCTGCCTTCATTGACGGCCTGTTCGACCACTTCGCCCATCACGGACTTGCCGAACTGCTTCTTGAGGAAAGAGACCGGCGCCTTGCCCGGACGGAAGCCCTTGAGATTCACCCGCGGCTTCATTTCTTCCAGCCGCTTGGTGACTTTGGCGTCGAGTTCGCTGGCCGCGATCGTCACCGTGAACTGACGGCGGAGGTCCTCGGAAACCGTCTGGGTAATCTGCATGTCTGTCGTCCTTACCAATCTAAGTGTGGGCACAAGGCCCGAATCTTTCCTTTGCCGCGGCCCTGCGAAGGCGCCGCCCGGCAGCCGGTCGCCCGCGAACATTTTGGCTGGTGCGGGCAGAGGGACTTGAACCCCCACGACTTTCGTCACTGGAACCTAAATCCAGCGCGTCTACCAGTTCCGCCATGTCCGCGTTTTTGGGGCAAGCCCCGCCGAAGCGGGCCCCTATATCAAGTGTTGCGGGGGGTTACCAGCCGTTCTCTGAGGCCCGAAAGGCTTTCAGGGAGGATTTCCGGCAGGTCCTCGGCAATCAGCCCCGGGCCAAAGCGCCCGGCCGCGTCCCCATGCAGCCAGGCCGCCGCCGAAGCCGCCTCGAAAGCCGGCATGCCCTGGGCCATCAGGCCGCCGATGAACCCGGCCAGCACGTCCCCCGCCCCCGCCGTCGCCAGGGTGGCCGGGGCATTGGCATTGATGGCGGCCCGGCCATCGGGGGCGGCGATCACCGTGTCATTGCCCTTCAGAAGAACCACCGCGCCAGCCCGGGCGGCCGCGGCGCGGGCGGCCTCGACCTTGCTGGCGGCGTTTCCCAAGAGGCCGGGGAAAATCCGCTCGAATTCTCCGTCATGCGGGGTCATCACCGCGGGATGGCGGATCTTGCCGAACAACGCCGGCGGATCGTCCCGGAACAGGGTAAGTGCATCCGCATCCAGAACGGCACTGGCGCCGCTGGCCAGCACATGCTCGACCAGATCGCGCGCCTGCGGTCCCACACCCAGGCCGGGGCCGATGATCGCCGCGTTCAGGCGCCGGTCCGACAGCAACGATGCCAGCCCCACCGCACCGTCGAACGGCTTGACCATGATGGCGGTGAGATGGGCCGCGTTGACCGAGACGGCGTCCGCTTGCGCCGCGACACTCACCAGCCCGGCGCCGATGCGCAGCGCGCCCCGTGCCGCAAGCCGCGCCGCGCCGGTGGCATGCGCCGGTCCGGACACCACCAGGCAATGGCCCCGCGCATATTTGTGCGCGTCCGGCCGCGGCCAGGGAAAAGCTGGACCCCAGAGCGAGGGCGAATTCTCGAACAAAGAAACGCCGACACAGGCGGCCTGGGGAATGCCGATGTCGGCCAGCAGGGTTTCGCCGCACAATATGCGTCCCGACAAAAGAAGATGCGCCGGCTTCAACCGGAAAAACGTGACCGTGATGTCCGCTTCGACCGCGACGCCGCGAGCCTGCCCGCTATCGCCATCGATCCCGCTGGGGATGTCGATCGCGATCACCGGAACATGCGCGCGATTCACGGCTTCGATCAGCGTCCGGTATCCGCCTTCCGGCGGCCGCGACAAACCGGCGCCAAAAAGCGCGTCGACAATCAGATCCGCGCCATCCAGGGCCGAAGGCGCAAGCGGGCCGCGCGCGCCATGCCATCCAGCGGCCGCGATCGCCGCATCGCCTTTCGCTTCGTCGGCGCAGGCCAGGGCCACATTGAAACCCTGCTCCGACAGCAGCTGCGCCACCACGAAGCCGTCACCGCCATTGTTGCCGGGACCGCACAGGACCGCGACGCGGCAGGGCGCAAAGCGCGATACGATCACGTCGGCGACGGCGCGGCCGGCATTCGTCATCAGGGCGAAAGACGGTGTTCCTTGCGCCACGGCCATGGCGTCGGCGCGGCGCATCTCCTCATTGCTGAGGATTTCGCCGCTCACGCGAAGCCTTCGGGAATATCGTCGACATTCGGGTCCGCGGCTTCATAGGCAAACGCGGCTTGCAGCACGCTCCATTCGTCGTAATGCCGCCCGACGATCTGCAGGCCGACCGGCAGGCCCGCACGCGTGCGCCCGCACGGCACGCTGGCGGCCGGCTGCTGGGTCAGGTTGAACGGATAGGTGAATGGCGTCCAACGCGTCCAGGATCCGTCGGCATAGGGCGAAAGCTTGCCGACATCGAAGGCCGCCACCGCCAGGGACGGCGTCAGCAGCAGATCGTAATTCTCCATGAACTGGCGCATCCGGCTGGCATAGGCGCCGCGCGCGACATTCGCTTCGATATATTCGCGCGTCGGAATCCTCGCCCCCTCCTCCGCGACAGCGGCCAGGCCGGGATCGAGCAACTGCCTTTTGTCCGCCGCGACATGGCCGAACACGAAACCCGCCCCGCCCCACCACAGCGTGCGGAAAATTTCCCCCGGATCGCCGCCGGGCGGATCGATCTCATCGACCCGGGCGCCGAGTTCGGAAAAACGTCTGGCCGCGGCGGCGACCAGTTCGGCAACCTCGGGCTCGACATTCTTAGCGAAGCCCATAGTGGGGCTGAAGGCGATGCGCTTGTCGCGAACGCCGCGCCTGAGGTCCTTGAGGAAGCTCGATCCGGGCGGCGCCAGTGCCTGCCAGTCGCGCGCGTCGGGGCGGCTCATCACATCCAGCAGCATGGCGCTGCCTTCGACGTCGCGGCTCATCGGGCCCAGATGCGCCAAAGTTCCAAACGGCGAGGATGGCCAGGCGGGCACCCGCCCGAAATTGGGCTTGATGCCGAAGGTGCCGGTAAAGCCAGCCGGGATGCGGATCGATCCGCCGCCATCGGTTCCCAGCGCCAGGGGCGCCAGCCGCGCCGCCACCGCGGCGGAGGATCCGCCGGACGAGCCGCCCGGCGTCTTGTCCAGGTTCCAGGGATTGCGGGTGATGCCGGTCAAAGGCGAATCCGTGACGCCTTTCCAGCCGTGATCGGGCGTGGTGACTTTGCCCAGAAGAACCGCGCCCGCCTCGCGCAGCCGCGCCACCACGGGCGCGTCATCGTTCCAGGCCTGGTTCGGGTCGGTGAAGCGAGAGCCACGCAAAGTCGGCCAGCCGCGGGTGAGAAGAATATCCTTCACCGCCACCGGCACGCCGTCCAGCGGCGACAGTGCCGCTTTTTTCGTCCAGCGTTCTTCGGAGGCGCGCGCCTGCGCCAGGGTGGTCGGCTCGTCGATCAGGCAATAAGCATTGACCTTGGAATCCAGCGCCGCGATGCGGGCCAAAAGGCTTTTCGCGACCTCGACCGGCGAAACCTCGCCGCTGCCAAAGGCGGTGGAGAGGCGCGGCGCATTCCAATGCCAAAGCTCAGCCATGCTTGAAATACGCCTTGAGCCGCGCCAGCGCTTCCTCGATCACCGCGCGCTGCTTGCAGAACGCGAAGCGAACATAGGTGTCGGGCCGCGACGGGCCGGAGAAGAATTCACTGAGCGGGATCAGGGCGACGCCCGCTTCACGGACCAGCCGCTCGCAGAAGGCCCGGTCCTTTTCATTGGTCAGGCCGGAAATTCCGGCGGTGAGAAAATAGGTGCCCTCGCTGGGCAGGACGTCGAAACCGATTTCGCGAAGACCCGCCGCCAACAGATCCCGATTGTCCTGCAGCCGCGCCGCCAAGGCGATGGCGGATTCCATCTCGTGATTGAGGCCATGCGCCACGCCCAGCTGCAACGACGGCGCGGTGGTGAAAGTGAGAAACTGGTGCGCCTTGGCGATCACCGAAATCATCTGCCGCGGGCCGGTCAGCCAGCCGACTTTCCAGCCGGTGAGGGAAAATATCTTTCCCGCCGAACCGACCCGCACCACCCGCTCGCGCATCTGCGGCAGGGACGCCAGGGAAATATGGGGCCGCCCGTCATAGGTGAGATGCTCATAGACCTCATCGCAGATCACATAGGCGTTGCTTTCGCGCACGGCGCGGGCGATCGCCTCCATTTCCTCGGCATCGAACACCCGCCCCACCGGGTTGAGGGGCGTGTTGACCATCACCAGCTTGGTGCGCGGCGTGATCGCGGCGGCCAGCATGGCGGGGCTGAGGCGAAAATCCGGCGGCGTCAATGTGATGGTCTTGACCATGGCGCCCGCCGCTTCGGCAATGGGGCGGTAGGAATCGTAAGCCGGCTCGATCAACACCACTTCATCGCCCGGACCCGCCAGCCCCATGATGGCAGCCGTCAGGGCTTCGGTGCCCCCCGAAGTGACCAGCACCTCGTCCTGCCAGTCATAGTCCAGTCCGTAAAAGCGCTTGGCATGCGCCGACAACGCGCGGCGCAATTCCGGCACGCCCGGCATGGGCGGATATTGATTGGGCCCTTCCATCAGAACTTTGGCCGCGGCCGCGCGGATCGATTCGGGGCCATCCAGATCGGGAAACCCCTGCCCCAGATTGACGGCCTTATGCTCGTTGGCCAGGCCCGACATGACGGTAAAAATGGTGGTGCCCTGTCTGGCGAAGACAGGATTAAAGGCGGGAGACATGGTCATGGCGAGTACCTTTGCAGAGGCAGAGGGGGCTGACAAATGCTGTGCGAGCCGCCCCCAAAGCAAGCAATCTGCCCGATTAATAGGCACCCAGACCTGCCGCCCCTGTGGGCAACCTCCACAAATCCTTGAAAGCCAAGGCAAATGCGGCAAAAAAGTCCGGCATAACTCCAGCAACTCCGCTAAAAACGCGTCCCGGGGACAGATCCCGGGGACGAGCGAAGGGCCGCATGAAAAAGATCGAAGCCATCATCAAGCCGTTCAAGCTCGACGAGGTGAAGGAAGCCCTGCAGGAAGTCGGCGTCCAGGGTATCACCGTCACCGAAGCCAAGGGTTTTGGCCGGCAGAAGGGCCATACCGAGCTTTACCGGGGCGCCGAATATGTCGTGGATTTCCTGCCCAAGGTGAAGATCGAAATCGTGGTGCCCGACCAGCGCCTGGAAGCCTCGATCGAAGCAATTCAAAAGGCCGCGCGCACGGGCCGTATCGGCGACGGCAAGATTTTCGTCCTCAATGTCGAGGAAGTCATCCGCATCCGTACCGGCGAGACCGGTCAGGACGCGATTTAAAGGAGCGTCGGCGAGGTCCATAGGTCTTGAGCGCCAGCGAGAGACGCGTATGGACGAGCGACAAAAGTAAATCAGATCCAAAAGCGCGGGGCATAACCCACGCCGGGGTGTTTTAAACAATTATCGAAGGGAAGACCGACGTCATGGCCGAGAAGAAAAAAACTGCGGACGACATTCTGAAGCTGATCAAGGAAAAGGACGTCAAGTTCGTCGATGTCCGTTTTACCGATCCGCGTGGCAAATGGCACCATGTCACGTTCGACCTTTCGATGGTCGATGACGATTTCCTCAACCACGGCACCATGTTCGACGGCTCCTCGATCGCCGGCTGGAAGGCGATCAACGAGTCCGACATGCTGCTGGTGCCGGATCTCGACACCGCGGTGGTCGACCCCTTCTTCGCCCAGACTACGCTGATCCTGGTCTGCGACGTTCACGAACCCACCACCGGCCAGCGCTATGGCCGCTGCCCCCGTTCCATCGCCAAGGCCGCCGAGGCTTATGTGAATTCCTCGGGCATCGGCGACACCACCTATTTCGGCCCGGAAGCGGAATTCTTCGTGTTCGACGATGCGCGTTTCGACACCGGCATGAACAAGGGCTTCTATTTCCTGGACTCCAAGGAAGGCGCCTGGAACAGCGGCACCGAATACGAACAGGGCAATCTGGGCCACCGCCCCGGCGTCAAGGGCGGCTATTTCCCGGTGCCGCCGGTCGATTCCGAACAGGACATGCGCGGCGAGATGCTCGCCATCATGGGCGACATGGGCATCCAGCCGGAAAAGCACCACCATGAAGTCGCCACCGCTCAGCACGAACTTGGCTTCAAGTTCAACACGCTGACCAAGTGCGGCGACTATATGCAGATCTACAAATACGTGATCCACCAGGTCGCCCAATCCTATGGCAAATCGGCGACCTTCATGCCCAAGCCCATCTATGGCGACAACGGCTCGGGCATGCATGTGCATCAGTCGATCTGGAAGGCGGGCAAGCCGCTGTTCGCCGGTTCGGGCTATGCCGACCTGTCGGACCTGTGCCTCTATTACATCGGCGGCATCATCAAGCATGCCAAGGCGCTCAACGCTTTCACCAACCCGCTCACCAACAGCTACAAGCGCCTGATCCCGGGCTTCGAAGCCCCGGTTCTGCTGGCCTATTCGTCGCGCAACCGCTCGGCCTCGTGCCGCATTCCCTTCTCGCCCTCGCCCAACGGCAAGCGCGTGGAAGTGCGCTTCCCCGATCCGGGCGCCAATCCCTATCTCGCCTATGCCGCGCTGCTGATGGCGGGCCTGGACGGTATCGAGAACAAGATCCATCCGGGCGGCCCGATGGACAAGGATCTCTACGCCTTGCCGCCGGAAGAGCTGGCCAAGGTGCCGCAGGTCTGCGGTTCGCTGCGCGAGGCCCTGGAAAATCTCGACAAGAACCGCGCCTTCCTCAAGAAGGGCGGCGTCTTCACCGACGATTTCATCGACAGCTATATCGAGCTCAAGATGGAAGAGGTCTATGCCTTCGAGCACACGCCTCACCCGGTCGAGTTCAAGATGTACTATTCGGTCTGATCGCAAGATCAGGCGAAACAAAGGGCGCGGCGAAAGCCGCGCCCTTTTTGTTTCACAGTCCCGGCCTCGCGCCGCGCTCGAACGCGCGACGCTGCGGCGTTCGCCGGACCGAAGGTCCACCGGACCTTCGGCACCTTCAGGCTCATCCAGCCTTTTTTACGCGGCGACCGTGGCGCGCGACGGCGTCCGGGCCGGCAACACCACAAAGGCGGCACAGCCGGCGCCGAGCTCGCTTTCGATCCAGGCGCGCCCGCCATGCAGTTCCGCCAAGCCCCGCACCAGCGCCAGGCCGAGGCCGGTGCCGCCCGCCTGGCGATCGTAGCGATTGTCCACCTGGCTGAAGGGCGTGAAAATATTGTCCAACTTCTCGCGCGGGATGCCGGGCCCATTGTCCCGCACCATGATCTGAAAGCCGCCATCGCGGGCCGCGCTGGCCACCACTTCGATGCGCCCGCCGTCCGGCGTGAATTTCACGGCGTTGGATACCAGATTGATCAGGATCTGGCGCAAGGCGCGCTCGTCGGCGAACAGCGCCGGACAGTGCGGGTCCACGGTGATGGTCAGATGCTGGTTCTTCTCGCTGGCCTTCGCCCCCGCGAGCTTGAGCGCGACATCGAATGTGCGCTGGGCTTCCAGCGGATGCGGCGAGATTTCCATCCGTCCCGCCTCGATCTTGGCGATATCGAGCAGATCGTTGATCAGCGACAGAAGATGCGCGCCGGAGGAATGGATATCGCCGGCATAATCCTTGTAGCGGGCGCTGCCCACCGGCCCAAAACATTCCTGGGCGATGATTTCCGAAAAGCCCAGGATTGCGTTCAGCGGCGTCCGGAGTTCATGGCTCATATTGGCGAGGAAGGCGGTCTTGGAGGCATTGGCGGTTTCCGCCTCGAAGCGCTTCTTCAAGGCGTCGTCGCGGGTTTCCTCCAACTCGCGGGCCAGGTCCTCGACCTTGAAACGCAGCCTGGCGTCTTCATGCATCTGGCCCACCAGCGGCCGGCCGGTCCACCACATCTGCAGGCCGAACAAAGGCGCGGCAAAAGCGATCACATAATCGAGGGTGAAATCGCCCGTGGCGAAGCGGATCGTGGTCAACAGCGTAATCGGCAACAGAGCGCAAATGAACATGGTCATGTTGCTGCCCCGCGACAACACCAGGACCGACACCACCGCGATGGCGCAGGTGGCGACGAAGATATGGTTCAGAGCATCTCCGCCACTCCACAACAGCCATGGCATGGTGCCCCAGGCGGTGCTGATGGCGAGTTGCATGGCGCAGTGACGCCGGTACCATGCGCCCAGACCATTGCCGGGATCGCGCGCCATATCTTTCTGATAGACCGCGGTCATCGCCGCGGCGGCCAAGCCTGTGGCCATGATGACGAGTGGCAGGCAAAGCGTCAGGATCAGCGGCCGATGCCCGACAAATCCCAGCACATCGGACGCAAGAACAGCCAGCGCCACCGCCCAGAGCGGCGCCGTCACGTGGGTGGTCCGCACCGATTGCACCGCCAGGTCCAGCTGCGCTTTCAGTACGCGGGCATCGCTGCCCTCAATGTCATTGTTTGCCAAAATACCCAACACGGAACTCATCCCAGCCGCCGGTCGCGGCTGGGTGAAGTTTAGCGACCGGGCTCTTAACCAATTGCTGACGCGCGGCTTTCAGGCGCGGGCGCGGGCGTCGGACACCGGCATGGTTGACGGAAAGTAAAGCGTCGCGGTCAAGCCGCCGCCCGGATTGTTCTTGAGCACGATCTTGCCGCCATGCATGCGCACTAGGCCATCCGCCAGCGCCAGGCCCAATCCGGTGCCGCCCGCTTCACGGTCGAAGCGATTGTCGATCTGGGAAAAAGGCTCCAGGACGCGCGCCAGCTTCTCTTCGGGTATGCCCGGGCCATTATCCGTGACGCGGACTTCCAGCCCTCCTTGCGCCAGCCCCGCGCAGGAAATCGTGATGTGCCCGCCATCCGGCGTGAACTTCACCGCGTTGGAGATGAGGTTCAGCAGCATCTGACGGAAGGCGCGTTCGTCCGCCATCACCAGGGGCGCGGAAGACATGTCTTCGGTTTCCAGGATTTGGCGTTTCTGCAGCGCCCGCGGACCCACCAGGCGAACCACGCCGTCCACCACGTCCCGGGGATCGACCCATCTGGGCTCGATCTCCATGCGACCGGATTCGATCTTGGCCACATCCAGCATGTCATTGATCAGCGACAGAAGATGGGCGCCCGAGACATGAATGTCCTTGGCATAGTCGGAATAGCGGTCGAGCTGATCGGGGCCCATGCTTTGATGGGCGATGATTTCGGAAAAACCCAGAATGGCGTTCAAGGGCGTGCGCAATTCATGGCTCATATTGGCCAGGAACGCGGTCTTGGACGCGTTGGCGGTCTCCGCCTCATAGCGCTTATGCAACGCGTCATCGCGGGCAACCCGGAGTGCCGCGGCAAGGTCCTCATTGGCGAACCGCGCCGCGATCATGGCTCCCAGCTGGCGGTTGGAGCCGCGCCCCATCAGCCACAGATAGACCATATAGGCGATGATCAGCGGCGAGAGTGCATGCGCCAGCGCCTCGCCCGAGGTGAGAAGGCGCACGATCAGAAATCCGCCCTGCACCAGGAGCGATGCCGCCAGCAACTGCAGATGCACGGAGCGCGCGAACACCACGGCATAGCTCACCAGGGACATGACCATGATGACGAACATCTGGTTGACCAGATTGCCCGGCAGCCAGAAGAGGAAGACGATGGCACCCCAGACGGCGCTGAACAGGATCTGGCTTGCGACCAGGAGCCGCTCGGCCGTGGCCACCTGATCCGCCGCGACCTGGCGGTAGCGGCGGTAAATCAAAAACGCGGCCCCGGCGCTTAAGAGTTGCAGCCCTTCGGCCATGGCCAGGCGCAAGGGCGACACGGGCCCCAGCGGACTTCCCGCGAAATAGAGGGCCGGAACGCAGATGGCGGTGAACAGCGGATTAAAGACAATCGTCGCCATCAAAGTATCGATGACGATCTGCAATCGGGCCTGCCCTACCCGCCGGTCTTGGGGGGCCAGGATCGGCGATGTCAGCTTGAGGTCGGCCAAGGGGTTGGTGGGCGCGCTGTTTCCACACGCAAAATAGGGGCACAAGCGTTAACAAGGACTGTCACACAGGAAAACGGTGCGCCGGCCCCCGGGCTTGGCTAAGTTGCTCGAAGATTTGACGATTCGGCCATGCCCAAAGACACTGACGATCTGTTCGCGGCCTCAGGTTCCGCTTCCAAAGGCTACACCGCCAAGGACATCGAGGTTCTCGAGGGCCTGGAACCCGTGCGCCGGCGCCCCGGCATGTATATCGGCGGCACCGACGTCAACGCCCTGCACCATCTGGCCGCCGAGATCCTGGACAATTCCATGGATGAAGCCGTGGCCGGCCATGCCAGCCGCATCGAGTTGGAACTTCAGGCCGGAAACGTCCTGATCGTGCGCGACAATGGGCGTGGCATGCCGATCGACCCGCACCCGAAATTCAAGAATAAGTCGGCGCTGGAAGTGATCATGACCACGCTGCATGCCGGCGGCAAATTCGACAGCAAGGTTTACGAAACCAGCGGCGGCCTGCATGGCGTCGGCGCCTCGGTCGTCAACGCACTTTCAGAATGGTTGGAGGTCGAGGTCGCCCGCGACAAGCGCGGCCACAAGATGCGCTTCGAGCGCGGCCATGCCGTCGGCAAGCTCAAGGATCTGGGCGCCGTCAACCGCCGGGGTACCACAACCAGCTTCAAGCCCGACGCCAAGATCTTCGGCGACGCGCAATTCTCGCCGGCGCGGCTGCATCGCATGGCCAAGTCCAAGGCCTATCTGTTCCGGGGCGTGGAAATACGCTGGACCTGCGATCCGTCGCTGATCAAGGACGAGACGCCCGCCGAAGACACTTTGAAATTCCCTGGCGGCCTGCTCGATTTCCTCAAGGGCGAGATCGGCAAGTCCAACACCATCAACAATCGCGACTTTGCCGGGCGCACGGAAAATCGCGACGGCCGCGGCGCGGTGGAATGGGCCGTATCCTGGACGCCGGCGATCGATCCTTTCGTCCGATCCTATTGCAACACCATTCCCACGCCTCAGGGCGGCACCCACGAACAGGGCCTGCGCAACGCGCTCACCAAGGCCCTGCGCGCCCATGGCGAGCGCGCCAACAATCGCAAGACCGGCCTGATCACCGCCGACGATGTGATGGAAGGCGCCTGCGCCGTGCTGTCGGTGTTCATTCGGGAGCCGGAATTCCAAGGCCAGACCAAGGACAAGCTTTCCAGCCCAGATGCGCAGCGCCTGGTCGAAACCGTGGTGCGCGATCATTTCGATCACTGGCTGGCGGAAAGTCCCGCCGAGGCCGACAAGCTGCTGGATTTCGTGATCGACCAGGCGGAAGACCGCTTGCGGAAGCGGCAGGAAAAGGAAGTCTCGCGCAAGGCCGCCACCCGCAAGCTGCGCCTGCCCGGTAAACTGGCCGACTGCACGCGCGACGCGGCCGAAGGCACCGAGATTTTCCTGGTCGAAGGCGATTCCGCCGGCGGCAGCGCCAAGCAGGCGCGCGACCGCGCCACCCAGGCGATCCTGCCCCTGCGCGGCAAGATCCTGAATGTCGCCAGCGCCGGCGCGGGCAAGCTGCAGCAGAACCAGGAATTGTCCGATCTGGTGCAGGCGCATTTCGGCCGGGCGATCGCCTATCAGGCCGTCGGCCAACGCGATCAGTCGATCGCGGATATGAACAATGCCATGAAACTCGATCGAATGATGGTTGCCGCGTTGTACATGCAGCGCGGCAATCAGTTGAAAGACGCCCGGCACTACGACCAGGCGATTGCCGCTTACGACCGCACGATCGATATCCATGCCGGCTGGCCACTGGCCTGGTGTGGCCGCGCCGCATCGTTCGACGAGACGGGCGCTTCGGAGCTCGCTGCCGCGGATTATCGCAAATGCATCGAGCTGACCGCGACATCCGACCTCGAACGTCAGCGGCAGGCCGAAGCCCGCGAGCGGCTCGATAAGATGGACGCGCGATAAGCCGGTTGAAGCTAAATCACCTGCCGTGACCGAAACGCCACCTCGATCTCACCGAAAATCCGCGCCAGGCGGTCGGCCCACGCTTTCTCGCCGGCCTGATCCGAAATCAGGTCCTGACGGATCTCGATTCCGGTGTTCATCAGCCCGCGCGCTTCGGCGTGAATGGGGATGGTGTAGTCGGTCTCGTCGCTCACCGCATAGGGTTCGTTGTCGCCGACGACGAGATCAGGTTCCGCGCGCAGCAACTGCAGCAGCAGTGGCGGCAGCATCTTGTCGCGCTGGTAGAGCGTGCCGATGTGCCAGGGCCGCGCGATGCCGGCGTAGACCGGCGTGAAGCTGTGCAGTGACACCAGT
>JAFKFG010000023.1 GCA_017307355.1 Alphaproteobacteria bacterium
GGCGAACCCGGCGCGGAGACCTGGCTAAACGGTTCCAACGAATATACCGGCAACACCGGCGTGTGGACGCAGATCACCGCCGACCCGGTCGCCAATCTGGCCTATCTGCCGGTGGAATCTCCCACCTCCGACTTCTATGGCGGCAAGCGCCCGGGCAACGGCCTTTACGGCAACAGCCTGGTGGCGGTCGACCTGGATACCGGCAAGCCCAAATGGCACTTCCAGTTCATCCATCACGAGATCTGGGACTATGACATGTCCTCGGCGCCGCTGCTGATGGACGTGAATGTCGATGGCAAGGCCAGGAAGGTGGTCGCGAATCCGTCGAAGATGGGCATGCTGTATGTCTTCGATCGCATCACGGGCAAGCCGGTTTGGCCGATGCCGGAGACGAAGGTGGAGAAGGGCAATGTGCCCGGCGAATGGTATTCGCCGACCCAGCCCATTCCGTCCAAGCCGAAGCCTTATACCCGCACGGGCACTTCGGTGAGCGAGTTGATCGACTTCACCCCGGCCCTGCGCGCCGAAGCGGTGGAGTTGGTGAAGAAGTTCAAGCTCGGCCCGATCTATACGCCGCCGGTGGTGTCCACCCCCACGCAGCTCGGAACCTTCCTTCCGGGCACCGCGTCCGGTGGTACCAACTGGCCGGGTGGCTCCTTCAATCCCGAGACCCACACCGTCTTCACGTATGGCTGCGACGGTTGCCAGAACCTGACGGGTCTGGTGCCGCCGCCTCCGGGCTTCACCGATCTGCCTTATGTCGTTGGCCAGGTGGGTGTGCCTGTGACGATGGTCGATGCCGCCGGCACCAACGAAGGCGCCGACGCTTCGCCGGCGCCGAAGCGTCCCGCGACTCCGCCGGCCCCCAGGGGCAATGCGGTGCGTGCCGCCGTCCAGGGCTTGCCGCTGATGCGTCCGCCTTATGGCACCATCAGCGCCATCAATGTCGACAAGGGTGAAATCGTTTGGCAGACGCCCCATGGCGACACGCCGGACGCGATCCGCAACCATCCGGCGCTGAAGGGGCTCAACATTCCCCGTACCGGCCAGGCCAGCCTCAGCATCGGCAACATGCTGACCAAGACCTTGGTGGTCGCGGGCGATTCTCAGATCACCACGACGCCTGAGCATCCGCGCGGCGCCATGCTTCGCGCTTATGACCAGGCGACCGGCAAGGAAGTGGGCAATCTGTTGATGCCTGCCCCGCAGTCGGGCTCGCCGATGACCTACATGGTCAACGGCAAGCAGTACATCGTCGTGGCAATTTCGGGCGGCAATTATTCGGGCGAATATGTCGCCTATACCCTCCCGGACAACAGCTAACGATCAGACACGGACATACATCATGCGTAACAGAATTGTCGTGCTTGCAAGCGCTTTCGCACTCTTCGCCGCCGCCGGTGGCGCGGCATGGGGGCAGGGCGCCGCATCTGTGCTGAACGGCGCCTATACCGACGCCCAGGCCCAGAGAGGTGCGGACCAATTCTCTGCGCATTGTTCCGCCTGTCACGGCTCGGGCCTCACCGGAAACGGTGAGGCCCCCGCCCTGGTTGGAGGAGAATTCATCTCCAACTGGGCCGGGCTGACGCTGGGCGATTTGTTCGAACGTATCCGCACGACCATGCCGCAAGACAATCCCGGCAAGCTCAGCCGGGCTCAGTATGCGGAAATCCTGTCCTTCATTCTCAAGTCCAACGGCTATCCCGCCGGGCAAAAGGAAATGGACACGCGGACGGAATTCCTGAAGGCCGTGGCCTTCGTTCCGCCCGTTCCCGGCGGCCATGCCGCGGCAGCTCCCGCCGCCGCGGCGCCGGCTGCGCAAACCGCACAAGCCGCCGCGCCGGCCGCAAGCGGGCAGGCGCGGGCACCGCGTCCTCCCATGTTCCCGCCGGCCGATCTCAAGGCGCTGGACGCCGCCAATCAGGCATCCGGCGTATTTTCGGCGACCGCCAACGATCCGCGCAATGCGCCGAACGCGCAGCCCAACCCGTATGTCAGCGACGAGCATTTCTTCAAGCTGCCGGACGGCCGCAAATTCGGCTCGTCATCCAGCGTGGCGGTCGACAGCAAGGGTCATATCTGGGTGGCCGAGCGCTGCGGCGCCAACAATTGCGCCGGCAGCCCGGTCAATCCGGTGGTCGAATTCGACGCCAAGGGCAATTACATCAAGTCCTTCGGCGCGGGCATGATCCTGTTCCCGCACTCGCTCTTTATCGACAGACACGATCATCTGTGGATCGCGGATGGCCATGTCGATGCCGCGGCGAAGAAGGGCAATGTGGTCCTGGAATTCGATACCAGCGGTAAGCTGCTTCGGACCATGGGCACCCCCGGCGCGTCCGGAAACGACTCCAAGACCTTCAACGAGCCCAATTCGGTTCTGGTGGCCCCGAACGGCAACATCTTCATTGCCGACGGCCATGAAGCCGGTCCCGGCCATAATGCCCGGGTGATGAAGTTCGACGCCAAAGGCAACTTCATCAAGCAATGGGGCGAGCATGGCATCGGCGGCGGCCAGTTCGACGTGCCGCATACCCTGGCGATGGACTCCAAGGGCAATCTTTACGTCGGAGACCGCTGGAACAACCGCATCCAGTCCTTCACCCAGGACGGCAAGCTCTTGAAGATCTACACCCAGTTCGGCCGCCCGAGCGGGATCTATATCGACAAGAACGACATCCTGTATTCGACCGATTCCGAATCCCGGTCGCCGATGGGCTATGGCTATCATCCGGGCTGGAAGCGGGGCATCCGCATCGGCAGTGTGAAGGACGGCATCGTCACCGCCTTCATTCCGGACACCGATCCCAACCCCGATGCCGGCGCCACCAGCGGCGGCGAGGGCATCTGGGCCGACAACAAGGGCAATGTGTACAGTGCTCAGGTCGGCCAGCGGAACATCGTCCGCTATTCCAAGCAATAGGTTCCTTCTTTTCCCTGCGGAAACTATTTGCAGGGCCGACAATTCCTACGTTAAAGTCCAAGGCGCGCGCCATTTCTGGCCGCGTCTTGGCGTGGGGAAGACGGCATGGACGAGAAAACCAAGAAGCACGGCTTCCACCCGGTTTATCTCCTCCTGATCGTTCCCTTTATCGCTCTGCTCTGGGTGCCGCTCTATAACCGGATAGAGCCGCAGATCTTCGGCATTCCCTTCTTCTACTGGTACCAGACGGTGTGGACCTTCCTGGGGACGGCCTGCACCATTCCCGTCTACCTCTATGAAGAGAGGAAGGGGAAATGAGCGCCAACCCCGTCGCGCTGACCGTCTTCCTGGTGCTCTTCTTCGCCACCGCGGGCCTTGGCTTCTACGCGACCAAGATGAAGTCCGTGAACCTCAGCGACCTGGGGCAATGGGGTCTGGGCGGGCGCAGCTTCGGCACTCTGATCGCCTGGTTTCTCCTGGGGGGCGACATCTACACGGCCTACACCTTCGTGGCTGTTCCCGCCCTGGTGGCGGGCGCCGGGGCGACGGGCTTTTTTGCCGTGCCTTTCACTATCCTGATGTATCCGGTGCTGTTCGTGGTGATGCCCCGCCTCTGGTCGGTGGCGCAGAAGCGCGGCTATGTCACCGCCGCGGACTTTGTCCGCGGGCGCTTCGGCAGCCGGGGGCTGGCTCTTGCGGTGGCCGCGACCGGCATCGTCGCCACCATCCCCTATATCGCGCTGCAGCTGATGGGCATGCAGATCGTGTTCGCGGGGATGGGCCTCAATTTCACGCTCAATCTTCCCGTGATCGGCGCTTTCCACGATCTGCCGCTGCTGGTCGCCTTCCTGGTGCTGGCGATCTACACCTATCATAGCGGCTTGCACGGCACGGCCATCATCTCGGTGGCCAAGGGCATTCTGGTCTATGTCGCGGTGCTGGCGGCGGTGATCGTGATCCCGATCGAGCTGGGCGGCTATGGCAAGATCTTCGCCGCCGCCGACCCGTCCACGCTGCTTCTGGGCCATGGGACGGCCAACAATCTGGGACCGCAATTCTCCTTCGCCTCGCTGGCGCTGGGGTCGGCCTTGGCATTGTGGCTTTATCCGCATTCCATCACGGGCGTGTTCTCCTCGTCGAGCCGCAGCGTGCTCAAGCGCAACGCCTTCCTGCTTCCCAGCTTCACCTTCGCACTGGCCCTGATCGCGCTCCTGGGGGTGATGGCGGTGGCGGTGGGTGTCAAAGGGATGCCGGAATATGCCGAGGGGTACAGGATCTTCGGCAACAATTTTGCCATTCCGGCTTTGTTCCTCCACTCTTTCTCGCCTTGGTTCGCGGGGCTTGCCTTCGCCGCCATCGGCGTGGGGGCCCTGGTGCCCGCGGCGATCATGGCCATTTCCTGCGGCAATCTCTTCACCCGCAACATCTATAAGGAATTCATCGCGCCCGATTGCACCCCCGCCACCGAATCCAAGGTGGCCAAGATCATGTCGCTGGCGACCAAGCTGGCGGCGTTGTTCTTTGTCGTGGCGCTGCAAAGCTCCTACGCGATCAACCTGCAGCTTCTGGGGGGCATCTGGATCTGCCAGACGCTGCCCTCGGTGATGCTGGCGCTCTATACGCCCCGTCAGTTGAACGCCCCGGGGCTGCTCCTGGGCTGGCTGGCCGGCATGGTGACCGGCACCTGGATGGCGATCTCCTTGCAGTTCAAGGGCGCGGTCTATTCACTGGATTTGTTCGGGGTCACGATTCCCTGCTACGCCGCCATTATCGCCCTGCTGCTGAACATCCTGATCGCCTATGCGGTCAGCTTCCTCGCGCGTGCGATAACGAACGCCCCGGTGCGGGACGAGACGCTGGCGGAGGATTATCTCTAGAGATTTACGTAGCGGAAACGTCGCATGCTCCGCGATTGCGGATGCGATCAGTATTACGTTAGGTTCACAAACGCCGCCGTCGTCAGGCGGCATTTTATTGTTCTAAGGGAAGCTATGGGGCGGAATTTCCATCCGATCTATCTCTGGATCGTGGTGCCATTCGTGGCGCTGCTATGGGTGCCGTTTTTCAACCGCACCACGCCCGAGTTTTTCGGCATCCCTTTCTTCTACTGGTACCAGATGCTCTGGACCATCCTGGGTTCGCTCTGCATCGTGCCGGTCTATCTCTTCAAAAAGCGCCAACGCGCCAACAAGAATCCCAGGGAGTGACGATATTATGAGTGGTGAATCTTTAAGGAACCGCTGGCTCATTGCGGGGCCTGCGCTGCTGGTGCAGATGTGCCTGGGCTCGGTTTATGCCTGGAGCGTGTTCGTCAAACCCCTGATGGCCAGCGAAGGCTGGAGCCAGATTCAGGTCACGCTCACCTTCAACATGGCGATGGCGTGCCTGGGTATCGGCACCGTGATCGGCGGCTGGTGGCAGGACAAGGTCGGCCCCCGCATCGTCACCACTTTCGCCGGCGTGATCTATGGCCTGGGCTTTCTGATCGCGTCTTGGTCCGTCGACCATCATTGGCTGCCGGGCGTCTATATCGGCTACGGCCTGTTCAGCGGCTTGGGCATGGGCCTGGGCTATATCTGCCCGGTGGCGATGATCACCAAATGGTTTCCCGACAAGCGTGGCTTGATGACCGGCGTGAATGTGATGGGCTTCGGCGTCGCCGCCCTGATCATGGGACCGATCGCATCCAAGCTGATCATTTCATCCGGCGTGCCCAACACCCTGATGTATTTCGGCCTGGTCTATGGCGCCATCGTGATCGTTTCCTCGCAGATCTTCATCAATCCGCCGCAGAATTGGGTGCCGGAAGGCTGGGTGCCCACCGGCAAAGTCTCCAAGAATGCCAGCGCCGTCCATTACACGCCCAAGGAAGCGCTTTCGACCGGCCGTTTCTGGATGCTGTGGGCAATGCTGTCGCTGAACACGTCGGCGGGCATCATGATCGTGAGCCAGGCATCGCCGCTCGCCCAGCAGCAGCTGGGCGTGGACGCCGCCGTCGCCGCGACCATCGTGGGCATCATCGGCATCTTCAACGGTGGCGGGCGCATCGTATGGGCCTGGATCTCCGACAAGATCGGCCGCGCGCAGGCCTATTTCCTGATCTTCGCCTGCCAGATTCCGCTCTTCCTCTATCTGCCCTCGGTCCACGATGTGGTGATCTTCACCGTCGTGGTCTGCGCCATCGAGCTTTGCTATGGCGGCGGCTTCGGCGTGATGCCGTCCTTCACGGCGGATTTCTTCGGCTCCAAATATGTGGGCGGGATCTATGGCTTCATCCTGCTGGGATGGGGCTTCGCGGCGATCCCGTCGCCGCTGCTCATGGCCTATATCCATGAGAAGACCGGCGAGTATTCGACCGCCATCATCGCCTTGGGCGTGGTGCTGGTGTTCGCGCTGATCATCCCGATCCTGGCCTACCGCGCCGGCAACCGCATGGTTGCCGAAGCGGCGGCGAGCGAAAAGAGCGCCTGATCCTTTAAGGATCAGAGACTGCGAAGATGACGGACGGGGCGGCCTGGAGCGATAGCTTCCACGGCCGCCACGATCCCATCCGCGTCGATGCCGTAATGCCGGTACAGTTCCGCCAGCGAACCCGTCTGGCCGAAATGCTCGACCCCGAGCGAGCGGGTGTGATGGCCCAGGACCGCGCCCAGCCAGCCCAGGGTGGCGGGGTGGCCGTCCAGCACCGTGACGATGCCGCAATGACGGGGCAGGGGCGCCAGCAGCCGCTCGATATGGCTGGTGGCGTGGGCAAGGCCGCTCTCGCGCGCCCGCTGCGCCGCCGTCCAGCCGGCATTCAAACGGTCGGCGGAGGTCACGGCCAGAAGACCGATATCCTTGCGATCCTCGGCCAGCCGGCCGATGGCGGCGATGGCTTCGGGCGCCACCGCGCCGCAATAGGCGATCACCGCTTCCGCATTGGGGCCCGGCTCGCGCAACCAATAGGCGCCGTCCACGATGGCCCGCGATAGTTCTGGCGTCATCGCGCGGCGTGGCTGTTCCAGGGGGCGGGTCGAGAGGCGCAGATAGACCGAGCCGCCTGTGGCATCGCGCAGCCAGGAGCGGGCATCCGGCTCCGCATCGCCATCGCGCTGCATATAGTCGAAGGCGAAGCGCATCATCACCGCCAGTTCATCGATGAAGGCCGGCTCGAATGCCGCCAACCCATCCTGCGCCATGCCGATCAGCGGCGTTCCGATCGATTGATGGGCGCCGCCTTCGCCGGACAGGGTGACGCCCGACGGCGTCGCCACCAGAAGAAAACGGGAATCCTGGTAGCAGGCATAATTCAGCGCATCCAACCCGCGAGCGATGAAGGGATCGTACAGCGTGCCGACCGGCAGCAGCCTTGTCCCGAACAGCTGGTGCGACAGACCCAGGGCCGAGAGCAGGATGAACAGATTCATCTCGGCGATGCCGAGCTCCATATGCTGACCTTCGGGCGCGAAATCCCAGACATAGGTCGAAGGGATTTTCTCGGCGCGGAATGTGTCCTTGGATTGCTGGCGCGCGAACAGCTTGCGCCGGTTGACCCAGCCGCCCAGATTGGTGGAGACCGTCACATCGGGCGATGTGGTGACGATGCGGTCGGCAAAGGCTTCGCCGCTGCGCGCGATCTCCGCCAGGATCAGCCCGAAGCCCTGCTGAGTGGACATCAGGCTTTCGGTTTTCGGCTGGGGCAGGGCGTCCGGGATCGGAACGATCGGGGCATTCAGCTTGCGCTTTTCGTCCTGCGCGAAAGGCACCTGCTTGAGGAAATCCTCGATCTGGCTCACGGAAAGTCCGGCGCCTTCGAATTTGTCCCACTCATGGCCTTCGCGCACGCTATTGGCGACGCGGAACGCGGCCATCTGGGTTTCGGTCATCAGCCCGGCGTGATTGTCCTTGTGCCCCTGCAAGGGCAGGCCGAAGCCTTTCAC
Source organism: Alphaproteobacteria bacterium (assembly GCA_017307355.1). Taxonomy (GTDB): domain Bacteria; phylum Pseudomonadota; class Alphaproteobacteria; order Micropepsales; family Micropepsaceae; genus Rhizomicrobium. The sequence goes on from JAFKFG010000023.1 coordinate 7,843, forward strand.
CGTATAGGCGATGAAGACGGTGGGCCGCTTGTCCTTGGCGCGGCTCTCGAAGGCCTCCAGCAAGGTCGGCATGTCATGGCCGCCCAGATCGGACATCAGCTTGGCCAACTCTTCATCGCTTCGCTTTGCGATCAGCGCGCTCACCGGCCCCTGATCGCCCAATTCGTCATTCAATCGCTTGCGCCACGCAGCCCCGCCCTGGAACAGGAGGGACGAATAGAGCGAGTTGGGGCAGGCATCGATCCAGGCACGCAGCTTCTCGCCGCCCGGCTCGGCGAACGCGGCCTGCAGCAAGGCCCCGTATTTGAGAACCACCACTTCCCAGCCGAAGGCGCGGAACAGGGCTTCCAGCCGCGAGATCAACCCTTCGCGTGCGATCGCATCCAGGCTCTGGCGATTATAGTCGATGATCCACCACAGATTTTCGACGCCCTGTTTCCAGCCTTCCAGCAAGGCTTCGAAGATGTTGCCTTCATCCATCTCCGCATCGCCGATCAAGGCGATCATGCGGCCCGCGGCGCGGTCCTTGGCCCAGCCATGCGCGTGCACATAATCCTGCACCAGGCTGGCAAAGAGAGTCTGGGCCACGCCCAATCCGACCGAGCCAGTGGAGAAGTCCACCATCTCGCCGTCCTTGGTGCGGGACGGATAGGATTGCGCGCCCTTGTAGCCGCGGAAATTGATCAGCTTCTCGCGGCTCTGGCGGCCCAGCAGATACTGGATGGCATGAAAGGCGGGACCCGCATGGGGCTTCACCGCCACCCGGTCTTCGGGCTTCAGCACCGCGAAATAGAGCGCCGTCAGGATGGTGGCCAGCGATGCGGAGGAGGCCTGGTGGCCGCCCACCTTCAACCCGTCGTCATTGTCGCGCAGATGATTGGCATTGTGGATGGTCCAGCTCGCCAGCCAGAGAACCTTCTTTTCCAGCTCGGCCAGGGCGGGCAGGCGGGCGTCGGACATGGCGGTCTCCGGAAGATGCAGGTTGCGGGGCGCTGGTCAGGCTGGCGGAAGGCCACTATATGCTTGGGCGGGGGAAATGCAGAATATCGTCCGACGCAAAACGCCCATGCGCCTTCCCGGTCTGATCCTCGTCTTCCTCCCGCTCTTGGCGATGGCGCCGGCCTTCGCCGCCGACGCGCCGGCGCCCGGCGCGGCATCCGCCCGCGAATTCGTCGAATGCATCGGCTGTCCTCAGATGGTCGCGATCCCGGCCGGCAAATTCCTGATGGGCAGTCCGGCGTCGGAGCCGGGGCGTTTCGATTCCGAAGGCCCGCAGCATGTGGTCCAGGTGAAAGCCTTTGCACTGGGCAAGTACGACATTACCAGCCAGCAATTTTTGAGCTTTCTGGCCGCCACCCATTATCAGCCCGCGCCCTGCAACAAGACCTTGAATCTGGGCTGGCATCTGGGCGCGCGGGGGCTGGCCTATCCGCCCTCGGAGAATGAGCCGCCCAACTGGCCGGCGGTCTGCCTGGATCAGAGAGACGCTCTGGCTTTCATCGCCTGGCTGAACGCGCAAGTGAAAGTGGAGCATCCGGCGCTTGCGGGCCGGGCGGGACCATACCGGCTGCCCAGCGAGGCCGAATGGGAATATGCCGCCCGCGCCGGCACCACCACGGCGCGCTGGTGGGGCGATGCGATCGGCAACGATGCCGCCAACTGCAATGGCTGCGGCAGCAAATGGGACAACCGCGTGCTGGCGCCGGTCGATGCCTTCCAGCCCAATCCGTTCGGGCTCTATGGCCTTCTGGGAAATGCCTGGGAATGGACCGCCGATTGCTGGCATCCCAGCTATGTCGATGCGCCCAAGGACGGCAGCGCCTGGACCGCATCGGACATGTCGCCGAGCAAGGGCGGCGATTGCACCAAGCATGTGATCCGCGGCGGCTCCTGGAACAATGTGCCGATTTTCATCCGCTCGGCCTCGCGCAATGGCGCGGCCAACAGCGGCGGCGAATATGACTATTCCAGTCTAGCGGGATTCAGAGTGGCAAGAGATCTGCCGTAGCGCGACCAGACACAAGCTTTCTTCCCCCGCGCGGCGAAGCCGCTGGCGGGGGAAGATGTCTTCCGAAGGCTTGCCTGAGGAAGACAGATGGGGGCAATCAACGAAGCACCGCGTGTGGATCGAGGGTGATCGCGATGTCCATCACGGCATCGTATTTCCCCGGCGGCAATGAGATGGGCGATGCCAGCATCGCGGCATTGCGTGCCGACAGCGCCATGCTGCGGAACAGCTTGTCGGTGGTGAAGCGGTGCTGATCCACAATCTCTACGTCCGAGATCACGCCGGCGCGAGTCATTTTGAGCTTTATCGCCACCGGCATGCCGCCGGACGCGCCGCCTTCCAGCTGGGGCCACCAGCGCCTGAGGATTTGTGCCCGCACGAAATCGGCCAGGGAATAACCGCCGCCGCCACTTCCGTTTCCGGCGCTGGCGCCATTGTCGGGGGCGGGCAGGGCCGTGTCGGGCGCGCGCAATTGCGCCAGCGCGGCGATGCGGGATTCCAGTTCGTCCGGCGGCGGCGTTTCAGCCTTGGGCCGCACGCCCTGCACCTTGGGCGCGGCGGGGACCGGGGCCCGCAACGGCGTCTCGGCACCGCCCGGCGGTCCGGGAACTATTGTTGGCGGCGCCACCAGATCGACCAGCATGGCCTTCAGAGGCGGCTGCCGCGCCACCGGATGGGTCATGCCCCACCACAGGGCCAGGAGCGCCACCATCAGATGCAGCAGCAGCGAGCCGGTGAGTCCGGCCCGATTTTCCTGCCAGAGGGTGCGGGCAGTCTGGATCATGGTTCCGGTCACTATAGCGGATCGCGAGCGGCTGGCGTTAGGGAAGGGGGATGCGTATTCTGCGAGGCGAAACGGGGAGATACATGAAAATTCATTTGCATCAGGGCGACCTGCCGGACGGCCTGGATCTGGGCAAGCTGGTGGCGATCGATACCGAAACCTTGGGGCTCAACCCTTTCCGCGACCGCCTCTGCCTGGCGCAATTGTCGGCCGGCGACGGGGTCTGCCATGCGGTGCAGTTCGCCGCCGGCAAATATGCGGCGCCCAACCTCAAGCGTCTCCTGGCCGATCCGTCCGTCACCAAGCTGTTTCATTTCGCCCGCTTCGATGTCGCCATGTTCCGCCGCTATCTGGGCGTGATCTGCGCGCCGATCTATTGCACCAAGATCGCGTCCAAGCTGGTGCGCACCTATACCGATCGTCATGGCCTCAAGGACCTGGTGCGCGAATTGCTGAACATCGAACTGTCGAAGGAGCAGCAAAGTTCCGACTGGGGGGCTCCGCAGCTTACGGAAAAGCAGCTTTCCTATGCCGCCAGCGATGTCGCCCATCTGCATGCCCTGAAGGCGACGCTCGACACCATGCTGGCCCGCGAGAACCGCACCCAGCTGGCCAAGGCTTGTTTCGACTTCTTGCCCGCCCGCGCCGAACTCGACCTCGCCGGTTGGGAAGAGGTCGACATCTTCGCCCATTAGGCGCTGATCTTTTGCGTCTTGGGTGCGTCGCGCGTGCTCACGGGCTAACGCCCGCTCCGGGCGTCGCCCACGCTGCCGCTAGGCGACCCTAGCCAGGAACGAAAATCCCTCGCGCCCGCTCTGGTGCCTTGGCTGAGGCTTTCTTCCCCCGCGCGGCGAAGCCGCTGGCGGGGGAAGATGTGCGGTAGCGGGCTTGCCCGCGTGCCGCACAGATGGGGGGTACTTAAGAAACCACTCCTTGAACCGGGGGGTGCGATGGGCCAAATTCGGTATGGAATTTGCCTGTGGGCTGCACCGTCTGAGACGGAACGGGGGTTCTGTATTTTTCTTTGTAAAATCAAAGGGATAAATGGCCCCGACCAAAACCAAACTCAAGGCTGTGCCCGCTGATTCGGGACAGGCCTCCGATCTCGCCGCAGCCGGGCGGGTCCTCACCTATGCCGCCGATGCGCTGAGAGCCCTTGGCGAAGCCCTGGACGGCGAATTCACGCGTGCGGTGGCCACCATCCTGGCCGCCCGGGGACGCGTCATCGTCAGCGGCATGGGCAAATCGGGCCATATCGCCCGCAAGATCGCCGCGACCCTGTCCTCGACCGGCACGCCTGCGCATTTCGTCCACCCGGCCGAGGCCAGCCATGGCGATCTGGGGGCGATCACCCGCCAGGATGTTCTGCTCATGCTGTCCTGGGGCGGGGAGACGGCGGAACTTTCAGACCTCATCACCTATGCCAAGCGGTTCGGCATCCCCCTGATCGGCATCGCCAGCAACCCGGATTCCACCTTGATGCAGGCCGCCGATGTGAAGCTCCTCTTGCCCCGCGCGCCCGAAGCCTGCCCGATGGGGCTGGCACCCACCACCTCCACCACCATGATGCTGGGGCTGGGGGACGCGCTGGCCGTCGCCCTGATGGAGCGCAAGGGCTTCGATGCCGACCAGTATCGCGATTTTCATCCCGGCGGCTCGCTGGGCCGCGCCCTGATCCGGGTTTCCGATCTGATGCATGTGGGTGAGGAATTACCCCTGGCGCGCGACGACGCCAGCATGCGCGACGTCTTGCTGGTGATGGCGGAACGGCGCTTCGGCTGCGTCGGCATTCTCGACGGCGAAGGTACTCTTTCCGGCATCATCACCGATGGCGATCTTTCGCGTCACATCGATGGCGACAATTTCCTGGACCGCAAGGCCCGCGCGGTGATGACCCGCAATCCCAAGATCGCCCGGCCCGACCAGCTGGCGGCCGAAGCGCTGGCCTTCATGAACGAGAAGAAGATCACCCGGCTTTTCGTTCTCGAGGATGGCGAGAAGAAACCGGTCGGCATCCTGCACATTCACGATTGCCTGCGGGCGGGCCTGGAATGACCCCTCGCGCCGGCGACACGGCGCCCCGCCATGACTGGTCGGCGCGCGCTCGCTCCACCGCGATGGAGGCGCTGCGCTACACCCAATTCGTGGGCGTGATGAAACGCGCCCTGCCGGCCGCGGCCTTCGCGGTGATCGCGGCGGTGCTGGCTTTCTTTTTTGTCGCCCGCCAACCGTCGAAATTCTCCATGACCTATGAGAAGCTGGGCGCGATCGAGAACGATCTGGCCATGATCAAGCCCCGGCTGACCGGCGCCGATGCGAGCGGCAATCCTTTCGTCATCACCGCCGAAGCCGCCATTCAGGATGCCAAGAATCCAAAGCGCGCCCGCCTCAAAAAGGTCGAAGCCGACCTGACCACGGACAAGAATGGCTGGATCAATGCCAATGCCGCGGCCGGTGTGGTCGACATGAAGGCGGGAAGCCTGGAACTGAGCGGCGGGATCGATGTCTTTTCGGATTCCGGCTATACGCTGCACAGCCAAGCCGCGTTCTTCGATCTCAACAAATGGACGGTGGATGGCCGCAGCGAAGTCACGGGCCAGGGACCGATGGGCACCATGCGGGCCGACCGCTTTCACTATGATCGCGACAGCCATCAGCTTACTCTGGACGGGCATGTGAAAATGACGCTGATCGGGAAGAAGAAATGACGCGGGCGATATTGTTTCTGGCTTTTTTGACGGCGACGCCGGCGATGGCGCAGACCTCGTCCATGGCACCGTCCCTGGCCGGCAAGCACGACGCCAATGCGCCGATCAATGTTTCGGCGGACAAGTTTCAGGCCGACAGCAACGCCAAGACCGGAACCTGGACCGGCAATGTGCTGGTGGTGCAGGGCGACATGCGCATGCGCGCCAATTCGGTGCGGCTCAATGTGGTGGGCAAGGACAACAAGCCGGACAAGATTCTCGCCAGCGGAAATGTGGTGGTGGATTCGCCCAACAGCGGCACCGTCACCGGCGATAATGGAGTTTATGACGTGGTCGCGCGCACCGTCACCATGACGGGCAAGGTCGTGCTGACGCGGCAGAAGGATGTGATGCGCGGCAGCCAGCTCACGGTGAATCTGGAGACCGGCGTGGCGACTTTGGGTGCCGGTGCCAAGACGCCGGGCACCAGCGGCGGCGGACGGGTGCAGGGCATTTTCACGCCGCCGTCTTCGTCCACGCCCTCGACTCCCAACCCGAATTAGGGGTTCCTTAAGCACAAACAGGCATGATTTTTGTATGAGCTTGGAAAACAGCCCGAATTCCGCTGAAAATTCCGCCGAAGCCGCGGCGGAACGGCCGCGCCTGGTGGAAGGCGGCAAGGGCCTGGTGGTGAGCCGGGTGGGCAAAAGCTTCAACAAGCGGCCCGTGGTGCGCTCCGTGAGCCTGTCGGTGCGGCGCGGCGAAGTGGTGGGCCTGCTGGGCCCCAACGGCGCCGGCAAAACCACCTGCTTCTACATGATCTCGGGCCTGATCCCGGCCGACACCGGTTCCATCGAAGTGGATGGGCATGACGTCACCAATCTGCCCATGTACCGGCGGGCCCGGATGGGCATCGGCTATCTGCCGCAGGAAGCCTCGATCTTCCGCGGCCTCACCGCCGAGCAGAATATCCGCGCCACCGCCGAACTGATCGAGCCGGATCCGGCCCGTCTGGAAGCGGCGGTCGAAGCGCTGCTGGCGGAATTCGGCATCACCCATATCCGCAACACGCCCGCCATCGCGCTGTCCGGCGGCGAGCGGCGCCGGGTGGAAATCGCCCGCGCGCTGGCGACCCATCCCTCCTACATCCTGCTGGACGAACCTCTGGCCGGCATCGATCCCATCGCGGTGGGCGAAATCCGCGATCTGGTGCGCCATCTGAAGGATCGCGGCATCGGCGTTCTCATCACCGATCACAATGTCCGCGATGCGCTGGATGTGATCGACCGGGCTTACATTCTGCATGACGGGCGCGTGCTGAAGGAAGGCACCCCCGCCGACATCGTGAGCGACCGCGATGTCCGTCGCGTCTATCTGGGCGAGAAATTCTCGTTGTAGGCGCTGACCATGGCTCTGGGGCAAAGACTCGAAATCCGGCAGGGCCAGTCCCTGGTCATGACGCCGCAACTGCAGCAGGCTATCAAGCTGCTGCAATTGTCCAACATCGAGCTTGCCGAATATTGCGAAGCCGAGCTTGAAAAGAATCCGCTGCTGGAGCGGGACGAAACCGCGCCGCGCGAAGACGAGCGCGAAAGCGTGGAAAAGCTGGCCGCTTCGGAACGCGCCGACGAATCCCTGGCGCGGGACGATTTTTCCAAAGTGACCGACCTGGACGCGTCGGCCCAGGACAATATGTATGACGATGATCCGTCGCAGCGCATGGCCGCCGCCAGTGGGCAGCCCTTGACCGACTGGACCACGGTCCGTTCCGCGGGCCGGTTCGACGGCGAAGAGGATGGGTTGGAATCCACCATCGCCGGCGGCGGCACCTTGAAGGATCATCTGGATGCGCAACTGGCGATCGCCGCGCTCTTGCCCGCGGACCGCATGATCTGCATGGCGCTGATCGATGCCGTCGATGAAGCCGGTTATGTCCGCGCCGACCTTAAGGAGGTTGCCGAGCGCCTGGGCACGGATGTCGAGGATGTCGAGGCGGTGCTGGGCGTGCTGCAAGGGTTCGATCCGGTCGGCATCGGCGCCCGCGATCTGGCGGAATGCCTGTCGCTGCAACTGAAGGCCAAGGACCGGCTCGATCCTGCCATGGCGGCGCTTTTGACAAGGCTCGATCTTCTGGCGCGGCGCGACATGGCCGGCCTGTGCGCCTTGTGTGGCGTCGATTCCGAAGACATCGCCGACATGATCGCGGAAATCCGCGACCTCAATCCCAAGCCCGGTCTTGCCTTCGGCTCCGAACAGGTGGCGCCGGTGGTGCCCGATGTCTTTGTCCGGGTCGGTCCCGACGGGGCTTGGCTGATCGAACTGAATTCCGACACGTTGCCCCGCCTCTTGGTCAATTCGCGCTATTACGCGAAGGTCAGCAAGAATGCCCGGGACAAGGATTCCAAGACCTACCTCACCGATTGCCTCAACAGCGCCAATTGGTTGGTCAAGAGCCTGGACCAGCGCGCCCGCACCATCCTGAAAGTGGCCAGCGAAATCGTGCGCCAGCAGGATTCGTTCCTCGCCTATGGCGTGCGGCACTTGCGGCCGCTCAATCTGCGCACCGTCGCCGACGCGATCCAGATGCATGAATCGACCGTGAGCCGCGTCACCTCCAACAAATACATTGCCACCCCGCGTGGCGTATTCGAATTGAAATATTTCTTCACCGCGTCGATCCAGGCGGTGAACGGCGCAGAATCGCACAGCGCCGAAGCGGTGCGCGACCGCATCCGCGAAATGATCGAAAATGAAGAAAGTCGCGATATACTTTCCGACGATAGAATCGTTTCATTGTTGACCGCGGACGGCGTGAATATTGCGCGCCGCACCGTGGCCAAGTATCGCGAGGCCTTGCGAATCCCGTCTTCGGTGGAACGGAGGCGGCTGAAGGCGGGCGTGTGATTTCGCCGAATACCGCGCTTTTCGCGACATTCGGGTCAAGTTTGACTTTCGGAAGGTCCCGGCCTATGTACCCGCCGCTTTTCGGGGGGAGGGCGGAACCCTGAAAATGACCCGCAAACTTATTGGGAAGCTTGATGAACATTTCCGACCTGCTCGCTCCCGAAGCGGTGCTCGCGTCTCTCAAGGCTCAAACCAAGAAGCAGTTGCTGCAGGAACTTGCCGCGCGCGCGCATGTCCGCACCCAGCTGCCGGAAAAGCAGATTTTCGAAACTTTGAATGAGCGCGAGCGCCTGGGCACCACGGGCGTGGGCGCCGGCATCGCGATTCCGCATGGTCGCATGGCGGGAGTCGCCAACATCATGGGCGTCTTTGCGCGCCTGGAGAGTGCGATCGATTACGAAGCGGTGGACGGCCAGCCGGTGGATCTGGTGTTCATGCTCCTGGCGCCGGAGAATGCGGGGGCCGATCACCTCAAGGCGCTGGCGCGGGTTTCCCGGCTTCTGCGCAACCAGCAGACCTGCGAAAAGCTGCGCGCCGCCAAGAATGCGGAAGCGCTCTACGCCATTCTGATTGATCAGACCGGCTCATCGAGCCAGGCCGCTTAAACCGAAAACGCTTTAAGCCTTTTTCTTCTTCACCGACTGTTTGGCGGCTGGCGCCTTGGCGGGCGGCAGATCCGGCTCGCCCACGATCGAGACTTTCTTGATCAGGATCGGATCGACCGGCGCCTGTCCGGGCATCGGCCCGCGATCGCCCACCGGTACTTGCGAAATGGCGTCCACCACATCCATGCCCGACGTCACCTGACCGAAGACGGTAAAGCCGGTGACGTTGAAGGTGTCGTCCTTCAAATGATCGAGGGGCGTATTGTCCCCGAGATTGATGAAGAAATCCGCCGAGGCCATCAGGTCTGCACCATGGGCCAGTGCGACGGTGCCGCGCAGATTGCTGAGGCCGTTATCGGCTTCGAGCGGCGTGGGCCCATGGCCGGGCGGGCGCCCTTTGACGTTGGCGTCCCAGCTGCCCATCTGAATGACGAAGCCTTTGACCACCCGGTAGAACACGGTGCCGTTATAGTGGCGGTCCCGCACATAGCGCAGGACGCTGGCCACGCTTTTGGGTGCCCGCACGGCGTCCAGCTGCAAGGTGATGTCACCCATGCTGGTGGAAATCAGAAGCTGAGGCCCGGTCATGGGCGGATTGCCCGGCTGTGCCGCCGGGGCCGGTTCGGCCGGCGGCGGCGTTGCGGCATCGGCCGGGGCAGGGGTGGTGGAGCTACCCGGCGGAGGCGCGGTGGCGGGGACGTCCTGCGCGGAAGCCGCCAACGATGTGAGCAGCAAAATGGCGGCAACGAAAACAGATCTGCGCATGGATGTCCCCTCCGAAACGCCGACACTAGCAATCGTCCGCGCAACAAAAAAGCCGGAAGCGGAGGCTTCCGGCTTTTCCGTTTTTGCAGGCCGGTGAGGCTTAGTGCACGCTCACCGGGGTCAATTCATTCTGCACCGCCGCGCCATAGGCCGAGGCATAAGCATCGGTATAGCCCAGCACGCTGCCGTCTTCGGCATGAAGGACATAGAGTTTCATGCCCTGGGGCAGCTCGACATTGGCAGGGATCAGACCCAGCCGTTGCGCCTCTTCGCTTCCGGTGGGCTTGATATAGGCGATACGGCTCTGGCCAACGCCCGCCTCACTCTCGAACAGCTCTGTCATTGCATGCCTCCAGTCTTGATATCTACGACCCTCACGCTGGGTTGGATGTCCGGACGCGTCAAAATGATCCGCAGCAATCCATTTTCCAACGCGGCAGTTTTCACTTCGATGCCGTCCGCCAGTACGAATGCGCGCAAAAATTGTCGCGCTGCAATGCCGCGATGAAGGAACGTTTTGCCGCCGGCTTCATTTTGCCGTCCCCGGATCACCAGCTGGCGATCCTCGACGGTGACCGCAATTTCGTCCTTGGCGAAGCCCGCCACGGCCAGGGTGATGGCGATCCCGCCGTCTTCCGTGGCCTCGATATTATAGGGCGGATAGCTGTCGGCGGCGCTCTTGGCCGTCCGTTCCAGAAGCCGCTCCAGCGGCTCAAAGCCCAACAGGAATGGGCTGTCGAAATAAGCGTTACGCGTCATCTTTCAGCCCTCCTTTCGAGCGGCTTGCAAATCCGAGGCCCACTGCGGCACCAAGGTTTACAAAAGAGAAATGGTGTTTTTCCACCGCGCTTCAAGGCCCGCCGGATCCTTCGGGAACCGGCGAAAGTCAGGCCTGGGCGGCCAGGGCCGCGTACCGGGCCACGCTTTGCGGCACCACCCAGCCCGCCACTTCGGCGATCTGGGCCTCGCCGGGCTCCGCAGCGGCGCGCTCGCCCAGGCTGCGGCGGTCGCGGCGCAATTCGGCTGCCAGTTGCGCGGCGCCGGGCAGGGAGTTGCGCGCGGCCTGACCGAAGACGATGGCCGGCTCACGATCGGTGATCTGGTCCAGCAGGTCGTCATAGGGCGTGGACGGATAATGTTTGGCGAACAAGCGGAATTTCCAGGCCGCGCCGCCCGCCAGCGCCAGGACCGCCGCCAATCCCGCCAATACGCCGCGCCGGGTCATGCCATCACCTTTTTCAAGTGATCGGCCAACCGCAAGGTCAAGGCCACGAGATTCAAGGTGGGATTGGACGATCCGTACGTCGGGAAGACCGAACTGCCCGCCACGTACAGATTGCCGATGCCGTGCACTTTGCTGTTGGCGTCCACCACGCCCTGCTTGGGATCGCCATGCATCCGCGTGGTGCCCAGGTGATGGTTGCCCCAATCCATCGCTTCCAGCCATTCGTCGCGCCGGTTGTAGCTGATGTGCAGCATCCCGCTTTTCGCGGCCAGAAGCTGGCGCCCCAATTCCGTCAGCGTCTGACGGAACAGCGTGAAATCGTCATCCGAAATCGTCATGTGCAAGTTGAGGCGCGGCATTCCCAGCGCATCGCGCTCCGTCCTCAGGGTCAGCCGGCGATCCGGATCCGGCGCCATCTCCATGCCGCAGCCCAGCGAATAGGCCTTGGCATGCGAAGCATCCACGCCCAGGGCCTGGGCCGTTGTCACCACCGCCGCCGTCGCGAAAGCGTCGAGCTTGGCTTCGTTTTCCACGGTGGTGAGCGATCCGGCCACCCCATGCGCGCGCATGAATTCCTGGCGAGGGGAAAGAACCGCGCGCATCACCGCGCCGTCCGGCAATGCCACATTGTTGAAATAGAGGGGCGAGATGCCTTCATCGAACAGCACCAGGGTGGCGACATTGCGGGGAATGGGATGATCGGCAAAAAACCGCCCCACCAGATCGTTGCCATTGCCCACGCCGGCTGTCGTCACATCGTTGGAGGCGAGCATCAGCCGGGCATTCTCGATCGCGCCCGCCGCCAGGACCGTGTAGCGGGGCTTCACCGTCAGCCGGTTGCCCGACAAGGTGGCCACGTCCAGCTGCGTGACGCGGCCCGCATCCGGCGACAGGCGGATGGCGGTGACATTGGCGTTGAGCAGAGGAGTGATGCGCGCCGCTTTGATCAGATCGGCCTGGTAACGGTCGCCGAAATGGGTCGGCAAGTTGTTGTCCCTGGTCCTGGAAAACTGGAACCAGCTCGTATAGATGCCGCCCGGGCCCAAGCGCAGCAGCGGCCCATTGCCGGATATGACGTTGTCCGCTTCGTCATAGATCCAGGGGCCGGCTTCGATCAGGGACTGGGCGCGGGCGAAATAGGGCTCGATCGCGTCGCGCCGGAAAGGCCAGCCGAAATACGGCATGCCCTTGCGGTTTTCGAAGTCGATCTTGTCCAGCGGGCGGGTCCAGCCGCCCCAGTGGTTGGTGCTGCCGCCCAGATAGCGCAGGCGCCCGCCATCAAGGGCGATATAGGGCACGCCGGTCTGACTGCCTTCATACAGTTTCTGGACATCGGCTTCGAAGGTTCGCCCGCCGGATTCCAGCAGCAGGATATTCTGGCCGCTCTCAGCCAGCGCCAGCGCCAGGCTGATGCCGGCAGGGCCGCCGCCGACAATCGCCAAGTCGGGGCTCAGGACGGTGTCCCGGGGAAGCGTGCGTGCGTCCTGAAAGCTGCTCAAAAGACAAATCCGTTTGTGACAGCGGACTTTAGCCTCGCCCGGGAGAGGATGTCTCCCGCAAATGTCGTTAAGTGTCCCGCCGGCGTGAATTGAGCATCAGGCTTGGGCCGTCCGCAAAGCATGGGCGCTGGCGCGCGCCGTGAGCGCCATCACGGTCAAGGTGGGATTCTGGCTGCCTTGCGATGGGAATGAGGCGCTGTCAGTGACGTAAAGGCCCGCGGCATCCCAGCATTGATTGTGCGGATCGAGGACCGAGGCGGCGGGATCGCTGCCCATTCGCGCGGTTCCGCATTCATGGATGGCGAAACCGGGCGGGCAGGCATGCTCATCGATCCGGTCCAACGAGATTCCCGCGGTGGCGGACAAGGCCCGCAAGCCATCGATTTGATCGGCGACGCGCGTGAGTTCCTGCTCGCTGTAGGAGCAATCGATGTGAAGGGTGGGAATGCCCCAGCGGTCGAGCTTCTGCCGATTCAAAACCACATGATTGTCGTGCCGCGGCAGCATTTCGGAAAATGCGGTCGCGCCGAAATAGGAGCGGCCCTGTCCCATATCGACCTGATAGACCTGCACGCCGAATCCGCGTCCGGGCCGGGGCGCGCTCTCGCCCCGCGCGTCGAAACGGGGAAGATAGACGCAGCGCCCATCGCCGAGTTTTACCGTCTTGTCGCCGGGGAGGGCGGGGCCGTTTCCTTCCGCCCGGATGATCACGTGATCCATGAGATGACGGCCGAGCGCGTTCGATCGCGAACCAATGCCGCGTCCCGTCGCGGTGTCTTGCGACAGCATGAGAATGCGCGTCGATTCCAATGCGGATGCGCAAAGAAAAACCAGGGGGGCTTGCACCTTGCGGCTGGTGCGGCTGGCCTGATCGAACCAGCGGATTCCCGTCACCTTGCCGTTGCTGACTTCCACTTCCTGCACGACGGCGCCTTGCCGCAAGGTGAGCTTTCCGGTGCGCGCGGCGCCGGCAAGCGTATCGGCGGGCGGCGCATAGCGGCCGAGAATCGGATGAAAGCCCGGCCAGCGGGCTCTCACCTGATCCATGAACGCTGTTTCCGCCACCGTGGGCGTCAATGGATCGGCGATCTCGCTGTCGGGGAGCCAGGGTAAGCCGTCGCGGGCGCCCGCTATTCCCAACCGCTTTTCGACATCCGAATACCAGGAATCCAGTTCGCCTGGCGCGAGCGGCCAGACAGGGCTTCTGCCGTCGGTGGGAACGAGATCGTCATGCCCCAGGCGAAAATAGAGGCGACCATGCCCTGGTATTCCCACGCGGCCTTGCAAGGCGCGGGCGCGAATCCAGAGAAAGGGCCGGTCCGGAGGGGTGGTGTAGGGACAGTCGAGATCGTCCACGAATGCGTCGGGGCGGCGCTCCCACGCATAGCATTGGATTTGCACCTTCTGGCGGATGCGGCCCACCCGGCGCAGCACCCGGCGTCCCTGATAGAGAAGGGACGGCGGCATGAAGGGAAGGAAATTGGGATTGGCGGCGCGGCTGACCGCTTCGGCGATGAAGCGCCGAACCGGCGAGCGGAAAAAGCTCTGCCGAAATCCGGCATCGAGGATAAGCACGCGCAATCCGGCCTGGGTCAGCCGCTCGGCGGCAAGCCCGCCCGCCGCGCCGGCGCCGATCACGATGGCGTCGAAGGCGCCTGGCCGTTCCAATTCATCGGGAGCGGCGCGATGAATCGCACCGGCCAAAGCGGCGTTGGTGTGTGGCGCGGCCGGCACGGAAAGACTCGCTTTCACGAATTTTTTTTAATCTTTTTGGATCATATAACGCGGCGGTTGTAATGCAATAATGAGTACTGATCCTACCATCGCGGGCGAGACCGCTTCAGCGCATTTCGAATCTCAGAGTTAATCGGGGCGGTTTTTGATCGGCAAACCATTTTCCAGGGACATTCCTTCGCTGGGCTTTGGTTGCGCCTGGCTGAGCGGGGGCAGGCGCGCGGAGACGTCCCTGCGCCTGGTGGAAGCCGCCTTCGACAATGGCATCCGTTATTTCGATATCGCGCGCATGTACATGCTGGGTGGCGCGGAAGGCGTACTCGGCCAATTTCTTCCCAAGCATCGCGCCGAAATGATCGTTACCAGCAAAGCCGGCATCATGCCGCCGCCCGGAGACAGGGTGCGCGGCTTGCTTCATCGGGCCGATAAGATTGCCAATCGGATTTTCGGGAAGCCTGTTCCGGATCGGGAAGTCTATCGTCCCAATGTGTTTGACACGCACAGTCTGCGCAAAAGCGTGGACAAGAGCTTGCGCGAATTGCGCACCGATCACCTGGATGCGCTGCTGCTTCACGAAGTCGATACGCCCTATCTGGCCGATGGCTCTGTGATGGCGCTGCTGGAAAAGCTTCGCGCCGCGGGCAAGATCGGCTCTTTCGGCTTCGCGTCCACCCGGGAGCAGACGGATCGGCTTGTCGCCCAATATGGCTCGCGCGTGCCGATCATCCAGACCGCCAGCACGGTGCTGGAAGATGGGCTCGCCCCGCTCGCCAATCGGGGAAACTTCTTTACCATCACCCATTCGGTACTGGCCCACGCACTTAAGGACATCGTCGACCGTCTGGCGGGAGATGATGCATTCCGCAAACGCTGGGTGTCCCTGACGGGGCTTGACCCGGCAAGCCGGGAAAGCGTGGCGGAATTGCTGTTGGCCGAAGCGTTGGACGCCAATCGCGACGGCATCGTTTTGTTCTCGTCGACGTCGCCGGCGCGAATTGCCGCCGCCGCCCGCCTCGCGCGGGAACGCCCCTATTCGCCGGAGCAGATCGCGGGCCTGCGAGAACTCGCTGCCGGCTTCGGCCATCGGACGGTCTGAGAGGGCGCACGGTGCGGGCAGTGTAGTTAGCATAGGCGGGAGGTTGTTGGCCGCCTGCGCCCTTTGCGCGGCTCAAGGCGCTGTCGCGCGCCGCGCTCAGGCGCTTGTCTCCACCA
Organism: Alphaproteobacteria bacterium; assembly: GCA_017307355.1. Lineage (GTDB taxonomy): Bacteria > Pseudomonadota > Alphaproteobacteria > Micropepsales > Micropepsaceae > Rhizomicrobium. The sequence continues at coordinate 23,266 of JAFKFG010000023.1, forward strand.
TTTCCCGCTGGCGCGGGCGATGCAGGATTTATGAGATGGTGGAGGCGGGAAATGGTGGAGCCAAGCGGGATCGAACCGCTGACCTCCTGCATGCCATGCAGGCGCTCTCCCAGCTGAGCTATGGCCCCATTTTCTGATGCCGTCCTGCTGGAAAGCGGGCGGCAGGCAATTCTAAGTCTTAGCCTTCGTCCTTGGCGATACCCGGATCGATGATCCCGGCGACATCGTCTTCATCTTCTTCGACTTCCGCAAGAAGGTCGTCATCGCCTTCTTCGTCATCTTCGCCGTCTTCGACTTCGATGTCTTCGATGGCAACGTCTTCGTCGCCTTCGACCACGCTCATCCCCGAATCCGCCTCGGCTTCTTCTTCCTCGGCAGCTTCATCTTCGTCTTCGCCCGTGGCGGTGACGTTCAGCGGCGCTTCCTCGACGGCTTCCCCTTCTTCTTCCTCATTCTCGGAATCGGAATCCTCGTTCTCGTCGTCCGAATCCTCGTCCTCGGATTCCGCCGCGGCAACCACGCCGGCCGCAGGTTCGGGTTGACGGCCGCGGCGCTGCTTGTAAAGCGCCTCCGGTTCGAACGAGAAGCCGCATTTGGGGCATTCGATCGGACGCTTCGACAGGTCGTAGAAGCGCGCGCCGCAACTGGGGCATCCACGCTTCGTTCCAAGATCCGCCTTGACCAAGGTGCTCGTTCCCATAAAGAAGAGATAGTCGGAGGGGGCGTTTGCCACTTCTCGCACCGCCTGTAAAGCGCAATCGAAGCTCCCCGATGCCCCATCTCGCCGTCCCCGATGCCGTCCAGCCGCTCAGCGCCCGCAAGTCGGGCCCGCTCAAGGGGATAGCGGCGGTTCCGGGGGACAAATCCATCTCCCAGCGGGCCTTGATTCTGGGCGGAATGGCCATGGGCGAAACCCGGATATCCGGCCTGTTAGAATCCGAGGACGTCCTGAATACGGCGAATGCCGTCCGGGCGCTGGGGGCCGAAGTGACCCGCGACGGCGAGGGGCTTTGGCGGGTGACGGGCGCGGGCAGCTGGCGCCAGCCCGATGGCGCCCTGGATTTCGGAAATTCCGGCACCGGATCGCGGCTGATGATGGGCGCGGTGGCGACCACGCCGATCCGCGCCACGTTCACCGGCGATGCCAGTCTCCGTTCGCGGCCGATGGCGCGAGTGCTCGATCCCTTGACCCGGTTTGGCACGCGCTATGAGGCGCAGGGGCCCAAGGCCCTGATGCCGGTGACGGTGATCGGCGCGGCGAATGCCCCTGCGATTTCCTGCGACGTGACGGTGGCCTCCGCCCAGGTGAAATCGGCGTTGCTGCTGGCGGCGTTGAAAGCCGAAGGCACGAGCCGGATTTCGCAACATGCGCTGACCCGCGATCACACCGAAAAGATGCTGGCGGCGTTCGGCGCCGAGATTCATGTCGAAGCCTCGGCGGACGGCGAGACGATTTCCGTGCACGGACCGGCCCCTCTGAAAGCCTGTTCGGTGGAGGTGCCCCGCGATCCGTCTTCGGCCGCTTTTCCGCTGGCGGCCGCGCTGATCGTGCCGGGATCGGAAATGACCATTCCCGCGATCCTGCTCAATCCCCGCCGCATCGGCCTGATCGAAACCTTGCTGGAGATGGGGGCCGATATTCGGATTCAGAACCGGCGCAGCAGCGGCGGCGAGGAGATCGGCGATCTTCTGGTGCGGCATTCGCGCCTGAAAGGCGTTGTCGTCCCGGCAGCGCGGTCGCCCTCCATGATCGACGAATATCCCATTCTGGCGGTGATCGCGGCCTTTGCCCAAGGCGAAACCGTGATGCAGGGGCTGGAGGAGTTGCGCGTGAAGGAAAGCGACCGGCTGTCGGCGATCGCGCGGGGGCTTGAGGCCAATGGCGTTGCGGTGAGCGAGGCGGCGGACGGCCTGACGGTGACAGGCGCGCCCGCGGTGCCCGGCGGCGGCACGGTGGTCACCCACATGGATCACCGCATCGCCATGTCCTTTCTGACGCTGGGGATGGCATCGCAGGCGCCGGTGACGGTGGATGACATCGCCATGATCGCCACCAGCTTTCCGTCCTACCTGGAGCTGATGCGCGGCCTGGGCGCGGATTTCGTGAGGACCGGCGCATGAGCAAATCCGTCGTCATCGCCGTGGACGGGACCGCCGCGTCGGGCAAGGGAACGCTGGCCAAGAAGTTGGCGGCGCATTTCCATTTCGCGCATCTGGACTCCGGTGCCTTGTACCGGTTGACGGCGCTGGCTGTCCTGGATGCCAAGGGCGATCCCAAAAATCCCGCCGATGCCTTGAAAGGGGCTCAGTCGATCGATCTTTCCCTGGCGGGCGATCCGGCGATCCGCACCGATGTGGTGGGGCAGGCGGCATCCCAAGTGGCCGCGATCGGGGCGGTCCGTCAGGCCCTGCTGGATTTCCAGCGCAGCTTTCTCACCTCTCCGCCGGGGGGAAGTCCGGGGGCGGTGATGGACGGGCGGGACATCGGGACCGTGATCTGCCCGGAGGCCACCGCCAAACTCTATATCGACGCCCGGCCCGAACTGCGGGCCCATCGCCGCTGGCTGGAACTCAAGGGCATGGGCATTCAGCGGGACGAGGCCGGGCTTCTGGCGGAACTCAATGCCCGGGACGCCGCCGACAAATCCCGGCCGATTTCGCCCCTGATCCAGGCCCCGGACGCCGCCTTGCTCGATACCTCCGATTTGGGTATAGACGCGGCGTTCGCGGCAGCCCTTGCCTTGGTTTCCACCAAGATCGAAGGCGCGCTCAAAGACCGCCACAGGGGCTAAGGAGGCCCGGCGGCTTTCGAGCCACCCGCTTACTTCTTCTGCAAACCTTTCCGCCCATGCACCCGCATGGGAAGTCCAGTGGCGATCCGCCATTCGGCATGACCCTGTTTTGAGGATTTTGAATGGCCCGCGTAGCAACCCAGACCAAGACCAACAGCGAAAACTCCATTGCCGCCCCCAGCCGCGACGATTTCGCGGCGATGCTCGAGCAGAGCTTCGTGACCCAGTCACCCCAGGAAGGCGCTGTCATCAAGGGCAAGATCGTCGCCATCGAGAATGATTTTGCCATGGTCGATGTGGGCCTGAAGACCGAAGGCCGGGTGTCGCTGAAGGAATTCGCCATGCCGGGCGTTCCCGCCAACATCCAGGTGGGTGACGAGGTCGAGGTTTATCTCGAGCGCGTCGAGAATGCGCTGGGTGAAGCCGTCCTCAGCCGCGATAAGGCCCGCCGCGTGGAAAGCTGGATCAAGCTGGAAAAGGCCTTCAACGACCAGTCGCGCGTCACCGGCGTGATTTTCGGCCGGGTCAAGGGCGGCTTCACCGTCGATCTCGACGGCGCCGTGGCCTTCCTGCCGGGCAGCCAGGTCGATGTGCGCCCCACCCGCGATGTGGGCCCGCTGATGAACCAGCCCCAGCCCTTCCAGATCCTGAAAATGGACCGCCGCCGGGGCAATATCGTGGTTTCGCGCCGCGCCGTCCTGGAAGAGCGCCGCGCCGAGGAACGTACCTCGCTGGTCGCCTCCCTGCAGGAAAAGCAGGTGGTCGAAGGCGTGGTCAAAAACATCACAGACTACGGCGCCTTCGTGGATCTGGGCGGCGTGGACGGCCTGTTGCATGTCACCGACATCGCCTGGCGCCGCGTCTCGCACCCGACCGAAGTCCTCACCGTGGGCCAGACCGTCACGGTGCAGATCATCAAGATCAACCATGACACCCAGCGCATCTCGCTGGGCATGAAGCAGCTCCAGACCGATCCCTGGGAAGGCGTCAGCGTCAAATACCCGGTGGGCGCCAAGTTCACCGGCAAGGTCACCAATGTCACCGATTACGGCGCCTTCGTGGAGCTGGAGCCGGGCGTGGAAGGCCTGGTCCATGTCAGCGAAATGTCCTGGGTGAAGAAGAACCTCGCCCCCTCCAAGCTGGTCACCCCCGGCACGGAAGTGGACGTTCAGGTGCTGGAAGTGGATTCCAACAAGCGCCGCATCTCGCTGGGCCTGAAGCAGACCCAGGAAAATCCCTGGTCCGGCTTCACCAGCCGCCATCCGATCGACAGCGTGATCGAAGGCGAAATCAAGTCGATCACCGAGTTCGGCCTGTTCGTGGGCCTGGACCAGGACATCGACGGCATGGTGCACCTGTCCGACCTGTCCTGGACCGAGCCGGGCGAAGAAGCCATCAAGGCCTATGAAAAGGGCCAGGTGGTCAAGGCCAAGGTGCTGGACATCGATGTCGAGAAGGAACGGGTTTCGCTGGGCATCAAGCAGCTGGCGGACGACCCGATCGAGAAGGCGGGTGCCGGCGGCGGCGCGCTGCGCAAGAACCAGGTGGTCACCGCGACCGTCACCGAAGTCAATGACGGCGGCATCGAAGTGTCCCTGGCCGACGGCGTGAAGTCGTTCATCCGCCGGGCCGACCTGGCGCGCGACCGCAACGACCAGCGTCCGGAACGGTTCGGCAAGGGCGACAAGGTTGACGCCCTGGTCACCAGCATCGACAAGGCCAGCCGCAAGGTTTCGCTCTCCATCAAGGCGCGGGAAATCTCCGAAGAGAAGGAAGCCGTGGCGCAGTTCGGCTCCTCGGATTCCGGCGCGTCCTTGGGCGACATCCTGGGCGCGGCGCTCAAGAAGAAGACCAAGAAGGGTGAGGCGGAATAACGAAAGGTCCAGTGGACCTTTCGTCTGCCGAACGCCAAGCCGGGCCTTATGGCCCGGCGCGGCAGCTTCAAACCCGAGTACTGAATCAGGGCGCGCGATCTTCGCGCGCCCTTTTTCTTTACCCGATGCTCGCGTTGTGATCTGAAAGGCACAGAACAAATTAACCGTTCATTTGTTCGCACACAGAATCATGCTTGTGTGCATTTCCAACCGAGGAGCGTTTTATGGCTGCGAAGAAGAAGAGCGTGCTGGCCCAACGGGCCAATGAATTGGAAGACGCGGTGGTCCGCATGTTTACCGGCGAGGCGCCGGCCCCGAAGGCGAAGAAAAAGCGCAAAGCCAAGCGCAAGCCCGCCAAGGCCGCCGCCGCCAAAGGCGCGGTGAAGAAAGCCAAGAAGGCCGCGAAGAAGCCCGCCAAGAAGGCGAAGAAGGCTGCCAAAAAGGTCGCCCGCAAGGCCAAGCGCAAGGCGCGCCGCTAAGGCATCGTCCGACAGGACAGGGGCGCGTCTCGAAGAGAGACGCGCCCTTTTGCTTGTCCGGCGTTACGGGGCGCCTTTCCAGGAAAAGGAAGTGGACCGTTTATTCGTTCATCTGGGCGGGCACCGGTCCGGCCGCTCGCTCAAGCTCGCGGCGCTCGTCGCTCAAAACAGTCCACTGGACCGTTTTGTCCGCTGCGCGGCCGCGCCTCGCCCAAAACAGATTCAATGCCAGCCCGCTCAACACCAAAAGCCCCGCCAGGATCTTCCAGCTTTCCAAGGGCTCGCCCAGCACCAGGGCCGATGCGCCCATCCCGAATACCGGCACCAGCAGGGTGAGCGGCGACACCGTGGCGGCGGGGTAGCGCGCCAACAGCCAGGCCCAGACGCCATAGCCGAACATGGTGTTGCCCACGCTCTGCCACAGGATCACGGCCCAGGTGACGGGGGTGGCGTGGCTCAGCCCGGCGGTGATGGCGGGCCAGCCTTCGCGCAGGAACGAGAGCAGATAAAGCGGCGGCAAGGAAAAGAGGCTGGCCCAAACCACATAGGCGAGGGCGTTCACTTTGCCCGCTTCCTTGGAGCATTGATTGGCGATCGCCCAGCCTGCCGCGGCCCCCACCACCAGAAGCACGCCGGCGACGGTGGCGCTTCGGCCATTATGGGCCACGATCACGGCCATTCCCCCAATCGCCAGGGCAAAGGCGGCAAGCTGGAAAGGCTTCAACCGCTCACCCGTGCGCAGCATCGACAGGCCGATGGTGAAGAAGACCTGCATCTGCACCACCAGCGAGGCCAGGCCCGGAGAAATCAATCCATTCATGGCGATGAACAGAAGCCCGAACTGACCCAGCCCAAGGGCCAGACCATAAATGATGAGATTGGCGAATGGCACTTTCGGCCGGGGTAAAAAGAATACCATCGGCAGCAGCACGAAGGTGAAACGCAGCGACGCGAACAGCAGCGGCGGCAGGGCGTTCAGGCCCAGCCGGATGACGACGAAATTGGTGCCCCAGACGAACACCACCGCCAATGCCAGCAAAAGATCGCGAAAGGAGAGGGAGGAGCCGCTCACCGGAAATCCCCTAATGGTATGCGGCCACTATAAGGGCGCACGCGCTTTTTCAGGTCTGCGCTTTGCGCATGCCGGTTCTCAGCTCACATAGGCGATGGCGAAAAGCGCCATGCCGGTCGCGCCCAGTCCCATCGCGCCCAGCCAGAAAGACTGGCGGCGCGTGATGATGGCCACGGTCGATAGCGCGATCCCGATCTCGATCAGGGTCGCGGCGCCGGTCAGCCAATGATGGCGGCTTTCGTGGCGGGCGCTCTCAAGCCGCTTGATGTCCCGCTCCTTCTCCGCGTCCCCGGCCTTGGCCCGGGCCTTGGTCTGCACGCCCCGTTCCGCGGCGCTGTCATCCTTGAAATGGCTGAGGCCGCTTTCGGCGGCGATGTCGTACATGTGCCGCTTCAGGCTGTCGGCCTGATATTCGTTCCAGGCATCCGTGGCCTGATCCTGTGCCAGAACGGCCTCCGACGATTCGGCGATGGCCCGCCCGCCCTCGACCGTTTCCAGGCTGCCGGCGGTGGCGGCCAGCACGGCCAGAACCGCCACGGTGATGGAGACCTTGGAAATAAAGGGGTCCCGCATATGGGCGGCATGCTCGGCATGTTCGGTGTGTTCCTGGGCTTCCAATGGGGCGTCGTGACTCATGGCCGCTCCGGTCGATGCGGGGGCAGCCTAGCGGCCTCCCCGAAGAGCGGCCAGACCGGCGGGCCTCCCGCCGGAACCTGCCAACAGGCTTAACAAGAAGGCAAAAAATGCCTGAATTTTCAGACGCTTCCCGTTGACGCGCCTTGGCCCCTCTGACAATTTAACGGGGCCGGACGGCGTTACACGACCGGTAATGTCCCGTAGGGGCTGGGATGATAAAGTCTGAATTGGTGGCGCGGCTGACCGCGCGATATCCGCATCTCTACCACCGCGACGTGGAGCGGATCGTCACGACCATGCTCGATAGCATCACCAAAGCGTTGGCCGATGGTCATCGCGTGGAGTTGCGGGGGTTTGGCGCGTTCTCGGTCAAGGTGCGGCCGTCACGCATGGGTCGCAATCCACGCACCGGCGAACCGGTTTCGGTGGGCGAAAAGCGCGCGCCGTTTTTCCGTACCGGTAAGGAATTGCGCGAGCGCTTGAATGGCGGTACGCCGAAAGCGTAAGGACATCGCGTCCTTATTCCTTCGCGCGCGGCCTTCATGAGTTCCAATCCCGTCTTCGTCGCCATCGACACCACCGATCTGGAATATGCGCGCGCCTTGGCCGCGCGGCTGAAGCCGCATGTGGGCGGCATCAAGCTGGGGCTCGAGTTTTTCTCGGCGCATGGCCCGGCGGGCGTCAGGGCCTTTGCCGAAATCGGCCTGCCGATTTTCCTGGACCTGAAATTCCATGACATTCCCAACACGGTGGCGGGCGCGGTGCGCGCGGCGGCCGGCCTGGGGGTCGATATTCTCAATGTCCATGCCGCGGGCGGCCCCGCCATGCTGAAAGCGGCAGTGGAGGCGGCGCGCGGCGTGAATCCCGACGTCAAAGTGATCGCGGTGACCGTGCTCACCAGCCTTGCCGATGCGGACCTCGAAGCGGTCGGCCAGCAGGGACCGGCTGCGGATCAGGTCATGCGGCTGGCCACCCTGACGCGCGACAATGGCCTTCACGGCGTGGTCTGTTCGGCGCATGAGATTGCCCGGCTGCGCGCCGCGCTGGGCCCGGATTTTCTCCTGGTGGTGCCTGGCATCCGGCCCAAGGGCGCGGATCTGGGCGACCAGCAGCGGGTGATGGGCCCCAAAGAGGCCCTGGACGCGGGCGCCAGCATCCTGGTGATCGGCCGCCCCATCACCGCCGCCCCCAATCCGGTGGAAGCGGCCCGCGCCATTGCCGAAAGCCTGGGCTTTTCCTGAGCTCTTTTTAAGGCCGATCGCGTCGCTGCATGAGGCCAGGGCCGCTCTGCCCTGGGTTGCTTGATTTCCGGCGGTCTTTAAGCCCATAAGCCCCCTCCCATGCCGGTCCAGGTCAAAATCTGCGGGATCAATTCGGCCGCCGCCGCCGATGCGGTGCTGCGTGCCGGCGCGGATTTCGGCGGCCTGGTGTTTTTCGCCAAAAGCCCCCGCAACCTCGACCTGGAGCAGGGTGCGATGCTGGCGGAGCGGATGCGGGGACGGCTCAAGCTGGCGGCGCTGGTGGTCGATGACAGCGATGCCCAGCTGGCGGCCATCGCCGAACGGGTGAAGCCCGATTTCTTCCAGCTGCACGGCAAGGAGACGCCGGAACGGACGGCGCGGATCCGGTCCCGGTTCGGCATTCCCGTCATCAAGGCCATCGCGGTTTCGGAGGCGGACGATTTGGCGAAAGCCTCCGCCTATGACGATGCGGCGGAGATGATCCTGTTCGATGCGGTGCCCGCCGCCGGCACGTCGCGGCCCGGCGGCCATGGCGCCGCCTTCGACTGGCGGATATTGAGCGGCCGCAGTTTCGCGCGGCCCTGGTTTCTGGCGGGCGGCCTGAATCCGGAGAATGTCGCCCGGGCCATCGCCGTCAGCGGCGCGAACATGGTCGATGTCTCCTCCGGCGTGGAAAGCGCGCCGGGTGTCAAAAGCTCAGACCGCATCGCGGCGTTTGTCGTGGCGGCAAAACAGACGGTGCGCGCGTGAACACATTGCCCAATACCCTCCGGTCCGGTCCCGATGCCACGGGGCATTTCGGTGCCTATGGCGGGCGCTTTGTCGCCGAAACCTTGATGCCGCTCTTGCTGGAGCTCGAGAAGGCTTATGAAGCGGCCAAGCGCGATCCCGCTTTCCAGAAAGAGTTGGGCGAGCTTCTCACCCATTATGCCGGCCGGGAGAGCCCGCTCTATTTCGCGCCGCGCCTGACCGAGCATTTCGGCGGCGCCAAAATCTATCTCAAGCGCGAAGACCTCAATCACACCGGCGCGCACAAGATCAACAATTGCCTGGGCCAGATTCTCTTGGCGCGGCGGATGGGGAAGACCCGCATCATCGCCGAAACCGGGGCGGGCTCGCATGGCGTCGCCACCGCCACGGTGGCGGCGCGCTTCGGGCTTCCCTGCGTGGTCTATATGGGTGAAGTGGACACCGAGCGTCAGCGGCCCAATGTCTTTCGGATGAATCTTCTGGGCGCGACGGTGCGGCCTGTCACCTCCGGCGCGCGCACCTTGAAAGACGCGATGAACGAAGCCCTGCGCGACTGGGTCGCCAATGTGGAGGACACGTTCTACATCATCGGTTCGGCGGCGGGCCCGCATCCCTATCCGGGCATGGTGCGCGATTTCCAGCTGGTGATCGGCAACGAGACCAAGGCGCAGATGCTGGAGCAGGAAGGCAAGCTGCCGGATCTGGTGGTGGCCTGCGTGGGGGGCGGCTCCAACGCCATCGGCATGTTCCATCCGTTCGTCGACGACCCGGACGTCCAGATCCATGGCGTGGAAGCGGCGGGCGAGGGCGTGGACACGCCGCGTCATGCCGCCACCATCTCCAAGGGATCGCCGGGCGTGCTGCATGGCTCGCGCTCCTATCTGCTGCAGGATGCCGAAGGCCAGGTGCAGGAAGCCCATTCGATTTCCGCCGGGCTGGATTATCCTGGCGTGGGACCGGAACATTCCTGGCTGAAGGACATCGGCCGGGTGAAATATTTCTCCGCCACCGATCAGGAAGCGCTGGACGCCTTCCAGCTTCTTTCGAAGCTGGAAGGGATCATCCCCGCCCTGGAATCCGCGCATGCGCTGGCGCATGTCGCCCGCGTCGCGCCCACAATGCGCAAGGATCAGTCCATCGCCATCTGCCTGTCGGGGCGTGGCGATAAAGACGTGTTCTCGGTCGCCGAAGCCCTGGGAGCAAAACTATGAGCCGGATCGCGGCGCGTTTCGCCGAACTGAAAGCGCAGGGGCGGGCGGCCTTCGTGCCTTTCGTCACCGCGGGCGATCCGGATTTCGAAACCTCGCGGGCGATTTTGGACGCCTTGCCGGGCGCGGGCGCCGATGTGATCGAGCTGGGCATGCCGTTCAGCGATCCCATGGCGGACGGCCCGGCGGTGCAAGCCTCCAGCCTTCGGGCGCTGAATGCGGGCGCCACCATGGCGCGGACGATGGAATTGGTGCGGGGATTCCGCAAGCGCGACGACAAAACGCCGATCGTGCTGATGGGCTATTACAATCCCGTGCATGCGCGTGGCGCCGAAGCTTTCGTGCGCGAAGCCGCCGACGCGGGCGTGGACGGCCTGATCATCGTCGATCTGCCGCCCGAGGAAGATGCGGTGCTGCTCAAACCGGCGCAGGCGGCCGGCATCGACATCATCCGGCTGGTGACGCCGACCACCCATGACGCGCGGCTGGCGAAGGTCCTGAACGGTGCCAGCGGTTATCTTTACTATGTCTCCATAACCGGCGTGACCGGCACCAAGAGTTTTGCCGAAGACGAGGTGAAGGCGGCGCTGGCCCGCATTCGCAAAGCGACGAAGCTTCCCATCGCCGTGGGCTTCGGCATTCGCACGCCCGCGCAGGCGGCACAGATCGCCCGCATCGCCGATGCGGCGGTGGTGGGTTCCGCGATTGTCAATGTCGTCGCCGAAAAACAAGGTGCGGGCAGGGACGCGATTGTCGCATCGGTGTCGGAACTATGCCGCGCCCTGGCCGATTCCATTCGCGCCGAATCCGGTGCTAAGGTAAGGGCATGAACTGGATCACCAATCTCGTCCGCCCCCGCATCAAGAAATTGATGACCAAGGGCAGCGGCAATGGCCGTGAGACGCCGGAAAATCTCTGGCGCAAATGCTCCGCCTGCGGAGAAATGATCTTCCACCGCGATCTGGTGGCGAATTTTTATGTCTGCCCCAATTGCGGCCATCATCTGCGGGTCGGCCCGGCGGAGCGCTTTGCCTTCACCTTCGATCCGAACTCCTACACGGAATTGCCGCCGCCCCAGGTGGCCAGCGATCCCCTGCGCTTCAAGGCCGAGAAGCGCTATGCCGACGAGATGAAAGCCGCCAAGGCCAAGACCTCGCGGCCCGAAGCCTTCAGTGCCGCGCGCGGCACCATCGACGGCCTGCCGGTGATGATCGCGGTGCAGGCGTTCGACTTTCTGGGCGGCTCCTTGGGCATGGCGGTGGGCGAAGCCTTTGTCCGGGCGGCCGAAGCGGCGATCGCGGAAAAGCGCGCCTTCGTGCTTTATGTTTCGTCGGGCGGCGCGCGCATGCAGGAAAGCATGCTCTCTCTGATGCAGATGCCGCGCACCACCATCGCGGTGCAGATGCTGAAGGAAGCGGGCCTGCCTTACATCGTAGTCTTCACCGATCCCACCTTCGGCGGCGTTTCGGCCTCCTATGCCATGCTGGGCGACATTCAGATCGCCGAGCCGGGCGCGCAAATTGGTTTTGCCGGCGCCCGCGTCATCGCCCAGACCATCCGCGAAAAACTGCCCGAGGGATTCCAGCGGGCCGAATATCTTCTGGCGCATGGCATGCTGGACATGGTCCTGCCCCGCGCGGAGATGCGCGCCGGCCTGTCGCGCATTCTGCACATGCTGATGAAGAAGCCGCGCCCCAAGGCCCGGACCTTGCCGCCGCCCAACCTCAACGGCAATGGACGCGCGGTCGCCGCGCAATGATCCCAGCCCTGAGCAGCGGGTTTGAATCGTCGCGCAGCGCGGCGATTCTGGGCCGGCTTTTGGCGCTGCATCCCAAGAAGATCGATCTGGTGCTGGACCGCATGCTCCGGCTCCTGGGCGCCTTGGGCAATCCGCAGCTCAAGCTGCCGCCCGTGATCCATGTCGCGGGCACCAACGGCAAGGGCTCGGCCTGCGCTTTCTCCCGCGCCATCCTGGAGGCACAGGGCCTGAAGGTTCACATGCATATCTCGCCGCATCTGGTGCGATTTCACGAGCGCATCCGCATCGCCGGCGAATTGATCTCGGAAGACGAGCTTTGCGCCGTGCTGGAAGAGGTGGAGCGGGTCAATGACGGCGAGCCCATCACCTTTTTCGAGATCACCGGCGCCGCCATGTTCCTGGCCTTTTCCCGGCACCCGGCCGATGCGGTGGTGCTGGAAGTGGGGCTGGGCGGCACCTATGACGCCACCAATGTGGTGCCCAAGCCCGCCATGACCATCATCCAGCCGGTGGGGCTGGATCACATCGAATTTCTCGGCAGCGACATCGCCACCATCGCGGGCGAGAAGGCCGGCATCATCAAGCCCGGTGTTCCGGTCGTGATCGGTCCGCAAGATGAGATCGCCCGTGAGGTGATCCTGCGCCGGGCCGACACCGTGAGCGCGCCCGCCTTTGTCTTTGGGCAGGATTTTTTCGGCCGTCAGGAACATGGCCGCATGGTCTATGAGGACGAAATGGGCCTGCTCGACCTGCCGCTGCCCCGGCTGATCGGCCGCCACCAGATCGACAATGCCGCCGTCGCCATCGCGGGCCTGCGCCATGCCATGCAGGCGGGGCGGGCGATGGATTGGGGCGCCGACGCCGCTGTCGAAAAGGGCGTGCGCAGCGTGGACTGGCCGGGACGGCTGCAGCACCTGTCCCACGGCCCGCTGGTCGGCCAGGCGCCCGACGGCGCGGAGATCTGGCTGGATGGTGGCCACAATCCGCATTGCGCCGCCGCCGTCAGTCGCGCCATCGCCGACCTGGACGAGAAAGTTGACAGGCCTCTCTATCTGATCTGCGCCATGCTGCGGACCAAGGACGCGGAAGGTTTTCTATCTGCTTTCAAAGGCTTGGCACGACATGTTGTGACGGTTTCTATCCCCGGCGAGGCGGCCAGCCTGGGCGCCGGCGCACTTTATGACGCCGCCCGTGCCGCCGGGCTGGATGCCGCCCCGGCCGAGGATCTGGAAGACGCCATGCTGCAAGTGAACGCCTGGGCGCGCGCCCACCCCAAGGAGCCGCCGCCGCGAATCCTGATCTGCGGCTCGCTCTATCTCGCGGGCTATATTCTCAGAGAGAACAGCTGAAGATCGGCCCGCCCTCATCCTGAGCCTGTCGAAGGATGAGGGCGGGACATTTCAGCGTTTCAAGACCGCCGTCGCTTCATCCAGCCGGGCGCTGTAGGCGTTGATGGTGCCCGCCGTCAGCCCGATATATTGGGTGGCATCGGCCCAGCGTTCTTCCTCGATCGCTTCGCGTACGCCCGGCAAGGTCTTGGCGCCGTAGCCGGTGAAGCGGCCGGGCGCATAGATCGAATTCTTGTACCAATCGCGGAAGGGCAGGCCCTTTTCCAACAGCAAGGTCTGGCCGATGGATTGCATCAGTCCCTGCAGGCGGGCGCGGTCGGCGGCTGAGAGCTGCGCGCCATTGGCGGTCACGGCATCGTCATAGGCCTTGGCGCTGGCCTTCAGCTTCGCTTCCGCCTGATCGAGCGGCGCGAAATCGAATTTCGGCACCTCCTGCAGCGGCGTGGGATTGGCATGCGGCTTGGTGGGATCGGCGGCCAGGGCATAGACATTGTCCGCCAGATTCTTCTTCTGGGTTTCCGCCGCGGTGCGCCGCGTGTCCGCCAGCCGTTTCACTTCGCCCACATATTGACCGATGGCATCGGCGAAATCGGACGCCTGCTGGATCGGCATATCCGTATCGGCGGCCTTGATCACCGCGCGGCCCACCGTCTTGGCCAGAAGCGCGTCATAGACGAAGCCCGGATCGACGAATTTGCTGTGATGCTCGTAGGTGTCGTAGCGCGAATGATAGACGCCGCTGGAACGGCCTTCGCCGCCATAGCCGTAATCGAGCGTCGCCAGACCCAGATGTTGGAGATAGGCCGAATAGTCCGAGCCCGAGCCCAGCGGCTCCAGCGGCATGTTCCGGCTGGCGTCCGCCGCCTGGCGGCCCATGGCGCGGTCATGCTCGTCCGCCATCGGCCCGGCCATGCGCAATTTGGCACGGCGGCGGGCATCCACCGACTGGCCGGTTTCCGGATCGACCAGGCCGGCCAGCGTGTCGCTGACGAATTTCTCCAGATCCTCGCTGCCGCCCACATTGAGAATGCCGCGGCCATTGCCGTCGCTGTTGATATAGACGATGGCCTTTTTCTTCAGCTCGTCGGCATGATCTTCGGCCCATTCGGTCGAGCCCAGCAGCATGGGCTCTTCCGCGTCCCAGCTGGCGTAGACGATGGTGCGCTTGGGCTTCCAGCCGGCCTTGTTCAACTGGCCCAGCGCCTTGGCTTCCGCCAGAAGCGCGGTCTGGCCGGACAAGGGATCGCTGGCGCCGAACACCCAGCCGTCATGATGATTGCCGCGGACCACCCACTGATCGGGATATTGCGAGCCTTTGAGGGTGGCGATCACGTCATAGATGGTTTTCAGGCTCCATTCCGACTTCACCATCAGATGCACCGGCACTTTGCCGGTGACGCGATAGGTGATGCCCAGATGGCCGCGCCAATTCTCCGGCGCCACCACGCCATCCATCGCGCCCAGCATCACTTGCGCATCGCCATAGGAAATCGGCAGCGCGGGAATTTTCAGAATCGAAGGCGAGGTTTCCCGGGTCAGGCGTTTGGCGCCTTCCTTGGCCGCGACGCCCGGGGTCAGAGGATCGCCGGGATAGATCGTCATGTCGGCGACCGAGCCGCGCTGAAAGCCTTGGGCAGGGCGCATCGGGCCTTTGGGATAGACGCCGTCCACCGAATAGCCGTCATCGGCGGGATCCGAATAGATCAGGGCGCCGACCGCGCCATGATCCTGGGCCAGCTTGACCTTGAGGCCGCGCCAGCCCTGGCCGTAACGGGTGATGACGATCTTGCCTTTGACCGAGATGCCGAGCTGCTCCAGCTGCTTGTAATCGTCGACATTGCCGTAATTGACATAGACCAGGGGCGCCGTGACATCGCCGTCACCTTGGAAGGCGAGATAGGCGGGCAAGGCCTTGTCCTTGGCGGTGGCGGAGCTGTCGCCGGGAATGGGCCGCTCCTGCAACGCCGCTTTCCATGGCTTGCCGTTGAGGTCGGGAATATCCAGCGCCTCGCTGATCGGCGTGGGATAAAGCACCTGATAGGTTTCGATATGCGCGTCCCAGCCGAAATCCCGGAACTGTTTCAGGATCCAATCGGCATTGGCCTTGTTGTGGGGCGAGCCGACATGGTTGGGCTCCGCCGCCAGAAGCTTCATCCAGCCATCCAGCTCGCGCGGGTTGATCGCCGCATCGAAGCGCGCCGTCAGGCTGGCATAATCGTTGGAAGAGGTTTGCGCGAATGCCGCGCCCGTCAGAAGAAAACCAGCCAGCCCGAGCAGAACGGAACGCCGCATGAAGACCCCCGAAAGATGTTTCTCAGGAAACTATCGTATCGGCGGTTTTCCGCGGCGTCACGCCGGGAAAATAAGAAATATAGAGTGCAGCCAGCCGAAGTGGGTACCGGTTCGGCGTCCGGCTGCGCGACCAAAGAGAATCAGATCGAGGATTCGATCCACTCTTTAATCTTGGACTTGGGCAGCGCACCGACCTTGGTGGCGGCAACCTGGCCTTGAGAGAAGATCATCATGGTGGGGATGCCGCGCACGCCATACTTGGTGGGGACGTGGGGATTTTCGTCGATATTGATCTTGGCGATGGTCACCTTGTCGCCCAGCTCGGCGGAAAGCTCATCCAGCGCCGGCGCGATCATGCGGCAAGGCCCGCACCATTCGGCCCAGAAATCCACCAGGACCGGCTTGGTGGCGTCCAGAACATCGGCCTGGAATGAGGCATCCGAGACTTTGATGGGCATGGGCTAACGTCCTTTGCTGCGCACTTTTCCGGTCGCGCGGCCGGGCGGAAAACCGCTTTCGGCTTCTGCTGACCGCCGATCATATATCTAGGAATGCACCCCCTCAGGGTCAAGCCGCTGGCGGATCCGGGCCATTTGACGGTCCAGAAGGAGATCGGAAAGCCGCATCAGGGACGGGCCGTCGGTCCAGACCAGGCCGCAGACGATTCGCCGGTCCGGGAATATCCGCGCCGCGGCGGCGCGGTAGACCGCCATCTGAGCAAGGTAAATGGGACTGACATCCTCTTCGCGCGAAGGGGGCGGGCGATTGGTCTTGAAATCCAGAATCAAAACTTCCGTATCCGTAATCGCCAGCCGGTCGACGCGGCCATTGACCTGGGCGCCCGGGCCCAGTTCGGGCAGCGCCGCCAGGAATGCGACCTCGGCCCGGCTGGTGGGCGAGAAGACCGGCGCGAACTCAGGATCGTCCAGCAGCCTCAGGGTTTCGTCCGCCAGCGCCGCGGCGGCGTCCTCGTCGAAGCCTTGTGCGACGGCATATTGGATCGCCAGCCCGCGCCGCGCATCGGGGGCGATGTCCGGCAGCCGGGCCAGCAAGGCATGCACGACATTGCCGCGCTTGAAGCGGTCCGTGGTCGCGCGCAAGGGCGACAGGGATGTCTGCTCCGGCATGTCGAGCGCATCGGACGGGCGGATCAGTCGCGGCGCGATGCGATCCGGCGGCGCCGGGCGCATCGCCCATCCCGGCAACGGAGTTTGCGCCGGCGCCATGCCGGTTTCGGTCTTGCGTGTTTCATTCTCGACATGCCCGAAGGCCGACGCGGCTTCGCCGTGGCGGGTGATGGGCCGCCCCAGCGCTTCGGCCGCGGCGCGTGCAAGCGCGTACCAGGAGCCGTCGCGCACGCCGCGGCGATTTTCAAAGCCGCAGACATAAAGGCGGTCGCGCGCGCGGGTGAGCGCGACATAGAGCAGGCGCCGGTGTTCGCGCAGTGTCTGGTCTTCTTCGATGCGCTTGGCGGCTTTGACGCTTTCCGGCGCCTCGCTTTCGGCCAGGGGGAACAACACGCTGGCTTCGCCATAGAGCAGATGCCCCTTGCGCGAGGGCGGATCGGGCAGGGCGGTGGTATCGGGCAGGATCACGATATCGGCTTCCAGCCCCTTGGCGCCATGCACCGTCATCACCCGCACTTCGTTGCGGCCGCGCTCCATGTCGCGCTTGATTTCGGTATCGCCCCGCGCCACCCAGTCGAGAAATCCTTCCAGCGATGGGGTGTGCATCCGCTCATAGGCGAGGGCGAGAGAAACGAATTCCTCGATCGCGTCGGTGGATTCCGGCCCCAGCCGCGCGATCAGGTCGCGCTTCTTGTCCAATGTGGTCAGCGCGTGGCTGTAGAATTCGAAGGGCGGCGCATAGTCGGCGCGCGCCAGCATTTCGGACAGAAAGACATGCGCCGCTTCGAAGCGCGCCTGGCTTTTCTGATCGGACAGCGATTGCCAGACCGTGCCGGCGCGCCCATGGCACAGGACAAAAAGATCCTCCTCGCCGATACTGCAGAGCGGGGAGCGAAGCAGGGCGGCGAGATTGAGGTCATCTTCCCGCT
This sequence comes from Alphaproteobacteria bacterium, assembly GCA_017307355.1. Classification (GTDB taxonomy): domain Bacteria; phylum Pseudomonadota; class Alphaproteobacteria; order Micropepsales; family Micropepsaceae; genus Rhizomicrobium. The sequence continues at coordinate 40,774 of JAFKFG010000023.1, forward strand.
GCAGCACGAAACGGCCCAGCGCCATCAGGTCCATCACCGCGATCTGTTCGGTGAGGACGATGCGGTCCGCGCCCGCCACCGGAATGCGGCGCAACTTCAATTGCCGGATGATCTCGCCGCCGAAGGGCTCGCGGCGCGGCAACAGGATCATGATATCGCCGGGCGCGATGGGCTTGTCATGGCCCGGCAACGTCGCGCCTGCGTCCAGCCAGGTGCGGATCTGGCCGGCAATGCGTCTTGCCAGTTCGACGATGGGACTGTCGGGCTGCACCGCATCGACCGGCAGATAGGGATCGACCGTTACGGCAGGCGGCGGTGCCAGCGCCGTCCAGAATTCGATCCCACCCATGGCCTCGGCGCGATGGGCCAGATGGGTGATGGCCTGGTCGCGCGAGGTCAAACCCGCGCGTGCTGCCGCGTCGAAAAAAACGTGATCCACGAACTGTAGAATTTCCGGAGCCGAACGGCGCGAAGTGACCAGCGGCTGATCCAAAAAAGGCTGTTCCGCCTGGGTGGCGAGTTGTTCGAAATAATTCCGGTTGATGTCGAACTGGGTGGGATCGGCGCCCTGGAAGCTGAAGATCGATTGCTTTTCGTCGCCCACCGCAAAGATGGTGCGCGCCAGCTTCCGCTCGCGCCCGGTGCCGGCGAAGAATTCCTCCGTCAGCTTGCGCACGATCGCCCATTGCTCGGGGCTGGTGTCCTGGGCCTCGTCGATCAGGATGTGATCGATGCCGTTGTCGAGCTTGTAGAGCACCCATTGCGCCGCATTGCCCCGCTCCAGCAGGGCCAGGGTCTTCACGATCAGGTCGTCATAATCCAGCACGGCGCGCCGCGTCTTGGCGGCGGCATATTCACGGCGCATGGCATCGATCAAGGTGAGCGCAGCTTGCGCCAGCCGAGCCGCCCGGGCCGCGCGCTGGCGGTCTTCGGCCTTGCAAAAGCGGTCCTGCAGGTCGCTCAGATAGGAAAGAAGATCGGGCCGCGCATCCGCCAGCGCTTTGGCGGCGAGTTTTTTGCGAGGCGCGCCATCCTTGGTCATCAGCCATTCGCGGAACAGGGCAAAGCTGTCGGCGGACAAATCCGTAGCAAGGATTTTCGCCAACCGGCCGGCGGAGTCCGTATCTTGCTTGGTGCCCTGATGCAGCCAGGCGCGCACTGCCCGCAACTGTTCGATTTCGCTTCGCAGCGCACGGCAGAAATTCTCCGCCGGATCGGCCCCGCGCTCCGCGCCATGGGCGCGCCAGATCGCGTCTTCAAACGGCGTTCCATCCAGCCCGTCGAAGAAGCGATCCATCTTGCGCCGGTCGTTGCCCAGCGCGGCATGGAGAATATCGCCCAGCCGCGCTTCGCCCGCTTCGGTGGCCAGTAGCGCCACGGCCTCATGCAAGGGCGCGTCGCCCGTGCCGGCGCGCTCCAGCACGATCTGCCGGGCCTCGCCGATCAGCGCGCGAGCGGAGGCATCGTCCAGCACCTCGAAGCCTGGCGAGACATCGGCTTCAATGGGAAAGCGCGCCAGCACGATCTGGCAGAAGGCATGCAGGGTGAGGACTTTCAGGCCGCCGGGCGTTTCCAGCGCCTGGGCGAACAGGCGGCGCGCCTTGGGCAGATCGTTGGGCTCGGCGCCGATGTCGCGGATATTGTCCGCCAGCTTGCCGTCGGGAAGCATCGCCCATTCGCCCAACTGGCGGAACAGGCGATGCTGCATCTCGGCAGCCGCAGCCTTGGTGAAGGTGAGGCAGAGGATTTTTTCCGGCCTTGCGTCCGCCAGCAGCAGCCGCGCCACGCGATTGGCCAAGGTATAAGTCTTGCCGGCGCCCGCATTGGCCGCAACCCAAGCCGACAGGAAGGGATCGGAGGCGAGATTGCTGCTCATCCATCCTCCGCGCCGGAGACCGACCATTCGCGCACCCGCGCCAGATGGTCGTAATCGCCTTCGGAGGTGGTACTGAACGGCCGCACGCGGGAATGATAGGCGGTGGCCGGATCGTCGAAGCGGGCGATGCGTCCGGCAAGCTGGGTGATGGCTTTGGCAATCAGATCCGGCACATCCGGAATGGGCTGCACTTTGCCGCCTTCGGCACTGCCGGAGATGTGCAGATAGAGCAGTTCCTCGGTGGCCAGCTTGCCCAATCCGGGAAATCCGTCATCCGCCAGGATCGCGCCTTCCAGAGGAAGCTGCGGCGCCAGCAATTCGCGCACCTGGGGCGTGGAGGGCGGGCGCCCGGTCTTGTAATCCAGGATCGATGCGTTGCCGTCATTGAGAAGATCGATGCGGTCGGCGACACCGCTCAAGGTGAAATCGCCGCCCGGCGCGGAGAAGACCCGCGTGCCGCGAATTTCCAGAATGCTGCGCGCGATGCCGTCGGCCCGCTCGCGCTCCAGATCCACAAACCAGCGCGCCGCGTTCTGAAAACGGGGCCGCCATACCGACAAAGCCGATTTCGGTATGGCGAGCTCTTCGAACACGCTGTCGGCCAGTGCCATCAACCGGGCCACGGCATCTTCCGGCGGGGCGCCAGGGCATTCGCGCTTGTACAATTCCAGCACGCGATGCAGCGCGGTGCCCCGCTCCAAGGGACCGATCGGCGCGTCCAAAGGATCGAGCGGCCGCAGCTTCAGCACATGGCGGGCATAGATCGCATAAGGATCGCGCAGCCAGGTTTCGATCTCGGTGACGGAAAGCCTGCGGGGTCGCGCTTCCACGGGCGGTTTAGGAGCGGGCGGCTGGAGCGGCGCGGCGGATTTGACATCGCCCAGCTGGCGGGCGCGTTCCAGATAGGCGCCGCCGGAAATTTCCAGTTCCAGGCCGCTCGTCAATTGCAGCAGGCGCTGCAGCCAGCGCGATGCGATGGTGGGTGCGCCTTCCGCCTTCGCTGCCCGGGTCAGCAAAATTTCGCCGCCGGCCGCCAGCCCCGCGAAATCATGCGCCGCCAGGCCGATGGCGCGCTCCGGCTGTTCCAGTCCCAAAATCTCGCGCATCGGCCGCGAGAACCAGGGATCGGCCGCGACGCTTTGCGGCCAGGTACCTTCGTTGAGGCCGCCCAGGATGGTGAGATCGAAACTTTGCAGGCGCGCTTCCAACGGGCCCAGAATGGCGATGGCGCGATGGCGGTTGAACCGCGGGCGCACCGGTGTCTTCATTGCCAGCGTCCGGAGCAGGGCCGGATAGGCGTCCGGATCGAAAGGCGGCAGTCCGGCGGCGTTGTCGCGGAAGGTCTGGACAAAAAGCGCCGCCGCTTCGCCATCGACATCGCGCCAGATCGGGCAATCCTGCCCCTCGGCGCAAGACAGCCGCTCCGCGGCTTCGAGATGAACGGCAATCAGATCGTCCAGCGAGACTTCCGACTTCGCGAACGCGGCTTCCAACGGCGACAGGATAGCCGAGACCCTGGTCCACCAGGCGGCGAGGGCGATGCCGTCTTTCGCATCGCTTTGTTTGCGCGCCTCGGCAATCGCAGCCGCGATGGCCTTGGCGATGCCGATAATTCCCGGATCGGGGCGCGGCCCGCGCAACGCCAGCCGGTCCAGCAGGCGCGCCTGCTCGCGGAATGCCGCGGCATCGTCGCCCAGGGTGGCGAAGGGATGTTTCAGCAGCGCCAGCAGGGGCACGGGCGCGAATTGGCTTTCGGCCGCTTCCGCCAGCAGGCAAAGGAAAGCGCCGGCACTTGTGTGCGCCAAAGGACGGCCGGCGGAATCGTCGATGGCGATCTGCCAGCGCCCCAATTCGGCCGCCACACGACGGGCCAAGGTCCGGTCGGGTGTCACCAGCGCGGCGGTCCGGCCTTCGCGCTCCAGCGTTTCGCGCAAGGCCAGCGCGATCACCAAGGCTTCCTGCGCCGGATCCGCGGCGGTGACCAACGTGACGCCTTCAAGGCCGCGCGCGATATCGCCGCCGCCCGCATCCGCCAAGGCGCGCCAGGCGTCGGTGGTTGGCGCCGGGCGCAGGCTTTCGCGCAGCAAAGTCTCCCGTGCCGGAGCAGGGCATGTGCCATGCCAGTCCTGAACCTCACCGCGCGGCGTGCCGATGGAAGCGAGCAGTTGCCGCAGCCCGAATTGCGGATGCCCGGGATCGAGATCGCACCAGCTTTTCTCATCCAGCGCACGATCCAGTCCCGGCAGGATCAAGGCACCATGCGGCAGCCGCGCGATCACGCCCAGCAGCCGCGCCGTGGCCGGGATGGATCCGGTCGAGCCCGCCGCGATCACCATCCCGGCCGGCGGATGTTTTTCCAGCCGGTCGGCGAGAAGGGATAGCGCCAGATTGCGCCGCGCCGCCGGATTGATTGCGCCGTCGGCCGCCAGAAGCGCGGGCCAATGGTCCCGGACCAGGATCAGGAAGCGGGTGACGTTTTCCCAATGCGCCGCCAGGGATTGCGGCGCCAGGTCTTCCAGCTTGGCCAGATCGGCACCCTGGCGTTCGGCATCGTCCATCACTTTCGCCAAGCTTTCCGCCAGCGCCGCGGCCTGGGAAAACGCCATCGCGTCGCCTTCAGAGGCGTGGCGTTGCCGGATCAAGGCCGCCAGCAACAATTGGCGGCGGATCGACGAGATGGCGGGCGGAAGCTCCAACCCTTCGCTGACGGTGTCGAAGGCAAAATCATCTTCGTCGCTGTCGCCCAGAGCGCGGAATTGGGGCAATAGCGCCGCGCCGCCCAACACCTTGGCGAAGGCTTCGCCGAAACTGCGCGCGGCGCGCCGGGTAGGAAGATAGATCGTGACTTCGGACAGTGCGAAGGGGCTTTTTTCCAATCGCGCCATCAACCCGCGCGCCAAATTTTCGCCGAAGGGCGCGCTGGCGGGGATGGTGAAGATCCCGCTCACGCCCGCCCCAGCCGGGCGAGGAACGCTTCGGCATCGTCGCGCGCCTCGGGGCTGCCGACATGCAGCCAGACGCCATCCAGCCTGGCGCCGAACAGCCGTTCTTTCGCGATGGCGCGGTTCCACATCACATTGGTGGAAAAAGCGGGCGCGGGCGGATCGGCAAACAGGCGCGGATGCACCAGTTGCACGCCGGGGAAGGCGAAGGGCGAAACCACCCTGTCGGACACACGGCTGACATGGCCGGTGGACGACAAGCGGAAATCGCCCCGCCAGCCTTCATAGCCCAGCGCCGAAACCATCGCGGCCAGCAACAGAAGCGCATCCATCCGGCTTTCGTCCCACAGCCGCGCCAAAGTCGGCAAGGCGGAGCTGTAGCCTTCGACCCAGATCGAGTCCGAATTGAGGATGAAGAATGGCTCGTTCTGGAAATGGGGCAGGGCCTTGACCACACCGCCGCCGGTATCAAGCAAGGCATCGTCTTCCGCCGAATAGCGGATTTCGATGTCGCGCCTTTTGTCCAGATGGGCGCGCAGCATGCCGGCCTTATAGTGAAGATTGACCACCGCCAGCTCGACGCCCGCGCTCACCAGCCGGTCGAGCGCATGATCGATCAGGGGCTTGCCGCCCACGGTGATCAAGGGTTTGGGCCGGTCGTCGGTGAGCGGGCGCATGCGCGTCCCCAGCCCTGCGGCCATGATCATGGCGCGGCGGATCACGCGGACTCCAATTCCGGCAAGGTGCGCCGCGCGGCGGGAATGAGCCGGTCGTACCAGGATTTGAGATCGGCCAGGAGCGGATGGCTGAGATCGCGCTCCAGATAGCCCCAGACGCGGGGCAGATAGGACAGGTAGCGCCGCTTGCCGTCGCGCGCGTAAAGCCGGGCGAAGATGCCCACGATCTTGGTGTTGCGCTGGGCCGCCATCACCGCCATCTCGGCGCGAAATTGGGCTTCATCGAGCGGCGTGCCTTGATCGCGCATCGTCGCCAGATAATGGCGGACGGCGATTTCACCCAATTCCGGCGAGACGTCGCGGCGCGCATCTTCGGTCAAGGAGATCAGGTCATAGGCCCGGCTTCCGGCCACCGCGTCCTGGAAATCGATCACCCCGACCCGCGCCAGATCTTTGCGGTCGGGCAACCAGAGCAGATTCTGGGCGTGATAATCGCGATGGATGAAAACCCGCGTGCCGCCGGCGATCGCATCCAGCGCTTTGCGCCACAGGGCCCGATGCTCGCGATATTCCGCCTCGCTGGCCTTGCGGCCCAATGCGAGCGGGAAGAACCATTCCAGCATCAAGTCGGTTTCCGCGATCAGCGCGACCTCGTCATACGCAAACAGAGGAAGTCCCGGTGCCAGATGGTCGGGCGCGGTTTCTCTGTGAAGCCGTGCCAGAATTTCCACCGCCGCGTTATAGAGTTCTTCCTCCGGGCCACCTTCCGCCAGCACATCGGAAAAAAGCGCGTCGCCCAGATCTTCCAGTACCAGCCAGCCGCGCGGATAATCGGCGGCCAGTATTTCGGGCGCCGCCAGCCCGCGTGCCCGCAGAAAATCCGATACGGCGGAGAAGCGGCGGCAGTCCGCGCCCGCCAAACGGGCGACCGCGTTGTAGCCCAACGCACGGCGAGCGGCTTCGTCAGCATCGGGCGGCGCCACCGCCGTTTCGGCGGCCTGAGGCTGGTCCATCAGCATGGCGCGGCGGCCTTGATGATGAAGGCGCGCATAGCGGCGGGTGGAGGCGTCGCCGGGCAAAGGCGCGATCTCGGCATCGCCCCAACCGGCGGCGCGAAGAAATTCCTGGCGGTCAGACATAGGTGCTTTCCAGGCTGTGCCAGCGGGCCGGTCCCATCAACGCCGCGCGGCGCTCATGGTCCGCCATCAGATGCACGGTCAGCGCTCCTAAGGGCAGGCGGCTTTCGGCCCGTTCCGGCCATTCGATCAACGCCGCGCCGTTATCCAGAGCCTCGTCCAGCCCCAGCTCGTCCAGCTCGGACGGGTGCTTCAAGCGATAAAGGTCGTAATGGCTGACGGCAAAGCGGGGCGTCTCATAGGTCTGCACCAGGGTGAAGGTCGGGCTGGGCACCGTCTCGTCCACCCCCAGGGCGGCGAGAATGGCGCGCGCCAACATGGTCTTGCCGCTGCCCAGATCGCCTTTGAGCAGCACCACGTCGCCGGGGGCCAATTGCCCCGCAATCGCGGTGCCCAAGGCCGCCGTGGCCGCCAGGTCCGGCAGCGTCACCGTCATGCGGAATCCATCGCTCATGACCTGTTCTAGCCCGCGTCCGCCCCGGGCCTCAACGGCGGCCGGCAGTGACGCCCGGGCGTTTGCGCGGGCGCAATCCCCGTGCTAGCCCCCGGCCGCATTTCACGGAAAAACCATGCCGGAACAAATTGTCATTATCGGCGCCGGGCAGGCGGGCGTGCAGGCGGTCCAGAGCCTTCGCGCCGAAGGGTATACGGGCGCCATCACCATGATCGGCGACGAAGCCTACCCGCCCTATCAGCGTCCGCCTCTGTCCAAGGCTTATCTGTTGGGCAGCTTCGCCCGCGAGCGATTGTTCCTGAAGCCGGATGCTTTTTATCGGGAGGCGGGCTGCGAGCTGATCCTCAATACCGTGGTGACGGCGATCAACCGGGCCGCCAAAAAAGTCACGCTCGGGGACGGGCGGACGCTGTCCTACGACAAGCTGCTGCTGGCGACCGGAACCCGGGTCCGCAAGCTCTCCTGTCCGGGGGCCGAGCTGGCCGGGGTGCATTACCTGCGCGATATCGCCGATGTGGACGGCCTGCAGAATGTCTTCAAGGCGGGCACCCGCATCGCCATCGTGGGCGGCGGCTATATCGGACTGGAAGTTGCAGCCGTCGGCGCCAAGCGTGGGCTGGATGTGACCGTGTTCGAGACCGCCGACCGCCTGATGGCACGGGCGGTATCCAAGCCGGTCTCGACATTCTTCGCCGAAGAACATGCCGCGGCGGGTGTGAAGTTAAATCTCAATACAAGCGTGGAAGCATTTGAAGGGAAAGAAAAAATAGAAGGCGTTCGCGCGGGCGGAATCGTTCATCCGGCCGACCTTGTTCTGGTGGGCATCGGCGTCGTTCCCAATGATATGTTGGCACGCGAATCCGGACTGGCCTGCCAGGACGGCGTCATCGTCGATCAGAACGCCATGACGGCGGACCCGTCGGTTTTCGCAGCCGGTGATTGTACCCGCCATGTCGGCCGCGAGGGCGTGGAGATCCGGCTGGAATGCGTGCAGAATGCCATCGACCAGGCCAAGCATGCCGCCCTGGCCATGCTCGGCCGCCCCAAGACTTACAGTGAAGTGCCCTGGTTCTGGTCGGATCAATATGATTTGAAACTCCAGATCGCCGGCTTGGCGCGGCCCACCGACCAGCTGGTGCTGAGAGGCGACCCCAAGGCCCGCAAATTCGCCGTGTTCCATTTGCGCGACGGCGCAGTGGCGGCGGTCGAAGCGGTCAACGCCGCGCCCGAATATCTGACCGGCCGCAAGATGATCGCCGATCATATCAAGGTGCTGCCGGAAAAGCTGGCGGACCTGTCCATTCCCATGAAGCAGATCGCCCAGGGTTAGAGAGACGCGATGCCCAAGATCACGTTCATCCAGCCTGACGGCACCGAGCAGACGGTGGAGATCGCGATCGGCTGGTCGGTGATGGAAGGCGCGGTCCGCAGCCTGGTGCCGGGCATCGATGCGGATTGCGGCGGGGCGTGCGCCTGCGCCACCTGCCATGTCTATGTCGATCCGGCCTGGGCGGCGGCCCTGCCGGCCAGATCCGAAATGGAAGAGACGATGCTGGATTTCGCCCAGGATGCCCGGCCCAACAGCCGCTTGTCCTGCCAGTTGCGGGTCACATCCGATATGGATGGTTTGGTCGTTCGCGTTCCGACGTCTCAGCACTAAGCCAATCAATCTGCTGACGAATAAATCAAGACAGCGAAAGATTGTAATTGGAATCGTAGGCTGAGGGCCCGCGCCGCGGAATAGCCCGAAGGCCTACAAAGACGTAGCGAAGCGATTGTCGGTGATGCGGCGGGGAATATGGCAACGCACCAGGGTGCCGTTGCTGCTTTCGATTTCCACCCACCCGTCATGCAGTTCCAGGAAACGGTTGACCAGGGCCAGGCCCAGTCCGGCGCCGGCGCGCGTGCCGGCCCGGCTTTGGGCGGAGAAGCGCTCGAAGACATTGGCCTTCACGTCGGGCGCCAGGCCGGGGCCATTGTCGGCGACCGCGATCTGCACATCCTCGCCCACGATGCGCCCCGAAAGCCGGATCACGCCGCCCATGGGGGTGAATTTGAAGGCGTTGGACAGAAGATTGAACACCACCTGGCGGATGCGGCGCTGATCGGCCAGGAACAGGCCCGCATCGGGCTCGCAATCCAGTTCCAGGGTGAGGCCCGCCTTGGCGCCCCAGTCACGGGCATGCGTGGCGATGTCGGACAGAAGCGCGTAAAGGTCGATCCGCTCCAGTTCCAGGCGCAGCGCGCCGGATTCGATCAGGGCCAGGTCCAGAATATCGTTGATCAGGTCCTTGAGGGTGTTGGAGCCGTCGACGATGGCGGCGACATATTCGTCCTGTCGGGCGTTCAGATTTCCCGGTACGCCAGACGCCAGATGCTCGGCGAAGCCCAGAATGGTGTTGAGTGGCGTGCGCAGCTCATAAGAGACATGCTTGATGAAATCGGATTTGAGCCGGTCCGCGGCTTCCAGCGCGTCATTGCGGTCGCGCAGCGCCGTCTCGATGCGGAAGCGGTCGGTGACATCAGCGAATGTCACCAGGCTGGCGCCATCGGGCAGGGGCGCCAGACCCAGCGACAGGATGGTGCGGTCGTTGCGCTCGACTTCGCCCAGGTCATGCGCGATCCCTGCTTCGGAAATGATCGCCTGGATCACCCGGTCCCACATCGCGCCGTCGCCGAACTTGGCGGTCGAGAGCGCGGCGATGGCGCGCACATGGGGATCGCCGCGCAATTCCTCCGGGCTCAAGTCCCAGATGCGGGCGAAGGCGGCGTTGTGCAGCTTCAGCCGCCCGTCGGGCCCGAACACCGCAACGCCTTCCTGCAAGGTGTTCAAGGTCGCGGACTGCACCTTGATCAGGGTGTTGTAGTTGGATTCCAGGTTCAGCTTTTCGCTGACATCTTCATAAAGAAAAGTGAGGCCGCCGAAGGGATGGGGCTGGCTCACCACTCGCATCGTCTGCCCGCCCGGGATGTGCCAGAGCTCTTCGGTGGTGCGGTCGCGGCTTTGATAAAGCGCCAAGCGGCCCCGCTTCCAGGCCTGAAAATCGCGCTGTTCGGGAAGCTTGCGGGCTTCGCGCAGCCGGTCGAGAATTTCGCCGTCACTGGGATGACTGTCGAGCCAGTCTTCGGAAAATCCCCAGACCCGGGCGAAGGCGCGATTGTAGAACGTCAGTTTCTGGTCCTGGCCGAAAATCGCCACCGCGGTGGCCAACCGGTCCAAGGTATCGACATGGGCATCGACATGCTGCTGCAGCCGCGCTTCCGCCGCCGCCACATCGGTGACATCGATGGCGGTGCCGATAATGCCGGCATCGCCCAAGGGAATTTCCGTGAAGGTGATGGCGCGGCGCTGGCCGCCCACCACGGCGAAGCGCCGGGCCTCCAGCACGCTGTTCTGGCTGCGGGCGGATGCGGCCAGGTCGCGCTCGGTCTTGTCCAGCGCCATCTGGCCGGTGCGCGCGGCATCGAGGTCGGCGGCGCCCGCGGATGCGAGGAAGGCGTGATTGCCCCAACTGAGCGCCAGGCCTTTGTCGCGCAACCAGACCGGAATCGGCAGCGCGTCCAGAATGGCGCGAAAATCCGCGGCGGCGGCTTCCACCGCCACGTCCTCCAGCCAGACCGCTGCCATGGCGCCGACGGCGCGTCCCCGGGCGATCAGCTTGCGGCCGCCGGCGTCGGCGACGGGCAGGCGAAATGCGACCCCGCGGTCGGACAGATCGTCCAGCGCGGTGGAAAGCGCCAGCGCGTCAGGCCCCTTGAGGCAGGACTCCAAGACTTGTTCGCCGCCGCTATAGGAAAAGGGCCGGGAGCCGTCGCGGCTCCATACCACCAGGGCCTCGCGCCCGGCGCTGAGAAGCGCATCCCGTTCGCCCACCACGCTGCGGGTGCGGGCGCCCGTGATGCGCAGGGCGCGGCGCAGACGCTGGGCGCTGCGCTGTTCCGCCAGGGCCCAGAGCGAGGCGGCAATCGCCAGCGCCACCGCGCCGGCCGCCAGGGCGCTCAGGACCACCAGGCGGCCGCCATCCAGCCCGATCAGCATGCCGGCCGGGTCGGCGGCCCAAGCGGGGGACGGCAGGCCCAGGGCCAAGGCAAACCAAAGCCTTGATCCGAGCCGCCTTTCATGCCCCTGGATGGGACTCATGTCCTATTGTCCCCTCGAACCCGCCGCAAAGGCCGAATCACTGTAGAATCAACAAGATACCGGCAGGTGACCATCCGGCATAGGGATTGTGGTTAATAAAATATGAAAATCTAAATACGGCCCACAGGCCTGGCTTTTGTGGCTTTCCCGGATTAACGAGTCGGATCAGGGCGTTAAGGATTGTTACCGGGCGCCGGGGGCGTCCTCAGCCCGGAAGCCAGTTCTTGTAATAGGGCCGGGGACGGTAGCCCTTGGCGGTCATGCAGCGGCCATAGATCCCGTTATAGGTCCGGTTGCGCTGATACCGCGTTCCGTCCATGCCCCTGGGATCGTAGGTGAGGAAATCCTGAGCCTGAAGGCGGCAGCCATTGTCGTCGCGCTCGAACCGGTCGGGCGGCACGCCTTTGGCCTCGAAGAAATCGCCGTCCTGGCGAACCAGGCTGGTGCATCCGGCCACGGACAGAAGGCCGATCGTCAGGCAAAGAAAAAGGGCGCGCATACCGGTCTGGTAGCGCGCCCCTTCCGGTGAGATCAAGCGACCTTAGTAGCGATACGTATCCGGCTTGTATGGGCCGGCTTTCGGGATGTTGATGTAGTCGGACTGCTTGGTGGACAGTTCGGTGAGGTTGACCCCGATCTTGGCCAGGTGCAGGCGGGCCACTTTCTCGTCCAGCTGCTTGGGCAGGGTATAGACCTTCTTCTGATACTTGCCCGGATTGGTGAAGAGTTCGATCTGGGCCAGGGTCTGGTTGGTGAAGGAAGCGCTCATCACGAAGGAGGGATGCCCCATCGCGTTGCCCAGATTGACCAGGCGGCCTTCGGACAAAAGGATGATGCGCTTGCCGTCGGGGAATTCGACTTCATCCACCTGCGGCTTGACATTGTGCCACTGGAAATTCTTCAGCGCGCCGACCTGAATTTCGCTGTCGAAATGGCCGATGTTGCAGACGATGGCGCGGTCCTTCATCGCCCGCATGTGATCGACCGTGATCACATCGACATTGCCGGTGGCGGTCACGAAGATGTCGGCGCGGGGCGCCGCGTCTTCCATGGTGACGACTTCATAGCCTTCCATCGCCGCTTGCAGCGCGCAGATCGGATCGATTTCGCTGACCATGACGCGGCAGCCGGCCTGGCGCAGTGAGGCGGCCGAGCCTTTGCCCACATCGCCGAAGCCGGCGACCATCGCCACCTTGCCCGACATCATCACGTCGGTGCCGCGGCGGATGCCGTCGACCAGGCTTTCGCGGCAGCCATAGAGATTGTCGAACTTCGACTTGGTGACGCTGTCATTCACATTGATGGCGGGGAAGAGGAGCTTGCCGTCCTTTTCCATCTGGTAGAGGCGATGCACGCCGGTAGTGGTTTCTTCCGACACGCCCTTGATGCTGGCGGCCAGGGCCGCGAACCAGCCCGGCTTTTCCTTCAAGGTGCGCTTGATCAGCGCGTAGAAGACTTCCTCTTCCTCATTCTCCGGCTTGTCGAGGAACACAGCGTCGCCCTTTTCGGCGCGCAGGCCCGCATGCACCAGCATGGTGGCGTCGCCGCCATCGTCCAGGATCATGTTGGGCAGACCGCCGTCACCCCATTCCAGGATCTTGCGGGTGTAGTTCCAGTAATCGACCAGGCTTTCGCCCTTGACCGCGAACACCGGAATGCCCTTGGCGGCGATGGCGGCGGCGGCATGGTCCTGGGTCGAATAGATGTTGCAGGAGGCCCAGCGGATGTCGGCGCCCAGGGCGGCCAGGGTCTCTATCAGCACGGCGGTCTGGATGGTCATGTGCAGGGAGCCGGCGATGCGGGCGCCCTTCAGGATCTGCTTGGGACCGTATTCGGCGCGGGTCGCCATCAGGCCCGGCATTTCGATCTCGGCGATGGCCAGTTCCTTGCGGCCCCATTCGGCCAGGCTAATGTCTTTGACGACGTAGTCGGTATTGGCGGCCATATGGGCGATTCCCTCAATTGCGGGCCCGCTCATAGCAGCGGGACGGGAGAGGGGCAAGAAGGATATAAAGAAAACTGCATATCTTCGTTCAGGGTCCCTCGACCTTGTACCCGGCGGTCCTGAGCAAGGCCGGAACCCCGTCGGGACCGGCCAGATGGCCCGCCCCCACGGTGATGAAGAAGACCCGCTTTTCCCGCAGCATGGTCTGGATCTGCAGGGCCCAGCGCCGGTTGCGATCCGTGAGCAGGGCTTTCTTCACGTCGGGCTGGTCGGCCAGTTCGGCATTCATCAGGGCGGCCAGCTTGTCCGCCTTGCCCTCGCTCCAGGCCGCGATCATGGGGGCCAGATCGTCTTCGTCTTTCCGGTAGTTCTTCAGGTCGGCGGCAAATTCCTCGATCTGCAATTTGTCGTCGCTTCCGGCCAGAAGGCGCAGTTGCTGCTCGATGGTCTCGAAGAAGCGGCTGGGCTTGTGCGCCTTGGCGGCGGCGAGCATCACCGCATGGTCCACGCCGGCATCCGCGGAATAATGGCGCGCGGTGCCTTCGGCCACCAGCAACTGCAAGGACACCAACCAGGGTTTTTCATGATCGACCACATCCGCGGGAAGTCCCGCCGATTTTATCGCGGCGTCGAAATCCGCGCGCACGGGCGGCGCCAGCATCTGCCGAAGCGACTGGCCCGGCGGCAGCATGCCCATCTCGGCGACCAACTCGCGGATCCGGTCTTGGGCTTTTTCATCGGTCGAGACTTCGAAGACAAAGACATTCGCCTTGGCCATGGCAGTTTTGATCGCCGGCGTATGCCAATCGATATTCTTGGGCAGAAGATGAATGGAACCCAGGAGATAGACTTCTCCCACCGGGCCTTTGACATGCCAGAGCGCGGGATGGGCTTTGACGACCGGTTCGGCGGCGGCGGGCGCCAGAAGCAGAAACGAAAAAAGCAGGGCCGCGAGGGATCGAAACTTCATGTCACCTTTCCTGCCGCGCGCAAAGTCTACGCTGACGCTACTTTGCGCTTGGCAAGAGTGATGGCCGCGAAGCGGCCATCACTCTTCACCGAATTTCGCGTCGATCAGAGCCAGCATCGCCGTCATCGCGGCTTCGGCGTCCGGGCCTTTGACTTCGACCTGGATTTCGCTCCCCAGGCTGGCGGCCAGCATCATCAGGCCCATGATCGAGCGGCCATTCACGCGCGTGCCGTCCCTGATGATGGTGATTTCGGACTGGAACCGCGCCGAGGCTTCCACCACCTTGGCGCTGGCGCGCGCGTGCAGGCCGCGCTTGTTGGTGATCTTCGCGATAGCCCGAAGCGTCTCGCTCAAGCGGGGGCACCCAGGTCGGCCGAACCGGCGCGCATATATTTGCGGCCGGCATCGATCGCCTCTTTCACGGCCTGTTCCAGCGGCAGCTTGCCCCTGATGTCGATCAGCTTGATCAGGCTGGGCAGATTGACCCCCGCCAGGACTTCGATCTTGGTGCGGTCGAGCAGGGTGAGCGCCAGATTGCAGGGCGTGCCGCCGAACATGTCGGTGGCGATCACCACGCCGCGGCCGGTATCGACGGCTTTCGCCGCCGCGGCAATTTCGCGTTGACGCCGCTCGATATCGTCTTCGGGCCCGATGCAGACCGCCCGCAAATTGGTTTGGGGGCCCACCATATGCTCCATCGCCGCAATGAATTCCTGGGCGAGGCGGCCGTGGGTGACGAGAACAAGACCGAGCATGAATGCGTCCGTTGCAAAGCAGGGGAAAATAGGCCGGAAGTTCCGCAAGGCAAGGCTTATTTCCGACATTCTTATGTGGGGTTAAAATCCTCGCGGAACAAGCCTCTGGAAAAGGCTCGCAAAGCAAGGCGAATTCGGGCGGGCGCGCCAGGCAAGGCGCCGTCCAATATGATGAACGGCAAGGGTTTCGCGGCTTTCAAAGGTGCCGGAGGCTCGTAGCAAACGGCATCGGGCAGGCGTTTCCACGGGGCACCCAGCTTGACCGCCAGTCCCAGCTTCACGTTTTTGACGAAAGGCAGAGTGACAATCCCCAGACCCCGCGCTTCCAGCAATCCCGCGATGCTTTTGGGTGCGCGCGCGTGCAGCATGCCGCGCGAGACATAGAGCTCGGTGCGATCGTCCGATACCAGCCGCGCGCCATCGTCGATCAGGCGCAGCGCCAAATCTGATTTCCCCGCGCCGCTGTCGCCCAGGATCAGAACGCCATGCTTGCCGATGGCGACGCAACTGGCGTGAATGTTGACGGTTTTCATCTCGGCTTATGCTTGCGTGGCGGGAAGTTCGACCACGAAGCGCGCGCCGCCGCTGACCTGACCGGGCACGCGCGGCGGACGATTCTCCGCCCAGATACGGCCGCCGGCGTTCTGGGTGATCTGACGAGCGATCGAAAGTCCGAGGCCGGAATTCTTGCCGAAAGTTTCACCCGGCCGTTCCGTGTAGAAGCGCTCGAAAATGGATTCCAGATTGTCGGGCGGAATGCCCGGGCCGGTGTCTTCGACCGTCACGCGGGCGAAGGCGTGGTGCAGCTGCGCGGTGATGACGATCTCGTCGCCATCCTTGCTGAAGGAAATCGCATTGTCGATCAGGTTGCGGAAAACCTGGCCCAGCCTTTCGTCGTGACCCATGATCTTGGTGCCGGCCGGAAGCTCATCCTTCAGGACCACCGCCACATCCCGGTCGCGGTCGGTGGCTTCATAGACATCGACGATGGTCTTCAGCAGATGGGAGACATCGATCTCGGTGCGGGCTTCGCGCGAAAGCTCGGCGTCGAGGCGCGAGGCGTCGGAAATATCGGTGATCAGCCGGTCGATGCGCTTCACGTCGGCGCGCACCAGCGCCATCAATTTCTGGCGCGAGGCATCGTCGGGCGCGCGGATCAGCATTTCCATCGCCGAGGCCAGGGAGGTGAGGGGGTTCTTCAACTCATGCGCCACATCGGCGGCAAAGCGCTCGATGGCGCCGATGCGGTCGTACAGCGCGGCGGTCATTTCCTTGAAGCTGTCGGCCAGGTCGCCGATCTCGTCATTGCGTTCGGGGAAGCCGGGAATGGCATCGCGGCCGCCGATGCCGGACCGCACCTGGTCGGCCGCGGCCGCCAGGCGCCGCACCGGTTCGGCGATGGTGCCGGCCAGATAAAGCGAGGAAAGCAGCATCACTCCGAACGCCACCAGAAAGACTTCGAACAGGATGAAGCGTTCCTGGCGCAGGATGTCGTCGATGTCGCCGCCTTCGGTGGTGACGAACAATTCGCCGTAAAGAAGAAGCACGCCGCGGATGGGCACCGCCACCGACAGAACCAGCCGGTTCTGGGAATCCACCCGCTCGGCGCTGGACGCCTGGCCCAGCATGGCGTCGTTCACTTCCGGATAGATGCGTCCATCCTCGCCGCCTTCGGCATATTTGCCCAAGGTGGTGAACGGGTGCACGCCCATGGCGCTGTCATAGATGCGCTGGCCCCATTCCTTGATCTGGCTCCAGCGGTCCAGCGGCGGCAGCGGCGTCACCTGGATCACGTTGCGCGGCAAAAGCAGGCGCGTATCCGCCACCTGGCGCCCGTTGGGAAGATAGAGCCGTCCCCTAAGGCGCGTGGGCGCGATCAGTTCGCGCAGCAGCGGCTCGTCCAGATCCACGTCCAGCGACTGGGTCTTGTTGT
>JAFKFG010000063.1 GCA_017307355.1 Alphaproteobacteria bacterium
GCTAAAGAGTCGCTTGCCATGTCATCAGACACATTGACCCGCGCCGACCTTACCGAAGCCGTCTTCCAGGCGGTGGGCCTGTCGCGCACCGACTCGGCCCAGATGGTCGAAGACATGCTGGAAGAAGTCTGCGGCGCGCTCGCCAAGGGCGAAACCGTCAAGCTTTCTTCCTTCGGGACTTTCGCGGTGCGCCAGAAGTCGCAGCGCATGGGCCGCAATCCCAAGACCGGCGACGAAGTGCCGATCGCGCCGCGCCGCGTGCTGGTGTTCCGGCCCAGCCATGTGCTGAAGGCCGTCATCAACGGTCAAACTCCATCTCCGGAAGGCGAGGACTAATGGCGGCACCTGCACTCCGCGCAACTGGCGCCATCGCCAAATCGCCGGATGCATTCCGCACCATCAGCGAAGTCGCGACCGATCTGGACGTGCCGCAGCACGTGCTGCGCTTCTGGGAAAGCCGTTTTGCGCAAATCAAGCCCGTGAAACGCGCGGGCGGCCGCCGTTTCTATCGTCCCGACGATGTCGATCTGCTGCGCGGCATTCGCGCGCTTCTGTATGTGGACGGCCTTACCATCCGCGGCGTGCAGAAGATCCTCAAGGAACGCGGGCTTCGGCACGTGGTGATGATGGGCCGCGGGCAGGCGCCCGCCCCCTATGCCGCGCCGCCCAAGATTGTCGCGCCGCCGCCAGCGGAGAAAAAACCCGAGCCGAAGAAGCGGCCCAGCCATTTGCGGGCGGTGCCGTCGCCGATGAGCTTGCCCTTCTTCGATCTTTTGGAGAATGAGCCGGCCAGCCCGGCGCCGGCGCCCAAACCGGCGGAGCTAAAACCTGCTGCGGCGCCCAAAGCGGTGGCCGCCGCTGCGCCCGTCGTCGCCAGCCCGGCCAACGAGGAACGGATCAAGCTGAAGGCGCTTCTGGCCGAACTGGAAGGCCTTAAAAAGGGCCTGGTTCAGGCCCGCAAGCGCGCGACGATTTAATTCCGCAGGTGCGGTTGCCTCCGGCCCGCCCCCCTGACATATTCCGCGCCCCCGAGGTATTTGGCCTCAAATCTTGGCATCGGAGCGTGGCGCAGCCTGGTTAGCGCACCAGTCTGGGGGACTGGGGGTCGTGGGTTCAAATCCCGCCGCTCCGACCAATTTTTCCAAGGCGCTGGTCTAGGCCCCCC
>JAFKFG010000059.1 GCA_017307355.1 Alphaproteobacteria bacterium
CGATGCGGCCGGCCTGGGCACGCTCACCTTTCCATTCCTTGAGGTCCGAAGCCGGGAAGCTCCGGTTGTTCTCGTCGACGAGGCCTTCTTTCCAGACAAAGGCAATGGCATCCAGCAGGTCGCCATCCTTGTAGCGCTGCAGATAGACGCCCTGCCCCCGCGCCATTTCGGGCACTTCGGCAAGCGGAAAAATCAGGAGCTTGCGGTTCTCGCCCACCACGGCGATATGGTCACCTTCCAGGGGCCGCGCCACCGCCGCCTCGATCCCCGGCTTCACATTCATCACCCGCTTGCCGTTCTTGGTCATGGCGATGGCATCATCCTCGGAGGTGATGAAACCATGGCCCGAGGTGGCGGCGAGCAGGAGCTTGCGACCCGGCACATGCACGAACATGGCCGCAATGTCGGCTTCGGGCGGAAGGTCGATAAAAGTCCGGATCGCTTCGCCATTGCCGCGACCACCCGGCAGCTTGCTGCAATCCAGCGTGAAGAAACGGCCATCGGTCGCCAGCATCATCAGCTTGTCGGTGGTCTGGGCATGAATCCAGAAGCGGCGGCGGTCGCCTTCGCGGTATTTCACCGCGTCGCTTTCCTCCTGATGCCCCTTCAAGGCCCGCAGCCACAATTTCTGGGAACAGACGATGGTGATGGGTTCTTTTTCCACCGCGCTCGCCAGTTCGACCGCCTCTTCCGCCAGCGCCGACAATTCCGCCACGTCGCGCGCCCCGGCGATTTCGGTGCGGCGCTTGCCCAGCTTGGTCTTGGCGCCGAACTTGGCGTCGATCTCCTTGACTTCCGCGATCAGCTTCTGGGATTTGAGCTTTTCGGAGCCCAAGAGCTTTGTGAGCTCCTTCTGCTCGCGGGTGAGTTCGGCATGCTCGCCCCGGATCTCCATCTCTTCCAGCTTGCGCAAGGCCCTGAGGCGCATGTTGAGAATGGCTTCGGCCTGGTTCTCGTTGAGGTCGAACGCCTTCATCAGCTTCGGCTTGGGCTCATCCTCGGTGCGGATGATCTTGATCACCTTGTCGAGATTGAGATAGGCGGCGAGATAGCCTTCCAGCACCTCCAGCCTTGCCGCGATCTTCTCCAGCCGGTGGCGGGAGCGGCGCTCCAGTACGTCGCGGCGATGATCGATGAAAGCCTGGAGCGCCTGCTTCAGGCTCATCACCCGCGGCACCTGCCCCTTGTCCAGAACATTGAGGTTGAGCGGGATCCGCACTTCCAGGTCGCTCTGCCGGAACATCTGTTCCATCAAGAGATTGGCGTCGACGGCGCGGTTCTTGGGCGTGAGGACGATGCGGATGTCCTCGGCGCTTTCGTCATGGATATCGTCGAGCAGCGGAAGCTTCTTCTGGTCCAGCAGTTCGGCGACGCGCTCGATCAGCTTGGCCTTCTGGACCTGATAGGGAATTTCCGTGATGACGATCTGATAGACGCCGCGGGCGCCCTCTTCCTTTTCCCAGCGCGCCCGGAGGCGGAAGCCGCCGCGCCCGGTCTTATAGGCTTCGTGAATGGCGGCCTGATCCTCCACCACGATGCCGCCGGTGGGAAAGTCCGGTCCCTTGACGAATTTCAGCAGGCTGCGGTCCTGCGCGTCGGGATTTTCGATCAGGGTCACCAGGGCGCTGCAAAGTTCGCCCAGATTGTGCGGCGGGATGGACGTCGCCATGCCCACCGCGATGCCCGAAGAACCATTGGCCAGAAGATTGGGGAACGCCGCCGGCAGCACCACCGGCTCATCGTCTTCCCCGTCATAGGTGGGACGGAAATCGACCGCGTTCTCGTCCAGGCCGTCCAGCAGCGCCTGCGCCACTTCGGTGAGCCGGCTTTCGGTGTAGCGCATGGCGGCGGCGTTATCGCCATCGACATTGCCGAAATTGCCTTGGCCTTCGATCAGCGGATAGCGCAGCGCGAAATCCTGCGCCAGCCGCACCAGCGCCTCATAGATCGCCAGATCGCCATGCGGGTGGTATTTGCCGATCACGTCGCCCACCACGCGGGCGCATTTCTTGAACCCAGCCGCCGGGTTCAACCCCAGAAGCCGCATGGCATGCAGCAGCCGGCGATGCACCGGCTTCAAACCGTCGCGCACGTCCGGCAGGGCGCGTTGGGTGATGGTGGACAGCGCATAGGCCAGATAGCGTTCGGCCAATGCCTGCGCCAACGGCTCGGAACGGATATCGTCAGGCTTTATTGCTGCACCCATGAAGGCGGTTCTAATCCGATTCGGTTAGGCCGCCAGCGCGTCCAGGCGGAGTCGCGCTTGCGGCATTTCGCGGCCGTGAGGCGCCAGGACCCGCTCCAGCAGGAAATGCCCCGTCAGTTTCAATCCGGCGCGGGTCGCCGCCAGGTCCGGCGCCTCGGATGTCCCCAGAAGAAATTGCGGCAGCGGCAGCAACCGCGATGCGTATTCCGCCCCGGCACTTTGCGAAACCGCCCGGCCGGTGCGCGGCGAAACATAGATCAGGTCCTGGACGCTTCCAGTGGCGGCGCATTGCGAAAGGTCCAGCCCGAACCCCAGCGCATCCAGCAGGCCCGCTTCCCAGCGCACATAGAGCGGGCCCCAATGGGCGAAATCGCTTTCCGTCATCGCATCGAGAAGAATCTCGGCCACGTCGTGCAGCGCCGCATGCACCTGATGTTCCGGCAACGCCGCACCGGCAACCGCACAAAATGCATTGAGCCCGGTCAGGCTATCGCGGCTTTCCATCAGGGAGCCGGCCCGGGCCCGTGCCAGCTCCACCACATAGCTTCCCAACTGCTCGGGCAGCCGCGCCCGCCATGTGAGTGACAGGCTGTTGCCCGGTTGCAGGGCGGCGCGCGCCTTGCTTCCCCGCACCAGACCCAGATGACGGCCATGCGCGCGCGTCAATACATCGGCAATGATGCCGGTCTCGCCATAGCTGCGCGAGGACAAGACAACGCCGCGATCATTCCATTCCATTATTGAAACATCCACCGGCTTTCTTCCCCCGCATGGCGAAGCCATTGGCGGGGGAAGATGTCGTCCTCGCGCACCTTCACGAACAGAAACAAATGCACCCGGCGGCCGAACAATTCTTCCATCTCCTTGCGCGCCAACTCGCCGATGGCCTTGACGGTCTGGCCGCCCTTGCCCAGCACAATGCCTTTCTGGCCGTCGCGTTGGACAAAGATCACTTGATCGATGCGAACAGAGCCGTCCTTGCGCTCTTCCCATTTTTCCGTTTCGACGGCGCTGGCATAAGGCAATTCGTCGTGCAACCGGTGATAGATTTTCTCCCGCGTGATCTCGGCCGCCAGCAGGCGCATGGGAATATCGGCGGCCTGATCTTCCGGGTACAGCCAGGGGCCTTCGGGCATGCGCGCCGCCACCCAGGCGGCGACATCGCCGACGCCATCGCCTTTCAGCGCCGAGAGCAGGAACACGTCTTCGAACACCGCTTCGGCACGAAAGCGTTCCACCATCGGCAACAGGTCGGTCCGCTTCATGCCGTCGATCTTGTTGAGGACCAGGGCGGTTTTTTTGCCCTTGGCCTCCTTCAATCCCTCCAGGATGGCGGCGGTGTCGCGCGCGCCCGGCGAATTGGGATTGGCGGCAAGATCGGCGGCATCCACCACCAGAAGAATGGCGTCCGCGTCTTCGGCGCCGGCCCAGGCCGCGCCGACCATCGCCCGGTCAAGCCGCCGGCGGGGCCGGAAAATGCCCGGCGTATCGACAAAGACGATCTGGGTCTCGCCCGAAATCGCCACGCCGCGCACCGTCATGCGAGTGGTCTGGACCTTGGGGCTGACAATGGCCACCTTCGAGCCCACCAACGCATTGGTGAGCGTGGACTTGCCCGCATTGGGGGCGCCGATGATGGCACAGAAGCCGCAACGCATCGTCATGACATAACCCGCGCCAGCAATTTGGTTGCCGCATCCTGTTCCGCTTCGCGCTTGGATCCGCCTTCGCCGCTCTGCGATTTTTCCCCTTCCACTATAACCTCCATCACGAAATGGGGCGCATGGGCCGGCCCCGTCCGCTCCATTTCGCGATAGGCGGGGGTGGGAAGGCCGCGGCCCTGGGCCCATTCCTGCAGCCGGGTCTTGGCATCGCGCATCTCCGCGCCCTGCCCCGGATCGTCGAACATCTGCGCCCAATAGCGCATCACGAACGCCCGGGCCGCCGCCATGCCGCCATCCAGATAGAGGGCGGCGATCACCGCCTCGCAGACATCGCTGAGGATCGCGGATTTGGCGCGGGCGCTGTCGAAGCCGGCGCCCGCGAGCTTGATGTAATCGGGCAGCCCCAGCGCCTCCGCCACGCGGGCGCAAGCCTCCGCCCGCACCAGCGCGTGAAAGCGCACCGTCAATGCGCCTTCGCTTTCGCTGGCATGCCGGGCATGGAGCGTTTCGGCCACGATCAGGCCCAGCACCCGGTCGCCCAGAAATTCCAGCCTTTCATTGGAGAGCGTCGCGGTGGCGCTGGCATGGGTGAGCGCGCGCTTGAGCAACTCGCGGTCGGAGAAGCGATGACCGAGCTTGTCTTCGAGCGGGCCGAGGTCGCGCAAAACGCTCAGTGGATCGGGGTCAGCAGGCGCGTGTACCGGATGGCGAAAGGCCATTTCCAGACTTCCCAGAAGCGCGCGCTGCCATTGGTGGAGAAGAAGCGGAACTCCGCCTTGCCTTCCAGATTATCGGCCGGGACGTAACCGACTTCCGTGCGGCTGTCGGCGGAATTGTCGCGATTGTCGCCCATCATGAAATAATGATTGGCCGGCACGGTATAGACGTCGGTGTTGTCGGCGGGGCCTTCCGGATCGCGATCGAGCGTCAGGTAGCTTTTGCCGCTTGGCAAAGTCTCGCGATATTGGGGAACGTGATGCTCCTCGCCATCGATGGTCTCGACATAATCCTCGACCCGCACCTTGGGCACCGGCTTGCCATTCAGCCACAGCACGCCTTCCTTCATCTGGATCGTGTCGCCCGGCAGCCCGATCAGCCGCTTGATGAAGTCGGTGGAATTGTCCTGGGGGAATTTAAAGACGATGACGTCGCCGCGCTCCGGCGCGCGGGCGAGGAAGCGGCCATGCAGGCTGTCGCCGAACGGCCAGCCGCCGAACGGGAACGTGTACCGGCTATAGCCGTACGCGAATTTCTCCACGAACAGGTAATCGCCGATCAGAAGGGTTCCCTCCATCGAAGCGGAGGGAATGTTGAAGGGTTGAAACAGGAAAGTGCGGATCACCAGGGCGATCAGGCCCGCATAGATGACGGTCTTGGCCAGCTCGGTCCAGGATTCGCCCTGCTTGGCCGCAGCCTGCTTGCTCTGGGTGGGGGTGTCGGCCATGAGTTCCGGGTTGCCTGGAGGATTGCGGGACAGAAACGATCCCCCGCCCAGCCTGTCAAGGATTTCCTTGTTAATTCTCGTTGAGCGACGAGATGATCACGATGGCCTGGGCCAGGGGAAAATCGTCGGTAATGGAAAGATCGATCTGCGCCTTGTGCCCTGGCGGGGTGATCGCCCGAAGCCGTTCCAGCGCGCCGCCCGTGAGTTTCATGGTGGGCTTGCCCGATGGCAGGTTCACCACCCCCATGTCGCGCCAGAAGACACCCTGGCTGAGGCCGGTGCCCAGGGCCTTGGCGCAGGCTTCCTTGGCGGCGAACCGCTTGGCATAGGAGGCCACGCGATTGATCCTGGCTTCGGATTTGGCCTGTTCGACATCGGTGAAGATCCGGGCGATGAATCGTTCGCCATGCCGTTCCAGGGTCTTCTCGATGCGGCGGATGTCGATCAGGTCACTTCCTAGGCCGAGGATCATGTACGCGCGTCGTCCATCAGGCGCCGCATTTTCTGGATCGAGTCGGTCAGGCCGATGAAAATCGCCTCTCCGATCAGGAAGTGGCCGATATTGAGCTCGCGGATATGCGGGATGGCAGCGACCGGCTTCACATTCTCATAGGTCAAGCCGTGCCCCGCATGGATTTCCAGGCCCAGATCCGCGCCGAACTCCGCCGCATTCCGGATATGTTTCAGCAAAGCATCCTGGGCCGCGCCCGAGGCGTTGGCATAGGCACCGGTATGCAGTTCGACCACCGGCGCGCCCAACTCGCGCGAGGCATCGAGTTGCTTGCGATCCGGTTCGATGAACATCGAAACCCGGATGCCCGCTCCGCCCAGCGCGCTCACGATCGGCTTGAGCCGGGCGAAATGCCCGACCACATCGATACCGCCTTCGGTGGTGCGCTCTTCCCGCTTCTCCGGCACGATGCAGGCCGCGTGGGGGCGCGCCTTGAGCGCGATCGCCAGCATTTCCTCGGTCGCGGCCATTTCCAGATTGAGGGGAATTTCCAGGTCGCGCGACAGTCGCGCGATGTCTTCGTCGGAAATGTGTCGCCGGTCCTCGCGCAGATGGGCGGTGATGCCGTCGGCACCCGCGGCCTGGGCGATCAGCGCGGCCCGGATCGGATCCGGTGTCGCGCCGCCCCGCGCGTTGCGCACGGTGGCGACATGATCGATGTTGACGCCCAGACGAAGGGATTTCACGCCCGGCTCTCCATTAGGCAAGGCCTCTGCTTCCCGGCTTTACCGCCGGAATGTTGCGCAAGTGCGGCGGCAGCTTGTCGGCGGGCCAGGCCTGGACCTTCCATTCCGCCAGTGCGATCAGGGGCACGCCCACCTTGGCCTTGCCCGCGGACCGGTCGATCAGGCAGCAGGCCGCCACCACCTTGGCGCCGGTCGCCTTGATCGCGGCGATGCATTCGCGCGAGGAGACACCGGTCGAGATGATGTCTTCCACCATCAGGACCTTCTGGCCCCTTTTGAGGGTGAAGTTGCGGCGCAGCTGGAACGTGCCGTCCACCCGCTCGACATACATGGCGGGAAGGCCCAACTGGCGCCCCATCTCGTAACCGGGAACGATGCCGCCCACGGCCGGCGAAACGATCGCGGTGATTTCGTCCTTGACCTCTTTCTTCACCTTGGCGGCCAATGCCTTGCAGAGCTTGGCGGTACGCTTGGCGTCCTGGAACACCAGGGCCTTTTGCAGGAACTTGTCGGAATGGAGTCCGCTGGACAGGATGAAGTGCCCTTCCAGCAAGGCACCCGATTTCTTGAATTCATTTAATACCTGATCCACGTTCACGGCAGCAGCCCTTCATGACTTGCCGAAGCGTCCGCTTCGCGCACGCGGTCAACCGATTCGACCGCGTTATTCACCCGTAGCGCACCCAGGATATTCTGCAAATGGCCCACGTCCCGCACTTCGATATCCATCTGGAATTCGAAGAATAAGGGATTACGGGCGGTTACTTTCATATTGAAAATATTGCCGCCATTGGCCGCGATCACCGTCATCACCGCCGCCAGGCTGCCGGGCTCGTTCTTCACCCGCACCGCGACACGGCCGACCGACGGACCGCTCTCCGCCGCATTCTGGCCCCAGCTGACGTCCAGCCAATCGTCCATGTTTTGCGCCTTGTCCAATTCGGCGCAGTCGATGGTGTGGACATTGACGCCCTCGCCCGGCGTCATCAGGCCCACGATGCGGTCGCCCGGCAAAGGATGGCAGCAGGGCGCCAGATTGTAGGCGATGCCCGCGGTGAGGCCGCGGATGGAAATGGGCTTGGCGGCCACATCGGCGGGACCGCCTTGCTTGATCCTGTCCTTCTCGGACCGCTTGAGTTCGGGAAAGACCGCTTCCAGTACTTCATGGCCGCGCAACACGCCGCGCCCCACATCGGCATAGACATCTTCAGCTTTGGAGAGGCGCAATTTCTTGGCAACTTCGCCGATGGCCTTCTCGCTCAGCTCCGCGCCCTGCTCCGCGAAGGTTTTTTCCAGGATCTTCTGGCCCATCTTCACATGCTCGCCCCGCTGGGCGTGACGCAGATAGCGGCGGATCTCCGCCCGGGCCCGGCCGGTGACGACGAACTGCTCCCACAAGGGCGATGGCGCCTGCTCCTTGGTGGAAATGATTTCCACCTGATCGCCATTGCGCAGCGGCGTGTGCAGCGGCACATGCCCGCCATTCACTTTGGCGCCCACCGCTGTATGCCCCAGATCGGTATGCACCGCATACGCGAAATCGATCGGCGTGGCGCCGCGCGGCAGCGAGATCAAGCTGCCCTTGGGCGTGAAGCAGAAGACCTGGTCGGCGTACATGTTGAGGCGCGAATTCTCCAGCACCTCTTCGGCGCTGTCGCCCCGCTCCAGAAGATCGACCATGTCGCGCAGCCAGCCATAGGCCGCGCCTTCATCGCCCTGCGCGGGCACCCGTTCGCGATAGCGCCAATGGGCGGCGACACCGCGTTCGGCCACGTCATGCATGTCCTGGGTGCGGATCTGGATTTCCACCCGCTGCTTTTCCGGCCCCATCACCGTGGTGTGGATGGAGCGATAGCCATTGGTCTTTGGCGTGGAAATGAAATCCTTGAATCGCTCCGGCACCATCTGCCAGCTGGTGTGGATGATGCCCAATGCCCGGTAACAGGCATCGACGTCGCGCACGATGACGCGGAAGCCGAAAATATCCGACAGCTGCTCGAAATTAAGTTTCTTGGTCTGCAGCTTTCGCCAGATCGAGAAAGGCCGCTTGCCCCGGCCGTAAACCCAGGCATCCAGGTCGTGCTCGGCCAGCTTGCGCTTCAGCTGGTCGGCGATGCGGCCCACCCGGTCGCCGACCGTCATGTCGAGACGCGCGAAATGGGTGACGATGGAGTTGCGGGCATGCGGATCCAGTTCCGCGAAGGCCAGGTCTTCCAGCTCTTCGCGCATATTCTGCATGCCGATGCGCCCGGCCAGCGGGGCATAGATGTCCACCGTCTCCTGGGCGATGCGGCGGCGCTTTTCCGGTTTGTCGATGTAACCCAGGGTCCGCATATTGTGCAGACGGTCGGCCAGCTTCACCAGAAGCACGCGGATGTCGCTGGTGATCGCCAGCATCAGCTTGCGGAAATTTTCCGCCTGCTTGGTGCGTTCGGAGAAAAGCTCCAATTGGGACAGTTTGGTGACGCCATCGACCAGATTGGCGATCTCCTCGCCGAAATTCTTTTTGATGTCGTCATAGGTGACGAGCGTGTCTTCGATCGTATCGTGCAGCAGCGCCGTGACGATGGTGGGCACGTCGAGCTTCAGCTCGGTTAGGATCGCCGCCACTTCCAAAGGATGGGCGAAATAAGGATCGCCCGAAGCACGGAACTGTTTGCCATGGGCGGTCATGGCATAGACATAGGCCTTGTTGAGAATGGCCTCGTCGGCGCCCGGATCGTAGGCCGTGACCCGCTCCACCAAGTCGGTCTGGCGCATCAGGCGGCGGCGCCCACGCGGCGCACCCGCGGCGGGGACAGAAGGAGCGTTCGCGGCCTTTGCAGGAACCGCGCTGGGAACGGACGGGGCACTCATGTGCCCTAGTATATAGGAATTCCTGTCATTTTCCCCAAAAAGCCGGGGGAAATGCTGGATATCGGAGGCGACGGCTGGGACTGTAACTTATCCCACAACCCGCTCCGGCCAGAGCGCCAGGATTTTTGAGGCCTGGCAAGGAGCGTCGCGCGGAGCGTGCGAAAGCACGTGAGCACGCGCGACGTAGCCAGGACTCAAAAAGACGGCGCGTGGCCGCTCGCCTTAGCTCGCGGCGTTCGCCACTCGAAACGGTCCACCGGACCGTTTCGTCCGCCTACAGGCGGCCGTGGCTCACTCTTCGTAGTCGGCCTCGGGCTCGGGCTGGGGCTCCGCCCTGCGCTGGGCTTCGGTGGTCAGGGCGCGCAGCAGCTCTTCTTCCGTGACCTGGCGATGCGAGGGATCCTCGCGGTCGTCGGCCTCCGGACGCGCCTCTTCCGGCTCGTCCACTTCGGCATGCTTCTGCAGCGAACGGATATAGTCTTCCTTGACGTCTTCCGGCTTCAGCGACTTGGCCGCGATCTCGCGCAGCGCCACGACCGGGTTTTTGTCGCGATCGCGCTCCAAAAGCGGCTCGGCGCCGCCGGACAATTGCCGGGCCCGAA
>JAFKFG010000024.1 GCA_017307355.1 Alphaproteobacteria bacterium
CAGCAACTGCTTTTTGATTCCCCCCCATCTGTCAGCCACGCGGGCAAGCCCGCTAGCGGACATCTTCCCCCCGCCAGCGGCTTTGCCGCGCGGGGGGAAGAAAGCCAGTGCCTCGCGCATAGAGCTGATTGACTCGAATCGGTGGCCACGCGCAGATCGATCATGGGTCGAAGGCCTTTGATTCGTCGTTCGCGTCCGGGTGCAATCCGCCGATGGGGGATTTGCGCGGGTGTCGTTGCCTTAGCGGTCGGGCCTTCCGCGCTGTCGGGTGCCGGCGGTATTTCTCTTCCCTTCACGGTGAACAAGGCATGGGCGGCGGATGCGTCGCCTTTTTCGTCCATGCCGGGAACCATGTACCCCGACGGCCTGCGCGCCAGCCGCCCGATCGCAACCGCGACCGTCGTTGCGCCGGAAGCGGGCGGTGGGTCCAGTGACGCCATTCCCGCCATCGCCATCTGCATCGATGATATGGGCGGCGATGCCAATGGCACGGCAAAAGCAATGGCGCTGCCGCAGGACGTGACCCTGTCTTTCCTGCCCTATGCGGCGGCCACGCCGGCGCTGGCGCTCCAGTCCAAGGAGATGGGCCATGAGGTGCTGGCGCATGTGCCGATGGAGCCGATCGGCCCCAGCGATCCGGGGCCCAAAGCCCTGAAGATCGGTGCGCCGGACAATGCGGAGCGCCTGGCCTGGGCACTGGCGCGGGTTCCCGGTCTTTCGGGCATCAACAATCACGAAGGCAGCAAATTTTCCGGCGATGCCGCTTCGCTGGTGCCGGTGGTCCGGATACTTTCGGAAAAGCGCCTGTTCTTTTTCGATTCCCGCACCATCGGCCGCTCCCAGATCGTGCGGGTGTCGCATCAACATGGGGTGGAAAGCGCCGGCCGCGACGTGTTCCTGGACAATGTGCTGACCGATGCGGCGGTCAAGGCGCGGCTGAACGAGCTGGCGGACAAGGCGAAAAAATCCGGCATCGCCATCGCCATCGGCCACCCGCACGGCGTCACGTTGCGCGTGTTGGCGGCCTGGCTGGCGGAAGATCATGGCGTGCGGCTGGTGCCGGTGTCCGAGGCGATCCGCCTGAAGACCGAGCGTTCCCAATTGCTGGCGGCGCGCTAAGCCGCGCTATTGTCCTTTTCGGGCGGAGGATGCGAAGCGCACGGCTTCTTCCGCCGCCGCCATTAGGGCGCGAGCCTTGTTCACGGTCTCCTGATATTCGGCCTCGGGTTCGCTGTCCGCGACCACGCCGCCGCCCGCCTGGACATACATCATGCCGTCCTTGACCAGGGCGGTGCGCAGCACGATGCAGGTATCCATCGAGCCGTCGGCCGCGAAATACCCCACCGCGCCGCCATAAGGGCCACGTTTTTCCTTCTCGAACTCGTCGATGATCTGCATGGCGCGGATCTTGGGCGCGCCGGACAGCGTGCCGGCCGGCAATCCGGCGGCCAGCGCATCCACGGCGTCGAGGCCGGGGCGGATATCGCCTTCCACATTCGAGACCAGATGCATCACATGGCTGTAGCGCTCGATGAAGAAGCTGCCCGTGACTTTGACCGCGCCGGTCTTGGCGACCCGCCCGACATCGTTGCGGCCCAGGTCCAGCAGCATCAGATGCTCGGCACGTTCCTTGGGATCGCCCACCAATTCCTCGGCCAATGCCGCATCCTTATCGGGTGTGGCGCCGCGCGGGCGGGTGCCGGCGATGGGACGGATGGTGACTTTGCCGTCGCGCAGCCGCACCAGGATTTCCGGGCTCGAGCCGACGATCGAGAAGCCGGGAAAGGACAGGTAATAAAGGAAAGGCGAGGGGTTCAGCCGTCGAAGCGCCCGGTACAGCGAAAAGGGCGGCAAGCTGAAGGGGCGCCGGAAGCGCTGACTGGGCACGACCTGAAAAATGTCGCCGGCGCGGATGTAGTCCTTGGCCCGCGCCACCACGTCGAAATATTCCTCCCGGGTCATGTTGGAATCGATCTTGGATTCCACCGGCAGGTCGGCGGGCGCCTGCGCGGCCGGGGGCAGGGGCCGGTCCAGCGCGGCGACGGCATCTTCGATGCGCTCGCTGGCCCGCGCATAGGCGGCCTTGGCATCGACATTGGCATCGGGCCAGACCGGCGTCACCACCACGATCTCGTCCTTCACCGTGTCGAAGATCGCCACGATGGTGGGACGCAGCAGGATCGCGTCGGGAAGTCCCAGCCGGTCGGGCGGCATGCCGGGCAGATGCTCGATCTGGCGCACCATGTCATAGCCCAGATAGCCGAACAGGCCGGTGGCCATGGGCGGAAGCCCTTGCGGCAATTCCATGCGCGTCGCCGCGATCAGGGCGCGCAGCGACTCCAGCGGCTTGGTTTTCTCCGTGACGAATTCATTTCCGTTGAGCGCCCCGCGATTGATTTCCGCCACATCGCCCTGGCATCTCCAGATCAGGTCCGGCTTCAGGCCGATGATGGAATAGCGGCCCCTGGTCTCGCCTCCTTGCACGCTTTCCAGAAGGAAGGCGTTGTCGCGGCCCTGATTGTTCTGGTCGAAACCCAGTTTTAGAAACGCCGAAACCGGCGTTTCCAGATCGGCGACCAGCCGGCGGAACAGCGCCTGAGGCTTCTTCGCGGCGTAGGTCTTGGCGAAGCTGTCGAAATCGGGATTCACACTCACGAGGTGCCGCCGGTGACCTGCTGCAGCAATTTCTGGTTCACCTTGACGCCTTGCTGGGTGCGTGAGGCATTGGCCAGCACGGCGGACAGATCGAGCGCGGCTTGCTGGGAGATCTGGCCGCGGCCGGCCGCATACATCTGATCGGTCCCGCTGTTTTGCGGATGAACGATGCCGGTGATGCGGGCGATGATGTAGTTGCCGCCCGTGCCCTGCGGCGCCTGCACGATGCCGCCCGGCGCGGCGTCGAACAGCTTGGTGATCAGGTCGGCCGAAAAGGTCGTGTCGTTGGTGTTGCGGGACAAGGCCGGGCTCTGCTGCACCGTCACTTTCAGCTCTTTGGCGACGGCGGTGAGGTTGCCGTCCTTCTGTGCCTGGGCCGCCAGCGCCACGGCCTTGACGGCCAGGGCTTTGGCTTTCTCTTCCGCCGTCCAGGCCGCCAGCGCATCGGCGCGGATTTCATCCAGCGGCTTGAGCTTGGCCGGGGTCACGCCGTTGACCTTCAGCGCGTAATAAGCGCCGCTCTTGGCGGCCACCGGGTCATTGTCCTCGCCCACTTCGGCGGTGAAGGCGGTGGTGAGGAATTCCGGATCGGCGGGAAGATCAGCGATCTTTTCGCCGCCCGGCGCCAGGCCGGCCTTGTCCACCGATTTGATATGGCCGACTTTCATGCCGACTTTCTTGGCCGCGGTGGCAATATCGGCGCCGCCGGAGCGGGCATCCTCATAGGCATTGAGAATATCGGTGATCTTGGCGCCCGCCATCTGCAGCGCCAGCTGCTCGCGGATCTGCGCCTTGGAATCGTCAAGCGTGCGCGCGATGCCGGGCGTGATCTTGGTGACGCGCAAAAGCACGTAACCGGAAAGGGCGCCCTTGATCGGATCGCTGACCTGATTGACGGGCAGGGCGAAAATCGCATCGGCGCGGGCCGCATCGGGAATGTCGGCTTTGGACAAGGTGCCCAAGAGCAGGCTGGCCGCGGAGATCTTGCGCTCCTCCGCGACTTTCTCGAACGGCGTGCCCGCCTTGATCCGGGCCTCGGCCGTCTTGGCGTCGGCTTCGTTGGCAAATTCGATCTGCTCGACGTCGCGCTTTTCCGGCACGTTGTAGTTCGCCTCATGCTCCTTGAATTCGTCGGCGATCATCTTGTCGGTGACCGTGACCAGCGACGTCACGTCCTGTGGCGCGATGGAGGCATATTCGACTTCACGATATTCGGGTGTGGAGAAGCGCTCGGGATGCGCCTTGGTGTAGCCCGCCAGCACCGCGTCGGATGGCGGCGCCACGGGAGGCATCGATTCCGGAGAGAGGATCACATAATCGACCGCGCGCTGTTCGGTGACGTAACGGAACAGGCCCCTGGTGTAGCTATCGGGCAGGAAGAAGCCGGCTTCCATCGCGGTGGTGAGCTGGGCGCGGGACTGGTCGGCGCGCATCTCCTCCAGGAAAGCCTGCTCGCTATAGCCGGCGCCCTGCACGGCCTGCAGGAAGACATTGTGGTCGAATTCGCCGGTCGCGCCCTTGAAGACCTGCTGGGCGCGGATCTGCTGCGCCAGTTCGGCGTCGCTGGTGGTGAGGCCGAACCGGGCCGCGGTGTTGTCCAGGGCGGTCCGGTCGATCAGCTGCTGCAACGCCGCCCGGTCGAAGCCCATCTTCTGGGCCAGCTCCGGCGTCAGGTCCATGCCCATCTGCTGGCCCTGGTTGCGCAGGAAGTTGCGATAGGTGCGCGCGAAGCTGTCGCTGGAAATTTCGGTCGACCCCACCGTGGCGAGCGCGCCGGCGGACTGTCCGGTGAAGACGTCAGCGATGCCCCAGACCACGAAGCTGAGGGCGAGGCCGCCCATCAGAAGCGAAGCCACCCAGGACTTGGAGAGCTGGTGCATCCACTGAATCATAAGAACTTCCCACGGCTTGTAAGAAAATAGCCGCGAATGATAGGGAGGGGGCAAGGTCAGGGCAAGCGGCGCGGGGCGCGGCGAAAAGGGCGCCAAGCGGGCGCCAAAATGGGCAATGGGCGCCCGATGACGGGAGGAAACGGCATTGCGTCAGCTGGTGGCTGGAAATTGGAAAATGAACGGGGTCTCGGCCGATCTGGCGGAGCTTGAAGCCCTGAAGCAGGGACTGGCCGTGGCCCCGGCGGCCTGTGACGTCCTGGTCTGCCCGCCCGCCAGCCTGATCGCACGGGCCGCCGGGACGGCAAAAAGCGCGTTCGCGCTGGGAGGCCAGGACTGCCATGCCCAGCCAAGCGGTGCTTTCACCGGCGATATCTCCGCCGAGATGCTGAAGGATGCCGGGGCCTCCGCGGTCATCGTAGGGCATTCCGAGCGGCGCCAATATCACGGCGAACGGGACGCCGATGTCGCGGCCAAGGCGCGCGCGGCCTGGCGCGCGGGATTGACCGCCATCATCTGCATTGGCGAGACCGAGGGCGAGCGCGACGCGGGACAGGCCCATCATGTGTGCGGCGGCCAGCTTCGGGGCAGCATCCCCGTGGAAGCGACGGCGGAAAACACCGCCATCGCTTATGAGCCGGTCTGGGCGATCGGCACCGGCAGGACGCCCAGCGATGACGATATCGTCGCCATGCATGCCCATATCCGCCAATGCGTGGCCCTGCATCTGGGTGCGGCGGGACAGAAGGTTCGGATCCTGTATGGCGGCTCGGTCAAGCCGTCGAACGCCAAGGTCATTCTGTCGCTGGGGGACGTAAATGGCGCCCTGGTGGGCGGCGCCAGCCTGAAAGCGCAGGATTTCCTGGCCATCATCGCCGCCAGCGTCGCGCGTTAACCAGGAATTTCGACCCTTCCTTAATACCGCGCCCCGCATTGTCGCCCCATAGAACATAAGGTGGGGCATGGCGCGTCTGAGCTATGACAGCGTCGAAGCATTGATCTACGACCCGGTGTCGGCCAATCGCACGGCGACGCGCGCGGCCCTGTATTCGCTCGGCTTCAGGCGCACCGAGACGGTGCCCACCTTGGAAGCGATGGTCGAAGTCATTCAGAAACAGGCACCCGATCTGGTGCTGGCGGAAACCCAAGGTGCCGCCGACGAGCTCTGTTCCGCCATTCAGCAGCTGCGCCAAGGCTCGAGCGGCTACAATCCCTTCATCGTCATCATCGTGACGGCGTGGGAGAAAAGCTCCGCCCTGATCACCAAAGTGGTCAATTCCGGCGCCGACGATCTTTTGCTGCGCCCCTTTTCGACCGCGCTGCTGGGGACCCGCATCGAGGCGCATATCGAACGCCGCAAGGGCTTCGTCATCACCACCGATTATGTCGGTCCCGACCGCCGCCGCGATGCCGGCCGGTCGGGCGATGCGGAAATGTTCGATCCGCCCAATTCGCTGAAGATGAAGGCCAAGGATCGGATGCCGGCCGATCTCATCGCCAAGAAACTGGATCTGGAATTGCAGGTGGCGCGCGAGAAGCTGGCAGGCGAAAAGCTGCGCCGCGATTCCTTCCAGATCTGCATCCTGTGGCGGCTGCTGCGCGACCAACGACAGGGCACGCCGCAATTCGGCGCCGATCTGACCAAGCTGGGCAATCTCACCCGTTCGATCGAGCGACGCTGCACCGAGTTGGGGCAGGAGAAACTGGTGGAGCGCTGCGCCGCCATTCTGGCCGCGGTCGAAGGGCCGAAGGACGGGCAGGACCGCGAGACGGCACTGGCTTCGGTGGGTGCGGCGGCACTGGGGATCCACCAGGCGATCTGCCCGGAAAAATCCCCCACCGACCAGTTGAACGAGATCGACGCCACGGTGGCGATCATCCGGGCCCGAAACCAGGCCACGGCCCTGGCATCCTGAGCCTTTTCAGGCGTTTGAGGCCGGCCCGGGGCCTCGGCTTCCCATTTGGCCCGCTTTGTTCTAAAGACCCCGGCCTTGTCCAAGCCGGGCCCTATGCCGATATCGGCATCAGTCCCGGTCCAAGCTGGAATCGCCTGTTATGCAAACCATTCTCGTCTTCATCGAACTGGTGATCGCCGTGGCGCTGATCATCTTTGTACTGCTGCAGCGCTCGGAAGGCGGCGCTCTGGGCATAGGCGGTGGCGGCGGCATGGGCGGTCTTTTCAGTCCGCGCGGCGCGGCCGATACGCTGACGCGCACCACGGCGATTCTGGCGGTGCTGTTTTTCCTCACCTGCGTGGCGCTCAATATCCTGGCGCTGCATGGCCGCAAGGAAGGATCGATTCTCGATGTGCCGGCGACCAGCCAGGCACCCGTCACGGCACCCAAGCCGGCCGCGCCGGCCAGCACGCCCGCGCCGGACGGTCCGCAGGTTCCCAAGCCTCAATAGCGAATCTGCGCGCAGTTTCGTGACGAATGCCGCGCCCCAAGGCGTGGCCAGAAAACGGATTCCGGGCAAATTGTGAGCGAAAGAATTTTTTCGAATTTTCCGCTTGAGGCGGCCACCTCTTTTCGACATGTTGGCCTCCCATGGCCCGGTTAATCTTCATCACCGGCGGCGTGGTCTCTTCCCTCGGAAAAGGTCTGGCGTCCGCCGCTCTCGGCGCGTTGCTTCAAGCGCGCGGTTACAAAGTTCGTCTGCGCAAGCTCGACCCGTATCTGAATGTCGATCCGGGCACGATGAGCCCGTTTCAGCATGGCGAAGTCTATGTCACCGATGACGGCGCGGAGACCGACCTGGATCTGGGGCATTATGAGCGCTTCACCGGCGTCTCGGCGCTGAAGTCCGACAATGTCACCTCGGGCCGCATCTATAGCCAGGTGATCGAGAAGGAGCGCAAGGGCGGCTATCTGGGCCGCACCGTGCAGGTCATCCCGCACGTCACCGACATGATCAAGGAATTCGTGCTGGCCGATACCGACGGCCTGGATTTCCTTCTGGTGGAAATCGGCGGCACGGTGGGCGACATCGAGGGCCTGCCTTTCTTCGAAGCCATCCGCCAGTTGCACAATGATCTGGGGCGCGGGCAGACCGCCTTCATCCATCTCACTTTGGTGCCCTATATCGACGCGGCGGGCGAGCTCAAGACCAAGCCGACTCAGCACAGCGTCAAGGAATTGCGCGCCATCGGCATCCAGCCGGACATTCTTCTGTGCCGCGCTTCCCATCCCATTCCGGAGGAGGAGCGCCGCAAGATCGGCCTGTTCTGCAACCTGCCGGCCGACCGGGTGATCCCGGCCCTGGATCTGGACACCATCTATCGCGTGCCGATCGCCTATCACGAAGTCGGCCTCGACACCCAGCTTCTCAAAGTGTTCGGCCTGGACAATGCGCCGGAGCCCAACCTGTCCCGCTGGCAGGCGGTGGTGGACCGGGTGAAGAATCCCGAAGGCGATGTCCGCATCGCCGTGGTCGGCAAATACATGCAGGTCAAGGACAGCTACAAATCGCTCAGCGAGGCTTTGGCCCATGGCGGCCTGGCCAACAATGTGCGGGTGCATCTGGACTGGATCGACAGCGAAGTGTTCGAGCGCGACGACGCGGCCGCCTTCCTGGAAAATGTGAACGGCATTCTGGTGCCCGGCGGCTTCGGCGAGCGCGGCACCGAAGGCAAGATCGAAGCGGTGAAATTCGCCCGCGAGAAGAAAGTGCCGTTCTTCGGCATCTGCTACGGCCTGCACATGGCGGTGATCGAAGCGGCGCGCGATCTGGCGGGGCTGGAAGGCGCGGGCACCACCGAGATCGGCCGCCCCAAGCATCCGGTGATCGGCCTGATGACCGAATGGACCAAGGGCAATGAAAAGGAAACGCGTGCCGCCGACGGCGATCTGGGCGGCACCATGCGGCTGGGCGCCTATCCGGCCGTGCTGACCCCGGGTTCAAAAGTTGCGGAAGTCTACGGCACCACCGACATCAGCGAACGCCACCGGCATCGCTACGAAGTGAATGTCGATTACGCCAAGCAGCTCGCCAAGCATGGCATGCAAGTTTCGGGCTGGTCGCCGGACGGGCGCTTGCCCGAGATCATGGAAATTCCCGATCATCCCTGGTTCATCGGGGTTCAATTCCATCCGGAATTGAAGTCGCGGCCTTTGGAGCCGCACCCGCTTTTCACCAGCTTCATCGCGGCGGCGGTGCAGAAGAGCCGGCTGGTCTGATTTTCCTTAGCGGATTTTTCTAACGTCCAGGCGTGCCCGGCATCGGGATATATCCCGGCGGATTGGCGACCGCGCGCCCGGATCGCGTGATCGTGGGCGGGGGCGGCTGGGTCTGCAGCTGCTGAATCTGCAGCTGAGTCAGGTTGCTGTGCGCCGTGTTGGTTTCGGTCTGGATGGTCTGGTTGTGCTGCTGCTGCAGTTGCTGGGTGGTGGGCGGCGCGATCTGGGCGAACGCCGCAAACGGAACCAGCGCCGCGAGCGCGGCACCGCAAGCAACAGAAATCGGGCGTTTCATGCGCATAGCTTATCACATGGGGTGCCCGGGCGCTTTGTTAAAGAGATAACAGCTAACCGGGCAGGGCGACGGCGCCTTCCCGGTGTTGTTCAGCCTTCAGCGCCAGCGCCCGGACCCTGAGAAGTTCCCGCCGCGCCACCAATCCCAGCAACTGCCCGCTGTCGCGCGCGATCACCGGAACTCGGCTGGCGCCGGTTTCCGCCATCCGGTCGGCCAGGGTTCCGGTCAATTCGTCGGGAAATGCCGTCACCATTTCATGATCCAGATCGCCCAAGGTTTCCCCGGATGTCCAACCCTCGCGCGTCCAGCGCAAGACATCGGCCCGCGAAACCATGGCGGTGACGCGGCCGGTTTCGCCGATCACCGGATAGCTTTTATGCCGTTCCGCGTCGGCGAAAAATTTGGCCGCTTCGGCCACTGACATGGCGGCGGGCAGCGTATCCACCGGCTGTGCCATGATATCGCCCACGCGCATCACATCGAACGGGTCCACGCCATATTCGCGCGTCAGATGCAGGCCCCGCCGCGCGATGCGCTCGGTGAGGATGGAGCGGCGCATCGCCAGCACGGTGAAGCCGAAGCCTGCCACCGAAGCGACGAACAATTGCGGCAAAAGATGAGGGTTGCCGGTCAGTTCGACCGCGAAAAGGGTCGATGTCAGCGGCGCCCGCATGGTGCCGCCCAGGATCGCGGTCATGCCGAGAAGCGCCCAGAAACCGGTATCGCCGAACGGCATCAGATGCGCTTCCAGCGCGCCCAGCGCACCGCCTAGAATGAGAAGCGGCGCCAGCACGCCACCGGAGGTGCCCGACGACAGAGCCACGATCCATACCAGCGCCTTGTCCCACAACAATGTCGCAGCGGCGGCCATGCCCAGCGTGCCGGCCAGCAATGCCCGGATGCTGTCATATCCCACGCTCAGCACCGCCGGATCGATCACCCCGCCGATGCCCACCACGATGCCGCCCAGGGCTGGCCACCACATCCAATGAATAGGCAGGCGGCGGAACAGGTCCTCGATGCCGTAGAGCAGAAGCGTCAGCAGTGCGGACTGCGCGCCCGCCATCAAGCCCACCACCGCGCAGAGGCCCAGGCCCCACCAGGGCATTGCCACCGTGGCGAGATAGGGGAACAGGGGGCCGCTGCCGATCAGGAAGGGCCGCCAAACATAGGCGACCAACGCCGCCACGGTGACGGGAATGAAGCTGCGTGGTTTCCATTCGAACAACAGAAGCTCCACCGCCAGCAGCACGGCGGCGATCGGCGTGCCGAAGATCGCCGTCATGCCGGCGGCGGCGCCCGCCACCAACAGGCTTTTGCGTTCCGCAGCGCTGAGATGGAAAAGCTGCGCGAACAAGGACCCCAACGCGCCCCCGGTCATGATGATGGGACCTTCGGCGCCGAAGGGGCCGCCGGTGCCGATCGAGATCGCCGACGATAGCGGCTTGAGCAGGGCGATCTTGGGTTCGATGCGGCTGCGCCCGATCAGGATGGCTTCGATCGCTTCGGGAATGCCATGGCCGCGAATCTTTTCCGATCCGAACCGCGCCATCAAGCCGATCGCCAGGCTGCCGGCGACGGGAATGGCGATGCTCCAGAGCGGCAGATGCGCGGGGAGCGAAACCGGCGCGGTGCTGAGGCGGCCGAAATAGGCAAGGTTGGTGATGACAGCGATCAGCCGCAGCAGCAGCCACGCCGCGCCCGCGCCCATGGTGCCGGTGACGGCCGCCATCGCCGCCAGCTGCAAGGTGCGCGGCGTGGCGGTGAAATCGCGCAGATGTTCGTTGACTTCCGATTGCATGAAACGCCCATTGTGCCGATAAGCGCGGGCATTTATATCGTGGTGCGATACAAATCAAGGACGACAATGGCACGCGGCGCAAAGTTCACCCTGAAGGATTATCGCGCCCTGGCGGGGATCCGCCGGGGCATGCGCCAGTTCCTGGAATTCAGCGCCGAGGCGGCCAGGAGCGCGGGCCTCACCCCGGCCCAGCATCAGGCGCTTCTCGCCATCAAGGGCATGACGGGGCCGGTGACGGTGGGAACCTTGGCGGCCTGGCTGGGCATCCGGCATCACAGCGCGGTGGGGCTGGTGGATCGGCTGGCGAAAGCAAAATTGGTGATCCGGATTCCCGATCCGCAGGACCGGCGGCGAATGTGCCTGAATCTGACGCCGCGCGCCGACGCCAAACTGGCGGCGCTTTCCCAGGTGCACCGCGCCGAATTGCGCCGCTTCTCCGCCGCGCTGGCGCCGCTGCTGGATATTCTTCGTTAGGAATTCCTTAACCGCCGGGCTCCCGCGGTAGTGATTCCGTAATCATGCGGCTTATACGCTTGGCCCATGGGCCGGCCTGCGGTGGTTTTTCTGCGATTGTCGATGATGGCGGGCGCTTTCGCGCTGCTCGTCTTCTGCATTCGCGCCGCTACCGCGCAGGAAATATCCGCGCCATCCAACACCCGTGACGCGCAGCCTTATGGCTTCGTGCCGGTTCAGGATGCGGTGCCCCAGGACCAGCCCTATGGCATCAAGCCGATCCCCGGCTACACGCCGCCATCGGCGCCGCCGCAGCAATTGCGAGGCCCGTTCGAAACCACCGCCGCGCCGGGCGCTGCCGGCGCGCCGGACACGCCGTATGGCTATGTGCCGCTGCGCCCCATGACGCCGACACCGGCGGCACTGCCGGACGCAGGACAGCCGCGGTTGCGGACGGATACGGCCGGAACCAATGCCGCGACCGGCCCCGAGCAGCTGGCTTATCGCGATCCTTATGCCATGAACCGCCCCAACGCCGATTACCGGCTGGGCCCGGGCGACAAAATCCGCGTCAGTGTTTTCGGGCAGAGCGACCTGTCCGGCGAGTACCAAGTGGACGGCTCGGGCATGGTGCGCTTGCCGCTGATCGGCACCTTGCATGCCACCGGCGCGACCGCGCCTGGATTGGAGCAGGACATCGCCGGCGCTCTGGTGGATGGGTATCTCAAAGATCCACGCGTCAATGTCGAGATCGCGACTTACCGGCCTTTCTATATCATCGGTGCCGTCAACCGCCCGGGCCAATATGCCTATGTCGACAATATGAGCGCATTGAACGCGGTGGCCCTGGCGGGCGGCTTCACCGACCAGGCGATTCAAAGCACATTGTATGTGCGTCATGAAGGCGATGTCATCGAGCGACCCGTCCGCACCAGTCAACTCGACCGCATTCAGCCCGGCGACGTGATCCGGGTGAAGACCAGCCTGTTCTGGGACGCGATGAACATGTTCGCCCCCGTGGCGGGCCCCGCCGCGATCGCCGCCGCGGCGTTCCATTAAGCGGCTTTGCGCTTAGGCGCGCGCTCGCCTAAAATGGCGGCATGAACACCGCCCCCGTCATTCATCCCAATAAAATCGTCCGCCTCAAATCCGTGGAAATCGGCAATGCCCTGAAGCTTGCGATCATCGCGGGCCCCTGCCAGCTGGAAAGCCGGAGCCATGCCTTTGACATGGCGGGCGCGCTGAAAGAGATTTGCGAGAAGATGGGCGTGGGTCTGGTCTACAAGACCAGCTTCGACAAGGCCAATCGCACCAGCGCCACCTCCGCACGGGGCATGGGGCTGGAAAATGCCCTGCCGATCTTTGCCGATATCCGCGACAAATTCGGCCTTCCGGTTCTCACCGACGTGCACGAGCGCGATCAATGCGCGGCGGTGGCCCAGGCGGTGGACGTGCTGCAAATTCCCGCCTTTCTCTCCCGCCAGACCGACCTTCTGGTCGCCGCCGCGCATACCGGCAAGGCGGTCAATGTGAAGAAGGGCCAGTTCCTGGCACCGCACGACATGAAGAATGTGATCGCCAAGATCACCGGCGCGGGCAATCCCGATGTGCTGGTGACCGAGCGCGGCGTCAGCTTCGGCTACAACACGCTGGTCAGCGACATGCGCGCCTTGCCGATCATGGCGGCGTTCGGCGCGCCGGTGGTGTTCGACGCCACTCATTCGGTGCAGCAGCCGGGCGGGCAGGGCGACAAGTCCGGCGGTGATCGCACCATGGTGCCTTATCTGGCGCGTGCCGCCGTGGCGGCGGGCGTGGCCGCCGTCTTCATGGAAGTGCACCAGGATCCCGACCATGCGCCGTCGGACGGCCCCAACATGGTCAAGCTGAAGGATTTCCCCGCGCTGCTGGAGCAACTGGTGGAAATCGACGCCGTGGTGAAACGCGGGATGTCCTAGCTCGCGCTAGCTGCCATCCAGCTGACGGCAACACCCCAGATCGACAGCACCAGCAACGCCAGGCTCGCCAGCGACGCGATGGCGAAGCCCGGGCCGCGCTTGTTGGCTTCCTTCATATAGCCGAGCGCGTACAACACGCGGCCGATGCACCAGACCAGGCCCAGCGCCGCCGGAAGCCAGCCCAGAGCGTGAAAGTACAGCGTGGCGACCCAGAGCAAAGGCAGGAAGATCACCACCTGCTCGACCGTGTTGCCCTGCACGCGAAGGGCGCGCTCGACTTCGGGATGACCGGACATGTTGGGCGGAAAGATCTTGTGCTTGCCGCGCGTACGGCCGACCAGGCCCATGGCGAAGAACAGAACCATCGCGGTCAGGATAGTGACGGCGGCACTCAGGATTGTGGCAGGCGCAGCGAGCATGTTTCCCCCATTAAAGCGCAACCAGGAAAAGTGTGAGCGGTTTTCCGCCCGGTTGCGCGGCCAAATATAAGAGCGCAACCAGGAAAAGTGTGAGCGGTTTTCCGTCGGGTTGCGCGACCAAAATAACGAAAAATCCCGCGCCGTCGCCGGCGCGGGATGGTCATAACAGATTTATGGGGTCAGTGCGTGTTGTCGCTGCCCTTGCGCTCAGCCATCCGCTGCTCGATCCGCGCCTTGCGGTCGGCGGGCATGGCGTCCCAGCGAGCCTGCAGGTCCGACCGGAATTTCTGCCGGTCGCTGTCGGACATGCTCGACAGTTTCTGGAACTGTTCTTTACGCCAGGTCCGCTTCTGGTCGCGCGACATGCCCTTGGTCTCTTCGCGGGCCTGAATCATGAAGGCGACGCGCTCTTGGGGAGACAGAAGGCCGGCCAAGCGGCCGCCGCCATGATGGCGGGCGCCCCCGTCGGGGCTCGGCATCACCGGGCCTTGCGCGGCCTGGACAGCGGCCGGGGTTGCCGCCAGGAGCGGCAGGGGAGCGGCCAGAAGACCGGCCAGGACAAGCAGTTTGAAACGAGACATGAGAATTTCTCCAGAAAAACGCCCTTCACCCTGTTGAAACGTCCCCAGTGCCGGGCCTCCGTCGCCCCGGCGGCGGGAACGGGTGGTCAATCCCGCAAACTTCCCGTAAAGACGGCGAAAATTCTGCGAAAAGGGCCCTCCATGACTGCCATTCTCGATATCACCGGCCGGGAAATCCTGGATTCCCGCGGCAACCCCACTGTGGAAGTGGATGTGCGCCTGGAAGACGGGAGCTTCGGCCGGGCTGCGGTGCCGTCCGGCGCCTCGACCGGCGCCCATGAGGCGGTGGAACTGCGCGACGGCGGCAAGCGCTATGGCGGCAAGGGCGTGGAGAAGGCGGTCGCGGCCGTGAACGGCGAGCTGTTCGATGCCCTGTGCGGCATGGAAGCCGAAGAACAGACCCGCATCGACAAAGCTATGATTGCGCTGGACGGCACCCCCAACAAGGCGCGGCTGGGCGCGAACGCGCTTCTGGGCGTGTCGCTGGCGGTGGCGAAGGCGGCGGCGATGGCGTCCGGCCTGCCGCTCTATCGCTATGTGGGCGGCGCCAAGGCGGAATTGTTGCCCGTCCCCATGATGAACATCGTCAATGGCGGCGTGCATGCCGACAATCCCATCGACTTTCAGGAATTCATGATCATGCCGGTGGGCGCGCCCAGCTTCCGCGAGGGCCTGCGGATGGGGGCGGAAATCTTCCATACCCTCAAGAAGGCGCTGCACGATGCCGGCCACAACACCAATGTGGGCGACGAAGGCGGCTTCGCACCCAATCTGAAGAGTCCCGACGAAGCGCTTGGATTCATTTCCAAAGCGGTCGAAAAGGCCGGCTACAAGCTGGGCGATGACGTGTTCTTCGCGCTGGATCCGGCATCGACGGAATTCTTCAAGGACGGCAAA
Source organism: Alphaproteobacteria bacterium (assembly GCA_017307355.1). GTDB lineage: Bacteria > Pseudomonadota > Alphaproteobacteria > Micropepsales > Micropepsaceae > Rhizomicrobium. Next base: position 15,121 of record JAFKFG010000024.1, read on the forward strand.
TATGTCCTGGAAGGCGAAGGCAAGACGCTTTCCCCCGACGAGATGGTGAAGGTCTATGCCGATCTCTGCGCCCGCTATCCCATCATCTCGATCGAGGACGGCATGGCGGAGGACGATTGGGCCGGCTGGAAGGCCCTCACCGATGCCGTCGGCAAGAAGGTGCAGCTGGTGGGCGACGATCTCTTCGTCACCAATGTGAACCGCCTGAAGCAGGGCATCGACAAGGCGACCGCGAACGCCATCCTGATCAAGGTCAACCAGATCGGCACCCTGAGCGAGACCCTGGACGCCATTCAGATGGCGCACAAGGCAGGCTATCGCGCGGTGATGAGCCATCGTTCCGGCGAGACCGAGGATTCCATGATCGCGGATCTGGCGGTGGCGACCAATTGCGGGCAGATCAAGACCGGTTCCTTGGCCCGTTCGGACCGCTTGGCCAAATACAATCAGCTCCTGCGCATCGAAGAGCAGCTGGGCGATGCGGCGGTCTATGCGGGACGTTCGATCCTCAAGAGCTGATTTGATCTTTGGCTTTCTTCCCCGTGAGGCCGGCACGCGAAAGCTCCAATGGAGCTTTCGCCGGCCGAACGCCTGCGAAGCGGGCCGCACGGTGCGGCCATAGGCAACAAGTTCCGTTGGAGTCTTTTTCGCTTTTCACTTGACCGCCGGATTCGGCTTGTGATTCGGTGGACCCATGCGAATCAAGCGCTCCGTCACCCGGTTTTTCATGGCGTTGATATTGCCGGCACTGTCTATCGCGGTGGTGGGATATTTCGGCAGCTATGCGATCTGGGGCGAGCGGGGCCTGCTGGTCCTTGAGGACACCGAGGCCAAGCTGGGCATGCAGCAGGAGAAGCTGGTTCAGATCGCCGCCCAGCGCGACCGCCTTGCCCATCGCATCGCACTGATGGAGGACGGGCATGCCGATCCCGATCTGGTCGAGGAATTGGCGCGGACCCAGCTGATGGATGGCGCGCCGAACCAAGTCGCCATCCCCCGCAATCGCCACTAAAACCCTGGAATTTGCGAGTATTGCGCGCCGTTTGAGCGTAGCTTTGCCGCGTGCGCGCGCCTGGACGAGTTGGCTGTGACAACACTGCTGGGTGGCGTTGTCATGTTCGCGAACGGTGTTCGTTTGTTTGCAGCGCAACAATATTATAAAGACTTGCCAATGTTGGCCGGCCTTGCCACAAACAAAGTCCCGCCTTTTTTGGCCCCATGAGAGTGAGCGCCCCGACGCATGAGCGACCCCGCGAAACGCACCGAAAAACAAGAAAAACCTTCCGCTAACGCTGCTCGCAGCAATTCCGAGGCCCTCAAGAAACTCTATTACGACATGCTGTTGATCCGCCGCTTCGAAGAGCGGGCGGGTCAATTGTATGGCATGGGACTGATCGGCGGTTTCTGCCACCTTTATATCGGCCAGGAAGCCGTGGTGGTGGGCATGCAGGCCAATGTCCGGCCGAACGACCAGCTGATCACGGCCTATCGCGACCATGGCCATATGCTGGCCGCGGGCATGGACCCCAATGGCGTGATGGCCGAGCTGACCGGCCGCTCCACGGGCTATTCCAAGGGCAAGGGCGGCTCGATGCACATGTTCAGCCATGACAAGAAATTCTATGGCGGCCATGGCATCGTCGGCGCCCAGGTGCCGCTGGGCACGGGTCTGGCCTTCGCCAACAAATATCGCGGCAATGATGGCGTCTGCCTGACCTATTTCGGCGACGGCGCGGCCAACCAGGGCCAGGTCTATGAAAGTTTCAACATGGCCGAGCTGTGGAAACTGCCGGTCGTGTACATCATCGAGAACAACCAGTACGCCATGGGCACCAGCGTGGCGCGCGCCTCGGCGGTGTCGGATTTCTCCCGCCGCGGCATCTCCTTCAACATTCCCGGCATCCAGGTCGACGGCATGGATGTCGAGAAGGTCCAGGAAGCAGGCGCGGAAGCGATGGCCTATTGCCGCAGCGGCAAGGGCCCGATCATCCTGGAAATGAAGACCTATCGCTATCGCGGCCACTCCATGTCGGACCCCGCCAAGTATCGCACCCGCGAGGAAGTCAGCGAGGTGCGCGAAAAGCGCGACCCCATCGAGCATTTCGGCCAGAAGCTGATCAAGAACGGCGTCGTCACCGAGGAAGATCTGAAAATGATCGACAAGGATGTGAAGGCGATCGTCGTCGCATCGGCGGATTTCGCCACCGAAAGCCCGGAACCGGGTCTCAATGAACTCTACACGGATGTGCTCGCCTGATGTCCACCGAGATCCTGATGCCTGCATTGTCGCCCACCATGGAAGAGGGCAAGCTTGCCCGCTGGCTGGTGAAAGAGGGCGATACCGTCAAGTCCGGCGATATCCTCGCCGAAATCGAAACCGACAAAGCCACGATGGAATTCGAAGCGGTCGATGAAGGCCGCATCGGCAAGATCCTGGTGCCCGAAGGCAGCGAAGGGGTGAAGGTCAACGCGCCCATCGCCACCTTGCTGGCCGATGGCGAGGATGCGTCCGCCGCGCCCGTGGCCAAGAAAGCCGAAGCGGCGCCCGCAGCGAAAGCGGAAGCTGCGCCCACCAAGCCGGCCGAGCCGCATGCGCCCGCCGCGCAGGTCGCATCCGATCCGGATGTGCCGGAAGGCACCGAAATGGTGACCATGACGGTGCGCGATGCCTTGCGCGACGCCATGGCCGAAGAAATGCGCCGCGACGAACTGGTGTTCCTGATGGGCGAGGAAGTCGCGCAATATCAGGGCGCCTACAAGATTTCCCAGGGCCTGCTCGATGAATTCGGCGACCGCCGCGTGATCGACACGCCCATCACCGAACACGGCTTTGCCGGCCTGGGCGTGGGCGCGGCGTTCGACGGCTTGAAGCCGATCGTGGAATTCATGACCTGGAACTTCGCCATGCAGGCGATGGACCAGATCATCAACTCCGCCGCCAAGACCCGTTACATGTCGGGCGGCCAGATGGGCAGCCCCATCGTATTTCGTGGCCCCAACGGCGCGGCCGCGCGCGTCGCCGCCCAGCACAGCCAGGATTATTCGGCCTGGTATGCTTCGGTGCCCGGCGTGAAGGTGATCGCGCCTTATTCCGCCGCCGATGCCAAGGGATTGCTCAAGGCCGCCATCCGCGATCCCAATCCCATCATCTTCCTGGAAAACGAGATCATGTATGGCCGGTCCTTCCCGGTCCCCAAGATCGACGATTTCGTCCTGCCCATCGGCAAGGCGCGGATCGTCAAGCCGGGCAATGATGTCACCTTGGTCTCCTATTCGATCTCGGTGGGAACCTGCGAGGAAGCCGCCGCGAAATTGGCCGAGATGGGGATCGACGCGGAGATCATCGATCTGCGCACCCTGCGTCCGCTGGACATCGACACGGTGCTGGCCTCGGTGAAGAAGACCAACCGCATCGTCACGGTCGAACAGGCCTGGCCGGTTTGCTCCATCGGATCGGAAGTCTGCTCGCGCGTGGCGCTGGATGCGTTCGATTATCTGGATGCGCCGCCCACCAAGGTCACCGGCAAGGACGTGCCGATGCCTTACGCCGCCAATCTGGAGAAACTGGCCCTGCCTTCGGTCGATGACGTGATCGCGGCGGTCAAAGCCGTTTGCTACAAGGACTGACCCCGTGGCGACGAATATTCTGATGCCTGCGCTGTCGCCCACCATGGAAGAGGGCAAGCTTGCCCGCTGGCTGGTGAAGGAAGGCGATACTGTGAAGTCCGGCGACATTCTCGCCGAGATCGAAACCGACAAGGCCACGATGGAGTTCGAAGCGGTCGATGAAGGCCGCATCGGCAAGATCCTGGTGCCCGAAGGCAGCGAAGGGGTGAAGGTCAACGCGCCCATCGCCGTTCTGCTGGGCGAGGGCGAGAAGGCGGGAGCGGTCGATATTCCCGCCGCCATGAAGGACATCAGTGCCGCGGTGAAGGCCGAAGCGCCGAAACCTGCCGCGCCGGCGCCCAAAGCGGAAGCTCCGAAATCTGAAGCACCCAAAGCGGCGGCGTCTGCACCAAGCCAGAGCGGCAATCGCGTGTTCGCATCGCCCCTGGCTCGGCGCATTGCGGCCGGCAAAGGCATCGATATCGCGTCCCTGGCGGGCACCGGTCCGCGCGGCCGCATCGTCAAGGCCGACGTTGAAAACGCCAAGCCCGGCGCCGCCAAGCCTGTGGCCGCGGCGGCCGCAAGCGCGGCTCCTGCCAGCGGCGGTGTCGGTGTCGCGGCGCTGCCCGACGCCAAGCTGTTCTACAAGCCCGAAGACTATGAAGAGATCCCGCACGATTCGATGCGCAAGGCCATCGCCAAGCGCCTCACTTCGGCCAAGACTCTCATCCCACATTACTATCTCAGCGTCGATTGCGATCTGACCGCCCTGATGGCGACGCGCGAGGCTTTGAACGCGGCGGCCGGCAAGAACGCGGCCTACAAGCTGTCGGTCAACGACTTCGTGATGAAGGCATCGGCCATGGCGCTGATGAAGCATCCCGACGTCAATGCCAGCTGGACGGAGAATTCGATCATCCGCCACCGCCACGCCGATGTCGGCGTCGCCGTGGCGCTGGATTTCGGGCTGATCACGCCCATCGTGTTCAAGGCGGAAACCAAGGGCCTGGCCGAGATCTCCAACGAAGTGAAGGCGCTCGCCGCCCGTGCCAAGGAAAAGAAGCTGAAGCCGCAAGAATATGAAGGCGGCAGCTTCTCGGTCTCCAACCTGGGCATGTTCGGGATCAAGAACTTCACCTCCATCATCAACCCGCCTCAGTCCTGCATCATCGCGGTCGGCGTGGGCGAGGAGCGTCCGGTGGTGAAGGACGGCAAGATCGAGATCGCCACCATGATGACGATCACCATGTCGTGCGACCACCGGGTGGTGGACGGCGCCACGGGTGCGCGTTTCCTTCAGACCCTGAAGCGCTTCATCGAGGAACCGGCCTCGATGTTGCTCTAAGCCGCGAACGGGAATTTCAAGATGGCTGAATCATTCGATGCGATCGTCGTTGGCGGCGGTCCGGGCGGCTATGTCTGCGCCATTCGCTGCGCCCAATTGGGCATGAAAACCGCGGTGGTGGAGCGCGACCGGTTGGGCGGCATCTGCCTGAACTGGGGCTGCATTCCCACCAAGGCGTTGCTGCGCTCGTCGGAAATCTGGCACCTGATGCACCGGCTGGACGAGTTCGGCTTCAGCGCCGACAATTTCAAGTTCGACATTGCCAAGATCGTCGCCCGCAGCCGCGCCGTCTCGCAGCAACTGTCCAACGGCGTCGGCTTCCTGATGAAGAAGCACAAGATCACCGTCATCGCGGGCGAAGCCAAGCTGGCGGGGAAGGGCAAGCTCTCCGTCACCAAGGACGGCAAGGCGGCCGACTACACCGCCAAGAACATCATCCTGGCCACCGGCGCGCGGGCGCGCACCCTGCCGGGGCTGGAGCCGGACGGCAAGCTGATTTGGACCTATCGCGAAGCGATGGTACCGCCGTCTTTCCCCAAATCGCTTTTGGTCGTGGGTTCCGGCGCCATCGGCATCGAATTCGCCAGCTTCTATCGCACCCTGGGCGCGGACGTGACGGTGGTCGAAGTGCTGGACCGCGTGTTGCCGGTGGAAGACGAGGAAATCTCCACATTTGCCGCCAAGGCCTTCAACAAGCAGGGCATGAAACTCAAGGTCGGCACCACCGTGACCGAACTGAAAAAAGGCGCGGACAATGTCACCGCCACCCTGAAAGCCAAGGACGGCAAGACCGAAACCGTCACCGTGGACCGGGTGATCCTGGCGATGGGCATTGTCGGCAATGTCGAGAATATCGGCCTGGAAGCGGCGGGCATCAAAGTCGACCGCACCCATGTCGTGACGGGAAAATATGGCGAGACCGGCGTAGATGGCGTCTGGGCGATCGGCGATCTGGTCGGCGGTCCCTGGCTGGCGCACAAGGCCATGCATGAAGGCGTGATCGTGGCGGAAAAGATCGCCGGCGTGAAAGGCGTGCACCCGCTCAACACTTCCAACGTGCCGGGCTGCACCTATTGCTGGCCGCAGGTCGCCAGCGTGGGCCTGACCGAAGCCAAGGCCAAGGAGACCGGCCGCAAGATCAAGGTCGGCCGCTTCCCCTTCATCGGCAACGGCAAAGCGATCGCTTTGGGCGAGGCTGAGGGCCTGATCAAGACCGTGTTCGATGCCGGAAGTGGCGAGCTTCTGGGCGTGCATATGATCGGCGCGGAAGTGACGGAGCTGATCCAGGGCTATGTCATCGCCAAAACGGGCGAGCTGACCGACCAGGAGCTGGCGCACACCATCTTCCCGCATCCCACGCTGTCCGAGATGATGCACGAAGCGGTGCTGGCGGCGGACGGGGCAGCACTCCACATCTGATTTGAAGACGCAGTTCTTGACGCGTCTTCCTTCGTTCATTATATAGCCAATCAAGAATATATCCGAAACGGAATATATGAAGCCCAATCTCGATCGCGTGTTTTCCGCGCTCGCCGATCCGACGCGGCGCAGGATCGTCGCCAGGCTGGCGCGGGGAGAGGCCACGGTCATGGAGCTGGCGGCGCCCTTCAGGATGACCCAGCCCTCGGTCTCCAAGCACATTAAAGTCTTGGAACGGGCAGGGCTGGTGTCGCGGAGCCGCCACGCGCAGACGCGGCCCTGCCGCCTCGAGCCCGCGCCCTTGCGCGCGGCGATGGAGTGGACGGGCAGCTACCGGATGCTGTGGGAGGACAGTTTCGACCGGCTCAGCGATTTCCTGGACGCAAATTCCCAAACGAAAAAGAAGGGCCAGTAACATGACCGGCAGCAGGGATTTCCGGATCTTCGAAGTCACGCGCCAATTGCGGCATCCGCGCAAGACGGTCTGGAAGGCCTGGAGCGAGCGCGACCAGATCGAAAAATGGTGGGGCCCCAAAGGATGCGCGGTCCGGGCGCTGCGCTTTGAATTCAAGCCGGGCGGATTTTTCCATTATTCCATGGAAGCGGGTGTGGCCATGTGGGGCCGGTTCAATTTCCTGGAAATTTCCGCCCCCGACCGCATCGTCTGGCTCAATTCCTTCGCCAACCGGGATTGCGGCATGGCGCGGGCGCCGTTCAGCGACAAATGCCCTCTGGAGATTCTCAACATCGTGACCTTTTCCGAGACAGCGGAGGGCACGACACAGACGTTACGTGCCGAACCGTTCGGCGCCACCGAAGAGGAAAAGCAATTTTTCGAAGACCTCTGTTTGTCCGGAAGCCTGGCCCAGGGCTTTGGTGGCACCTTCGACCAGCTGTCCGATCATCTGAACGGCAACGCTTGATGGTCAGTTCAGCAGGCGTCGCACATCGTCCGCCATGCCAACCGGATCGCTGGTGTCTGTGGTGACCAGCCGGATGCGGCCGGTGGGATCGAAGAAGAATACCGCATTGGAATGCATCACGGTATAGGGCGCTTTGGTATCGACCGAATAGGCGACGCGATAGCGCCGCGCCAGATCGGCCAGCTGATTGTCCGTGCCGCGAAGGCCCTCGATCTGGGGCGAGAAGGCCTTGGCGTATTGTTCCAGCATTTCGGCGCTGTCGCGGCCCGGATCGACCGTGACGAACAGCACCTGCACATTCTTGCTGTCCAGCCGCTGCAGCATGGCGGTGAGATTGGCCAAGGTGGCGGGGCAGACATCGGGGCAATTGGTGTAGCCGAAATAAAGCACCACCACCTTGCCGCGATAGCTCTCGCCATCGACCGCGGCGCCGTCGCTGGCCCGGGTCATATGCAGGTCCAGCCGCGGCATGGCACCGGAAATATCGGTCATGTGAAAGCCCGAACGGCCACAGGCCGCGAGCAGCAGGGCCAGGAACAGGGCGGCATATCGCATGGCCGCGTCCTTATCACGCTTTGGCGGGGGCACGAACCGCGCGTAAGGTCGCTGCTTATCTCTTTGTCGCGGTTTTTATGACGCGGACTTCATCCTGGGCCTGGTATGGCCTTTTGTTGCTGGCTGGAGCGGCCTTGTCCGTCACCGGGCAACTGTTTCCCGCGCACCTGCCGGCGTTCCTGCCCTGGGAATTCCATTGGACGGAATTCCTGGCCACATTCCTGGCGCTGGCCTGGTATGGCCAAGGCATTCGGATCCTGCCTAAGGCCGAGCGCCCGGCCCCATGGCGCATCGCCTGTTTCGTCCTGGGCGTCCTGTCTTTCTACATCGTGCTGCAGACCCGCATCGATTATTACGCCCAGCATCTGTTCTTCGCCCATCGCTGGGCGCATTTCGTGCTGCATCATGCGGGGGCGTTCCTGATCGCGATGGGGATGGGCGGGCCCGCCCTCTATGCCGGGATGCCGGGATTCCTCAGGCCGCTGGTGACCGCCCGTCCGGTGAAGGTCGTGATGGATGTCCTGCAGCATCCGGCGATCGCGCCCGTGCTCTTTGTCGGCCTGCTTTATTTCTGGCTGATCCCGTCGATCCATACCCGGGTGATGCTGGACGAAAACCTCTACATGCTGATGAACTGGACCATGGCGATCAACGGCGTGATGTTCTGGTCGCTGGTGCTGGACAGCCGGCCCAAGCCGCCCGCGCGCCTGTCGCATCTGATGCGGGCGCTGATGATCCTTCTGATCGAGCTGCCGCAGATGGTTCTGGGCGCGATCCTGTCGCTGTCGATGACGGATTTTTATCCCGTCTACAATATCTGCGGGCGGGTGGTCGACATGACCCCGCTCAACGACCAGCATTATGGCGGGCTGATCATCTGGCTGCCCGGCACCCTGACCAGCTTCGCGGCCATGATCGTGGTGCTGGTGACGATGCGGCTTAATGAAGAGAAGGCGGAGCGCAGCGCCGCCTGACTTGGGTCAGGAGTTTTGCACTTCGGCGAAGCTCACATGGCAGCTGCCGCCATGCTTCTTCAGGTAGCGCTGATGATAGTCCTCGGCCTTCCAGAAGGCCGGGGCGGGCTCGATCTGGGTGACGATGGGGCTCTTGTAGCGCCCGGACGCCTTGGCCGCTTCCAGCCGCTCGGCGGCGATGCGGGCCTGTTCGGGGCCATGGGTGAAGATCACCGAGCGGTATTGGGTGCCGAAATCCGGCCCCTGGCGGTTGAGCTGGGTGGGGTTGTGCATCTTGAAGAACAGATCGACCAGCGCGGCGTAAGAGACCTTTTCCGGATCGAAACTCACTTCCACCACTTCGGCATGATAGGTGTCGCCGGCACAGACCTGCTTGTAGGTGGGGCTCTGGGTGGTGCCGCCGGCATAGCCGCTCACGGCATCGACCACGCCGGGGACCTGGAGGAAGAAATCTTCCACGCCCCAGAAGCAGCCCGCGCCGAACAATGCCTTTTCCATCTGTCTCTCCTGCCGGATTTCCACCCCACCGAACGCGGACGGGGACTGCGGCGAGATAGGTATAAGGCCGGCGGATTTCGAGTTATAGCCGGGGCATGAAGATCGTCGTGATAGGGGCGGGGGTGGCCGGCCTAGCCATCGGCTGGCGGCTGGCGGAGGCAGGGCAAGACGTCGTCCTGCTGGAACGGGGGCAACCGGGCCGGGGGGCGACCTGGGCATCGGCAGGCATGTTGGCCGTGACAGCAGAGTTGCAGAATTCACATGCGGCGGAAATTGAATTCGCAAATTACTCCAACACATTATGGCCAGAATTTGCCAAACAGATTGAAGTTCTGAGTGGGCAAAATATCGGATACGTGCCGCACGGAGCGCTGATCCTGGCGGAGGATGCGCCCGCCCTGGCGGCGTTGGAGCGGCAAGCCATCCAGCCCGGATCGACCCTGGTGAGGGCCGACCAGGCGCGCCAGATCGCACCCCTGGTGACCGGCGACATTGCCGGGGGCCTGTGGTCGCCCCATGAAGCGCGGGTGGACAATCGGCGGCTGGCGCTCGCCCTGACGGCCGCCTTCAGCAAAGCGGGCGGCCGGCTCCTGGCCAACGAGGCGGTGGTGCGGATCGAGCGCGATGACGGCCGGGCCGCGGCGGTGCGAACACCCTTCGGGCTCTATCCTGCCGACGCGGTCCTTCTGGCGGCGGGCGCCTGGAGCGGGCAGGTCGAGCCGGCGGTGGCGCCTGTTACGCCGGTGAAGGGGCAGATGATCCTGCTGACGCCGCCGCCGGGCCAATCGCCATCCGCCGCCGTGATTTGGGGCAACGGGATTTATGCCGTGCCGCGCGGCAATGCGCTGGCGATCGGCGCCACGGTGGAAGATGTGGGCTTCGATACCGCGCTGACGGATGAGGGGCGGGACAGATTGCGGCAGGCGGCGGAAAAGCTGATGCCGGCATTGCGGGGCTGGACGCTGGCCGACCATTGGGCGGGTCTGCGTCCCGGTTCGCCCGACGGCCTGCCGCTGCTGGGTCCGACCGCTATTGAGGGGCTGTGGCTTGCCAGCGGCCAATATCGCAATGGCATTCTCTTCGCCCCGGCGGTGGCCGAAACCATGCGCGACCAGATTCTGGGGCGCGCGCCCGTCAATCCCGCTTTCGATCCCCGCAGGTTCGCCGCATGACTTTTGTTCTCAATTCCCGCCTGGAAGCCGACACGTTTTTCGTCGCGGACTGGCCGCTCTGCCGAGTGTTGCTGATGAACGATGCGCGCTATCCCTGGTTGGTCCTGGTTCCGCGGCGCAGCGGGATGATCGAGTTGATGGATATTAAGGCAGAGGACCGCATCCTTCTGACGGATGAAATCGCCAGGGCAGGCGGGATCGTGCGCGGCTGTCCCGGCGTCGCCAAAGTGAATATCGGTGCCTTGGGCAATCTGGTGCCCCAGTTGCATGTTCATGTCCTGGGCCGGCATCCCGGCGATCCGGCCTGGCCAGGGCCGGTCTGGGGGCACAGCCCGGCTGTTTCCTATGAAACAACGGCCCGGGATACGTTGATCGCGGCGGTAAGGTCTCTTTAACCATAAACGCCCATGTTGCCCCCATGCAGGTCGGGGCACCTATCGATACCAACAGCATCGTCGCCGCGCTGAAAAACGCGGCCGCCGCCACCGGCTCGGATTTCCATTACCTGCTGGGCACCGCGATGCGGGAATCCAGCCTGAAGGCCAACGCCCAATCCTCGACATCCTCCGCGGCCGGACTGTTTCAGTTCATCGACCAGACCTGGATGGGACTGGTGAAAACCCATGGAGCCAAATACGGCCTGGGTTCGCTGGCCGGGGCGATCAACACCTCGCCGGACGGGCGCTATCACGCCGCCAGCGATGCCGACCGCCAGACCATTCTGGCCCTGAAAAAAGACCCGCAAATCTCCGCGCTGATGGCGGGCGAATATGCCCGTTCGACCCAGGGCGCGATGGAAGCCAATCTGGGCCGGCAGGTTTGCGGCGGCGAACTCTATGCCGCACATTTCCTGGGCGCCGATGCCGCCTGCAAATTGATCCGCACCAGCCAGAACTCGCCGTCCGCCAGTGCGGCACAGATCTTTCCCCAGGCCGCCGGCGCCAACCGCAATGTTTTCTTCCATGCCGACGGCACGGCCAAAAGCGTGCGCGAAGTCTATGACTGGGCCATGCAGCAGCCGGGCAGTACCGCACCCCTCGCCGGCGCGCCCGTCGCGGCGGCGGCAAATGACGTGACGGCAAATCCCGCCGCCGCCCGCCGGATCGCTGCCCATGCGGTCGATGCCAATATCGAAACCTTGCTGGCGGGCGTGATGAACTGGCAGCCCAAGGGCTTTTTCGGATCCCAATCCAGTTCGTCTTTGTCGTTCGGGTCCGGGTTGCTCGACCTGTTCTCGTCGATGCGCAACGAAAGCTAGCTGCCCAGCACCTCGGCAACGCGGGCTTCCAGTTCGTTGGACAAGGCCAGCGCCACCTTGTTCGACATGTCCATCACCTTGTCGCGATAGATCACATGGATGGCGTTGACATGCGCGTCCACCAGGCCCAGCGAAAGCTCCGCCGTTTCCGGCAGATCGTGAATCAGGCGGGAGAGGGAGCCCGCCACGCGGGCAATCAGGGGATAATTGAAAGTGGCGGCCTGGCCCTTCATGTCATGCGCGGCGCGCAGAAGGCCCGCCCGGGTCGCGCTGTCGGGTTGGACGGCAAATGCGTCGCGCGCCGCCACTAGGCGGCGGACATCGTCCTGCGCCCAGTTGGCGAATTCGCCTTTCAATTCTTCCATCGCCGCTTCGGCGCGGTTGATGGCGGCCATGTCCAGGCCCACAAAGCTGCCGCCGACTTTCGCCTTCAGCATGTTGGGCGGCATGAAAAGCTCGATCGGCTGCTGACGGGACATTCCGCTTCCTATTCCGCCGCCAGGGCGCGCTTTTGGGTGCGGCGCTCCGGGCCGCGATATTCCGGGTTGCCGCGCCGGCGGCGGCAGGGCCCGAAATAACTCTTTGTACGGACGAAAGGCCGGGGATTCTCGATCACCGACATCAGCCGGCTCATCATGGTCTTGACCGAAACCGGCTTGGCGATGAATTCGTTGATGCCCGCGTCCCGCGCCTGGCGCACCCGGTCGATATGGGTGTGGCCGGACAGCATGATCACCGGCACGAAGGGATTGGGGGTCTGGGGATCGGTGCGGATCATCTGGACCACATCCAGCCCGGACAGGCCTTCCATCATCCAATCCAGCACCACCACATCGGGATTGGATTCGCGCAGGATCGCCCAGGCGCGCTCGCCGCTTTCGGCTTCGAAAATCTGGATCACGCCGAAAGCCTGCAGGATGGTGACGACCAGCTTGCGCATATGGACATTGTCGTCCACCACAAGGATCTTCAGCCTGTCGAACCGGTACCCGCTCATTCCAGCATCCAGCTTGGCGCCGCCTGAAAAACAAGCGCGCTGCGGCAAAGATGGCTTAATCCCCGTTAACGGCCGGTGAAGCCTCTGGCGGCTTTCGGGTTTGCTGTCGCCGGCTTTCGCGGCTCAATCGGAAAATTGTTCCGCCAGGATGCGCTCGTCCAGATTGTGACCGGCGTCATAGAGCATGGTCATGGCGATGGAACGGTCTTCGGCCACATCCACGGCGCTGACATCGCGGACTTCGAAATCGTCGGCCACGGCGCTGACCGGGCGTTTGGCGCTTTCCAGAATCTCGAACCGCACCCGGGCGCGATGGGGCAGAAGCGCCCCGCGCCAGCGGCGGGGGCGAAACGCGCTGATCGGGGTGAGGGCCAGAAGCGCCGCGTCGATCGGCAGGATCGGTCCGTGTGCGGAGAGATTGTAGGCGGTCGACCCGGCGGGCGTGGAAACCAGGACGCCATCGCAGATCAGTTCTGCAATGCGGATGCGCTCGTCCACCAGGATGCTGATCTTGGCGGCTTGGCGGGTTTCGCGCAGCAGCGAGACTTCGTTGAAGGCCAGGGCTTCGGTGATACCCTTGCTGCCATGCGCCTTCATCCGCAGCGGATGAACGATTGCCCGTTCGGCGGCGGCCAGGCGCTCGATCAGGTTTTCGGCCCGGTATTCGTTCATCAGAAAGCCGACCGAGCCCAGATTCATCCCATAGATCGGCTTTCCGGTGCCCAGAAAGGCGTGCAGCGTCTGCAGCATGAAGCCGTCGCCGCCCAGCGCAATCACGATATCGGCATCGGCCGGGCCTGCGTCCGGGTGGCGCCGGCGCATGTCGGCCAGCGCCTCGGCGGCATCCGGCGCCGCGGTGAAATGAAGGGCTGGCATGGCGCGCGTCAGCCCCCGGTCATCGACATGGGGCGCGCCAAGGCGGGCGTAGCCGTACGGCGGTCGATCACGAAATCATGGCCCTTGGGCTTGTGCCGCATCGCCGCTTCGATCGCGGCATGGAGCGGCGCGTCGGACGTGGATGCGCGCAGCGGCGTGCGCAGGTCCGCGCTGTCCTCCTGGCCCAGGCACATATAGAGCGTGCCGGTGCAGGTGAGCCGGACCCGGTTGCAGCTTTCGCAGAAATTGTGGGTGAGGGGCGTGATCAGGCCCAGCCGCCCGCCGGTTTCGGCGACATCGAAATAGCGGGCCGGCCCGCCGGTGCGATGGGTGCTGGAGGTCAGGGTAACCTCGCGCTCCAGTTTCGCCCGCACCAGCGACAAGGGCAGGTAGCGGTCGACGCGATCCTCGTCGACATCGCCCAGCGGCATGGTTTCGATCAGGGTGAAATCGAAACCCTGGGCATGCGACCAGCGCATCATCTCCGGGATCTCGTCCTCATTATGGCCTTTGAGCGCCACCGTATTGATCTTGATGTCGAGACCGGCTTTTGCCGCGGCCTCGATGCCGGCCATGACCTTTGACAATTCGCCCCAGCGGGTGATGCGGTGGAAGCGTTCGGGATCGAGCGTGTCCAGCGAGACATTCACCCGCCGCACGCCCGCATCGGCAAGCCCTTGCGCGTAACGGGCGAGTTGGCTGCCATTGGTGGTGAGGGTGACTTCCTTCAGCCCATCGCCGATCCGCCGGCCGAGCCGCTCGAAAAGTGTCATCACATTCTTGCGCACAAGAGGCTCGCCGCCGGTGATGCGCAGCCGCTCCACGCCCTTGTCCACGAAGGCAAGGCACAGCCGTTCCAATTCTTCGAGCGTGAGCATCTCCGCCTTGGGCAGGAAGCTCATATGCTCGCTCATGCAATAGACGCAGCGAAAATCGCAACGGTCCGTCACGGAGACGCGCAGATACGTGATGGAACGGCCGAAACTGTCCTGCATGCGTGGACAGGATAGCATGTTTTGGCGACGAAAAAGCCCTAATGAATCCGGAAGCTCTGCATCTCTTCCAGGGCCGCCGCCCGGGTGAAGCGGCAGAAGACCAATTCGGCTTCCTCCATGTCGGCGCGTCCCAGGCTGGCCGCTTCGCTGCGGGCCTGGCGCGACAAATTGAACACCGTGGCGAATACGGATTTGTCGATCCCGGCGGCCCGGCAGGCCAGGGCCACCTGCGATACGCCTTGCGTGTAGAAAGCCTGGCGGAAACGCGTCACGTCGATATGTAGCAGGCGCGAAAACGCCAGATCGAACAGGTCGATCTGACCCTGGCTCAATACCCGCATCAGGAATCCGGCTTTGAGCTGGCCCGAGACGGCCAGCTTGTCGATCAGCTTCTGGGCGCTGTCGGCGGGCGGGTCCTGGGGACCGGGCGCCGCATGGCCCAGCGTGTCCATGGCTTCGGCCAACGCCACATCCACCCGCTTGGGCGCGATCCCGTAATTGTTGGCGATGTGGATCTTCAGCGCGTCCGAAACCCAGGCGCACATGCTGTTGGCCAGTTCGACCGGCAAGTCGGCGCGGCTGATCAAAGGCTCCTGCAGCCCGGTGAGGGCGCGCGAGCGTTCCACCAAGGTCTGATAGGCGGTTTCCGAAATGCGGGCGGTGGCATTTCGCACCAGCGCGACCAGAACGGATTCGGATTCGCAGCGCACCAGCGCATCGGTGACCGGAATGCCGATATGGGGCCGGCCCGCAATCGCTTCCTGATGGCCGGTGCCGGCTTCCGCGATCAGACGCAGCGCGTCTTTTTCCGTGAGCAGGGGGCTGCGCAGAATAAGCGGGCGCGCCACTTCGATCGTGTCGTCGACCAGAAGAAGAATCAAATCATGCGGCGCGCTGGTATCGTCGGCCAGGCGCTCGGCCAATGCGATACGGATCGCCATTTCCACATCGCGGGTGAGGCGGCGCAGGATTTCGCGCATCAATTCGCGCTCGCGATTGTTCAGGCTGGTGCCCTGGACGCGATAGAGCGAAGCGATCGCGAGATAGATTTCCTCGCGGCTGGCATCCTCTCTGGGATTCATCGCGAGATGGGCCAGTCTGCCCATGTCGCTCATGTCTTTCGCCGTCAGCCCCAATTGATCCTCGATGCTTTCTGCATTCGCGGGCTCCAGCCCCCATACGCACCCCGCGGATATCTTGCATCCGGGCCCTTAATGGCGCGTTAAGTACCGCTCGGCGCCCGATAAAAAACGTTGTAATTCCTGGCTTTTCCGACAGTCGGCGCGGAAAGCTCCGTCTACGGCCTATTTGCCGCACCGCTAAATACGTCGTGTGTTGCGTAGAATTTCCGCCATTTTATTGCGCTGCAATCATTGCGCTGCCGCATCGCGGGATGGCTCTGCGACCAAAGGCGGCACCACCGCTGTCCGAGTTGACAATGGCTTTCACATCCCGAAAGTCGCGGGTTATGGAAAGCGCCGCTGTAAACACCGCCGAAACCAAAGACCGCAAAGTGCGGCGCAAGCCGGAGAGTCTTTCCAAGATCAAGAGCGCGGCGCGCAAGCTCTTTGTCGAGCGCGGCTACGATTCCACGCGCCCGCAGGATATCGCGCGCGAAGCCGGGCTCGGCCACGGGACATTTTATCTTCATTATCCGGACAAGCGCGCCTGCTTCCTGGCTTTCGTCGAGGAAGCGCGCCAGGAAATGGCCGTGCATCTGCGCGATGCGCGCCACCCCGGCCAGGGCCTGGAGCAGGTGATCGCCGCCACCTTGAACGCGATCTACGATTATTGCGACAGCCATCCGGGCGTGCTGCGTGCCGCCATGACCGATGCCGCGGTGATCGATGCGGGCGGCGGTCCCGACATGCCGCTGATGGCCCGTTGGGGCGAGGAATGGAGCGAGATCATTCGTGAAGCCATTGCTGGTGGCATCGCCTGCAGCTCCTACGATACCGCCATCATCGGCCAGGCCATCGCGGGGGCGTTGCATCAGGCGGCGAAAGAAGGGGCGCGGGGGCAACAATGCCGCCGGGCGCTGGCCGACAATCTCACCCGCTTCCTGGTCCGGGCCCTGCGTCCGGACTGAGATCGACCGGCGACTTTCCGTAGCACCCCCTGGGATTTGCCTGAAAATCCGGCTTTTCTGGCCACTTAATTTTTGCCAATGCCGGGCTCTGGCCTGTATTTGAGAATGAGTTGCATCTATAATGGAGATGAAACTCATTTGCCGGACGGCATGCGCAATCCTTTTCTAATCGGCGCGCTTCTCGTCGCACCCTTCGCCTCGCTCGCCGTGCCTGCCTGGGCGGTGCAGGAGTTCTATGTCGGCGAACCGGTGGTGAAGGAGGGCATGCAGATCGTGCCCAATTACCTGACCGGGGTGGAATTGGACCGGATGCCCACGGGCATGGGCATGACCAAGGACAGCGTGCATCTGGAGGCCGATATCCATGCCACCGGCGATGAAGCCCATGGTTTCGCTGAGGATGCCTGGATTCCCTATCTCAACATCAGTTTCGAACTGACCAAGGACGGCAACAAAGCCTACAAGAAGACCGGCCTTCTGTTTCCCATGACGGCCAAGGATGGCCCGCATTATGCCAACGGCGTCGATATGGCCGGGCCGGGCACCTATCATTTGACCTATATCATTTCGCCGCCCACCAGCCATGGCTTCATTCGCCATGTCGACAAGGCATCCGGCGTGCCCGATTGGTGGAAGCCGATCAATGTCAGCTGGACATTTTCCTTTCCGAGCAAAAGCAAATGAAAAAAACGATTTTCCCGCTTCTTCTGCTGGCGGCGCTGGCCGCATCCGTGCCGGCGCTTGCCGCCGATCCCATCAAGGTGACGCTGCAGAACCATAAATTCACGCCTTCGGAAATCCATGTGAAAGCCAACACGCCGTCCGTCATCGCGCTCACCAACAAGGATGCGACCGCGGAAGAATTCGACTCCACGGCGCTCAAAGTGGAAAAAGTCGTGGCGGGCAATTCCAGCGGCAATGTCCGCATCCGTGCCCTGGCGCCGGGGCGCTATCCCTTCATGGGCGAGTATCACGCCGATACCGCCAAAGGCGTGGTGGTGGCCGAGTAATGCTGTCCGCGCTGCTCATCGTCTTTCGCGAAGTGATCGAAGCCGGTCTGATCGTCGGCATCGTCCTGGCCGCCACGCAAGGCGTGTCCCGGCGCGGACAGGCGGTGTCGGGCGGCGTACTGGCGGGCGTGCTGGGCGCCTGCCTGGTGGCGGCTTTCGCGGGCGAACTGGCGGCGCTGTTTCAAGGCAATGGCCAGGAATTGTTCAACGCATCGATCCTGCTTTTGGCCGTGGCGATGCTGACCTGGCACAATGTCTGGATGGCGAGCCACGGCCGGGAGATGGCGCGCGAGTTGAAAGCCGCCGGTCATGACGTGGCGACGGGCAAGCGCACCTTGGCCGCGCTGGGCGTGGTGGTGGGCGTGGCGGTGTTGCGCGAAGGCTCCGAGGTGGTCCTGTTCCTCTATGGCATCGCGGCGCAAGGCGGCACCACCAGTGCAGGCCTGCTGGCGGGCGGCGCGCTGGGCCTGGCCGCGGGCGCGGCGGTTTCCGCGCTGATGTATTTCGGATTGCTGACCATTCCGGCCGGGCGGCTGTTCCAGGTCACCTCCGGCCTGATCACCTTGCTGGCGGCGGGCATGGCGGCGCAGGCCGTGCTCTTCCTGCAGAATGGCGGCTATATCGATATCCTGAACGGCACGGTCTGGGACACGTCCTGGCTGTTGCGGGAGGACAGCATTCCCGGCCGGTTGCTGCATACATTGATCGGCTATGTGGAAGCGCCGGACGGCGCCCAGCTATTGGCGTACATCGTTACGGTCCTGGCGATCCTGGTCCTGATGCGCCTGGTCGGAAAACCCGCGGCCCGGAGCCGTCCCCAGCCGGCCGAATGACGCCGGGAAAATTATTTCGAATTGAAGAGAATTTTCCGGACCATTGGTAATCTTCCTCCTCTAGCGTTGCCACGGGCTAGTGGAACCGCGGTGTGGTTGGGAACGAAAATTATGCGGAGATCCGCGCGGCGTTGATCGCAGCGGCGCGCGCGCAGATCGGCCGCGAGGACAGCTCCCATTTCAATATCCGGGGCCTGTGCGACGAGGCAGGCATTCCCAAATCCGAATTCCGCCGCTTCTTTCCCGGCAAGGAAGCCTTGATCGCGGCCGTCCTGGAGGACGATGTCGCGCAGCTGCACCAGATCGCGGATGCCGCCGCCGAGCCCAGGGCAAGCCTGGCGGTGGCGAATGGCGCGCCGGTTTCGGCGGCGCCCACCGATGCCTGGCTGGAACGGCGTCTCAGGGTGTTCGAACGGGCTCTGGCAGGGCTGGAAACGCGGCAGGAGAAAACCGAGCAATTGCTCAACCGCAGCGTGGCGCTGCTGGAAGAGAAGATCGCTCATCCGGCTCCGCATCCCATCTTTCATGCCGGCCTGACGCCGGCGTCGGCCGAGCCACCGGCTGCCGCACCCGAACCGCCGGCGGCCGCGCCGGAACCTCCTCAAAAGGCGCCCGAACCACGCCCGGTGGCAAAGCTCACCCCGATACCGGCACTGGAACTGGACACGCCGCCGCCCGTCTCTCCCAAGGAGATGGAAGACCTTCTGGCCAATGCCCGCCGCGTGGCCCGGGAAACGGTGGTCGAACCGTCTCAGCCCAAGCCCAAGCGCTTGCCCGGCTGGATGGCAAACTGGATGACATGGGCGGCGTTGGGCTGCCTGGTCCTGATGGCGTTGACGGCCCTGATCCTGGGCACCATCGCCGGCGCTTCGGCCGGCGGAGACGGCGTCAGCCGCCGCCAGGTCGCGCATCCCACCTTGGCGCAGCTCACGACCCTGGCCAGCCAGGGCGATGCCCGGAGCCAGACCGCCCTGGCATTCTCCTATCTGGACGACAGGCGCGATCATGCATCGGCCTTGCGCTGGGGCCTGGCCGCGGCAAAGCAGGGCGTGCCGATGGCGCAGTATCTGGTGGCGACGCTTTACCAGGACGGCGCCGACGCCGATCCGCATCAGGCTTTCGCTTGGTTCGAAGCAGCGGCGCTGCGCGGCAATGTCAAGGCGATGCACGATCTGGCCATCGCCTATGCCGAGGGCCAGGGCACGGCACGCGATCCCGCGCGGGCCGCCGCCTGGTTCAACCGCGCGGCCAAACAGGGCTATGTCGATTCCCAGTTCGATCTCGCCGTTCTTTACGAGCGCGGCGATGGCGTGCGGCAGAATCCGGGCGCCGCGCTCAAATGGTATCTGATCGCCGCGGGTGCCGGCGATGCCCAGGCCAAGACCCGTGCCGGCCAGCTCGCCGGCGAGATGCCGGCTCGGGATGTGGCGCGGGCAAAGGACGCGGCCGAGAATTTCACTCCGGTTGAACGCGACCAGGCGGCCAATACGCTTTAGGCGTCTTTCTGGCTGCCGTAATGCTGGGCCCAGACCTTTGTAAATTCGGCGCCCAGAAGAAATATCTGGGCCGAATAATAAACCCAGACCAGAAGCACGATCACCCCGCCCGCCGCGCCATAGATATTGGCCACCAGAAAGCGCGACAGATAGAACGAGATCAGCGCCTGTCCCGCCAGGAACAGGATCGCGGTTCCCATCGCGCCCACGATCACATCCTGCCAGTATAATTTCTTGTTGGGCATCAGCTTGTAGATGATGGCGAACAGGAACGCGATCCATCCGAATGACGATCCCTGATTGATCACGGCGATGAGAGGCGCGCTGAGCGAGGTATAGTGATCCAGGAACCGCCCCAGCATGGCGATGCCGGTTGCGATCACCAGCGACGCCATGAACAGAAAGCCCATCGCCACCACCAGGCCCAGGCTGAGAATGCGCCCCCGTATCACCTGATGCAGATAGGACTCGGTGCGCGGCGCCTTCCAGATCACGTTGAGCGCATCTTCCATTTCCGTGAAAACGCCGGACGCGGTGATCACCAGGGCGACCAGCCCGATCAGGCTGCCTTGAATGCTGTGATGGATACCCCGCACATGCACGATGGCGTCCTGCAGCAGATTGGCGCTTTCGGGGCTCATCAACTGGCGCAGCTGATAATGCACCGCGGAGGAGGCTGCGGCGGGGCCCAGGAACATGCCGGCGATGGCGGTGGCAATGAACAGCACCGGCGCGATGGCGGTCACGGCATAGAAGGCGATCGCCGCGCCCCGTGTCAGCACATTGTCTTCCAGGAAGGCGTCGAACCCTTCCTTGAGCAATTGCCATGGATGCAATCGCAGATATCGCACCGGTCTGCCTTTCCTGGCGGCTGAAACGTCAACGCTTGGGAACTTTACGCGTTTCCGGATCCGCTTGAAGCCCTATCGGGGCTCATGCGTTTGTCCTGTATGTCCTTGGTTCCCCATGTTGAAAGCTCTCAGTTGCGCGCCTTCTGGCATGACCGGATTGTCGCCGACTTCCGGAATTTCCGATTCACCTGGGCTGGATTCGCGCGCTGGGCCGGAATCGTCGTCGCGGCCTTTCTGATCGCCGCGGTGATCGCGCTCTATTTTCTGGACTGGAACCAGATGCGGGGGCCGGTGTCTCGCTATGCCTCTCATCGTCTCGGCCGCCCTGCCAGCATCGAAGGTGATCTGAAGGTCGATCTCTTCCGCCGCCGGCCGCATGTCTCGGTGGGCGATCTCTTCATCGGCAATCCGTCCTGGGCGCCTCAGCCGCAAGCGGCGCGGATTGCGCGTGCCGATGTCGAATTCCGTCTTTGGCCGGCTCTGTTCGGCCATCTCGTTCTGCCGCTGGTGGCATTGGAGCAGCCGGATGTCCGCGTGCTGCGCGCGGCGGATGGGCGAAGCACCTGGGATGGCGGCCGTGACAATGAAGGCTGGAAGCTGCCCCCGATCCAGCGCTTTCTGGTGCGCGACGGGCATCTGGAAATCGAGGATGCGGTGCGGCGGCTCAAATTCGTCGGCACGATCTCTTCGCGCGAAGAGGCGGGCGGGGGAAGTGCCGCGTTTCAATTGGCGGGCGAGGGAACGCTCAATGCCAACAAGTTCAGCGCGGACGTGCATGGCGGCCCCCTGATCAATGTGGATCAGAGCGTGCCGTACGCCTTCCAGGCCGATATCCGTAGCGGGCCCACCCATGTCGTGGTCGATGGCCAGATCGCGCATCCCTTTCATCTGGACCAGTTCGGCGCGCGCGTGTCGGCCTCCGGTCAAACCCTCTCCGAACTTTACTATCTCACCGGTGTGACGCTTCCAGGCACCGCGCCTTACCGGCTGAACGGCAGCTTGAAACGGGATGGCGCGCTCTACAGCGTCACCGATCTCAGCGGCACGGTGGGAAGTTCGGATCTCCACGGCTATCTCACGGTCGATGTCGGCCAGGCGGTACCGAACCTCTCCGGGCATCTGTCGTCGCGGGTGTTGAATTTCGACGATCTGGGTCCGTTGCTGCGGGGCGGAAAGACGGTCGCCGAGGCTGGCGCCTATCTGCTGCCGGACGTCACCTTGCACACCGAAAGGCTGCGCCAGATCAATGGCGAGGTCGATTATGATGCCGACGCCATCCGTAGCCGCGACTTTCCCTTGCGCGGCCTCAGCACCCATATCAGCGTGCAGGGCGGCGTGATGCGCCTGAAGCCGCTGGCTTTCAGTTTCTCAGCCGGAAAATTGTCCGGCACGCTTTCCATCGATGCCCGCAAGGATGTGCCGGTGACATCCGTCGATGCCCGGGTGACCGACATTCATATCGAGCACTTCATCAAGAGTGCCGACAAACCGCTATCGGGCATAGTGGAAGCGCGGGCCCAGTTGCAGGGCTCGGGAAATTCGGTCCACAAGGTGGCGTCCAGTGCCAATGGCTTGTTCACCGCGGTGGTGCCGCAAGGCGCCATGAAGAAGTCGCTGGCCGAATGGGCAGGGGTCAATGTGCTCAGCGCTCTGGGCCTGAGTTTGGCGGGCGATCAATCGGGCACGGCCTTGCATTGCGCGGTGATGCATTTCGGCGCCAAGGATGGCGTACTCGCGTCACGGCAGATCCTGCTCGATACTGATCCCACCCGCATCGACGGTCATGGAACCGTGAACCTGAAGGATGAGACCATGAACATCACCCTGCAGGGCAAGCCCAAGCATTTTCAGTTCCTGCACTTGAACGCGCCGATCACCATGTCAGGCAAGCTGGCTTCGCCCAGCCTCGGCGTGGACAGCAAGCCGATACTCGCGCAGGGCGCCATCGGCGCGGGGCTGGGATTGCTAACGCCCTTTGCCGCCATTCTGGCGTTCATCGATCCGGGCCTTGCCAAGGATGCCAATTGCGCAGGCCTGTTGGCGGACGCCAAGGGGCAGGGCGCGCCCGTCAAAGACTCGGCTGTGAACAAGGCGCAGGCGGCGCGGCCGGCCCGCTAAGCCCAAAAGCAAGGGCAAAATTTTTGCACCTGCGTCTTGCGGTTCCCCACGGGTTCCCCATCTTTCCAGCGTGGATTTAGGAGGGCCTTGGCCCCATGAGGATTTCCAGGACTTTCCCCAAACTTCTTGTCGCGATGGGTCTTGTGCTCGGCCTGGCGGGATGCGGCGTCAACGCCATCCCCTCCAAGGACGAAACCGTGAAGGCGCGCTTGGGCGATGTGCAGGCGGCCTATCAGCGCCGCAGCGATCTCATCCCCAATCTGGTCGCCACCGTGCAGGGCTACGCGGCGCAGGAAAAGACCGTGCTGACCCAGGTGACTGAGGCGCGCGCCCAGGCGACCCATGTTTCCATCGACGCGTCGACCGTCACCGATCCGGCGGCATTCCAGAAATTCCAGCAGGCCCAGGATCAATTGTCCGGCGTGCTGGGACGGCTTCTGTCGATCACGGAAAATTATCCCGACCTGAAATCGAACCAGAACTTCCTGGCGCTGCAATCGCAGCTGGAGGGGACGGAGAACCGCATCGAAATCGCGCGCCGCGATTACAATGCCGCGGTTCAGGATTACAACACCGAACTGCGCACCTTTCCGGGCGTGATCTGGGCGAGCACGATCTACAAGAGCCAGAAGCCGGCCGTGCAGTTTGCCGCCAGCGCCGCCGCGCAAAGCGCGCCGGTGGTGAATTTCAATCCTCCGGCTGCACCCGCGGCACAGCCGCCGCCCGCCCAGCCGTAAATGCGGTTCGTCGCATTCCTGATCGCGTTCCTGTTCTCGGCGCTGCCCGTCATGGCGGCGCCGAGTTTTCCGGCTTTGACCGGGCGAGTGGTGGACGACGCCCATATCCTGTCGGAACAGACCAAAAGCGATCTCGACCAGAAGCTGGCGGGACTGGAATCCAAGAATTCCCGCCAGCTGGTGGTGGTGACCTTGCCGTCGCTGCAGGGCTATGAGATTTCCGATTATGGCTATCAGCTGGGGCGGGCCTGGGGCATCGGCCAGGCCAAGCTGAACAATGGCGTGTTGTTCATCGTCGCGCCCAACGAGCGCAAAGTGCGCATCGAAGTGGGCTATGGGCTGGAGCCCATTCTCACCGACGCTTTGTCCGAATTGATCATCCAGCAGGCGGTGCTGCCGAGGTTCCGTGCCGGCGATTTCAACGGCGGGACCGAGGCCGGAGTGGCCGCGCTGATCCAGCAATTGTCGCTCGATCCGTCGGCGGCAGAGGCCAAGGCGGCCGCCGCCGCGCAACAGATGAAAAACCGGGATGGCAGCGGCGCCAATCCGCTCTCCGTCCTGTTGATCATTCTTTTCGTCTTCATCGCCCTCAGTCGCGTGTTCCGGGGTTTCGGTTTCTGGCCCTTGCTGTTTTTGGGCGGCATGGGCGGCGGCGGCCGGGGCTATGGCGGCTATGACGGCGGCGGAGGCGGTGGCGGTTGGAGCGGCGGCGGTGGCGGCAGCTTCGGCGGCGGCGGCGCGTCGGGAAGCTGGTGATGCTGACAAAATCCGATCACGAGCGCATCACCGCGGCGATCACGGAGGTCGAAAGCAAGACCTCGGGCGAGATATTCTGCGTTCTGGCGCATGAAGTGTCGCGCTATCGCGAAGTGCCGCTGGCATGGGCCGCCATCGCGGCCCTGGCCGTTCCGCCGGCCTTGGTGCTTTCCGGGCTGCACCGGCTGGCGATGGTGGATATTTTTTCCAGCTGGACCGACGACAGCGTGCGGGGTGTGGAAGGCCTGATTCTCAGGGCGCTATCGACTTACACATTGCTGCAGGGGGCCATATTCCTCTGCGTGGCGCTGATCGTCGCGCTTCCCCGCGTTCGCCGTTTCGTGACGCCGCAATTCCTCAAGCGTCATCGCGTGCGCCAGATGGCGCGGCATCATTTCGCCGCGGCCGGCGCGCGGCTTTCCAAGGCCGAGCCGCATATCCTGATTTACGCCTCCCTGTACGACCGCCAGGTGGAATTGGTGGCGCATCGCGCCATCCATGAAGCGGTGGGCGCGGGGCCCTGGAACGCGGCGGTGGCAGCGGTGATCGATGGGATGAAGGCGGGCAAGCCCGCGGACGGTTATATCCAGGCGATCGAAATCTGCGGCGAGGCGCTCGCCATGCATTTTCCGCCCAACGGCTCTCCCAGGAACGCCTTTCCGAACAGCGTTTTGGAAACCTGACAGGCGCGCTAGTCTCCCAGCCTGTTGGAGGGGGAAATCATGTCGCTCACTCATTGGCTGGCGTTTCTGGTCGCGTCCAACCTCTTGCTCGCCATACCGGGCCCCACGGTGCTGGTGGTGGTGTCCTATGCGCTGGGCCATGGGCGCCGGCCGGCCGCAGCCGTGGTGGCGGGCGTGACTCTGGGCGATTTCACCGCCATGACCTGTTCGATGCTGGGCCTGGGCGCGATCCTGGCGGCGTCGGCCTTTGTCTTCACCGGATTGCGCTGGCTGGGCGGCCTTTACCTGATTTATCTGGGATACAAGTTGTGGCGCGCCCCGATCGTCACGCCGGATGCTCCGGCCCCCGCCTTGTCGCTGAAGCGCATTTTCGCGCATGCCTATGCGGTGACCGCGCTCAATCCCAAGAGCATTATTTTCTTTATCGCATTCGTGCCTCAGTTCATCGATACCGCGCGCCCCTTCGCGCCGCAGGTCGTGATCCTGGAAGCGACATTCGTGGTCATGGCGGGGCTCAATGCCGCGCTGTATGGCTGGCTGGCGTCGAAGGCGCGCGAGAAGTTGAAGAACCCGCGCGTCCAGCGCGCCGTCAATCGCACCGGCGGCAGCGCATTGATGGGCGCCGGCATACTGGCTCTGGGATGGCGGAATAGCTGAGTCGCTCGCGGTTTCGTGAGGGAACTTCGCGAACCGCTTGTAACAATCCGCAACCATTTCCCATCGGCCGCCGTTACCTTCCGCAGATGTGACGATGGAGCGGCCCATGACCAGGCAATCCATAGCGTTCAGTGTCCTGGCGATTTGCCTGGCGGTGATGTCCATGTCGATGGCGCCGAGGCCGCTGCCGCCGATTGCTTCCCAGCCGACCGCATCATCCATAGCGCCGATCCATGCTCTGACCGGCGTGGCGTTTCACGCCGTATCGGGGCCTTTTTAGGCCCCCACATTCTCCGACGCTGCGAATAGCCTTCATTTGAACAGACCGGTGCCCCCATGCTAGGTGCTTTGCCGTCGGGCGAAACGCCGGCTTAGCTCAGTTGGTAGAGCACCTGATTTGTAATCAGGGGGTCACAGGTTCGAGTCCTGTAGCCGGCACCAGGCGCCGCGAGGGGCTTTCGTGTTCTTCACGCTTTCCAAAATCCTGGTGCCGCTGCAGAGCCCAAGCGACCTTCTGCTTCTGATCTTAATTCTGGGCATGATTTGCACCTGGTTCGCGTCATGGCGGCGTCTGGGGATCCTGCTGGTCAGCGGCGCGACAATCGCCTTGCTGCTGACAATTCTCTTGCCCGTTTCCGCTTGGCTGTCGGGGCCGCTCGAGGATCGCTTTCCCCGGCCGGTCGTCCTGCCGCAGCATGTCGATGGCATCATCGTTCTGGGAGGTGCGGTGGATCAGACCACCACCCAGCGGCGAGGATTGCCGTCGCTCAATTCCGAAGCCGAGCGAATGACCGAGTTCGTCCGGCTGGCCAAATTATATCCCGACGCGCGGCTGGTTTTCAGCGGCGGCTCGGGCTTGTTGCGTGCCAGGGCAGGCGACCTCAACGAAGCGGATGTGGCGAAGCTGTTTTTCACCCAGCAAGGGCTCGATCCGGCCCGTGTAATTTTCGAAAATCGCTCCCGCAACACCTATGAGAATGTCCTTTTCACCAAGGCCCTGGTGAAACCAGGGCCCGATCAGACCTGGCTGCTGGTTTCGGCCGCACAGGCCATGCCAAGAACGATGGGGATTTTCCGCAAGCTGGGCTGGCCCGTTGTGGCGATCTCGGTTGCATATAAATCGGACGCTCCCCACAGCTATTATCTTGGCGACAATCTGCGCGAAATGGATCGCGCGGTTCACGAGTGGTTGGGACTTCTGGTCTATCGCGTGACGGGAAAGACGGATGCGCTGTTCCCGGCCCCCATCCAGAGCAAGTGACCTGCCCCGGGCAGCCTCCATATCCGGCTGATCCGGCGGGGCGGGCCGCCCCCTCGCTTCCCGGCGCGTCCCCTTGTATGAGGGACCGGCCGCCACCCGAAGCACAGTCCTATTGCCATGAAACGCGTTCTGATCTCTTCCGCCATCCCCTCCGTCAACGGGGTCAAGCATCTGGGCAATCTGGTGGGCTCGATGCTGCCAGCAGACATTTTCGCCCGGTTCTGCCGGGCGCGGGGTTACGACACGATGGCGGTCTGCGCCACCGACGAGCATGGCGCGCCCATCGAATTGGCGGCGCTGGAGGAAGGCGTGCCGGTGGCCGAATATTGCGCCAAATGGCACCAGGTCCAGCGCGAGCTCGGCGAGAAGTTCGGACTGAGCTGGGACAATTTCGGCCGTTCCTCGTCCAGCCAGAACCGCGAATTGACCCTGCATTTCGCTCGCCAGCTTTGGAAGAACGGGCTCTTGGAGTTGCGCACCACCAAACAGGCCTATTCCGCCACGGACGGACGTTTCTTGCCCGACCGCTATGTGATCGGCACCTGTCCGCATTGCGGCTATGACCGGGCCCGGGGCGATCAATGCGAGAATTGCACCCGCATCCTGGATCCCATCGATCTGATAAATCCCCGCTCGGCCGTGTCGGGCGCGCATGACATCGAGATCCGCGATTCCACGCATCTGTTCCTCAAGCAGTCCCAGTTCAGCGATCAGCTGCGCAGCTGGATCGACAGCCACAAGCAGGAATGGCCCCTGATCGTCACGTCGATTGCCTATAAGTGGCTGGACGAGGGGCTGCAGGATCGCGGCATCACGCGCGATCTGGAATGGGGCTTTCCCGTGCCCGACGACATCGCGGACGGCAAGCTCAAGGGCAAGGTCTTCTACGTCTGGTTCGACGCGCCCATCGAATATATCGCCGCCACCAAGGAGTGGGCCGATAAGAACGGCAAGGGCGACGCCTGGCGCAGCTGGTGGTTCGGCGAGGAGGCCAAGGACGTCACCTATTGGGAATTCATGGGCAAGGACAATGTGCCGTTCCACACCATCATCTTCCCCGCCATGATCATGGGCACGGGCGAGCCTTGGAAGAAAGTGGATCGCCTCAAGGGCTTCAATTACCTCAATTACGATGGCGGCAAATTCTCCACCTCGCAGCATCGCGGCATCTTCATGGACACCGCGCTGGATGTGGCCCCCGCCGATTACTGGCGTTACTATCTGACCGCCAACGCGCCTGAGGGCTCGGATTCCAATTTCACCTGGGAGCAGTTCGCGGGCACGGTGAATAAGGACCTGGCCGACGTGCTGGGCAATTTCGTCAACCGGGTGACGAAATTCTGCGCCGCGCGTTTCGACGGCAAGGTGCCGGGCGAAGGCGCCTATGGCGAGGAAGAGCATGCCCTGATCGCGGAAATGGACCGGCGTGTCGCTCAGTATACGGACTATCTCGAGGCCGCCGAGTTCCGCAAGGCGATGGGCGAATTGCGGGCGATCTGGGTGGCGGGCAATGAATATCTGACCAAGGCCGCGCCTTGGACCCATATCAAGACCGACCGCGAGCGGGCCGCGGTGGGCGTGCGCATGGGCCTTAATCTGGTGCATCAATTCGCGCATCTCACCTGGCCGGTGATGCCGGTGATGGCCAGGAAGATCCATGAAGCGATCCAACCGATCGCCGGGGATGGCGCCGTCATCCCTTGGCCGGATCAGCCCATGGCCAAGGCGCTGGACGAATTGGAGCCGGGCCAGACCATCCATCCGCCCGAAGTGCTGTTCGCCAAGATCGCGGACGAGCAGATCGCGGAGTGGAAGACCCGATTTGGGGGAACGGAGGGCTAGGGCAGGAGCGCCGCTTTACGCCGACGCTTCCGCGTTCAGCCGTTCCCAGCCATTGGCGCCCAAGGCTTCCAGGGGCGCGAAGCGGGACTTGTAGTCCATCTTCTCGGAATCGCGCACCCAATAGCCCAGATAGACGTAAGACAATCCCCGCGCCTTCGCCGCTTCGACATGATCCAGGATCATGTGGGTGCCCAGGCTCCTGGCATCCTCGCCGGGATGGAAGAAGGAATAGACCATCGACAGCCCGTCGCGCAGCACATCGCTCAGCGCCGCCGCCAGCAAGGTGCCGTCGGGGCGCCGATATTCCACGATGTGGGTATTGACCGGCGTTTCCTCGACCATGGCGACATAGTCGAACAGGCCCATATCACTCATGCCGCCGCCGGAATGGCGTGAATCCAGATAGGTGCGCAGCAGCGCGAATTGCTCGCGCGTCGCCTCCGCCGGAACCGAGGCGCGCGTCAGATCGGTATTGCGCCGGCCGATGCGTTTCTGGCTGCGACTGGGGGCAAATTCGCCGGCCACGATCCGCACCGAGACGCACGCATTACAGCCCTCGCAAGCGGGGCGATAGGCGATGGATTGGCTGCGGCGGAAGCCGGAATGGGTGAGCGCTTCGGAAAGCGGCTGGGCCAAGGTGCCGGTGAGGCGGGCAAAAACCTTGCGCTCCACCCGACCCGGCAGATAGGGGCAAGGCCCCCCCGGCGTGAGGAAAAATTGCGGAACGCGTGTGTTGCGCTGGTCGGTCACGAGTCAATTATGACGGCGCCCCACCGCCGCGCAAGAAAATACCCGTATTAAAGTATATGGGTTTGGGCGCTTTTCGACGTTTTACAGGGTATGCCCGGGCGGGGTTGGTGGCGCCTCGCGCAACAGCACGATGGACAGCCTGCGATTGGCGGAGGCGCTGGGGTCTTCCGGCAAAAGCGGTTCGGACGCGGCCTTGCCCGCGACCTCATAGATTCGGTCCGACCCCAGGCCGCCGGCCTGCAGCAAAGCGCGGGCCGCATTGGCGCGGGCCGACGACAACTCCCAGGCCGCGCCGTCGGCGGATGCGTCATTGCCGCCGGTATGGCCGCTGATCGAGACGCGGTTGGGCAGGGTGTCGATTACCTGGCCCACGGCCGCGAGCAGCTTCTTGGTATAGGGCATCGGTTCGTTGCTGCCCTGCTGGAACATCGGCCGCCCGTCCTGGTCGACCAACTGGATGCGCAGTCCCTGGGGCGTCTGCTCCAGCATCACCTGATGGGACAGGTTGGCGATGTCGGGGTTGTTCTGGATGGACTGGCGGATGGCTTCGGCGGCATGGGCGAATTCCCCGTCCTGCGCCTTGCTGACATTCTGCGTGCTGCTGTTCTGGTCATTGCCGGTGGCGCCCCCGGTCATGCCGCTGGCCAGCGACTTCACGGGCGAGGCGGGTGAGGGCGGCGATTGCTTCTGCATCACCGACTGGGCGCCGCCGGCATGGGCCGATTCCTCACCCATCACCTTGCCGCCCAAGACGCCGCCGGACCCGGAAACGGTCTGGGCGATCGATTGGGGCGCGAAATAGTCGGCGATGCCGCGCTTCTGCTCCGGGGTGGTGGTATTGATCAGCCACATCAGGAGGAAGAAGGCCATCATTGCGGTCACGAAGTCCGCATAGGCCACTTTCCAGGCGCCGCCATGATGGCCGCCATGCCCGCCCTTTTTGATGCGTTTGATAATGACCGTACCGTCGGCCATGCTCCACCACCCGATCGACCTGGCCGGAACGGTCTTTTTGCCGTTCCTGTACCGGAATTACCCAGCCGCGATCATGCATGGCGGGACTTAACCGAGTATGAAGCGGGGCCTGATTAGGGTTAGCCTATGCCGATGGATTCCCGTGCTTTTCGTGATGCCTTGGGCCGCTTTCCCACCGGCGTGGCCGTGGTGACGGCGGCCGGAGCCGATAGCCATTTCGGGATCACGGTTAATTCCTTCACATCCGTTTCGCTCGACCCGCCGCTTCTTCTGTGGTGCATGGACCGGCGCTCCCGCCGCCATGACGTTTTCGTCAAAGCTTCGGGCTTCACGGTGAGTATTCTTGGTACGGATCATAAGGACGTGTCGGCGCGGCTGGCCCGTCCCGGCGAACATTCCCTGGATGACATCGCGCTGATCGACACCGAGCTTGGTCCGCCGGCGCTGGCGGACTCGCTGGCGATTTTCGAATGCGCCGCGGAGAAGAAAATAGACGCGGGGGATCACACGATTCTGTTGGGCCGGGTTTTGCGCTTTTCCTGCCCATCGGCGTCCGCGCCGCTGGTCTTCTTCCGTGGCAAATATAGCGCGCTCGATCAGAACGGTTAAATTTACGGATTATTGTTTTTCCGTAGTCCTTTGATTTCTGCGCGGGCCCTTCCGCTGTCACATCACTGTCATGCAACCGTCATCGTCCTGTAGCGGCCCACTGCGATGGAGCCCGCGCGCGAATTTGCGCGGCCATTTCAAAGGGACGTTGGACGAAAATGGGGAAATTTGGATTGATGGCCGGCACGGCCGCCATCGCGCTGCTTACGGCTTCCAGTGCACAGGCTGCGGTTGGCAAGAGTGACACCGCCACCAAGGACAACGGCGCCGCCACGGTCGTTTCGGGCCAGGTTCAAACGGCGCAGAACACCATGTCCTCGCAGGGCAGCGCCGCCACGACCGCCGATCTGGAAGCGCGCGTCCGCGCGCTGGAAGAATCGCTGGCTACCCGCGACGAGCGCGCCCAGTCGGATCGCACGCGCCTCTCGACCCTGGAACAGCAGTATAACTACGCGTCCTGGACCTTCGATAACGGCCGCCCGGTGATCGCGACCGGCGACGGTCGCTTCACCATGGGCGTTCGCGTCCGCTTCCAGTCCGACTTCGCCGCCTTCAGCCAGGACTCGACGCATCCCGCCGGCTTCGCCGGTCCGTCGGACCTGTCCAGCGGCGCGGTCGTCCGCCGCGCTTATTTCGGCGTGGAAGGCAAGGCCTATAACGATTTCGCTTACGAATTCCGTCTGAATGCCGGCGGCTCCAACGGCGGCAGCGCCGGCGCGTCGGGCGTTCCGGCTGCGGGCGAAGGCGATCCGCTGCTCAACAAGGCCGTGGTGACCTACACCGGCATCCCGAACTGGCACTTCAACGTCGGCATCATCGAACCGGCCTTCATGTTCGAAGGCACCACATCCTCCGCGTCGCTGATGTTCCTGGAGCGTCCGGAAATCGACAATATCGCGGCCGATACTTTCGGCGCCGGCGACTCGCGTCGCGGCATTGAAATCGGCTGGGCCAAGACCGACGCGCTCTGGGCGGGCGACAATCTCACCGCCACGGCGACCTTCAGCGGCCAGAAGACCGGCAGCAGCGCCAACCATGGCAATGGCGGCGACGAGAATACCCAGGTGCTGGGCCGCATCACCGAGCGCCTGTGGACCAATGGTCTTTCCAACATTCAGGTCGGCGTCAGCGGCGCCAAGGTCCTCAACAGCGGCAGCACCACCGGCGCCGGCGGCGGCAGCCAGGCGATCAATCTTCAGGACCGTCCGGAAGTGCGCGTCGACGGCACGCGCTTGATCTCGACCGGCGGCATCGCGGCCAAGACCGCCGATATGTTCGCGGTCGATCTGGGCGGCAATATCGACAACTTCTTCCTGGGCGGCGAATACGCCCAGTTCACGCTGGACCGCCAGTGCGGCGCCATCACGGCGGCGAATAACGCGGTTTGCGCCAGTTCCACCTCCGTGATCGATCATCCCACCTTCTCCGGCTGGTACGTGGAAGGTTCCTGGATCATCACCGGCGAAACCAAGGCCTATTCGCCCAGCGCCATCAACAACGAAGTCGGCGGCTTCAACGCTCCGGTGCCCTCGCGTCCTTTCTCCTTCTCGGGCGATTCCTGGGGCGCTTTCGAACTGGTGGCGCGTTATTCCAACACCGACCTCAACTGGCATACCAATCAAGCCGCCAGCACCTCGCAGCTGGCTGGCGTTCTGGGCGGCCAGGAACAGGTCATTGCGCTGGGCCTCAACTGGTATCTCAACCGCAATGTGCGCATCATGATCGACGACAATATCATCAAGGTGAAGAAGGGCACCGCCGCGATCCCCAATCGCGACGGCCAGGACATCAACGTGATCGGCGTCCGCCTGCAATTCGCCAACTGATCAGCATTCACGGAATATAACGGGAGCCTCGCTCCCAGATCGAAGAGGACAAAATGCGTAAACTAGTCAGTGCAGCCGTCGGTGCGATCGCCACGCTTGCCATCACGGCATCGGCGGCAAGCGCCCTGGAAATCACGGGAGCGGGGTCGTCCTTCGTTTTCCCGATCCTTTCCAAATGGGCTTCGACCTATAAGGGCGTGTCGGGCGACGGCCTGAACTATCAGTCCATCGGCTCGGGCGGTGGCATCGCGCAGATCAAGGCCAAGACGGTCACCTTCGGCGCCACCGATAAGCCCTTGTCATCCAAGGAATTGGCGGCGGCGGGTCTCACCCAGTTCCCGGTGGTGATCGGCGGCATCGTGCCGGTGGTCAATGTTCCCGGCGTCAAGCCCGGCCAGCTCACCTTGGACGGCGCGACGATCGCGCTGATCTTCCAGGGCAAAGTCACGCGCTGGGACGATGCGGCGATCAAGAAGCTCAACCCCAGTGTCGCTCTGCCCAGCAAGGCCATTGCGGTGGTGCATCGCTCGGACGGGTCGGGCACGACCTATCAATTCTCCAGCTATCTCAGCCGCATCAGCAATGACTGGAAGAACAATGTCGGCGCGGATACCGCAATCGACTGGCCGGTCGGCATCGGCGCCAAGGGCAATGAAGGCGTTGCCGGCAATGTGGCGCAGGTCTCCGGTTCGATCGGCTATGTCGAATATGCTTATGCCAAGCAGAACCATCTCAGCTATGTGAAGATGATCAACAAGGCGGGCCAGACCGTCGAGCCGACCGTCGATACGTTCAAGACCGCCGCCTCCAGCGCGGACTGGGGCAGCGCCGCCAAGAACGACTTCGTCATTCTGTTCCTGGATCAGCCCGGCCCGACCGCGTGGCCGATCACTGCCACCACCTTCGCGCTGGTTTACAAGCAGCCTGGCGATCAGGCGGCAACTGCCGCGGCCCTGAAGTTCTTCAAGTGGGGCTTCCAGAATGGCGGTCCCGCCGCCGTCAGCCTGGACTATGTTCCCTTGCCGGATAATGCCGTGCAGGTGATCGAAGCCAGCTGGAAGGGTATCCAGGGTTCGGGCATGTAATCGTCCGCGTACATTCACGCGATCAAAGAGGCGGCTTCGGCCGCCTCTTTTTTTGCTTTTTTGGCAGATCAGCCCTGCGCCAATACATATTGCACGTTATCATAACGTGGCTTATTTTATCACCATGCATTGCTTCGACCGGGACATGCTGATCCTCCTGCACGATGTTGCGCGGATGCAGCGTACGCGTTTCGACCAATGGGCCCGCAATTACGGACTGACGCGCGCCCAGGGCATCATTTTGCACCGCCTTGATGGTCAGCCCGGTCTTTCCCAGAACGAAATGGCGGCGCTCTGCGAAGTGGAGCCGATCACGGTCGGGCGCCTGGTGGACCGGCTGGAAGCGCGCGGACTTCTGGAGCGGCGCGCCGACCCATCCGACCGGCGCATAAGGCGTTTGCATCTTTTGCCTGCGGCGGCGCCGATCATCGCGGCTATTCAGGATTATAAGGCGGCGCTTGAGGAATTCATGACCGAAGGGCTCGATCAGCGCGTGCCGGAGATGTTGATCGACGCCTTGATACACATGAAGACCAAGCTGGTGATGGAAGCGGAGGCACCGTTGAAGGTGGCAGGCGAATGAAGCTGGCATTCATCGGATTGGGCGTGATGGGATACCCGATGGCGGGCCATCTTCAGCGCGCCGGCCATGCCGTGACCGTGTTCAACCGGACCGAAGCGCGCGCCCGCAAATGGGCCGATGAATATGGCGGCAGCTTCGCCGCAACGCCCGCCAGGGCCGCGGAAGGCGCGGAGATTGTCTTTGCCTGTGTCGGCCGCGACGCCGATCTGCGCCAGGTCGCGCTGGAGAAGGACGGCGCTTTCCCGGCCATGGCGCGGGGCGCGGTGTTCGTGGATCACACCACCGCATCGGCCACCATTGCGCGCGAGCTGGCGGCGGCGGCGGAAAAGGCGGGGTTCGCCTTCATCGATGCGCCGGTGTCGGGCGGCGAGGCAGGCGCGGTCAACGGCAAGCTCACCATCATGTGCGGCGGCAAGCCCGAGGCCTATGCGCGGGCCGAGCCGGTAATGGCCGCCTATGCCCGCCAGCAGCGGCTCCTGGGTCCATCCGGCTCCGGCCAGTTGACCAAGATGGTCAACCAGATCTGCATCGCCGGCGTGGTTCAGGGCCTGGCCGAAGGATTGTGCCTGGCGCGCGCGACGGGTCTGGACATCGAAGCCGTTGTAGACGTGATCTCCAAGGGTGCGGCACAGAGCTGGCAGATGGAAAACCGTCACAAGACCATGGCAGCCGGACAATACGATCACGGCTTCGCGGTGGAATGGATGCGCAAGGATCTGGGCATCTGCCTGGAAGAAGCGCGCCGCGCCGGCGTCAGCCTGCCGGTGGCGGCTCTGGTGGATCAATTTTATGCGGAAGTGGAAGGCCTGGGTGGCAATCGCTGGGACACGTCCAGCCTTTTCGCCCGGCAGGAATATCTGCGCCAGGGCGCACAGAGAGGCAAAGCATGAATAACGAGCAGTACAACACCGAAAGCGGCGCGCAAGCCAAGCCCGTCGAGCAGCCCCGCGCCTACCATCATGGCGACCTGCGCAACGGCCTGCTCGAGGCCGCGCGATGCATTCTGGAAGAACAATCGCTTAGCGCCCTGACCTTGCGGGCGGTGGCGCGACGCGCCGGCGTCAGCCATGCCGCGCCCTATCGTCATTTTCCCAACCACGAAGCGCTTCTGGTCGAGCTGGGCGTGGAAGGCTTCCAGGAGCTGCGCCAATATATCGTCGAGGCCGCCAAGATCTCCGGCCCGGAATCAGACCGCATCACCAATATCGGCGCCGCCTATATGCGCTTCGTGGCAAAGCGCCCGGCGGTGGCGCGGCTGATGTTCGGCTCGCAACTGCCCAATCGCGACAAGTTTCCCGCGCTGGCCGAAGCCGCCGACGCCATTGGCACCGAAATCGGATCGGCGTTGCATGATACGAATTTGGGACTGGCGGTATGGTCGGCGGTGCATGGCCTGGCCATGCTGGTGCTGGAAAACGTGATCGATCTGGGTCAGCGCCGTTCGGGCCTGCATGTGCTGCCCAGCCGCGCGGAAATCCTGCTGCGCAGCTTGTTCTCCACCAAGCGCGATTAAGTCACGCACACCGGCTTTCTTCCCCCGTGGCCGAAGGCCTGACGGGGGAAGACAGATGGGGCTATTTCAAAAGCTTCGCCGCTTCCACCGCAAAGTAAGTGAGGATGCCGCTGGCGCCCGCGCGCTTGAAGCCGGTCAGGCTTTCGAGGATGGCGCGGTCACGGTCCAGCCACTTCTTCTCAAAGGCCGCCGCCAGCATCGCGTATTCGCCCGACACTTGATACGCGAAAGTGGGCACGCCGAAACGTTCCTTCACCCGGCGCACCAGATCCAGATAGGGCATGCCCGGCTTGACCATCACCATGTCGGCGCCTTCTTCCAGATCCAGCGCCACTTCGCGCATGGCCTCATCGCCGTTGGCCGGATCCATCTGATAGGTGCGCTTGTCGCCGGCTTTCAGGCCCGTGCTTTTCACCTGGGCCGTCCCCAGCGCATCGCGGAACGGGCCGTAAAAGGCGGAGGCATATTTGGCGGCATAGGCCATGATCAGCGTGTTGTGATGACCTTGCGCTTCCAGCGCGGAACGGATGGCGCCCACCC
Organism: Alphaproteobacteria bacterium; assembly: GCA_017307355.1. Lineage (GTDB taxonomy): Bacteria > Pseudomonadota > Alphaproteobacteria > Micropepsales > Micropepsaceae > Rhizomicrobium. Next base: position 51,953 of record JAFKFG010000024.1, read on the forward strand.
GGCCGTCCATCATGTCGGACGGCGCGATGATGTCGGCGCCCGCTTCGGTCTGCACCAGAGCCTGGCGCACCAGCACCTCAAGCGTGGAATCATTATGGACATCGCCATCGCGGATCAGCCCGTCATGACCGTGGCTGGTATAGGGGTCCAGCGCCACATCGCAGAGGATTCCGATTTCCGGAACTTCCTTCTTGATCGCCCGCACGGCGCGGCAGACCAGATTTCCGGCATTGACGGCCTCGCGTCCATCCTCGCTTTTCAGTGACGGATCGGTGGAGGGGAAGAGGGCGATCACCGGAATGCCCAGACGCGCGGCTTCTTCGGTGGCAATCACGGCCTGATCGATCGAAAGGCGTTCGACCCCCGGCATGGACGCGATGGCTTCCCGTTTTTTCTCGCCGTCGATCAGGAAGATCGGCCAGATGAAATCGGCCGGCGACAGCGTGTTCTCGGCAACCATGCGCCGGGTCCAGTCATGGCGGCGAAGGCGGCGCATGCGCGTGGCGGGATAAGCGGTCATGAGCGATGTCTTGCCAATTCAAGTCCCGGGGCGCAAGCCCGCCGCTTGTCACGCCTTGGCCGGCCGCTAATCTGGCGCAATGCTGGAAACCGACCCCCATATCCTGTTCGAAAAGCGCGGTGCGCTGGGCCTGATCACCCTGAACCGGCCCAAGGCTTTGAATGCGCTCACCCATGGCATGTGCATCGGCATGCGCAAGATGCTGGCGGAGTGGGCTGAGGACGATGCCGTTCGCGCGGTCGCCATAAGGGGGGCGGGTCCGCGGGCGTTCTGCGCGGGCGGCGATATTCGCTCGATGGCGGAGAGCAGCCGGGACGGAACGGCGGCGGCGGTCAAATTCCTGCGGGACGAATATCAGCTCAATGCCGAGATCGGGACTTACCCCAAGCCCTATATCGCGCTCACCCATGGCGTGGTGATGGGCGGCGGGGCGGGCGTCTCCGTGCATGGCCGCTACCGCCTGGCGGACGAGGATCTGGGGTTCGCCATGCCGGAAACCGGCATCGGCTTCGTGCCGGATATCGGCTCGAGCTTTTTCCTGTCGCGCTGCCCCGGCGAGACCTGCATGTATCTCGGCCTGACCGGAACGCGCATCGGGTTGGGCGACGCGCTGGCCTTGCGGCTTGTCACCCACAGCGTGGCGCAGTCCGATCATGCCGCGCTGATCGAACGCCTGGCGGATGGCGCATCGGCAGCGGATGCAGTGGCGGTTTTCGCGCGGCCCGTGCCCCCGGCGCCTCTTTCAGAACTGCGCGCGCGCATCGACACGATCTTCGCCGCATCCTCGGTCGAGGCGGTGCTGGAACGGCTGGACCGCGACGGCAGCGATTTTTCGGCGCAGACCGCCCGCCTGATTCGCACCCGATCGCCGGGATCGCTCAAGCTCACCTTCAAGCTTTTGCGCGACGGCAAGACCCTCGCGCTGCGCGACTGTCTCAAAATGGAATACCGGGTGGGCTCGCGAAGAGTGATGAGCGCCGATTTCCGCGAAGGCGTTCGCGCCGTTCTCATCGACAAGGATGGGGCGCCGCGCTGGAATCCGTGCCACCTCGCGGATGTAAAAGAGGCCGATATTGCGGGTTATTTCAATTCGCTGGGCGGGAACGAGCTTCCGCTTCCCTAGAATGTTCCCGGACCGCTTCATCTTTTGTTTGCCATGATGGAGAACGGAGTTCCATTCGCCCGCATCGCCGTGACAATTCAAGCGCATTTTACACGCTCTTAATGAGTCACAACTAATCTCATTGCTAAAGATAACTGGGTGGGCTCCGCAAAAAGCGGGGGTGGTGTTGAGATGACGGCATTGGCCAAACCGCAAGCGGCGGCGGCGCTGGAAAGCGTATCGTCCGTGCGCAGACATTATCTCGAGACGCTCAATCTGGTTGAGCGCCTGCATCGTCAGCTTCTCGACGTGATCAAGGACGAGCTGGACCGGCGCGACGAGCGCGAGATCAATTCCGTCCAGGCCTTGCTGCTGTTCAATGTCGGCGATCAGGAACTGACCGCCGGCGAGTTGCGCACCCGGGGGCATTATCTGGGCTCCAACGTCTCCTACAATCTCAAGAAGCTGGTCGAGGGCGGTTATATCCATCATGCTCGTTCCGAGGCCGACCGCCGCTCGGTGCTGGTGCGCCTGACCGCCAAGGGCGAAGCGGTGCGCGACATGCTGCGCGAATTGTTCGACCGCCATCTGGGCTCGCTGGAAGCGGTGGGCAATGTCGGTCTCAGCGACATGGACGGGATGAACGTCACCCTGAAGCGCCTGGAGCGTTTCTGGATCGATCAGGTCCGTTTTCGTCTGTAAGCGCGGATCTTTTGCCCGTCCGCACGCGGTTGCTACGGACAGTGTGTCGCGCGTGCTGTGAGCCGCGCCTGAAGAGCAGGTCCGGTGGACCTGCGAAAGCGGCGAACGCCGCGAGCTCAAGCGAGCGGCTGTGACCGCGCCGTCCCTACGCTGTCGCTAGGGACCGCGCGACGCTCCTGCGTCCGTTCGCTGTCGCTACGGACCAGTCAAAATCTCTCGCGCTTTTGAGAATGCGCATCGCGACTCAGTTAGTCTGCCGACATGACCAACTGGCTGGCGACGGTTCTGAGCCGTCATGTCCGTTTTTGTGTCGCGCTTGGGTGCGGCCTGCTCGCTTTTGGAATTGGCCGCATGGCGGATCTGCCGGTGGCGTTGCTGGCCGGAGGCGACGTCTTCTACATCGTCTTCCTGGGCTTGTGCTTGGTGATGGTTGCCGGCCAGTCGGCGCAGGATCTGAAGCGCCACGCTAAGACGGAGGACGAGGGGATCGCCATTGTGATCCTCATCATACTGGTAACCCTGTGCTTCTTCTCGCTGGCGGTGTTCGAAGCTCTGGACAAGAAACACGGCTTCGAGCTCTTGCCCCTGATATTGGCGGGGATCGGCGCACCGCTGGGCTGGTTCGTCCTGCACACCGCGATGGCATTCCATTATGCCGACCTGCATTACTTCGACGACCCGGCTGTGGACGAGGACGATGAAGGCGATCTGGGCTTTCCGGGCAAGGATCAGCCTTGCGCCTGGGACTTTCTCTATTTCTCTTTCGTCGTCGGGATGACCGCCCAGGTGTCCGACGTGGTGGTGAAAACCACCACCATGCGGCGGACCGTTCTTTGGCACGGCGTGGTCTCCTTCTTTTTCAACACGGTCTTCATCGCCATGGCGGTGAATGCGGCTGTGGCAATGGCGGCCTGAGGCCAACCAAAAGGCGCCAACCCCCAAGCACTTAGACGGGCATGCAGATGAGAATGCCTTGCAACAGCTGAGGCCAAACTGCCCCGTCATGTGACAAATTGCGTGGAATCAGGGGGTTGGGATCGGATATGGTGATCCTGGACGGGCCCGTTCATGAGGCAGCGCAGGCATGGCATTTTCCTATTCTTCCAGCTTCAAGGACGCTTTGGCGGCGATCAAGCGAGAAGGCCGGTACCGTGTGTTTGCGGACATCATGCGGGCGCGTGGGGATTACCCGAAGGCGGACTTTTACACGGATGCGGAAGGCTCCAATGGGGGCGGCCGGCCGATCACGGTGTGGTGCTCGAACGATTATCTGAACATGGGCCAGCACCCCAAGGTGCTGGCGGCGAGGCACGAGGCCCTGGACACGGTGGGGGCCGGCTCGGGCGGCACCCGCAACATCTCCGGCACCAGCCGCTACCATGTCGAGCTGGAGCGGGAACTGGCCGACCTGCACGGCAAGGAAGCGGCACTCCTCTTCACCTCGGGCTTCGTCTCCACTCGGGCTTCGTCTCCAATGACGCCACCCTGGCGACCCTGGCCAAGATCCTGCCGGGGCTGATCATCTTCTCCGACGAGTACAACCATGCCTCGATGATCGAAGGCATCCGCCATGGCGGGACGGTCAAATATGTTTTCCGCCATAACGACATGGCGCATCTGGAAGAGCTGTTGCAGGCGGCCAATCCGGCATCCCCCAAGCTGATCGCGTTCGAGGGGGTTTATTCGATGGACGGGGACTTTGCCCCCACCGAGGCGATCTGCGACCTGGCCGACAAATATGGCGCGCTCACCTATATCGACGAAGTGCATGGGGTGGGGCTTTACGGGGAGCGGGGGGCCGGCGTCGCGGCCCGCGACGGCACCATGGACCGGATCGACATTGTCGAGGGCACCCTGGCCAAGGCCTTTGGGGTGATGGGAGGCTATATCGCCACCTCGGCGGAGATCGTGGACTGCATCCGCTCCTTTGCCCCCGGCTTCATCTTCACCACCTCGCTGGCGCCGGCGATTGCGGCGGGCACCCTGGCCTCGATCCGGCACCTGAAGGAGAGCGAGCTGGAACGGGGGCGGCTGCATGACCGGGCGGCCCGGCTGAAGCAGCGGCTGATGGATGTGGGCCTGCCGGTGATGGACAGCCCCAGCCATATCGTGCCGGTGTTTGTGGGCGATGCGACCTTGTGCAAGTCGGTGACCGATGTGCTGCTCAAGGAGCACGGCATCTATGTCCAGCCGATCAACTATCCCACCGTTCCCAGAGGCACAGAGCGCCTGCGCCTCACACCCTCACCGGCACACTCCGACGAGATGAT
>JAFKFG010000064.1 GCA_017307355.1 Alphaproteobacteria bacterium
AAGGGCGACCGGGTGACGATCTATCTGCCGATGATCCCGGAAGCGGCCTATGCGATGCTGGCCTGTGCCCGGATCGGGGCGGTGCATTCGGTGGTGTTCGGGGGCTTCTCGCCGGACAGTTTGGCGGGACGGATCACCGATTGCGATTCGCGGCTGGTGATCACCGCCGATGAAGGGCTTCGGGCCGGCCGCCCGGTGCCCTTGAAGGCCAATACCGATGAAGCCCTGAAGAAGGCCCCTTCGGTCACCGACGTGATCGTGGTCAAGCGCACCGGCGGCAAGGTGACGATGATGCCGGGCCGCGACCGCTGGTATCACGAGGAAGCGGCCCAGGTATCAGCCGACTGCCCGGCCGAAGCGATGGGAGCCGAGGATCCTCTATTCATCCTTTACACCTCCGGCTCGACCGGCAAGCCCAAGGGGGTGCTGCACACCTCGGGCGGCTATCTGCTCTATGCGGCGGCCACCCATCACTATGTGTTCGATTATCACGACGGCGATGTTTATTGGTGCACCGCCGATGTGGGCTGGGTGACCGGCCACAGCTATATCGTCTATGGCCCGCTGGCCAACGGCGCCACCACCCTGATGTTCGAAGGCGTGCCCAATTATCCGTCGAGCTCCCGCTTCTGGGAAGTGATCGACAAGCACAAGGTGAACATCTTCTACACGGCGCCGACGGCGATCCGGGCGTTGATGCGCGAAGGCGATGCACCGGTGAAGAAGACCAGCCGCGCCTCGTTGCGGCTCCTGGGCAGTGTGGGCGAGCCGATCAATCCGGAAGTCTGGCTCTGGTATCACCGGGTGGTGGGCGATGGCCGCTGCCCGATCGTGGACACCTGGTGGCAGACCGAGACGGGCGGGATTTTGATCTCGCCGTTGCCCGGGGCCACCGACCTCAAGCCCGGCTCGGCGACCAAGCCGCTGTTCGGGATCGTGCCTGAGATCGTAGACACCGAGGGTGAGGTCTTGAACGGTGCTGTCACCGGCAATCTCTGCATTGCCCGCAGCTGGCCGGGTCAGATGCGCACCGTCTATGGCGATCACAAGCGTTTCATCGACACCTACTTCAAGACCTATCCGGGCAAATACTTCACCGGCGATGGCTGCCGGCGCGATGCCGA
>JAFKFG010000025.1:0-48411 GCA_017307355.1 Alphaproteobacteria bacterium
CAGCAGGGTCTGGGTCGCCAGCACATGCTCGACTTCCGACGTGCCGATGCCGAAGGCCAGCGAACCGAACGCACCATGGGTGGAGGTGTGGCTATCGCCGCAGACAATGGTGGTGCCGGGCAAGGTCCAGCCCTGTTCCGGGCCGATGATGTGCACGATGCCCTGGCGGATATCGTCCATGGCGAAATATTCGACGCCAAAATCCTTGGCGTTCTTTTCCAGGGTTTCGACCTGCTCGCGCGATTCCGAGTCGGTGATGCCTTTGTCGCGGTCCTTGGTGGGGACATTGTGGTCGGCCACGGCCAGGGTCAGTTCCGGGCGGCGAACCTTGCGGCCATTGCTGCGCAGGCCCTCGAAAGCCTGGGGGCTGGTGACTTCATGCACCAGATGACGGTCGATATAGAGAATGGGGGTTTCGCCCGGCTTCTGCGCCACCAGATGCGCGTCCCAGATCTTGTCGTACAGCGTCTTGGCCATGACCATACTCTTGAAATTTAATTGCGCGGCAGGCGCCGCCGCTGGCTTACATATAAGGGGAGCGGTCCGGGTTCAACGCTGCCGGGGCAACTCAGATATACCGGATTATACAGGCCCAACGCCCTTTAGCCGTGCTGGCTGAAATACAGCACCGCCATGATGATCACGACCGCAACGGCCTGAGCCAGAATGCGGATGCGCATCAGCTTGTTGGACCAGGTCCGGGCCGTCTCGCCACCCACCCAGAGGGTGTAAAGCCCCAGGCAGAGCACCACCGCCACCGCCAGGATCGCAATCAGGACAATGAGTTTGCCGGTCATGGGCGGTGTTTTATGCCCCCTGGTGCCGGCTAAGCAATGGCGTCAATTGCCGCTTCGTTGAGGGTTCCAGGAACGATGGTCACCGGAATGGCCTGCAGCCCGCCGGCAAACATCGCGACCAGGGGACCGGGGCCTTCCTTGCCTGTCCCCGCCGCCAGAACCAGGATGGAGATATCCTGGTCCTCCTTGAGAAGCCGGCCGACGCACTCCACGGTCCGCCCCTGCAGGATCACCAGTTCGGGCAGGATGCCGGCCAGCTCGTTCACCACCTTGGCGGCGTTGTGCAGCAAGGCTTCGGCCTCGGCATGGGCTTCGTCTTCCATGATCTCTTCCACCCCCCGCCATTGCTGAAAGTCGGGCGGCGCGGCGGCGGCCAGAAGCGTGACCCGGCCGCCGGTATGCTGGGCACGGCGCGCGGCATAGCGCAGCGCCACTTTGCATTCGGGCGTCTTGTCGATCACCACCAGGAATTTGCGGACGCGGCCGGCTGAGCTCATATCCCAATGCTACGGCAGTTTCCGTTTCAGGTCATAGAGGATTTCCAGCGCTTCCTTGGGCGAAAGCGCATCGGGATCGACCGTCTTCAGGGCGTCCTCCACCGCGCTGGTCTTGGGAAGCAGAGCCGAGGCGCCGAACAGCGGCAGATCGTCGATCCGCGCCAGCGGCTGATGACCTTCGCGGCCCTCCTCCAGCGCCTTCAGCACTTCCTCGGCCCTGTCCACCACGGCCTGCGGCAGGCCCGCCAGCTTGGCGACATGGATGCCGTAAGAGCGATCGGCCGCGCCCGGCGTCACTTCATGCAGAAAGACGATGCTGTCATTCCATTCGCGCACCTTCATGGTGACGCAGGTCATGGCGGAGAGCCGTTCGCACAGCGCCACCATCTCGTGATAGTGCGTTGCGAACAGCGCGCGGCTTTTGTTGGTTTCGTGCAGATGTTCCGCCGCCGCCCAGGCGATGGCGAGGCCGTCATAGGTGGCGGTGCCGCGCCCGATCTCGTCCAATATCACCAGGGACTTCGCCGTCGCCTGGTTGAGGATGGCGGCGGTCTCCACCATCTCGACCATGAAGGTGGAACGGCCCGCGGCCAGATCGTCGCCCGCGCCCACGCGCGAGAAAAGGCGATCCACGATGCCGATATGCGCGGCCTCGGCGGGCACGAAGCTGCCCATCTGCGCCAGGATCGCGATCAACGCGTTCTGGCGCAGGAAGGTGGATTTGCCCGCCATGTTGGGGCCGGTGACCAGCCACAAACGACCTTTGGCATTGGGCGACAGGTCGCAATCATTGGGCACGAAGCCGCGCGCGTTATCGGCCAACAGCGCTGCTTCCACCACCGGATGGCGGCCCCGCGAAATCTTGAATCCCGATCCGTTGTCGAGCGTGGGCCGCACATAGCGTCCGGCCACCGCCAGCTCGGCCAGCGCCACCGCCACATCCATCACGGAAAGTGCATCAGCGATGCCGCCCAAGGCATCGGCATGTTCCAGCGCCAGCGCCGTCATCTCGTCGAACAGAGCCCGCTCCAGCTCCAACGCGGCATCGGCGCTTTGAGCGATGCGCGTTGCCAGCGAGGCCAGCTCGTCGGTGGAAAAACGCACCGCGCCCGCCATGGTCTGGCGGTGGCGGAAAAGATCGCGCCCGTCCGCATCGCGATAAGACATCAGCTTGTCCGCATGCAGCTGGGTGACTTCGATGAAATAACCCAGCACGCCATTATGCTTGATCTTCAGCGCCGCCACGCCGGAACATTGGCGATACTGGCTTTCCAGCCCGGCAATGACGCGGCGGGATTCATGCGCCAGGGTGCGCAGCTCATCCAGCGGCGCATGCACGCCATTCTTGATGAAGCCGCCATCGCGGGTGAGATAAGGCGGCTCGTCCACCAGGAGCAATTCCAGCCGGTCGGACAGGCGCGACACGTGGGCGATGCCTTGGACGATGGTGTCCAGGGCCAGGACCGCTTCACCGGCCAGCGCGACTTTCGCCAGGCTGTCGCGCAATGCCCGCGCCGCGTGGATCCCGTCGCGCAGATTCGCCAGATCGCGCGGGCCGCCGCGCCCCACGGCCAGGCGCGCCAGCGCGCGCGACAGGTCGGGCGCGGCGCGCAAGGCTTCGCGCAAGCGCCGCCGAAGCTCGCTGTCGCGGGCGAAGAATTCCACGGACTCGTGACGCGTCTCGATCGCCTTCACATCGGTGAGCGGCGCGGCCAGGCGCGACGCCAGTTCGCGGGCACCCGCCGCCGTCACCGTGCGGTCGATCACCGCCAGCAGACTGCCGCCCCGCGCGCCCGACAGGGTCTGGGTCAATTCCAGATTGCGCCGCGTCGCCTGGTCGATGGCCATGAAATGCGACGGCGTCACCCGCGCCAGCCGCGTCAGCCGCGTATGCTTGCCCTTCTGGGTGAGATCCAGATAGGCGATCAGCGCGCCCGCCGCCGACAATTCGGCGCGGCTGAAACTGCCCAACCCGTCCAGCGATGCGACATTGTAATGCTGGGCCAAAGCCCGCTCGCCATTGGCGGATTCGAACCGGCTGGACGGCAGCGGCGACAGCGCCGCACCCTGGCTTTTCAACAGGGGGCCGATGCCGTCATGCGCCAGGAGCCCGTCGGGGATCAGCAATTCGCGGGGCGCCACCCGCGCCAGCTCGGCGGCGATGTCGCGCTCCTTCAGGCCCGCGACCCAGAAGGCGCCCGTGGACATGTCGGCGGCGGCCAGCGCGAATTCGCTGCCCGCCCCACTTCCTCCAGAACGCCCCAGCGCCGCCAAGAGGTTGGACGACCGCGCGTCCAGCAGGGCGTCTTCGGTGAGGGTGCCGGGCGTCACCAGCCGCACCACGTCGCGCCGGACCACCGACTTGCTGCCCCGCTTCTTGGCTTCGGCGGGGTCTTCGATCTGCTCGCAGACCGCCACCCTAAAGCCCTTGCGGATCAGCTTTTCCATATAAGATTCAGCGGCATGCACGGGGACGCCGCACATCGGAATGTCCTCGCCCAGATGCTTGCCCCGCTTGGTCAGGGCAATGTCCAGGGCCTCGGACGCCTTTGCTGCATCTGCGAAGAAGAGCTCGTAAAAATCCCCCATCCGGTAGAACAGCAGATAGCCCTCATGCGCCTCTTTGAGCGCGAGGTACTGCGCCATCATGGGCGTGACATCGGCGGCCAGAGCGCCGGTCATGGTGAAAGGCTGGCCGCCCGTCAGAGAAGGTTGTTCCGTCATGACGAAAAGCCTATCAGACTGGATCCCCATCGCCCGACAGCAGCATCACAAGCTCGGCCGATATTCTGTGGATTGCTACAGCCGCAACGGATCCCATGGCCGACAACGAGCGCCCTACCTTCACGGACGAAGAAGCCCTCTCTTTTCACGGCGGCGCCAAGCCGGGCAAGCTGGAAATAACCCCCACCAAGCCAATGGCGACCCAGCGGGACCTCAGTCTCGCTTATTCGCCGGGCGTGGCGGTTCCCGTCCGGGCCATCGCGGAAAATCCCGATGCGGCCTTCGATTACACCAACCGCGGCAACATGGTCGCGGTCATCACCAACGGCACCGCCATCCTGGGCTTAGGCAATCTGGGCGCCGCCGCCGCCAAGCCGGTGATGGAAGGCAAAGCGGTGCTGTTCAAGCGTTTCGCCGATGTCGACGCCATCGATCTGGAAGTCTCGACCGAAGATGTGGACGCCTTCATCAACTGCGTGCGCTATCTGGGTGCCAGCTTCGGCGGCATCAATCTGGAAGACGTGAAGTCGCCGGACTGTTTCATCATCGAGCAGCAGCTGCGCGAAATGATGGACATTCCCGTCTTTCACGACGACCAGCATGGCACCGCCATCATCGTGGCGGCGGGCCTGATCAATGCCGCCCAGATCACCGGCCGCGAACTTTCCGAAATGAAAGTGGTGCTGAACGGACCGGGCGCGGCAGGCATCGCCACCCTGGAGCTGATCAAGGCGATGGGGGTGCATCCGGAAAACTGCATCGCCGTGGACAAGGTGGGCGTGCTGCACAAAGACCGCACCGACCTCAATCAATGGCAATCGGCCCATGCCGTGGTCACCACCAAGCGCACCCTGGCCGAAGCGGCCGAAGGCGCGGATGTGCTGATCGGCGTCTCCGCCAAAGGCGCTTTCACCCAGGACATCATCAAACACATGGCCAAGGCACCCATCGTCTTCGCCATGGCCAATCCCGATCCCGAGATCACGCCGGAAGAGGCCAAAGCCATACGCCCCGATGCCATCGTCGCCACCGGCCGCAGCGATTATCCCAACCAGGTGAATAACGTGTTGGGCTTTCCTTACATCTTCCGCGGTGCGCTCGACGTGCGCGCCCGCACCATCAATGAAGCGATGAAAGTGGCCGCCGCCGAAGCCTTGGCGGCCCTGGCGCGCGAGGATGTGCCCGATGAAGTCGCCGCCGCCTATCGCGGCTCGCGCCCGGTCTATGGTCCCGATTACATCATTCCCGTGCCGTTCGACCCGCGGCTGATCAGCCATGTCAGCCGCGCGGTGGCGGAAGCGGCGATCAAGACCGGCGTCGCCCGGCGCGAGATCAAGAATCTGGATCATTATTCCTATCAATTGTCGGCGCGGCTGGACCCCTCGGCCACCTTGCTGCAGACCATCACGGCGGCGGTGCGCGCCAAGCCCAAGCGGATGGTGTTCGCCGAAGGCGAAGACGAAGCGGTGATCCGCGCCGCCTTCGCGTTCCAGAATTCCGGCCTGGGCAAGGCGATCCTGGTGGGACGCGCCGATGTGGTGCGGCGGGGCTTCGAGCATATCGGCATCGATCCCGACGCCCTGGAAATCCGGGTGCCGCGTTCCTCGCAGGAAGCCACGCCCTATATCGAGCGGCTCTACAAGCGCATCCAGCGGCGCGGCGCGCTGCATCGCGACGCGACCCGCATGGTGCTCAACGACCGCAATATCTATGCGGCGTCGATGCTGGCGGCGAACGATGCCGACGCCATGGTGACGGGCGTGACGCGCAACTATGCCGCCGCCCTGGCCGACGTGCGCATGGTGATCGACGATTCCCACGGCACCCGCCCTATCGGCATGCAGGTGGTGTTCGCCAAGGGCCGCATCGTGCTGGTGGCCGACACTTCCATCACCGAACTGCCCAATTCCGAACAGCTGGCCGACATCGCCATTCGCGCCGCGGCCACGGCCCGCAAGCTGGGCCTCACCCCGCGCGTGGCAATGCTGGCGTCTTCCACTTTCGGCTTTCCCCGTTCGGAGCGCAGCGAGCGCATCATCGAGGCGGTGCATATTCTGGATTCGCGGGGCGTGGATTTCGAATATGACGGCGAGTTCGCGCCCGATGTGGCGCTGGACCGGGCCAAGCTCGATCTCTATCCCTTCGCCCGCCTCACCGATACCGCCAATGTGCTGATCATGCCGGCGATGCATTCGGCGCAGATTTCCACCAAGCTGCTGCAGCAGCTGGGCGGGGTCAATGTGATGGGGCCGCTTCTGGTCGGCCTGGAAAAGTCCGTGCAGATCACGCCTTTGGGCGCCAAGATGAGCGAGATCTACAATTCAGCCATCGTCGCGGCCTATGACATCAATGATTGACCCCAAGAAAACCGCAGCCTTCATGGAAGGCATCTGGGACGGGGAGATCATCCCCGCCCTCACCGATTATATCCGCATTCCCAACAAGAGCCCGGCCTTCGATCCCGATTGGGAGAAACACGGTCACATGGACAAGGTGGTGGAGATGTTCACCGCCTGGGCGAAGAAAAAGCTGGAACAGCTGACCGGCTCTTCGCTCGAAGTGGTGAAGCTGCCCGGCCGCACGCCGCTGATCTTCATTGAAGTGCCCGGTACGGCATCCGGAACGATTCTGATGTACGGCCATCTGGACAAGCAGCCGGAGATGACAGGCTGGACCGACGGCACCGGGCCTTGGACGCCCATTCAGAAAGACGACAAATTATACGGACGCGGCGGCGCCGATGACGGCTATGCCATGTTCGCGGCCGTCAGCGCGCTCTTGGCGCTGAAGGAACAGGGCCTCGCCCATGCCCGCGCCGTGATCGTGATCGAGGCATGCGAGGAATCCGGTTCGCCCGATTTGCCTTTCTATATCGACCATCTGGCGGCGCGCATCGGCACGCCCGACCTGGTGGTCTGCCTGGACTCCGGTTGCGGCAATTACGACCAGCTTTGGCTCACCACTTCACTGCGCGGCATGGTGATCGGCAATCTCACGGTCAAGGTTCTCACCGAAGGCGTGCATTCGGGCGATGCCAGCGGCATGGTGGCCTCGTCCTTCCGCATCGCGCGCCAGCTTCTGTCGCGGATCGAAGACGAAGCGACCGGCCAGATGCGGCTGGACGATCTCTTCGTCCAGATTCCGCCGGACCGCAGCTGGCAGGCGAAAGACGCCGCCGCCATTCTGGGCGACGAGGTCTATACCAAATTTCCGTTCGCGCCCGGCGTGCAGCCGATGGGACGCGACAATGCCGAATTGATTTTGAACCGCACCTGGCGGCCGCAACTGGCGATCACGGCGGTGGACGGTTATCCCTTGCCGGAAAATGGCGGCAACGTCTTGCTGCCTTACACGACCTTGAAATTGTCCTTGCGCCTGCCACCCACTTGCGACGCGGAACCGGCACGGCTGGCGGTGAAGAAGGCGTTGGAAGACAATCCGCCCTATGGCGCGGAGGTCGCGTTCGACGCGCCGCAAATGGACGGCGGATGGAATGCGCCTGCCCTGTCGCCCTGGCTGGAAAAGGCATTGGCGAAAGCCAGCAATGACAGTTTCGGCAGGCCGGTGGCCTTCATGGGAGAAGGTGGATCCATTCCCTTCATGGCGATGCTGGGCCGGAAATTCCCCAAGACCCAATTCGTGGTGACGGGCGTGCTAGGCCCGCATTCCAATGCCCACGGTCCCAACGAATTCCTGCACATTCCCACCGCCAAGAAAGTGGCGGCGTCGATTGCGTCCATTCTCGCAGACCACGCGTTGCAAGCACAATGAGCTTTCTGGATTCCGCCGACGACGATCCCAAGCGCGCCAACCGGCGGCCGCTGTTGTTCTTCGTCCTGATCACTCTAGCGGTGGGTGCGTCCGCCAGCGTCTTCACCGAACCCAATATCGCGGGCTGGTATGCGGGCCTGGTTCATCCATCCTTCGCGCCGCCCAACTGGGTGTTCGCACCGGTCTGGACCACGCTCTATGTCGTCATGGCGGTGGCCGCTTGGCGGGTCTGGCGTCTCAGGTCCGCCTCCCCCGCGCGCGGAGCGCTGGCGGGGGAGGTGCCTGAAGCTGGCAGCGCGCTTGCGCGCGTCGCCAGCGAAAGGCGGAGGGGGGCAATTGAAATGGGCGTTTACGCCCTGCAACTGATATTCAACTTCGCCTGGAGCGCGATCTTCTTCGGTGCCCATCGGATCGGCTTGGCCCTGATCGAGCTCTGCATCCTCCTGGCCCTGATCCTGGCTACTACTATTTTGTTCTGGCGCCGCGACCGGCTTGCCGGATGGCTGTTTCTGCCGTACCTCGCCTGGACGAGTTTCGCGACAGCTTTGAACTACGCCTTCTGGTCCCTTAACCCCTGAAAAACTGGCATCTGCCAAGGTGCCGCCTTGGCAACTTCCCCTGCCCTCCCTATATACCCCCAGTGGTCGGCATGGGATTGCTCAGCGGCCAGTTTTTGTCAAAGAATTCAATGGGATGGACCGGAGGACGCCGTCAGGGTCAGGACTCCATGCCCATTTGAGAGGAATAGAGAATGGCTAAAGTAATCGGTATCGATCTGGGTACCACCAATTCCTGTGTTGCGGTGATGGAAGGCCCTGCCCCCAAGGTCATCGAGAATGCCGAAGGCGCCCGCACCACCCCCTCGATCGTCGCATTCGCCCCGGATGGCGAGCGCCTGATCGGCCAGCCCGCCAAGCGCCAGGGCGTCACCAACCCCGAATTCACCTTCTTCGCCATCAAGCGTCTGATCGGCCGCCGCTTCGACGATCCGATGACGCAAAAAGATGTCGGCATGGTGCCCTACAAGATCGTCAAGGCCGACAATGGCGACGCCTGGGTCCAGGGCCGCGACGGCAAGAAATACTCTCCCTCGGAAATCTCCGCCTTCATCCTCACCAAGATGAAGGAAACCGCCGAAGCCCATCTGGGCGAGAAGGTGACGCAGGCCGTCATCACCGTTCCGGCTTACTTCAACGACGCCCAGCGCCAGGCCACTAAGGACGCGGGCGTGGTCGCGGGCCTGGAAGTGCTGCGCATCATCAACGAACCCACTGCCGCGGCGCTGGCCTATGGCATGGACAAGAAACAGTCCGGCACCATCGCGGTCTATGACCTTGGCGGCGGCACCTTCGACGTGTCCGTGCTGGAAATCGGCGACGGCGTCTTCGAAGTGAAGTCCACCAATGGCGACACTTTCCTGGGCGGCGAAGATTTCGACACCCGCGTGGTCAACTTCCTGGCCGACGAGTTCAAGAAAGAAAACGGCATCGACCTGCGTTCGGATCGCCTCGCGCTCCAGCGCCTGAAGGACGCCGCCGAAAAGGCCAAGATCGAACTGTCGAGCGCGCAGCAGACCGAAGTGAACCTGCCCTTCATCACGGCGGACGCTTCGGGCCCCAAGCATCTCACCATCAAGATCACCCGCGCCAAGCTGGAAAGCCTGGTCGACGACCTGATCCAGAAGACCATCGGTCCGGTGAAGCAGGCGCTGAAAGACGCCGGCGTCACCGCGCAACAGATCGACGAAGTCATCCTGGTCGGCGGCATGACCCGCATGCCCAAGGTGCAGGAAGCGGTGAAGCAGCTGTTCGGCAAGGAACCGCACAAGGGCGTCAACCCGGATGAAGTGGTCGCCATGGGCGCCGCGATCCAGGGCGGCGTGCTGAAGGGCGAAGTCAAGGACGTGCTGCTGCTCGACGTCACCCCGCTGTCGCTGGGCATCGAGACCTTGGGCGGCGTCTTCACCCGCCTGATCGACCGCAACACCACCATCCCGACCAAGAAGTCGCAGATCTTCTCGACAGCCGACGACAATCAGACCGCCGTCACCATCAACGTGTTCCAGGGCGAGCGCGAAATGGCGGCGGACAACAAGTCGCTGGGCCGCTTCGACCTGCAGGGCATTCCGCCCGCGCCGCGCGGCGTGCCGCAGATCGAAGTCACCTTCGATATCGACGCCAACGGCATCGTCAGCGTCACCGCCAAGGACAAGGCCACCGGCAAGGAGCAGCAGATCCGCATCCAGGCTTCGGGCGGTCTGTCCGACGCCGACATCCAGAAGATGGTCAAGGACGCCGAGTCCCATGCCACGGAAGACAAGAAGCGCCGCGAGCTGATCGAAGCCCGCAACCAGGGCGACGCGCTGGTCCATTCGACTGAAAAAGCGGTCGCCGAGCATGGCGACAAGGTCGATGCCAGCCAGAAGACCGCGATCGAAGCGGCCGTGGCTGCGCTGAAGGAAGCGGTCAAGGGCGACGATGCCGAAGACATCAAGGCCAAGACCAACACTCTGGCCCAGGCTTCGATGAAGCTGGGCGAGGCCATGTACAAAGCCCAGCAGGCCGAAGGTGGCGCGGCGCCGGAAGGCGGCGAACCGGCCCCCAAGGCGGACGACAATGTTGTGGACGCCGACTTCGAGGAAGTCGACGACCAGAAGAAGGCATAATGATTTGAGGACGCTCCGGCCTTCCTGCTCCGCGTGAAAAGCGGGGCAGGTGGCCGAAGCACCGATCAAAAGGTGCGAAGGCCGGAGGGGGCGAGTTTTGGTATGAGCAAGCGCTGTTATTACGAGACTCTGGAGTGCGCAAAGGGCGCCACGGTCGAAACCCTCAAATCCTCCTATCGCAAGCTGGCGATGAAATTCCATCCGGACCGCAATCCGGGTGACGCGACCGCCGAAGTCCGTTTCAAGGAAATCAGTGAAGCCTATGACGTCCTGAAGGACGATCAGAAGCGCGCCGCCTATGATCGTTTCGGCCATGCCGCCTTCGAAGCGGGCATGGGCCGCGCCGGTGCCGGCGCTGCCGGATTCGATTTCGCGGGTTCCTTCTCCGACGTGTTCGAGGATTTCTTCGGCGACCTGATGGGCGGGCGGCGCACCAAGCGCAGCAATCGCGGCCAGGATCTGCGCTACAATCTGGAAATCTCGCTGGAAGAAGCCTTCCGCGGCCGCAGCACCGAAATCAAAGTGCCCACCATGGTGGTGTGCGACACCTGCACCGGCTCCGGCGCGGAGCCGGGGCACAGCGCCGAAACCTGCCCCGCTTGCGCCGGTCACGGCAAGGTGCGCGCCACCCAGGGCTTTTTCACCATCGAACGCAGCTGCGCGCCCTGCCGGGGCACGGGCAAGATCGTTCGCCATCCCTGCAAGACCTGCCGCGGCGCGGGCACGGTGCAGAAGGAACGCACCCTTTCCGTCGATGTGCCGCCGGGCGTCGAGGAAGGCACCCGCATCCGCCTGTCGGGCGAAGGCGCGGCGGGCGGCAATGGCGGGCCCAACGGCGATCTCTATATTTTCCTTTCCGTGGCCGAACACGCGATCTTCCAGCGCGACGGGCACAATCTGCATTGCCGCGCGCCGGTCTCGTTCGTCACCGCCGCTTTGGGCGGCTGCATCGAAGTGCCCACCCTGGATGGCGGGCGCGCCAAGGTCACGATCCCCGAAGGAACCCAGCCGGGCCGCCAGTTCCGTCTGAAGGGCAAGGGCATGCCGGTGCTTCGCAGCGCCCAGCGCGGCGATCTCTATATCGAGGTCGCGGTCGAAACCCCCGTCAAACTGTCCCGGCGGCAGAAGGACCTGTTGCGGGAGTTCGAAGGCGAGAGCAAAAGCGGCTGCCAGCCCGAGGCCGAAGGGTTCCTGGCCCGGCTGAAAGAGTTTTGGAACGGCGGCGAGACCGCTTAAGCTGGCGGAGCCCTATTTCGCCAGGCCCCGTGACCGCCCCAACCGACACCTTCACCGACAATCTGCGTTTCCTGCGTGCGCTGATCGCAAGGCCCAAGAATATCGGGGCTGTCGCGCCATCCAGCCGGGCCCTCGCCCGCGCCATCGCCCGCCAGATCGATCCGGACCGTCCCGGTCCGGTCCTGGAATTGGGACCGGGGACCGGCGTGATCACCGCCGCGATCCTGGAGCGCGGCATCGCCCCCGAACGGCTGACGGTGATCGAATATGATCCGGATTTCGCGGCGGCCATCGCCGCCCGCTTTCACAATGTGCATGTGATCCAGGGCGATGCTTTCGACTTGAAACGCACCCTGGGTGCGCGGCTGACCGAGCCCTTTGCCGCGATCGTGTCCGGCATTCCCCTGCTGAATTTTCCGATGGCCCGCCGCCTCGCCTACATGGAAACGCTGGCCAGCCAGCTGGCCCCCGGCGCGCCGCTGATTCAATTTTCCTATGGCATGCGTGCCCCGGTGGTGCCGCCGCCGGGCCATAGCGTTCATTGCGCGGCCCGGGTCTGGGCCAATCTGCCCCCCGCACAGGTCTGGATGTACCGGAAGATTTGAGCTTTATGCTGCGATTTATGCTGCAGCAAAGAGTGCAGCATTTTTTGTGCTCGATAGCTATAGGGCACGCGGATAGCAATGTTCTGGCAGTGCCCGAACGACGTTCGGATGCTTCTAACTAATTGATATCTCTAATATTCGCTATGGCCGGGCTTGGCGCGTAGCGGCAGCGTGCGCGCGCCGTCCACTTTCAAGACTTGCGCAAATGGCGAGATGGATGGGCGGCTCAAGGCCGCCCATGGTGAGAGAGGCTTACTCCGCCGCTTCGGCCAGAACCGGCGCCGCTTGCAGCACGTCGGGGCCGACATGGGCCTCGAACTTCTTGAAGTTGGCGCGGAACATCTCCACCAGCTTTTTCGCTTGTGCGTCATAAGCCGCTTTGTCGGCCCAAGTGTCGCGGGGGTTGAGGATCTTGCCGTCCACCCCCGGCACCGCCACCGGCACCCGGAATTTGAAATGGGGATCGACCCGCATTTCCACCGTGGCCAGGCTGCCGTCCAGCGCCGCATTGAGCAGCGCGCGGGTGGCCTTGATCGGCATGCGCGAGCCGGTGCCGAAGGCGCCGCCGGTCCAGCCGGTATTCACCAGCCAGCAATCGGCGCCATGTGCCGCGATCAGGTCGCGCAGCAGGTTGCCATATTCGGACGGATGGCGCGGCATGAAGGGCGCCCCGAAGCAGGTGGAGAAGGTGGGTTGCGGCTCCTTGCCCAATCCTTTTTCCGTGCCCGCCACCTTGGCGGTGAAGCCCGACAGGAAGTGATACATCGCCTGGCTGGGCGTCAGCTGCGAGATCGGCGGCAGCACGCCGAACGCATCCGCCGTCAGCATGATCACGTTCTTCGGGCTGCCGGCGCGGCCGGTGAGGCTGGCATTGGGAATGAAATCGATCGGATAGGCGGCGCGGGTATTCTCCGCATATTTGGCGTCGTTGAGGTCGAGCACCCGCGTCTGAGGATCCATCACCACATTCTCCAGCACCGTGCCGAAGCGTTCGGTGGTGGAGAAAATCTCCGGCTCCGCCTCGCGCGAAAGCCGGATCACCTTGGCATAGCAGCCGCCTTCGAAATTGAAGACGCCATGCTCGCTCCAGCCATGCTCGTCATCGCCCACCAGGGTGCGCGACGCATCGGCGGACAAGGTGGTTTTGCCGGTGCCCGAAAGACCGAAGAAGATCGCGGATTTTCCGTCCTTGCCGACATTGGCCGAGCAATGCATCGGCATCACCCGCTTGGGCGGCAGGATGTAATTCAGAATGGTGAAGACGGACTTCTTCATCTCGCCCGCATAAGAGGTGCCGCCGATCAGGATCATCTTCTTGGTGAAATTGACCGCGATCACGGTCTGGCTGGCGGTGCCGTGCTTGGCCGGATCGGCATTGAAGCTGGGCAGGTCGATGATGGTGAATTCCGGATCGAAGCCTTTCAGATCGTCAGCCGTGGGCCGGATCAGAAGCTGATGCACGAACAGCGAGTGCCAGGCATATTCGGTGACGATGCGCACCTTGATGCGATGGGTGAGATCGGCGCCGCCGAACAGATCCTTGGCGAACACTTCCTTGCCTTCGGCGAACGCCATCATGTCGGCATGGAGCGCATCGAAATGCGCCGGACTCATCGCCTTGTTGTTGTCCCACCAGACATGGGGCTCGGTGTTCGCATCCTTGACCACGAATTTGTCGGTGGCGGAGCGGCCGGTGTGATGGCCGGTGAGCACGACCAGGGGACCATCCTTGGCGACATGGCCTTCGCCGCGCCGTGCCGCTTCTTCGTAAAGCGCGGGTGCGGTCAGATTCCAATTCACTTTGCTGAGATTGCGGAAGCCATGGGCTTCAAGACCGAAGGCGGGCATCATTCCTCGCTGAGCATATGGGTCGTGACCACCGGTATTCCGGCTGGCCGTGATTACCGCAAAGCCTAGTCGCCCGGCGTCCGCCTCACAATCTTGCGGCCGGATGGCGGTTAAATGTCATGATTATCAATAGCTTGGCAGCTCAGCCGCCATGGAAGGTGCGCCGGCCATAGAGCATGGTCACATTGATGCGCCGGTTCTGATAGCCGTCCCGGAATTCGATTTGATCGGTTTCATGAAACAGATCGGAATCGAAGATCACCGCGCGGTTGGCACGATGGGGAACGACAATGGGCTTGGCGCTTTCCTTGGCCAGGAAGGCCCGCATGCCGGGAACATCGGCATTGTAGCGCTCGAAGTCCCAATCCTGCGGCGCCTTCACGTCCCACACCACCAGGCCGCCACTGCCGGGATTGCGGTTGGCTTCGTCGGGCGTGATCCAGAAATTCACATTCACCGCCGCCTGGTCGGCATGCATGGGAATGCCCGACAGGCTGCTGTCATATTTGAACCCCCACATCAGCCCCAGCCCATGATCGCCGATCACGGCGGGAAACACCTCGCGCAGCTCGTCCGCGATCTGGGCCAGCAAGGGACAGGCGAAGCCGCGCGCCGGCACCGCGCCCAGATAGCCTTTTTCGTAAGGCCGCTGCCACATGGTCGAACCCCAGCAGAAACGGCGGAGCGCCTCCAATGCAGGCGCGGTGAGAAGATTGTCGATCACCACGATCTGGGGGCGGCTTTCCCGCCAGCGCCGGGCGACATCGTCACGATTGCCGGGATTGACCGCCGGCCCGTCGAGCCGCGCGCCCGGTTCCAGATGAAAGCCCGTGGCATCGACGCCTTGCGCCGCCAGGTAGGCGCGCTGTTCGGCATCGTGGCGCTGCTTGTGCGGCGGATCGGAATTTTGCGTGACGGGCGCGGCGCCATGGACGGTTTCGGCATGACGGCGATAAAGCGCCACGCCTTCCGGCACCCGCTTCGCCTCGCAAAGGATAGCCGCCTTGAACGCCAGGGCCGGTGGATGATCCGGCTGAAGCGCGAGCATATGATCCAAGGCATCGAGCGCATCCGTGAGCCGCCCGGTCACGTGAAACATGGAGGCGCGCTTGTGCCAGGCATCCATTTCTTCCAGCCCGGCGGGAATTTCGTCCGGCTGTTTCGCCATGCCGAGTGCGATGGCGCGCTGGCGCAGGATCGCCGGATCGCCGGGCAGAATTTCCAGCGCCTTGTCGAAACTGGCGAGGGCATCCGCGATGCGCTCCAGACCGACCAGCGCGCTGGCGCGCCCGCGCCAGGCGGCGGCATGGCGGGGCAGAAGGCCCAGAACCTTGTCGAAACTGCCCAGCGCATCGGCGAAGCGCCCCAGCGCTTGCAGCGCGATGCCGCGATTGAGCCAGGCCGGCGCATGATCCGGCTTGAGCGCGACGGCGCGGTCATAGCTTGCCAGCGCATCGGGTAGCTGGCCCATGTCCTGCAGAATGCCGCCGCGGTCGGTCCAGGCTTCGGCCAGCCCCGGCGCCAGCGCCAGCAAGCGGTCGAACATCGCCACCGCGTCCGCCGGACGGCGTTGCTGAAACAGCAAAAGGGCCAGGCGATACAGCGCTTCGCCATCGGCGGGATTCCGGGTGAGGATCTGGCGATAGAGCCGGTCGGCTTCCGGAATCCGGCCTTCCCGGTACAGCGAAAAGGCCTGGGCGTGCAGTGCTTGGGATGTCATGACGGCGGGCACGCTAGCCCAGGCGGCCGTAAAACAAAATCGCCGGCATTGGGGACTGTTCGCCCGCCCGCCCAGGCATTACATGACAATCATGGCCCTGAATGACGAAGAACTGGAACGCTATGCCCGCCACATCGTGCTTCGGGAAGTGGGCGGCGTCGGCCAGGCAAGAATCCGGGGCGCCAAGGTGCTGATCGTTGGCGCGGGCGGACTGGGAAGCCCCTGCGCGCTTTATCTCGCGGCCGCCGGTGTCGGCCGCCTGGGCCTTGTCGATGACGATGCGGTGAGCCTGTCCAACCTGCAGCGGCAGATTCTTTTTTCCACCGCCGATGTGGGCCGGTCCAAAGTGGATGCCGCTGCCGCGCATCTTGCCGCGCTCAACCCCGGCGTGACGGTGACCACCCATCCGGTCCGCCTAACGGCCGACAATGTGCGGGCGCTGATCGCGGACTATGACATCGTGGCCGACGGCTCGGACAATTTCGAAACCCGCTTTCTTCTGAACGATGCCTGTTATTTCGCGGGCAAGATTCTGGTCTCGGCGGCGGTGACGGAATTCGACGGCCAGCTCGCCACCTTCAAGGCCTGGGACAAAAGCGGTGCCTATCCCTGCTATCGCTGCCTGTTTCCGGCCCCGCCGCCGCCCGGCACGGTGCAGAGCTGTTCGGAGACCGGCGTCCTGGGCGCGGCCGCGGGCGTGATGGGGTCGCTCCAGGCCCTGGAGATCCTCAAGCAAATCACGGGCATCGGCGAAGGCCTGGCGGGTAAAATTTTGATTACCGACACGTTGGCGGCGCGCTTCCGTACTGTGTCACTCGAACCCGATCCCGCCTGCCGCTTGTGCGGCACACATCCCGACATCCGGGCCGACATCCGGGAAGCTTAACCCCCTTTCAACGCTGTTCCGGCAAGAGTTCCCGCGAAGGCATGGCAACCGGCCATGCGCGGGGACCCATGGCACGACAGGTTCATTTCGAAGTCTTTCGCCGGGCAGGCGCCAAAGGCGGCTGGACTTTGCATGAGGCGGTGAACGATCGCAGCCGCGCGCTCGCCATGGCGCAGGAAATGATGACCTCGGAGAAAGCCACCGGCGTCAAAGTCGTCAAGGAAACCTATGACGACGACAGCGGCGATTACCTGTCGCTGAAGATTTTCGAGGACGGCCACAACAAGATGAAGATGGCCCCGGCGCAGGAAGACGCGCCGCCCTCGGTGCCCTGCTTCAAGCCGGACGATCTTTATTCCTATCACGCGCGCCAGACCATGATGCGCCTGTTCGGCGATTTTTTGGCCCGCAACAAGATCACCATCACCGAGCTGATTCATCGCGCCGACATGCTGGACAAGCTGGAAGCGACGGGAACGCTATATCAGCATGCGGTCCAGAAGATTGCGGTGGCGCAGGCCGCATCCAGCAGCACGCCGGTGCAGCAGATCGTCAAGAACCTCAACGAGCTGGCCACCCAGGCGACCCAGCGGGTCTATCGCGACCAGCGCAAGGGGTTGTTTCCAAATCCCCGCGCCGATCAGTTCGCCGAACTGGCCGCCAAGCTGGCGGGGCAAGGTGACGCGGCTTATGTTTTCAACGGCGCGTTGGCCCGCCACCTGAAGGACACGCAAGGCTGGAACGACAAGGTTCTGGCGTTGCTGGAAATCCTGGCAACGACGCCCGCGTCCGGCGATTGCCGCACCATGATTCTGTCTTCCATCGACGCCATTCTGGCCGAGGCCTTGAGTGCCTCGACCGCGTTGCACGAACTGATCGGACAGGCGGAGAATCTGGCCGAAGCGCTGACGCGCCTGGTGGAATTGTTCTTAGGAAAACTGGCGGTCGATCCTGCCCATGGCGGCGTGGCGGCGCTGGCGGTGCGCTTTGCCGCCGACGAGCTGCCCGAAGCGCGCACTGCGATCGCCCGGCGGATCGTCGCCGAATTCAAAAGCGCCAAGCGGCTGCGCCCCGATTCGCTGGTCGAGGAATTGATCGCGCTCAGGCGCCTGGCCAATCGCGTGGTTTACGGCGTGGGCAAATTCCTCAGCCATGAAGATTTGATCGCCGCCTTCACCTTGCGCTCCAAGCGGCTGGTGACCCAGGAAACCTTGAGCGGCTATATCCAGGACTGTGCGCCGGACGAGAAAATGGAACGGCTGCTGTTCGTGGAAGAGAATATCATCGGCATCGAGAACAAGCGGCAATTGGCGGGCTTCGTCACCCCGGTGCTGAATTCCGCGGCCTTCGAGAGTTTCTTCCAGAACCCCAAAATACCGTTGTTGCAGCGCTTGCAGCGCCTGACGCAGCTGCAGAGCCGGGTTCGGCGCGCCAGCTTCGTCGATGTGCAGCGGCAGGAAATCGCCGACAAGATGGACCGCCTCGCCTGCGAGATGGCGGCGCGCGCCAAACTGTTCGAAAGCCTGGACGCCAAGCATCAGAATCATGTGGAAAAGACCCAGACCTTGCTGAAGCTGACGATGGGCGGCTTTTTCACCGAAGGCGCGCTGTCGGCGCGTGCCCGCGACATCATCCTCTCCTGCCTGGCGACGCCGGGATTCCTCACCGGCTATTTCGCCAATCAGGGCGGCGGCGACGCGGAGACGGCGATGGCCGGGCTGATGACGGATCTGAACAAGGCGGGCATCACCGCCGAGACCGGGCTGAAGTCCATCGCCGCCTGACCCGCTGCTCACCCTTCGACAAGCTCAGGGTGAGGAGTCGCCTACTTCCTCATGCCGAGCTTGTCGAAGCATGAGATGCGCCACTGCCAGCAGACTAAAGCTTCAGCTCCCAGGTCTGGCTCACCAGATCCTTGCCGAAATTGGGCTTCTGTTCTTCGCTGACCAGCGTGAATCCCGCCGCCTGATAGATGCGCCGCGCCGACACCAGCACATCATTGGTCCAGAGCCGGAGCGTCTTGTATCCGGCATCGCGGGCGAAACCGATGCAGGTGTCCACCAGGGTGCGGCCCAGCCCATGGCCCCGCGCGAACGGTTCCACATGCAGCAGGCGCAGCCGCGCCACCTCCGCATTCTCGCGCACCGCGAATATGGCGCCGGCCGGTTCGCCGTCCATCTCCGCGATCCAGCCTTGCTCGACGGGGCCGGGTTTGAATTGGGAGAGAATGCCGGCGATCAAAGTTTCATAAGACGCATCCCAGCCATATTCGCGCGCATAGAGGATGGCCTGGCGCTGGATTACCCAACCCAGATCGCCGGGCCGGACCGGGCGCAAGAGAATGACGGGCGCGGTTTCCGATGCCGGCGACAACAGGCGCTGCAATGCCTGCATGTGATGCACGATCTGTTGCTGTGCTTCCTCGCCATGGACATCCAGCAGCGCCAGGGTCGCGGCCTGGGCCCGCGAATCGAGCGCCGTGAAGGCATTGCGGCCCTTGGCGGTCAGGTGCAGCAGGCGGATCCGGCCATCCTCCGGCGCGGCGCGCTTGCCCACCAGGCCCTGGCGCTCGAACCCGGCCAGCATGCGGCTGAGATAGCCCTGGTCCAGCCCCGTCATGGCCCTGAGGGCCACCGCCGTCACCGGTTCGGCATGGGCGATTTCATAGATCACCCGGGCTTCGGCCAGGGAGAAAGGCGTGTCCAGCAGATCCTCCGCCAGCACACCTATCTGGCGGGTGTAGAAGCGGCTGAAACGGCGGATTTCACGGGCGCGCAGATCGGCTTCGGGCATAGTTGACACAGTCATATAGATACATGACTAAGTCAACTATCTGCTGCTGGGCCTTCCTTGGCGAACAGGCTTTCCCCGATCAGCAAAGCCACGCCCGCCGAAATCGCGATGTCGGGAAAATTGCAGACGAACAGCGGCATCCGCCCCAGATGCAGAAACAGGTAATCGAACACCGCCCCGTTGAGGCCGCGGTCCAGGAGATTGCCCAGCGCACCGCCCACGATCAGCCCATAGGCGGCGGCCATAAGCCCGTTCGCCGCCCGCCAGGCCAGAACGCCGACGCCGATGGCGATCGCGGCCAGGACCGCTATCAGGAAATAGCGGCCCATGTCGCTATCCTGGCGGAACAGGCCGAAGGAAACGCCATGGTTCCAGACCTGCGCATAGTCCAAGAGCCCGGGAATGAGAACCGCATTCCCCTTCACGGGCATCAGGATCATTTCGATCAGGACACCGAGAATGAAGGCGAGCCCCGCAGTGGCGGCCGCGATCGTGCGCACGCGTGTCAATGCGCGGCGTCCCAATTGTCGGCGGCGCGGGCTTCCACCACCAGGGGCACCGAGATTTCCACGGCGGGAAGCGCGGCCTTTTCCATCACCGAGGCCACCAGCTTGCGGGTCGCTTCGACCTCCTTGTCGGGTGCTTCGAAGATCAGTTCGTCATGGACCTGGAGCAGCATCTTGGCCGCGAGATTCTTGTCCTTGAGCGCATCGGGCAGGCGCGCCATGGCGCGGCGGATGATGTCGGCGGCCGCGCCCTGGATCGGCGCATTGATGGCCGCGCGCTCGGCCCCGCCGCGAAAGCCGGGAATCTTGGAATTGATTTCGCGGATATGGATGCGCCGCCCGAACAAGGTCTCCACGAAGCCGTGGGTGCGGGCGAATTGCTTGGTGTCTTCCATATAGACGCGGATGCCGGGAAAGCGGGCGAAATATTTCTTGATGTAATCGCTGGCTTCGCTTTGCGCGATGCCCAGCTGGTTGGCCAGGCCGAAGCCGGAAATGCCATAAACGATGCCGAAATTGATCGCCTTGGCGCGGCGGCGGATTTCCGGCGGCATGCCTTTCACCGGCACGCCGAAAATCTCCGACGCGGTCATGGCGTGAATGTCGAGATTGTCCGCGAAGGCTTTCTTCAACTGCGGAATGTCGGCGATATGGGCCAGAAGGCGCAGCTCGATCTGGCTATAGTCCGCGCTGATCAGCTGCATGCCCTTGGCCGCGATGAACGCCTGGCGGATGCGCCGGCCTTCCTCGGTGCGGATGGGAATATTCTGCAGATTGGGATCGGTCGAAGCCAGCCGCCCGGTCGAAGTGGACGCCATCGCATAAGACGTATGAACGCGGCCGGTCTTGGGATTGATGAAGCCGGGCAAGGCGTCGGTATAGGTGCCGCGCAGCTTGGCGAGGCCGCGCCATTCCAGAACTTTCTTGGCGATCTCGTGGCCCTGGGCCGCCACTTCTTCCAAGGCATCGACATCGGTGGACCAGGCGCCGGTCTTGGTCTTGCGCCCGCCTTCCAGGCCCATCTTGCCGAACAGAATATCGCCCAGCTGCTTGGGCGAGCCGATATTGAAATTCTCGCCCGCCAGCTTGTGAATCTGGGTTTCCAGCCCGCCCTGCGTCTTGCCGAAATCGTTGGAGAGGCGGCGCAGCATGTCCGGATCGATGGTGATCCCGGCCCGCTCCATATCGGCCAGCACCATGGTGAGCGGCCGCTCCAGCGTCTCATAGACCGCGCGCTTGCTCATCTCGCCCAGCTTGGGCTTGAGCAGCATATGCAGGCGCAAGGTCACATCCGCGTCTTCGGCGGAATATTTGGTGGCTTCGGCGACGGGCACGCAATCGAACGTGATCTTGTCCCTGCCCTTGCCGGCGACTTCGCTGAAGGCGATGGGGGTGTGGGACAAATGCAATTCGGACAATTCGTCCATCCCATGTCCGTGAAGACCGCCTTCCAGCACATAGGAAATCAGCATCGTGTCGTCGATGGGATGAAGGCGGATGCCGCGCTGCAGGAACACCAGGGCGTCGTATTTGAGATTCTGGCCCACTTTCAGGATCGCCGGGTCTTCCAACAAAGACTTCAAGCCGCCGATCACATCGGCTTCCGCCATCTGCGCGATTTTGTCGTTGCCGTCGAGCTGCAGCCCGTCGCCCTTGCGATGTCCGCAGGGAATGTAGCAGGCCTCGCCCGGCGCGACCGCCAAGGACACGCCGCACAGGACCGCCTGCATGGGATCGAGCGACGTCGTCTCGGTATCGACGCAGACAATGCCTTTGGCGCGCGCCCGCGCCACCCAGGCATCCAGGTCTTTCGCGGTGGTTACCGTCTTATAGGCATTGTGATCGATGGGTGCGCGGATCGCCGCGGTATCGGCCGGTTCGGCGGGCGCGGGTTCAGGCAGTTCCACCTTCAGATGCGGCGGCCTGGCGACGGAAGGGTCGGAGGCGATCGCCTCCACATCCGTCAGTTCAAAATG
Organism: Alphaproteobacteria bacterium; assembly: GCA_017307355.1. Taxonomy (GTDB): domain Bacteria; phylum Pseudomonadota; class Alphaproteobacteria; order Micropepsales; family Micropepsaceae; genus Rhizomicrobium. The sequence goes on from JAFKFG010000025.1 coordinate 22,025, forward strand.
CGCCGCCACGCGCTTGGTGATGGAGTTGAACTCCATCGCTTTGAGGAATGCGATCAGCTCCCTGGCGTCCGGATGATGCACCGCGAACTCATCCGGCGTTTCCTTGATCGGAACATTCTGTTCCAAGGTCACCAGCTTCAGCGAAATGCGGGCATTCTCCGCATTTTCGATCAGGGTTTCGCGGCGCTTGTTCTGCTTGATCTCGCCCGCGCGCTTGAGCAGCGTTTCCAGGTCGCCATATTCGCCGATCAGTTCGGCGGCGGTCTTGACGCCGATGCCCCGCACGCCGGGTACATTGTCGGTGGAATCGCCCGCCAGGGCCTGAACCTGCACCACCTTGTCGGGCGCGACGCCGAACTTCTCCAGCACTTCGGCGGAGCCGATGCGCTTGTTCTTCATGGTGTCGAGAAGCTCGACTTTGCCGTCCACCACCAACTGCATCAGATCCTTGTCGGATGAGATGATGGTGCAGCGGGCGCCTGCCTCGCGCGCCATGCGTGCATAGGTGGCGATCAGATCGTCGGCCTCATAGCCGTTCATCTCGACGCAAGCGACGCCGAAGGCGCGGGTGGCATCGCGCACCAGGGGAAATTGCGGGATCAGGTCTTCCGGCGCGGGCGGGCGGTGCGCCTTATATTCTCTATAAATCTGGTTGCGGAAGGTCTTCTCGCTGGCGTCGAAAATCACCGCCAGATGGCTGGGCGCTTCGCCCGCCTTCATGTCCTCGAGCAGCTTCCACAGCATGTTGCAGTAGCCGGAGACCGCACCCACCGGCAGGCCGTCGGATTTGCGGGTGAGCGGCGGCAGGGCGTGATAGGCGCGGAACAGATAGCCCGAGCCGTCGATCAGATAGAGATGGTCGCCTTTTTTCAGGGCGGTCAATGATGGTGTCCGCCGCCGTCCCGCAGCACAAAGCGGCGGTCGCAATAGGGGCATTCCACGAAATTCTCGTCGCCCATTTCCAGATAGACGCGCGGATGGCCGAGGCCCCCTCCGATCCCGTCGCAAGCGACGCGGCTGGAATCGACTTCAATGATTTCGGGCACTTCGACCGGCATGGCACTCTCTATTGGGCGAAAACGGCCGGATCATAGTCCTTACGGTTTGAGCGGCAAGGGGTTAGGCTTGGACCATGGTCAAGCTGAATAAAATCTACACAAAAACGGGCGACGGGGGGCAGACCGGGCTCAGCGACGGCAGCCGGGTCTCCAAATACAGCCTGCGTGTCGCCGCCATCGGCGCGGTGGACGAAACCAACAGCGCCATCGGGGTGGCCCGGCTGGACACCGAAGGCGACCATGACGCGATGCTGTCGCGCATCCAGAACGACCTGTTCGACCTGGGCGCGGATCTGAGCATGCCCGAAGACGGCAAGACCGAAGACCGCCTCAGGATCGCCCCGGCTCAGGTGGAACGGCTGGAACGGGAAATCGACGCCATGAATGCCGCGCTGGCGCCGCTCAAATCCTTTGTGCTGCCGGGCGGCACGGCGCTGGCGGCGCATCTGCACCTGGCCCGCGCCATCGCGCGGCGGGCCGAACGGGCGATCGTGGAACTGGCGGCGCAGGAAGCGATCAATGAAGCCGCCATTCGCTATGCGAACCGGCTTTCCGACCACCTGTTCGTGATGGCCCGCGCCGCCAACAATGACGGCATGGGCGACGTTCTCTGGGTTCCCGGAAAAAATCGCTGACACATAAGCAGTTTTGGGTGCGTCGATTTTGAAGCCTGGCTAGGAGCGTCCCCCGGAGCGTGCGTTAGCACGTGAGGAGGCGCGACGACGCCAGGATTCAAAAGAACGCGCCCTATTCGGCGTGCTTGCGGCCGAAGATGAAGGCGATCAGCACTCCGAAGACACCGATCAACCCCCAGCCCGGCATCGCCAGGGCGGAATAAATCGTCTGCGCCAGGAATGTGTGCTGCGCCCAATCCTTGAACAGGGCCAGCGAGCCGGGATGGATGATCGACCAGATCAAGCCCAACGAACGCACGGTGATCTCGCCGCCCTTTTCCAGGGAGGTCAGCGCATCGGCGCCCAAAAGCACCAATGCGGTCACGATCATGGCTAACGCGATCAGCCGCATCAGGACCGTCAAAACGCACGCCTTCTCGAAGAAATGGCGGCGAAACCTAACCGGGCGCGTCCGCTTCCGCAAAGAAAAACGCCCGCCAACATGTCGCTGGCGGGCGTCGTTCAGACTGCAATTTCAGGCTGCAAATATCAGGCCTGCGGCGCTTCCGCCTTGGCTTCGGCCTGCTTCTTGGAGAGGTCTTCGCCGGTGGCCTGATCCACCTGCTTCATCGACAGGCGCACTTTGCCGCGGTCGTCGAAGCCCAGGAGCTTCACCTTCACGGCCTGGCCTTCCTTGACCACGTCCGACGGCTTGGCGACGCGCTGGGCGGCCAATTCGCTGACATGGACCAGGCCGTCCTTGGGCCCGAAGAAGTTCACGAAGGCACCGAAATCCATCACCTTGACGATCTTGCCGTCATAGATTTCGCCCACTTCCGGTTCGGCGGTGAGCGAGCGGATCCACTTCAGCGCCGCCTTGATCGACTCGCCGTCGGCGGAGGCGATCTTCACCGTGCCGTCGTCCTCGATGTTGATCTTGGCGCCGGTCTTTTCCACGATCTCGCGGATCACCTTGCCGCCGGTGCCGATCACGTCGCGGATCTTGTCGGTCTCGATGTTGATCTTGGCGCCGGTCTTTTCCACGATCTCGCGGATCACCTTGCCGCCGGTGCCGATCACGTCGCGGATCTTGTCGGTCGGAATCTTGATCTGCTCGATGCGCGGGGCATGCTCGCCCAGCTCGGCGCGGGCGCCATGGATGGCCTTGTTCATCTCGCCCAGGATGTGAAGACGGCCGCCTTTGGCCTGATCGAGCGCGGCGCGCATGATCTCTTCGGTGATGCCGGCGATCTTGATGTCCATCTGCAGGCTGGTGACGCCGTCTTCGGTGCCCGCCACCTTGAAGTCCATGTCGCCCAGGTGATCTTCGTCACCCAGGATGTCCGACAGGACGACATAGCGGTCGCCTTCCAGGATCAGGCCCATGGCGATGCCCGCGGTGGGCTTGGCGATGGGAACGCCGGCATCCATCAGCGCCAGCGAGGTGCCGCACACCGTCGCCATCGACGAGGAGCCGTTGGATTCCGTAATCTCGGAAACCACGCGGATCGTGTAGGGGAAGCTGTCCTTGGTGGGCAGCATCGGATGGATGGCGCGCCAGGCGAGCTTGCCATGGCCGATTTCGCGGCGGCCGGGCGAGCCCATGCGGCCGGTTTCGCCGACGCTGTAGGGCGGAAAGTTATAGTGCAGCATGAAGGTCTGCTTGCTGGTGCCTTCCAGGCTGTCGACGAACTGCTCGTCTTCCGCGGTGCCCAGGGTGGCAATGACCAGCGCCTGGGTTTCGCCGCGGGTGAACAGCGCCGAGCCATGGGTGCGGGGCAGAACGCCCACTTCCGCCATGATGGGACGCACGGTGACGAGGTCGCGGCCGTCGACGCGCTTCTTGGTGTCCAGCACCGCCGAGCGCATCACATGGGCTTCCACGTCATGCATCAGGCCCGAGAAGACATTGGCGGCAACCTTGCCTTCGCCTTCACCGACAAAGTTTTCCGCCAGGCTCTTGCGCTCGGCCGAGATGGCGTCGCGGCGCTTGTGCTTGTCGGCGATCTGGAACGCCTTGGCCAGGCCCGGCGAGGCGGCGACCTTCAGGCGCTCGCGCACCGGGGCGTGAATATCTTCCGGCACCGCGCGCGGTTCCTTCGCCGCCTTTTCCGCCAGGCGGATGATGGCGTCGATGGCGTGCTGCATTTCCTTATGGCCGAACACCACGGCACCCAGCATCACCGCTTCCGACAATTCCTGGGCTTCGGATTCCACCATCATCACCGCATCGCGGGTGCCCGCGACCACGAGATCGAGTTTGGAATTGGCCATCTCTTCGATGGGCGGATTGAGCTTATATTCGCCGTCGATGTAAGCGACGCGGGCAGCGCCGATCGGGCCCATGAAGGGCACGCCCGAAATGGTGAGCGCGGCGGACGCGGCCACCATGCCCACGATATCGGGATCGTTTTCCAGATCGTGGGACAGGACCTGCACCACCACCTGGGTTTCGTTGCGATAACCGTCCGCGAAGAGCGGGCGGATGGGACGGTCGATCAGGCGCGAGATCAGGGTTTCGCGCTCGGTCGGGGCGCGCTCGCGCTTGAAATAGCCGCCGGGAATCTTGCCCGCGGCATAATAGCGTTCCTGGTAATTCACGGTGAGCGGGAAGAAGTCCACGCCTTCCTTCGGATTGGCGGCGCCGACCACAGTGGCCAGCACGACAGTCTCGCCATAGGTGGCGATCACGGCGCCATCGGCCTGGCGGGCGACTTTTCCGGTCTCAAGGGTCAGCGTGCGGCCGCCCCATTCGAAGCTTTCTTTCTGTACGTTGAACATGGGATTTTCTTTCATCATTGCCCGCCGCCATATTGCGAACGGGCCCTTCTTTGAGGACGCCGGCTTGGCGCCCTCGGACTCCCCTATGGAGTCAGCCTTTGCGCGGGCTCATCCCCTCGCAAAAGCAAAGCAACGGCGCACGCCTTTGCGCACGCCGTTGCCAATTCTGTGGAATGCGAACTCAGCGGCGCAGGCCCAGACGCGCGATCAGCGCTTCATAGCGCTCGGTGTCGCGGCTCTTCACATAGTCGAGCAGGCTGCGGCGTTCCGAAACCATCTTGATCATGCCGCGGCGCGAATGATTGTCCTTGGCGTGGGTCTTGAAGTGCTCGGTCAGGTTGGAGATGCGTTCTGAGAGAATCGCGACCTGGACTTCCGGCGAGCCGGTATCCCCGGCCTTGGTGGCGTATTCGGCGATCAGTTCTTTTTTGCGTTCAGGCGTAATCATCGGTCATCGGTCCTTAAAGTTGGAAAACACGGAAGGGACGAAGTTCGCCATCGGCGATTTCGGCCAGTGCCACGGGCGCGTCCGTCTCGTCCTTGAGGAAGACGGTCTGCCCCTGGAGCCCGCCATCGCCTGCGAATCCTTCTTTCATGCGGGCGAACAAATTCGCGCGAATGAGGATGGAATTGCCGCTGCGAAGGCGGACCGTATCGCTGCCCGTCACGGCCAGCGCCGGGATGCCGTCCAGCGCGGTCGAAAGAGGCTTTAGATACGCAAAAGCGGCGGGACTATGCATAAAAGGGGTCAGCGTTTCCAGCCCGACCGCGTCTTTTTCCAGGAAGCCCCCGATCCGGGTCCGCCGGAGCTGGGAGACATAGCCCAAAGTCCCCAGGGCCTGGGCAATGTCCCGGACCCAGGAGCGGACGTAAGTCCCTTTGCCACAAAGGATTTCGAACACCGCCTGACCGGGCTGGGCGTCCACCAGCCGGGCCTCATAGACCTGGACCTGACGGGGTTCCAGGGCGACTTCCTCCCCCTGCCGGGCCAGGTCATAGGCCCGTTCGCCCTGCACTTTGATGGCCGAATAAGCGGGCGGGGTCTGGGTCAGGACGCCGGTGAAGCGGGGGATCATGGCTTCGATGGCCTCCCGGCTGGGGCGCACATCGGACGTGCCGGTCACCTTGCCTTCGGCATCGTCGCTGTCGCGGCTTTCGCCCCAGGTGGCGGTGAAGCGGTAGATCTTCGCGGCATCCTGGACGTACGGCACGGTCTTGGTCGCCTCGCCCAGGGCGATGGCGAGGATGCCGGTCGCCAGGGGGTCGAGGGTGCCGGCATGGCCCGCCTTCTGCGCATTGAAGATGCGGCGGACGGCGGCGACGGCCTGGGTCGAGGTGACGCCGGACGGCTTGTCGAGAACGACCCAGCCGTGAACGGCATCGCCTTTTTTCTTTTTACCCATTCTGGCCCCCCATTGTCTCTTTCGCGCAAGCGCTCAGAGACGGTCGGCTGGCTTGGCCGCCAGCCTCCACCCCCCGCCAGCGCTGATGCGCGCGCGGAGAGAGAGCCTGAATTTCTCTAGTCATCAGATTCGTCGTTCTCGTCGGAATGAGCGAGATCCCGCTGCACTTGCGGCGACTTCAGCAAATTCTCGATCTTCTCGGCTTCGGCGAAGGACTGGTCTTCGACGAAGCGCAGATCGGGCGTGAATTTGGTCGAGATCATGTGGCCCATTTCGCCGCGCAGGAATCCCTTGTGGCGGTTGAGCGCGGCGATGACCGGGCCGGTGTTGCGTCCGCCCAACGGCGCGCAATAGACCGTGGCATAGCGCATGTCGGGCGACGGCTTCACCTGGGTGATGGTGACCGACACGCCGTCCAACTCCGGATCGCGAATATCCGAACGGCTGAGAATCTGCGCCAGCGCATGGCGCAGCATTTCGCCTACGCGGAGCTGGCGCTGCGTCGGTCCGTCTTCGCGACGGGCATGGCGGGAAGCGATGCGGCCGCCGCCGCGCGGTGAGCGATTTCTGGACATTCCGAGACCCAAGTCCTCATGCGTCGACAGGCTCGGCATTAGGACAGAAAATCCTCACCCCTGTCGAAGGGTGAGGATGAAAGATTAGAGCGCGCGCTGGATGGTTTCGATCTCGAAACACTCGATGACGTCGCCCTTCTGCATGTCCTGGTAATTGGTGAAGGCCATGCCGCATTCCTGGCCGACCTGGACTTCCTTCACTTCGTCCTTGAAGCGCTTGAGCGTCGACAGATCGCCTTCGTGGATCACCACATTGTCGCGGATCAGGCGCACCTTGGCGCCGCGGCGCACCAGGCCTTCGGTGACCTTGCAGCCCGCCACCTTGCCCACCTTGGTGATGGCGAAGACTTCCAGGATTTCCGCATTGCCCAGGAACTTCTCGCGCGTTTCCGGCGCCAGCATGCCGGACAGCGCCGCTTTGATGTCGTCCACCACGTTGTAGATGATGCTGTAATAGCGGATATCGACGCCGTCGCGCTTGGCGCGGTCGCGGGCCTGGTTGTTGGCGCGGACATTGAATCCGATCACGCCGGCACCCGAGGCATGCGCCAGGATCACGTCGCTTTCGGTGATGCCGCCCACGCCGGCCTGCAGGATCTGCACGCCCACTTCGTCGGTGCCGAGCTTGGCCAGGGCGCCCTGAATGGCTTCGACCGAACCTTGCACGTCGGATTTCAACACCAGCGGCAGCAATTTCTTCTCGCCGACTTCGCGGGTCTTGAGCAGCTGATCCAAAGTCTGGCGCGAATTGCTGGCCTGGCGGGATTCGCGGCGCTTCCTGGCGCGGTACTCCGCCACTTCACGGGCGCGCGCTTCGGATTCCACCACCACCATTTCATCGCCCGCTTCCGGCGGCGCGGACAGGCCCAGCACTTCCACCGGCGCCGAGGGGCCGGCGGATTTCACGGTCTCGCCGCGATCATTCTGCAGCAGGCGCACCCGGCCCCATTCGGAACCCGCGACCACGATGTCGCCCACCTTCAAGGTGCCGCGCTGCACCAGCACGGTGGCGACGGGACCGCGGCCCTTGTCCAGCTTGGCCTCGATCACCGCGCCTTCGGCGCTGCGTTCCGGGTTGGCCTTGAGGTCGAGGATTTCCGCCTGCAGCAGGATCGCCTCTTCCAGCTTGTCGAGATTCATGCCCTTGGTGGCCGAGACTTCGACCACCTGGGTTTCGCCGCCCATGTCTTCGACCTGAACTTCGTGTTGCAGAAGTTCGGTCTTGACCCGGGTGGGATTGGCGTCGCCCTTGTCGATCTTGTTGACCGCCACGATCATGGGCACGCCCGCCGCCTTGGCATGGGCGATGGCTTCCACGGTCTGGGGCATCACGCCGTCATCGGCCGCCACCACCAGGATCACCAGGTCGGTGACCTTGGCGCCGCGCGCGCGCATCTGGGTAAAGGCGGCATGGCCCGGCGTGTCGAGGAACGTGATCTTCTGGCCGCTCTTCAGGTTCACCTGATAGGCGCCGATATGCTGGGTGATGCCGCCCGCTTCGCCCGCGGCCACGTCGGTCTTGCGGAGCGCATCGAGCAGGGAGGTCTTGCCATGGTCGACATGGCCCATAACGGTGACCACCGGGGGACGCGGCAGCAGGGTGTCGTCCTGGTCGGCGGCACCGGTCAGGCCTTCCAGCACATCGCTTTCGGCGACGCGCTTGACCACATGGCCATATTCGGTGGCCACCAGTTCGGCGGTGTCCGCATCAATGACGTCGTTCGGCGTCGCCATCATGCCGTTCTTCATCAAGACCTTGATCACGTCCACGGCGCGGCGCGCCATGCGGTTGGCCAGGTCGGAAACCGAAATGGTTTCCGGGATCACGATGTCGCGCGGACCGGCGGGGCCGGCCTGCTGCACCTGATGGCCCTTGTTGACGCGCTGCAGATGACGGCGATAGGCGGCGACCGAGCGGGTGCGCTCATCATCGTCGGACAGAGCGCGCGTCACGGTGAGCTTGCCGCGGCGGCGCTCGCCCTCGCCGGCCTTTTTGGGCGCGGGCGCCTTCACCGGCACGATCTTGTTGCCGATCTTCTTGGTGGTGTTTTCTTCTTCTTCTTCCTGCACCGGGCGGCGGCGGGCGGCTTCGACCGGAGCGACCGCAGGTTTGGTCTCGGCACGGCGCGCGGCTTCCTGTTCGGCATGGCGGCGGGCTTCGGCCTCGGCGGCCTTGCGCGCTTCTTCCTCGATCTTGCGCTTTTCGGCGGCGGCGCGTTCCGCCTTCATCAATTCTTCTTCGGCGGCGCGGCGCGCGGCTTCGGCTTCGGCCTGGCGGCGGGCTTCGCTGTCGGACACCCGGGCGTCGGCGATGGCGGCGGCGCGGCGAGCCTTTTCTTCATCCGAAAGCTGGCGCAGCACCACGCCGCGCGCGGGCGCGGCGGCTTTCGCGGCCGGCTTGGCGGCTTCAACCGGCGCGGGAGCCGGCTTGTCGGTACGCGCGGACTTGTCGCCGCCCGCCTTGGCCGGAGCGGGCGCGCCCAGAGTGCGCTTCTTCTCGACCACCACGGCCTTGGTGCGGCCATGGCTGAAGCTCTGCTTGACGGTGGACGTCTCCGTCTTCTTCAGCGACAGCGTTTTGGGGCGCTTGGTCTCGTCGGTATCGGTCATGAATCTCTTTCGTTTCCTGCCGGACGGAAGCCTTGCAGACGTTCCGCATCAAAGGTCAGACGTTCCGCCAGACCGCCCGGTTGGACGGCGGCATGTATCACATTCTCGCGCCCCAAGGCCAAGCCCAATTCGGCGCTGGTAAGGCATTCCAGAACCTGCGGTTTCATTCCCCGCGCATGGGCCGCGTTGTAGAGCTTGCGCTTGCCGTCGCCCGAGCCGTCGATGGCCTCGATCAGGACGCCGGGCGGGCGGGCGCTGTCCAGCGCGCGCAGGACATTGTCGAAACCCAGCACCAGCGCGCCCGAACGCCGCGCGATCCCCAGATCGCCCAGCATCCGCGTCACCAGTGCTTTTTCCGTGCGCTCCGCCAGATCGGCGGCGGCGGTCACATGGGCCTTGGCGGCGCGGGCGAACAGCTTTTTTTCCACGGCCAAGGTGACGGCCTTGCGGGTCGCCGTCACCCAAAGTCCCCTGCCCGGCAACTTTGCCGCCACATCGGGCACCACCTGGCCGTCCGGCGCGGCGACAAAACGGACAAGACGGCTGTCGGGCATGATCTCGCCCGTGACAATGCAGCGTCGTTCGCGATGCATCGCCCCCTCCTCGTCCATTTTTTTTGCCGCTGCGGTCATCAGGCCTCGGTCGGCTCCTCGCCTTCGGTTTCGTCGGCGGGTTCTTCTTCCGCCACCGGCTCTTCGATCCAGCCGATCTTGACCCGCGCCTTCATGATGACGGCGTTGGCATCGTCGGAGGACAGGTTGAAGCCTTCCAGCGCGCCGGGAACCCGCACGCGCTCTTTTTCCTTGTTGACCTCGTAATAACCCAGAAGATCGTCGGTGGCCGAGCCGGCCAGGTCTTCCAGGGACTTGATGCCGCCTTCGCCCAGCGCCACCGCCATCGCGGGGGTCACGCCTTCGACTTCCAGCACCGCATCCTCGACGCCCAGCGCCTTGCGCTTGTCGTCCATCTCCTTGTTGCGCGCTTCGATGAATTCGACCGCGCGGCTTTGCAGTTCCTGGGCAGTCTCTTCGTCAAAGGCTTCGATCTGGGCCAGATCGCCGACATCGACATAGGCCACGTCTTCGATCGAGGCGAAGCCTTCGGAGGCCAGCAGCTGGGCCACGGTCTCATCGACATCCAGCGATTCCATGAAGAGCTGGGTGCGGGTGGCGAATTCCTTCTGGCGGCGTTCCGATTCCTCGGCTTCCGTCAGAATGTCGATCTGCCAGCCGGTGAGCTGGGAGGCCAGGCGCACATTCTGGCCGCGCCGACCGATGCCCAGCGACAGTTGTTCGTCGGGCACCACCACTTCGACGCGATGCGTGTCTTCGTCCAGCACCACCTTGGAGACTTCGGCGGGCGCCAGCGCATTGACGATGAAGGTGGCCGCTTCGCCCGACCACGGGATGATGTCGATGCGCTCGCCCTGCAGTTCCTGCACCACCGCCTGCACGCGCACGCCGCGCATACCGACGCAGGCGCCGACCGGATCGATGCTGGAATCCTTGCTGATCACCGCGATCTTGGCGCGGCTGCCCGGATCGCGCGCCACCGCGCGGATCTCGATCACGCCGTCATAGATTTCCGGCACTTCCTGGGCGAACAGGCGCACCATGAATTGCGGATGCGAACGCGACAGGAAGATCTGCGGGCCGCGGGTTTCGCGGCGCACGTCATAGATATAGGCGCGGATGCGGTCGCCGGCGCGGAAGCTTTCGCGCGGGATCATCTCGTCGCGGCGGACCACGCCTTCGGCCTTGCCCAGATCGACCACCACCGAGCCGAATTCCGAGCGCTTGACCACGCCATGCACGATTTCGCCGATGCGGTCCTTGTATTCGTCATACTGGCGCTCGCGCTCGGCGTCGCGCACCTTCTGCACGATCACTTGCTTGGCGTTCTGGGCGTTGATGCGGTTGAAATCGACCGGCGGCAGGGTTTCGGCGATGATGTCGCCGATCTGGGCGTCGGGATTGCGGCGGCGCGCATCTTCCAGGCTGATCTCGGTCTTGTCGTTCTCCACTGCCTCGACGACATGCAGATAGCGCGAGACATGGGTTTCACCCGTCTTGGGATCGATATCGACCTTGATGTCGTTCTCGGCGCCGTAATGGGCCTTGGCGGCGCGCTGCATCGCCTCTTCCATCGCGGTCAGCACCACCGACTTGTCGATCGACTTGTCGCGAGCGACAGCGTCGGCGATCTGCAAGAGTTCGAGCCGGTTGGCGGAAATTGCACTGGCCATGAAAGTCTTCTCCTAGTTCGGCGCCTTCTTGCGCGCCTTCAAATCTTCCTGAATGAGCTTGTCGGTGAGAACGAGTTTCGCTTCCAAGATGGAGCGGAACGGAAATTGTATGCGCGCGCCCTGCGACGTGATCACGACATCGTTGCCGTCGAGCCCTTCGAGCGTGCCGCGGAACCGCTTGCGCCCTGCCCCATTGGCGATGGTCACCGGGGCATTGAGCTCGATCTTGGCCTCGTGCCCCTTCCAGCGGGTGAAATCGGCAAGACGGGTCAGCGGCCGGTCGATCCCCGGCGAGGAGACTTCGATTTCGTAATCGCCTTCGATGGGATCTTCCGTTTCGATGAAATCGAGCAGCGCGTGGGAAAGCTCCGTGCAGCCTTCCACATCCATGCTGCCGTCGGGCCGCTCGGCCATGATCTGCAAGGTCTTGGACGCTCCGCCCATGATGCGCAGGCGCACCAGCTTGAACCCCGCCTTTTCAATGACGGGTTCGAACACCGGTTCCAGATGCGATGCGGCGGCGAAAATGAGCGTCTCCAAGTTCCAGGCCCCAATGCTGGGGCAATACACAAAACCTTTTCCCCGCGGCGACCTTACGGCCGCCACACAACAGGTCTTGTTGTTAGGGATGGGGGGTATTTACGCCTGGGAGGTGCAAATATCAAGGCTTGGCGCCTGGCGCGCCTTGGCACAGGCCCGCCTCCCCTGCGCGCGCGTTAGCGCGCTGGCGGGGGAGGTGCCGTAGCTGGCTCTCGAGCCAGCGAAGGCGGAGGGGGTAAATTTTTACTCGGCATGATCCCAACACTGACTTCACCGGGGCCGGTGTGGATATCGGGTTGGACCGGCGGGGGCGCATCCCGGGCTTCGATAGCGTTAATCGCCTTGATTTGACCCTGGATGGCGGGCTCGAACAAAGGCGGCCCGAACATCATCCGCCACAAAAGGTAGAAAGCGCCCAGGGAAAACAGGAAAGCGATGCCGATCCCCATGAAATCGCTGGCATGGAGGCCGGTGAAAAAGCTGGGTTCGCGTTCTTTCATGGCGCTTTCATACAATATTGTGATGGGAAAACGACAGGCCCTCCCCTGCGCGCGCGAAGCGCGCTGGCGGGGGAGATGCCGGTCCGTAGCGTCAGCGTGCGGACGGCTCTCGAGCCAGCGAAGGCAGAGGGGGTGAAATTGCGACGGTTCTGGTTCCAACCCGATTGACGGCGGGCGCAAAAGCGAGTGCCTTAGCCGCCATCTTGCTGGGAGCCGACCATGACCGACCGTCGCACCATTCTGAAAGCATCCCTGCTCGCCCCTGCCCTTTTGGCCCGGCCCGCATCGGCGGCCGTGAGCAAGGGCAATATCCAGATGAAACTCCCCTGCGTGGTTTCGACCTGGCCGTTCGGCGTTGCCGCCAACAAGGCCGCCTGGGTGGTCCTGTCGAAGGGCGGGCGGGCGCTGGATGCGGTGGAAGCGGGCGTGAAAATTCCCGAAGCCGATCTGCGCAATCACACGGTGGGCCGCGCCGGTTATCCCGACCGCGACGGTCATGTGACCTTGGATGCCAGCATTATGGACGAGCATGGCAATGCCGGTTCCGTGGCGGCGATGGAATATATCGCCCATCCGATTTCAGTGGCGCGCGCGGTGATGGAGAAGACGCCGCATGTGATGCTGGCGGGCGAGGGCGCCACCAAATTCGCCATCGAGCAGGGCTTCAAGCGCGAGGAACTGCTGACCCCGGAATCGAAAAAAGCCTGGCAGGAGTGGCTTAAAACCGCCAAATACAAGCCCGAAGCCAATATCGAAACCAAGTCTTACGGCCTGGGCACGCCGGGCGGCGCCAAGAACCACGACACCATCGGCATGCTGGCGATCGACGCCAAAGGCAATCTGTCAGGCGCCTGCACCACCTCCGGCATGGCGTGGAAAGTGCGCGGTCGCGTGGGCGACAGCCCCATTATCGGCGCCGGTCTTTATGTCGATAACGATGTGGGCGGCGCGACATCGACCGGCGTGGGCGAAGAAGTGATGCGTAGCGTGGGCAGCTTCCTGGTGGTGGAACTGATGCGCCAGGGCCGAAGCCCGCAGCAAGCCTGCAAGGAAGCGGTGGAACGCATCCTGAAGAAAAAGCCCGATGCCAAGATGGAGCAGGTGGGCTATCTGGCCATCAATAAAAAGGGCGAGGTGGGCGCCTGGGCGATCCAGAAGGGCTTCAGCTATTCCTTGTGCGACCAGACCAGTCAGGACCGGATTATTCCGGGCGAGGCTTTCTTCGAAGCAACGCCAGGTAACTAGGCGGGCCTTTGATCGCCTTGGCTTCGTAGCGGGTGGGCGGCCAGCCCGCCGGCCGCGTCTTCCAATCGCTTGGGCCACGCGCCGTCCATTCGAAGGCAGGGTGGGCCATCAGCCGTTCCAGGGCATAGGGCAGGTAGGATTTGTCGTCGGTGGCGAAGCGCAGTTCCGCCCCCGGTTTCAGCACCCGGGCCAGCTCGTCCAGCATTTCCGTCTGCAGAAAACGGCGTTTGTGATGCCGGGTCTTGGGCCAGGGATCGGGGAAGAGAAGAAAGAACCGGCCCAGTGAGGCGTCGGGCAGGGCGGCGATGATGTCACGCCCGTCCCCTTCATAGATGCGAACATTGTTCAACGGGTGATTTGCCAGCTTTGTCAGTAGCTTGGCGACGCCCATCTCATAGGGTTCGGCGCCGATCAGGCCGATGTCCGGATTCTCGCTGGCGAGCTGAAACAGGTGTTCGCCGGCCCCGAAACCGACCTCCAGCCAGAGTTCCCGAACGGTGTCCGGGAACTGAGCCTGGGCATCCTTCGCCGGGTCGAACGCAAGCTCGTTTAACAGCGTTCGGCGCAACTCGGCTTGATGGGTCGAAAGCTTCGGCCCCTTACGGCGACCGTAAAGCTTCTGGCGACGCCTTTCCAAGCCCGAACGCTGTTCAAGCTCAGTCATTTTATTGACCCCCATCTGTCCGCCACGCGGGCAAGCCCGCTAGCGGACATCTTCCCCCGCCAGCGGCTTCGCCGCGCGGGGGAAGAAAGTCGGAGCCAAGACGCACTGCCCTATTAGCTAAACAGCGCTTTTCAGCTTGTCTGCGAGGTCGGTCTTTTCCCAAGAGAAGCCGCCTTCCGCATCCGGTTCGCGGCCGAAATGGCCGTAAGCGGCGGTGCGGGCATAGATCGGCTTGTTGAGGCCCAGATGCTCGCGGATGCCGCGGGGCTTCAGGCTCATCAGCTGGGGCAACACCAGTTCCAACTTGGCTTCGTCCACCTGGCCGGTGCCGTGGGTATCGACATAGACCGACAGCGGGTCCGAGACGCCGATGGCATAGGCGATCTGGATGGTGCAGCGGTCGGCAAGACCCGCCGCCACTACATTCTTGGCCAGGTAGCGCGCCGCATAGGCCGCGGAACGGTCCACCTTGGTGGAATCCTTGCCCGAGAAGGCGCCGCCGCCATGGGGGGCCGCGCCGCCATAGGTGTCCACGATGATCTTGCGGCCGGTGAGGCCGCAATCGCCATCCGGGCCGCCGACCACGAAGGCGCCGGTGGGGTTGATGTGCCAGGCGGTCTTGTCGTTGATCCATTCGGCCGGCAGGGCCTGGCGGATATAGGGCTCGACGATCTTGCGGATGTCGGCGGAGGACTGGTTTTCGTCCATGTGCTGGGTGGAGAGCACGATCTGGGTCGCTTCCACCGGCTTGCCATTGGCATAGCGCAGGGTCACCTGGCTCTTGGCGTCGGGGCCCAGGGTCTTTTCCTTGCCCGATTTGCGGGCCACGGCCAGCAATTCCAGGATTTTGTGGCTGTAATGCAGGGGCGCCGGCATCAAAACCGGGGTTTCGCGGCAGGCATAACCGAACATGATGCCCTGGTCGCCCGCGCCTTCATCCTTGTTGCCGCTGGCATCGACGCCCTGGGCGATATGCGGCGACTGGGCATGCAGCAGGATTTCGACCTGCGCCTTCTGCCAGTGGAAGCCTTCCTGCTCGTAGCCGATATCCTTGATCGCGGCGCGCGCCACGGCTTCGACATCCTTGGGGCCGACCGATTTGGGGCCGCGGGTTTCGCCCGCGATGATGACCCGGTTGGTGGTGGCCAGGGTTTCGCAGGCGGCGCGGATATCCCAGGGGCTCATGCCTTCCTTGGGGCCTTCGCGGAAGAACAGATCCACGACTTCATCGGAAATCCGGTCGCAGACCTTGTCCGGGTGACCTTCCGAAACGCTTTCCGAAGTGAAGAGATAGTCCGACCGCGCCATGGAGATATCCTTAGCTAGCTTTCAAAGCGGGCCCCTCTTTACAGGGTTTGGCGGGGGGGTCAACAGCATATGCCAAATTTGACATTTCCTTTGCAGTGGTAAGGATTCACGTGCGGCTGTTATACAGCCGCACGTAATAACCCCCTCCGGCCTACGCAACCTCGAGAGGTTGCTACGGCCACCTCCTCCGCCAGCGCGCTGCGCGCGCGCAGGGGAGGCGGACCTGGACAGGTTGAAAGAGACATTGATGCGTACCGCAACCGTCGAACGTAAGACCCGCGAGACCGAGATCGCCGTCTCCTTGGACCTGGACGGCACCGGGGAGTGCGACATCGATACCGGAATCGGGTTTCTGGATCACATGCTGGAAAGCTTCGGCCGCCATTCCATGATGGACCTGAAGGTGCGGGCCCAGGGCGACCTGCATGTCGATTTCCACCACACCACCGAAGACACCGCCATCGTGATCGGCCAGGCGGTGAAAAAGGCGCTGGGCGATTTTTCCGGCATCACCCGGTTCGGTTCTGCGCTGATCCCAATGGACGAGGCGCTCACCCGCGTCGCCATCGACGTGTCCAACCGGCCTTACCTGGTCTGGAAAGTGAATATCCCCAAGCCCAAGCTGGGCGAGATGGACACCGAACTGTTCAAGGAATGGTTCCAGGCCTTCGCGCAAAATGCCGGCGTGTGCCTGCACATCGAAAATCTTTATGCCGAAAACAGCCACCACATCGTGGAGACTTGCTTCAAAGGCCTCGCGCGGGCTTTGCGGCAAGCTGTAACACCGGATGAGCGGCTGGAAGGCAGCGTGGCTTCGACCAAAGGCAGTCTGTAGCCGCTTGCCGCAAAGCTTTTATTTGTTTTGCTCGCCTCCGCTCGCGGGGCGCCAAGCCGTGACGCCGGATGAGCGGCTGGAAGGCAGCGTGGCTTCGACCAAAGGCAGCCTGTAGCCGCCTTCGCTTACTTCAGGTCCAGCTTGACGATCCGCCAGGGCTGAAGCGGCTTGGTGGGCGTTTGCGTCTCGCCGAACGATCCCCATTGGCTGACGCCCACCACATAAACGCCGCTGTTATCCGCCAGCACCAGCGATGGATCGGCAACCGCCGGATCGTCGGCGGCGATCACCTCTACCGAAAGCAATTGCGACCAATCCGGCGATACTGTCAGGCGCAAGATATGCGGCTCTTTGGTGCCATTCTGGCTGGCGAGAAAACGGCCGTCCGGCAAACGCGCCAGACCATCGATGCCTTTGACATTGATGCCATCGGGAATTTTCAACGGCGTGAAAGTTGCGGTGGCAAGATCGAGCCTGGTCGGGCCCAACGCATAATCCACCACCAGCAGGGACTTTCCGTCGGCGCTGACCGCCATGCCTTGCGGCGATTTGAACAGCTTGGGCGCGCCCAGCCGCGTCAGTGCATGGGCGCCGGGCCGCAGCATATAGATCGCGCCGCCCAGGCCGTCCGAAACATAGACCTGCCGTCCGGCGCGATGGTGAGATCACCCAGCGCATGCCGGTCTTGGTCGGGAACCGGATAGGTGCCGATCCGCTTGCCGTAAAGATCGAAAGCGATGAGCGCCGAGGAACCGTCATGGCCCGCGCCTTGCGCCACCACCGCCGCGGTCACCCAAAGCGTTCCGCCCGCCACGGCGATGCCGAACGGCGAATAATCATCGGGCAGCCGCGCAAAATCGCGGACACGGCCGCTTCGGATTTCCACGATGCGCCGCGCCGCCACCCCGGCGACGAAGAAACGATCGCCGGCGCGGGCCACGCCTTCGGCGATGAATGGTTGCGCGGCACCGGAGAAGAAGGTGGTGCAAGGGCAGGGCGCGGCCGCCGCCTCGGATCCCATCCATGCCAGAAACAGGAAAGCGGCGATGGCCTTCATGGCGTCCCCTCCATGCAGGCCGGCATTCTATGCGGGGTCAGCCCGTCGCACCAACAGCGATTGATCTTGGCGGGGCGCGATGATCCACTCCCGTCATGAGCGATCTTGCCCCACTCGCCGAAGACGCGCGGCGCGCCGAACTGGAAGCCGCCCAAACAAAGGCGCTGCGCCTGTTCGATGCCATCGAGCGTGACGGACTGGTCCGCTCCGGCGTCAGCGAGCGGGAGATTCAGGATCAGATCGGCGAACTGGCGGCGCGCGAATTCGGGGTCGAGAAACATTGGCACAAGCGGACCGTGCGCAGCGGCCCCAACAGCATCACCATCGCGGGCGATAACCCGCCGGACCGCACGATCGAAGCCGACGACATCGTCTATGTCGATCTTGGGCCGGTATTCGAAGCCTGGGAAGCGGATGTCGGCAAAAGCTATGTGCTGGGCGAGGATCCGCTAAAGCATAAGTTGGTGGCCGACCTGCCCCGCGTGTTTGCCGAGGTGCAGGCCCATTACCGCAAGGACCCCGGCATGACCGGCGCTGCGCTTTACGCCTTCGCGCAGGACGCCGCGGCCGCGGCGGGCTGGCGCTTCGGCGGCAAGATCGCGGGCCATCTGGTGAGCGAATTCGCCCATGCCCTGATCCCCGGCGACAAGGCGCTTTACCGCATCAGTCCCGAGAACCCCACCGCGATGAGCGATCCGGACGGCAAGGGCCGCGCCCGCCATTGGATTCTGGAGATTCATCTGGTGGCGCCGGATGGCAGCTTCGGCGGCTTTTACGAGAGGCTGTTGTGATTTCGACCTCCAGCGCGGCGGAAGTGGCGCGCGGTGTCTCGCGGCTTCTGATCCAGGAAGGCTATTCACCGATCCTGGAATTCACTTTGCCCAATGGGCGGCGCCTGGACGTGGCCGCCATCGGTCCTTCCGGCGACATGCTGGGCGTGGAAATCAAGGTGGCGCTGGCGGATCTGCGCGGCGACAGCAAATGGCCGGAGTATCTGGACTATTGCGACCTCTTCTATTTCGCCATTCCGCCGGATTTCCCGCCCGAGCATGTGCCGTCCGAAACCGGATTGATTGTGGCCGACCGTTATGGCGGCGCCATCGTCAAGCCGGCCGAGGCGCAGAGCCTGCATGCCAGCCGCCGCAAAGCGGTGACCATTTCTTTCGCGAAAGTCGCCGCCGAGCGGCTATCCGCTATTCTCGACACAATCGCCCAAACATCGTCCCCGAACATGGTGATGCCGGATGCCACTCACGAGAGCTGAAGCCCGCAAGATCGCGCTGTCCGTCGAAGGCGCCAGCGAAGGCCCCTATTTCGGCAAGCCGGCCGTGTTCGTGGCGGAGAAATTCCTCACCCGCGTGCACACCAAGGAAGAGGCGATGGTGCTGGCGGTGGGCTCCATGGAAATGCGCGATGTGATGCTGGAGGCGGAGCCCAAGCTTTTTTACATCACCGACCATTACAAGAATTTCCCTTATCTGCTGGCGCGCCTGTCCAAGCTCGACAAGGCGACGTTGAAGGACCTGCTGGGCGCGCGTCTGCTGCAGATCGAGGCCAAGGCGAAGAAAAAGCGCGCGGCGAAGAAGCCGGTGGCGAAAAGGAC
The DNA here is from genome assembly GCA_017307355.1 of Alphaproteobacteria bacterium. Taxonomy (GTDB): domain Bacteria; phylum Pseudomonadota; class Alphaproteobacteria; order Micropepsales; family Micropepsaceae; genus Rhizomicrobium. The sequence continues at coordinate 41,063 of JAFKFG010000025.1, forward strand.
AGCGAAGAAAAAGAAGAAGGCCTAGCGCGGCAATAGCAACCAACACTCACCATGGGCGGGCCTGCCCCGCCCATCCATGGATGGCCGGATCAAGTCCGGCCATGGTGAATGAGCTAGAATTGAAATTCCTAGCGCGGGCTGCGCTTGGCCAGGATGCGCTGCAAGGTGCGGCGATGCATGTTCAGCCGGCGCGCGGTTTCCGACACGTTGTGACCGCAGAGTTCATAAACCCGCTGGATATGTTCCCAGCGCACCCGGTCGGCGGACATGGGATTTTCCGGGGGCTTGGGCTTGCCGCCCGGCGTCGCCAGCAAGGCCGCCAGAATATCGTCGGCATCGGCGGGCTTGGGCAGATAATCGACGGCGCCATATTTCACCGCCGCCACGGCGGTGGCGATATTGCCGAAACCGGTCAGCACGACCACGCGGCCATCGGGGCGCACGCTGTGCAACGTCTCGACCACATCCAGGCCGTTACCGTCTTCGAGCTTGAGGTCGACCACCGCATAAGCGGGCGGGGATTCCTTGGCGCGGGCGCGGCCTTCGGCCACCGATTCCGCAATCGCCACGGTGAAGCCGCGCGCTTCCATGGCACGCGCCAACCGCTCGCGCAGGGGACGGTCGTCCTCCACGATCAGGAGGGTCTTATCTTCGACGGGGCTCATGTCGGCATTCATCGTATTATTCCTGGTCGCGCGGCCGGACGGAAAACCGCTCGCCCGTTGCACGGGCTCGCACTTTTCCTGGCCGACGCTCCGTGCGCGGGACATAGTACCGGGGGCCGGGCGCGTCAATCCGTCTCAATTTGCCTCACTTTGGATCGGTGGCTCCGGGCCGTCGATCACGCCCCGGGGCCAGACGATGGAGACGCGCGCGCCGCCGCCCGGGGGATTGCCCGCCTTCACCATGCCGCCGGTCTGTTCGAGCAGGACTTTGGCGATGAAAAAGCCCAACCCCATGCCTTCATGCTCGCCCAATGCCGGGTCGATATCGCTGTCGCCGGGGGCATGATGGCCCGGCCGGGAGGTGACATAGGGCTCGCCGATCCGCTCGAAAATCTCGGGCGCGAAGCCGGGGCCGTCATCCTCGATCACCACATGAAGGCTGGCCGCGTCCCAGGATGCCTGCATCCGCACTTCGCTTTTGGCGAAATCCGCCGCGTTCTCGATGATATTGCCCAGCCCGTGCAGCAATTCCGGCGCCCGCCAGACCTGCGGCACCGGGTTGTCGGCATCGCCATGGGGGACCGCAACGGTGATGGCCACATCGTCACCGCGATGCGGGGCGGCGATGTCGTCCAGGAGTGCTCCCAAAGGCAGCCGCGCCGCCTGGCCCAGCATCGCTTCTTCCGGATTGGCAAGGCGGGCGATGATGGCGCGGCATCGCTCCGCCTGGTCGCGCAGGAGCCGCACATCCTCGACTTCCGCCGAATTGGCGGGCAATGCCCGCTCCAATTCCCGCGCCACCACCGCGATGGTGCCGAGCGGCGTGCCCAGTTCATGCGCCGCCGCCGTGGCCAGCGCGCCCAATGACGCCAGGCGATGTTCGCGCGCCAGCGCCAGCTGGGTTGCAGCCAGGCCCGCCGACATGCGGGCGGATTCCGAAGCGATGCGCCAGGCATAGACGGACGTAAAGCCGATGCCGATCACCAGCGCCGCCCAGATGCCGGCCTGATAGAGCTGCGGCAGCACCAGCATATCGCCGGCGGGCCAGGGCAGGGGCCGGTGAAAGATGCCGATCAGGCTGACCGAGACGAAGGCGATGCCCGCCAGGACCAGCGTGTTGCCCAGATTGAGCGTGGCGGCCGCGATCACAACCGGCGCCACGAACATCAACGCGAAGGGATTGGTGATACCGCCGGTCAGGTACAGCAGCGCCGCCAGCTGCAGCACATCGAAGGCGAGATAATAGCTGGCTTCGCGGTTGGCCAGCCGATGGCTGGCGGGATAGCGCAGCGCCAGGACGATGTTCAGGACCGCGCTGATGGCGATGGCGATGGCGCAATAGCCCAAGGGCAGGCTGTAGCCGAAGGCGAAATAGACCAGGAACAGCGCCGCCAATTGCCCGGAAATGGCCAGCCAGCGCAGATTGGACAGGGTGCGAAGCCGCACCCGGCCGCGTTCCGCGCCGGTCCGCGATGCGACATAAAGCCTGGGCTTGACGGGTTTTGAGGACGCTTCGGACACCGGAACACTCTAAAATCTTTTCGATATCAAGCACAGGCCAATCTCCCCCGCGCGCGCAAAGCGCGCTGGTGGTGGGGTGAGGTCGGCGACCAAGCCGACCGAACGCCGTAGCAGCGCTTGCGATGCGAAGGGCAGAGGGGGTTAATAACGTCATGCTGAAGACCAAGGAGATGTTGCTCGTCCTGGCGCTGCTGGCGGCAGCGGGCCTGGGTGGATTTCTCTGGCTCAAAGGCAATGACGTGCCTCAGCTGGGCCGCAATGTGATCACCGGCCAGATCGCCGTGGGCGGCCCCTATGCCCTCACCGACCAGGACGGCAAGCTCCGCGCCAGCACCGATTTCGGGGGCAAATATCAGCTGATCTATTTCGGCTACACCTTCTGTCCCGATGTTTGCCCCACCACCCTGGCCTTGATGGCGGCGGCCCTGGACAAGCTGGGTGCGGACAAGGATCGCATCGTGCCGGTCTTCATCACCATCGATCCGGAGCGCGACACGCCGGATGCGATCAAGAAATATGTGGCGGCGTTCGGCCCCCAATTTGTGGGCTTGACCGGCACGCCGGATGAGATCGCGAAAGTGGAAAAGGAATTCCGCGTCTATGCCAAGAAAGGTCCGGTGGAAAACGGCACCTATGCCATGGACCATTCCAGCGTGATGTATCTGATGGGCCCGGACGGCAAGCTGGTGAGCTTTTACGACGAAGCCACCACGCCGGAAGACCTGGCGCAGAAACTGAAAGCGAAGCTCTAGAGCGTCGGCAGCGGCAGATTATTTTGCGCACACGCGGCGATCAGCGTGTTCTGCATCAAACAGACAATGGTCATGGCGCCGACGCCGCCCGGCACCGGGGTGATCGCGCCCGCGACGTCTTTTGCCGCGTTGTAATCGACATCGCCGACCAGCTTGGTCTTGCCGCCGCCGGCATCGACGCGGTTGATGCCCACATCGATCACGGTGGCGCCGGGCTTGATCCAATCGGCTTTGACCAGTTCCGGCTTGCCGATGGCGGCGACCAGAATGTCGGCACGGCGCGCGACGGCGGGCAGGTCGCGGGTGCGCGAATGCGCCATGGTCACGGTGGCGTTGGCGGCCAGCAGCAGTTGCGCCGCGGGCTTTCCGAACAACAGCGAACGGCCGATCACCAGCACATCCTTGCCCGCGATGTCGCCCACATATTCCTTCAGCAGAAGCATCACGCCCGCCGGCGTGCAGGACACCAGATGCGCGCGGCCCGACAACAACAGGCCCGCATTGGTGGGGGTGAGGGCATCGACATCCTTGGCGGGATCGAGCGCATCCAGCACTGCGGCTTCGTCGAGATGCTTGGGCAAAGGCAGCTGCACCAGAATGCCATGCACCGATTTGTCGGCGGAGAGTTCGCGCACTTTCGCCAGCAAGGTCTCCTGGCTGGTGTCGGCGGGGAGCGCCACATGCACCGACTTGAAGCCCAGCGCTTCGGCGGTCTTGCCCTTGTTGCGGACATAGACTTCGGAGGCCGGATCGTTGCCCACCAGCACGGTGGCGAGCCCCGGCTGCAGGCCATGGGCGGATTTCAGGCGGGCGGTTTCGGCGGCGATCTTCTCGCGCAGTTTGGCGGCGGACGCCTTGCCGTCGATAATCGTGGCGGTCATGAGGTCAGATACCGTATCGCGCGCTGATCCAGCCGATCGTGTATTGCAGCGTGATGATGATCACGAAGACGATGATGGGCGACAGGTCGAGGCCCCCCATCGGCGGCAGGAATTTGCGCACCCGCCGGAACACCGGCTCGGTCAGGGCGCTGAGCATGTGCAGCAAGGAGCGCACGAAATTGTTGTAGGTGTTGATCACATTGAAAACGATCAGCCAGCTCACGATCACGGCGGCGATCACGATCCACTTGTAGATTTCCAGCAATTCGATGAGCAGGAAGAAGATCGGGTTCATTCTGCTGTTGTAACGATCCCCGCCCTTGACCCGCAAGCCGGGTTTGCCGGGGAAAGCCTGAATTTTCCCGGCGCCTTGACGGGCACCTTGGGCCTTCCTACAACCCCCGTCCTTGCCAGCCGTTTGATGGGCAAGAACCGGTTCGGGGCTGTAGCTCAGTTGGGAGAGCGCCTCGTTCGCAATGAGGAGGCCAGCGGTTCGATTCCGCTCAGCTCCACCATTTCTCTCGAAAAGGGAGAGATGCTCGAACCGACAATGCCCTAGCCCTCATACCGCTTTCGATCCCGGCCTGCGCCGGCGGTAATCCGCCGGCTTGGCGTTCGGGCGGCAAAAGGTCCCCCGGACCTTTTGCTTATCGCCCTCACTCCGCTCAGCTCCACCATCCCCTCAGGATGGCGTACCGAACCGATGAACTCAGCCTGTCATAGGCGCTCCTGTTAAAATTCCGTTTACCAATCCGTGGCTTATGCTTGGCCATGCGGTTTGGGCGTCTTCCCGTCTGGCTTTGTCTTCTGGTCCTTTTGCCGCTGGCGGCAGGAGCGGCGGAGGAAGGCGGCGACAAAAAATCATCGGAGCACAAGCTCACCCAGTCGGTGAGCTATCTGGCGCTCGATCCGATCTACACCACCATCGTGGACGACAATCGCGCCCAGGGCATGCTGATGGTGGGCGTGGGGCTGGATGTGCCCGACGAGGCTTTGAGAGACGTCGCCACCCGTTCGATGCCGGTGTTGCGCGATGCCTATGTCCGCAACCTGATGGCGTTCACCGCCACGGTGCGCACCGATGCCCAGCCGGACGTGGCCCAGCTGGCCAACCGCCTGCAGACCGTCACCGACCGCGCCCTGGGCAAGAAGGGCGCGAGGATTTTGCTGGCCCAGGTCGCCATCCGCGTCAATCGCTGACCGCGTCGCCATCGGGTGCGCGGCGGAAAATTTATCCCAGGGAACTCACGGGTTTGCGCCGGCAGGCGGTTTGGGCGAACGGCAATTCGCGCTACACCCAGACGTCGCCGAATCGCGGACTTCAAGGAGATGTCGGTTCCAAAACCGGTCGCGGTGCTGGTGCCATCCCTGGCGGTTCTGATGCTGGGGCTGGCGGCGCTGCTCACCGATCAATCCGGGGTGGCGTCCTGGTTCGCGGGAATCCAGGACGGCATCTGGCAGGCATGGGGCGCGGCCGGGGCGGCGCGGCCTTCTTGGGCGAAATTCGCGGAAGCGGCTTTTCTCATTGTCACCGGCGGCGCCGCGATCGCGCTGGTGCTCAAGACGCATATTCGCCGCGCGGCCCTGTTCGTTCTTTGCGCACTGATCGCGGCCTTCTATCTGGGCCTGTTGTGCGCGCGGCTGCGAGGCGATGCGCTGGACATCGTGGCGACCGGCACGATGCTGCTGCTGGTCTTCGCGACGGCGGCGGCCGCGCGGATCGCCCAGATCCGCGCCCGCAAGCGGGAATTGCAGCTGGCTTTCGCCAATTCCTTGCCGCGCGCCGCCATCGACCGGATCGCGCATGACCCGTCCTTACTGTCCTTGGACGGCGAGACGCGCAACATCACCTATCTGGCGTGCGGCATGCGCGGCCTTGCCGATCTGTCCGCCATGTTCCGGGACGATCCCAAGGGCTTTACCCGCTTGCTGGAACAGGTTCTGACCCCGCTGATGGGCCAGGTGCTGCGCCATGGCGGCGTGATCGACCGCCTCACCGCCGATGGCTTCACCGCCTATTGGAACGCGCCGCTGGACGATCCCGCCCATGCCGCGCATGCCTGCGAAGCCGCCAATGGCATGATCACGGCCCTGGCGCGGGCGAATGAGGATCTCACCGCCGGATACAGGCTGGGCGGCCGGGAAGTCCCTTTGGTGGAAATCGGCATCGGCGTCGCCACCGGACCGGCGATCGTGGGCGGCTTTGGCGGTCATGGCCGCCTCAGCTACAGCGTCAATGGCGACGCCGTGCGCCTGGCCGTGCTGCTGCAGGCCCTGTCGCGCAATTACGGCCCTTCCATCATCGTCGCGCAGGAAACCCAGGCGACCGCGGGGCTGGGCTTCGCCTTCCTGGAAGTGGATTATTTCGCGCAAGGCCAGGACGATCCGCCGATCCATCTCTATGCCATGCTGGATCACCGGGCGGCGCGCACATCGCCCAAGGTCCGGGCTCTTGCGACCTTCCACGAACATATTTTCCAATGCCTGCGAAACCAGCAATGGGACAAGGCGCGGGCGTTGATCGAGCAATGCGCGCGGCTGTCGGGCGCATCCCAGACGCTTTACGATCTTTATCGCGCGCGCATCCGTTATTTCGAAACCCATCCGCCCGGCCCCGGTTGGGATGGCGCGTTCCGGCCGGTATTGAAATAGCGTCTTGAAATGACGGCGCGCTAGGCCGCGTCCGCCAGGCCGTAATGCGCAGCCGATGCGCCGGTCAGCGCGGCCCACATCTGATCGCCCCAGGAAAAATGCCACCATTCGTCGGGATGGCCGGCAAAGCCTTCTTCGGTCATCAGCCAATGCAGCAGGCGGCGATTGGCGCGCGCTTCCTGGTCGGAAAAGGAAAAATTATCCGCCGCCAGGGATTCGAAACGGTCGCGCGCGGCCAGCTCGGTCACATCGTCGAACAGGGAGCCCATCCACAGCGCGTCGCCGCCTTTCCAGCGCAAGGTGAGATCGATGGCGGCGCCGGTGGCATGGGGCGCAGGCGAGGTTTCATCGCTGCTGGGCGCGGACCAATAGCGTTCCACTTCCTCGGTCAGGCGCGCGCCGGTCAGCCCTGGATCGCGGCGCTGCAATTGCCGGGGCATCCAGACATCGTGAAAATAAGCCTGCACCGCGCGCGGCCGCCAGGCGTCGAACAGAAACAGTTCCAGCCCCGCCGCGCCCGCGCGCGCATCGACCTTGCGCAATTTTTCCGCCACCGAGGGACGCAGCAGCAATTTGTCCGTCGCCCCCTCCACGCGGTGCCAGTAAGGGGGATTGCGGTCGCTGGCATAGAAATTCTCGCCCTTGAGGCCGCCCGCGCGCGCCTCCACCAGGGGCTCGCCGAACAGGGCATTGTCGCGGTGGATGGGAATGCGGGTGCGAAAGCCCTTGCGCGCGGCGCGCGCCGGCCCCTGGCCGCCGATGGGACGGTCGCGCAGGTCATCCAAAGCGGCGAACCGCGTCATTCTTCAACTTTCCACATGCCGAGGATAGGCTAGAGCGTTTTCACGTTTCGCGGAAACGCGAAAACGCTCTATCTC
>JAFKFG010000025.1:48460-140129 GCA_017307355.1 Alphaproteobacteria bacterium
TGTTTTGTCGCGGTTCCGAACGGAAAACCGCTGCACACTTTTCCTGGAACCGCTCCAACGGCAATGCCTTCCAAATCCGAAGCCCCAAATCCGCCCGATTATCGCACGGCGCGCAAGGCCTTCATCGCGGCCTGCGTGCAAGCGCGTGCCGACGCCATCTCTCGCGCCCATATGGGCAAGTCGGCGCCCGACGGCAAACCCATGTTCATTGATTCCGTGGCGCTGGGACCGCGCGAGGCGAAGAGTGCGGTGCTGGTGATCGCCAACGACATGTCTGCATCCATCGCCGTCACTGCATTGCTGCGGGACAGGGTGATGGTGCCGGAAGGCATGCGCCTGGTCGTCGTGCATGCGCTGGATCCGTTCGCCTTCGTGAAGGCGAACGGCGACCGGGATTGGTCGCACGCGATGTTGAAAGCCATCGCGACCGAAGACCTGTCGCGCGTAACGGCGTTGACGATCCTGGGTTTTGGTATTTCCAAAGATGAACTTCCGGCAATCTTCCCGACAGGTCGGAAAGTCAGACTTACTTGCAAGCTCGCAAAGACGCCAACCAACGCCGCTGAGATGCGCGAAAGCGTGAGCGCCGAACTCGCGCGTGCCTGACCCACAAATTTTTGCAAAACCGGTTCTGCTGTCTTGTTCCCCTCGCGAAACAGGCGGAAACTTTATGCCGTATCGAAACCGAGGGAGGTCCCTTTGCGTACGCAATTCGCAATCGCCTTTGTTGCCGCGCTCGCCGCTGTCAGTTTCGCCGCGCCCGGCCGTGCCGCCGACACGGCCCAGCAAGCCAACATGAAAAGCTGCGCCGCCACATGGAACGGCATGAACGCCGCCGCCAAATCCAAAACCACCTACAAGGATTACATGGCCACCTGCCTGAAAGCGCCGGCCAGCACCGCCGCCGCGACACCGGCGGCCATGACGGCCAAGCCGGCAGCCGCGACGCCCGCCGCGATGACCGCCAAGCCGGCCGCGAAAGCCGAAGCCGGCTCCGCCAAATGCAAGGACGGCAAGACCGTCACCTACACCCATCGCAGCGGCACCTGCTCCGGTCACGGTGGCGTCGCAACCTGGCTGTAGCGCCAACACCAATTCGTGCGGAGGTCAGAATGGGATTGTTGGATGAGATCGCGAACGCGGCCAAGGGCGCGCTTTCGCAAGACGGCGAGGGCGGCGTGCAGGGCCTGTTGGGCAACGCGCTGCAGAATTCCTCGCTGGGCGGCCTGTCCGGCCTGATGGGACAACTCAGCGAAGGCGGGCTGGGCCATCTGGTGTCGTCCTGGACCGGGGGCGGCCAGGGCCAGCCCATCAGTGTGGACCAGTTGAAGGCGGCGCTGACCCCGGAACATATTCAGGAAATCTCCAAAGCCCTGAATCTGTCGCCGGATAGCGCGCTGGCGCACCTGGCCGAGCATCTGCCGATGCTGGCGGGTAACCGGGCCTGAGACGGTAAAATAAACCAAACGAGCCCGACAACGCTTTGCGTTGCGGGCTCGTTTTGCTTTATAGGTCGCCTTCGCTGCACCCGTAGCTCAGCTGGATAGAGTGCTGCCCTCCGAAGGCAGAGGTCATAGGTTCGAATCCTATCGGGTGCGCCAGTTTTTGTTAGCGAGCGTAGCGAGCTTACAAAAACTGAGCGCCAGTGAGGGCCGCGCCAGCGGCCCGAGTCGGCGCCAGAACGCGGTTTTCCCCTCCAACAAACGCCAGCTCGGCCGAAATCACCGCCAGGCAGGCTTGCCCAGATTCACTTGCTGCGGCTTGGACAGCATGCCGGCCACCGCGCCGACCGCGCCGCCCACCACCATGCCCGGCGGGCCGCCAATGACGCCGATACCGGCACCGATGCCCGCACCGGAAAGTCCCCGGTCGCCTGTTGCCGTGCCGCAGCCGGACAACACAAGGGCCGCCAGCATCCCGATCGCAATCACACGCATGGTTTAAGCTCCACCTCAATTGTGTGAGCCCATCTGGGCGGGAAAGTTGGCGGAAATAGGACGCGGATGCCCGCCATCCCTTCGCAGCTGCGGCGAATGTACACACAGCGCCGTATCCGGGATTGCGGCTCTTGCCCGCTGTCTCGCTGCGGTACAATTCATGGACCACAACGTCCCAAGACGCATGCAGGATGACGATGAACGGCGACGACGATTATGTCTATGACGAGGCAACCGGCGAATGGCGGCCCGCCTCCGAAATCGCGGCGGAAAAAGCCAAGGCCGCGGAAGTCCGCGACGCCTCCGGCAATCTCCTCGCGGACGGAGACGCTGTTATTCTGATCAAGGATCTCAAGGTCAAAGGCGCCGGTCAGACGCTCAAGCAGGGAACGGTCATCCGGTCGATCCGGCTCACCGACAATCCGGAAGAAATCGACTGCCGCCACGACACGATCAAGGGCCTGGTCCTGCGCACCGAATTCGTGCGCAAGCGCTGATCGGTCCGGTCGCCAGATGGCCGGCGGAGGTTATAAGCTTCCGGCGTGAGCGCGCCTCCTCCCAAAAGCATCAAGGGTCTACGCCAGTTTGTCGGCCTTGAGCAGCAGCACGATTGGGTGAAGGGCAGGGCCGTCCTGCGCGATGACAAGAAGCGTTCCGATTCCCCGGAATTGCGGTTCAAATACCTCACGCGGTTCCAGAAACTGCTTCGCCGGCCGCAGGCACAGGAAGCCCTGGAGATTCTGCGGATCTATGGCCGGAACTGCATCCCCGTCCCACGCAGGACGGAGCGGCATTACTGGTCGGTGTCCTGTCTGCCGTCGACTTCCGACAAGCCCCTCATCCGCGTCAATGCGAGCTGGATGGAGCTTTTCACGCTCTATGCCGACGCAGAAAGCATCCGTGCAAGATTCATCGTGCATCTTTCGCACTTCACCACGGACCGCTCATCCGCACAGGGCCATGTGGACGAATCTTTTCTGGAGCGGTGCGTCGCGCTGCCGGAAGATGTCGGCTATTTCTTCCCGCGCGGCGACGATATTTTCAGCATCAAGATCCGGGGCCCCGCCTCGATCCGGAAATTTCTCGCCACGGCCCGCATATTGCGCGCCATCCGGGCTTTCAACCTGACGCACATGAACCGGGGCCGGAACGCCTATCAGGGGAGCCACTGCTACAGCCTGGCGGATCGGATGCTGGACTAGCCCCAGCCCGGCCACTCCGGAACAGCGATCCGTTCCGGAGTGTTTCCGAGCCCTGTTACAGCTTCAGTTCGTAGCGCAGATAATAATTGCCGCCATTCACGTCATAGGGCGCGTTGCGGGAATAATCGATGCCGCGGCTGGCCTGGAAGGTGGCTTTCTCGGGATAGAAATTGCCCACATTGTCCGCGCCCAGCCGGATCGAGGCCGTGTCGTTGAGCTGATAGGTGAGCGACACGTCGATGAACGCCATGCTGCCGAAACGCTGGAAGATGTCGCCGGTGGTGTTGCCGGTGGAGTCGGTCCAGGGGCCATAGTAACGCACGCGGCCCATCAACGAGAACGCATCGATGTCATAGGTGGCGGTGGCCGAGGCGTTATGCTGCGGCACGCCCTGTTCGAAGATCTTCTTCTGCGTGGCATTGGCCGCGGTGATCAACGAACCCGACGTCACCTTGGTCGAGATATAGCTGTACGCCCCGGTGAGGCGCAGCCGCCCATCCCCCATGTCCGTGGCATAGGAGCCCACCAGATCGATGCCCCGTGTCATGGTGTTAAAGTCGTTGGTGAAGAAGTTGACCGCGGTGAAGGTCGAGGCACCCGGCACGCCCGACGCGATAAGCTGGTTGCGGACCGCCGGGGTGACAGTGAAGGTGGGCGAGCTGGCGAACCTTTTGGTCACGTCGATCTTGTAAACGTCGACGGAGCCGGAGAAGCCGAAATCGGTCTGCCAGACGCCGCCGAAACTGGCGGTCTGGGATTCTTCCGGCTGCAGCGGTTTGGCGCCGAAGAACTGCGCCACCGGATTGAGCGGCGACAGGCGGCCATTGGTGAAGACTTGCAACGTCACCGTATCCAGACCCTGGCTGGTGCTGGTGGCGTTCAGCTGACCCGGCGTGGGTGCCTTGAAGCCGGTGGAATAGGAACCGCGCACGGCGATGTTGGGCGAGATTTCGTAGCGGGTGCCCAGCTTGTAGTTAAAGGTATTGCCGAAATCGCTGTAATTCTCATCGCGCAGCGCCACTTCGAATTGCCACGCCTCGGTGATCGGCGCTTGCAGATCCAGATATCCCGCATAGCTGGTCTGGTCCCAAGTGCCCGCCTGGGTATCGGCGATGCCGGGAAATCCGTTCGAAGCAGACGCCAGACCCAAAGCCGCGCCCGGCCCGACCTGATAGGAAGCCGGATCGCCCGCCTTCATCTGATAGGTTTCGTCGCGATATTCCCCGCCGAAGGCGACATTCACGGCGTCGGCGAAGAAGGGCAGATGCCAGCGATAGACGGCATCGGCATTCACGTCGAATTCCGATTCGACCTGATGGCCCAGCTTGAAATTGCGCGGACTGTTCGGCCCCAACGACGCATTGATCGACCGGTTGAGGAAGAATTGAGAATTATTGACGCCGTAATTGGCCGAAAGATCCCAAGTGAAATCGTCCGAACCTTTATGCCGCACGCCGGCGGCGAGTTGGGAGTCGAGCGCATTGACGCCTTCGTCGGGAGAAAAGCCGGCGGGATAGATGGTGCGAAGGTCGAAGCCGGGAAAGATCGCGACGGTCTTGTACACGCTGGTGTTGGTGTCGGGATTGCGCCAGTTGATGTCGTTATGCTGGCGCCCCGCCGCGATGGTGGCGAAGCCATATGCCTCGGCATAGTCGTTGAGCGGCTCGGAGACATCGAGCGCCGCCTTGATCGTCTGCATGTCGGGATTGCCCCAGCGCTGCACCGGATTGGGCACGCTGATGGTGGGATGGGCGGCCTGGAACGCCGCCGCGTCGTCGCGTTGATGGGTGCGCGAGGTCTCGTTGGCCTTCAGATATTCGACCGACAGAACCGCATGACCGCCATTGGGAAGATCGATGCCGCCCCGCGCGCCCAGCTGCACGGTGAAGCCGTCGCCATGATAATATTGCGAAGTCTGACCATAAGCCTGGAAAGCGGTGTCCTGGGCGAGGATGATATTGACCACGCCCGCGATGGCGTCGGAGCCATATTGCGCCGAAGCGCCGTCGCGCAGAATTTCGATGCGGCCGGTGGCCAGCGACGAAATCTGGGCAAGATCGGTGGCCTGCGAACCGTTGCTGCCCAGAAAGGCCGAACGATGAAACCGCTTGCCGTTGACCATCACCAGGGTCATGTCGGGCGAAAGATTGTTCAGGGTCGCCGGGCGGATGAACTGCAATCCGTCGGAGGATGGCAGGCGCTTGACGTCGAACGAAGGAACCAGCGTGGCAAGCGCCTGGTCGATGCTGCCCGATGAGGTGGAGCGCACGGCCTCGGCGGACATCACATCGACGGGCGAAAGCGCGGTGAATTGAGTCTGGGTGGATTCGCGCGTGCCGGTGGAAATGACTTCCTCCGGCGCGGCGGCGGCCATGGTCTGCGCCTTGGCGGCGCCGGTCAGCGCGAGCGTGAGAAACGAAACCGTCAGAAGCGCGCGACGGCGCAAAGCAACACTGGCCATGAAATCCCCTTGAATCGAATGCGCGAGGGAATGCCGGTGATGCACGACAGAGGATTGAAGAAGTTGTGACAGTTTCGTTGGGCGGAATTTATTGTTCCACCGCATTGCGTCCTATCGCCGCGCTTTGTGTTTTCGCGCGGATGATCGCCAGGCGTTCGCGAGCGTCAGTAGAAGACGTCGGGTATCACATCTTCGATCCGGCGCGTGCGCATATTGACCAGCACCAGATCGGGCCCATAACGCACCCAGCGCCGCCCCCGCGGCGGACGGTCGATGCCGAGCCCGCGCCAATCGTCGAAGTAATAGGTGCTGCCGAGAAAAATGCCGGGCAGCAGCGCGCCAATGGTCCAGCGCTGATAGCCATAGCCGCGCGGATAACGGAAGGCGGGCCCGCGCATGCGATAATAGGAGCGTCCGCGCCAGGAGAATTGCGGGCGCGGCGGCGGGCGCATGCCGGGACGTCCCGGCCTGTTGTTACCTGGGCGACCGCCACCGGGACGATTGCCGGGTCCGCCGGGACGATTGTCTCCCGGGCGATTGTCGGGCCTGCCATTCATATTGGGTTGCGCCAGAACCGATGCGGGAAGCAGCAGGGAAATACCGGCACCGAGCAGGAAATCGCGACGCTTCATTGCATTCTCCAAATCTGCTTTCGAATTGGGGCAAAACGTCCGTGGCGCGATATTGTTCCCACCGATGCCGATGGTCAACGCCGGATGGGTGTGGAGATGCAATCGGGCGCGAGGTTGACAGCGATAACTGCCATCGCCTGGCGCGATTTCATTCGAACTTTGTGATGACGCTCATGCCGGTGGCGTCCGACTTGTCCATCATGGTCAGCGAGTCGATCCCGTCTCGCAAGGGGATGCGCCGCCCGATCAGCTTGTCCGGTGCGATCCGGCCGGCCTGGATCATTGCGAGGATTGCATCATAGCGCCAAGCCTGCATCCCATGGCTGCCATAGATCTCAAGCTCATGCGCGATGACTTGTGCCATCGGAACGGCGGGCGCCGATTGATCGCCCAGCATCAGGCCGACCTGCACATGGCGGCCGCGCCGCCGAAGATTCTGGATGGAATTGAAGCAGGTCGCCGGATGGCCGAGCGCGTCAATCGACACATGGGCGCCGCCCCCGGTGATGTCCCGCACGGCCTCGACCACCGATGGGGTGTCGGACGCATTGACGGCCGCCACCGCCCCGCAGGCGCGGGCAAATGCCAATTTCCGATCGGACAGATCGATGGCGATGGGATTCGCGCCCAGCGCGGCGGCGATCATGATCGCGGAAATGCCCACGCCGCCGCAGCCATGGACGGCAATCCATTCGCCCGGCCTCAATCGCCCCTGATCGACGACCGCGCGAAACGAGGTGGCGAAGCGGCAGCCCAGGCTGGCGGCCGTTGCGTCGTCGATCGCATCGGGAAGGGCGACCAGGTTGGTCTCGGCAAAATCGATGGCGACATATTGGGCGAACGACCCCCAATGGGTGAAGCCGGGCTGAAACTGATTGGGGCAGACCTGCTGGTTGCCGGAATGACATTCGGCGCAACGCCCGCATCCCGACACGAACGGCACGGTGACCCGGTCGCCGATCCGGAAGCGTTTCACATCCTTGCCGGCGGCGACCACGCGGCCGGCAAGCTCATGGCCCGGAACATGGGGCAACTTGATGTCGGGATCGTGCCCCATCCAGCCATGCCAGTCGCTCCGGCACACGCCGGTCGCGCCGACTTCGATGACCACGCCGTCATGGCTCGGTGTCGGGTCCGGCAGGTTGGCGATCACCGGCGCCTGTCCGAACATCTCGTAGTACATGGCCTTCATGGCATCATGCCTTTCCGATAGGACCGCCAGACGCGATCCGAAACGCGGCACCTGTCGCGCCGGCGGCGGGATGACGATGCCGGACGTCTACGCTACGCGCGCGGTGCCCTGACGGTCACGTTCAGATCGTTCACCAGCCCGGTGGCCAGCGAATAGACCCAGCCATGCACGGACAAGGGCTGGCCCCGCGCCCAGGCGTCCAGCACGAACACGTCGGACGACACATTGTGCACCTGGCGCATCACGTTCAATTCGCACAGCCGGTCGTTGCGCTTGTGAAGGTCGGCGATCGCGCTCAACTCCTCGCGATGGTCTTCCGCCACTTCGCGGATCGGATGCAGCCAATGATCGATCAGCCCGCGCCGCCGTCCATCCACCGCCGCGGCGATGCCACCGCAGCCATAATGACCGACCACGATGACGTGGCGGACCTTGAGCACATCGACCGCGAATTGCAGCACCGAGAGATAATTGGCGTCCTGCGGCGGCGCGAGGTTGGCGACATTGCGATGGACGAACAATTCGCCAGGCGCCAGATCGACGATCTCGTTGGCCGGCACGCGGCTGTCGGAACAGCCGATCCACAGATATTGCGGCCCCTGCTGGCGTTCCAGCCGTTTGAAGAATTCCGGATCATGGGCGACCATGCGGTCCGCCCAGGCGCGATTATTGGCTTTCAGATCGTCCAGCATGGGCACTCTCTAGTCGAATAGGCGGTGAGGGTCAAAAGCCATATTCCGGCATGCGCCAGACCAGAAGCTTGACGACAAGAAGCTGCACCACTTCGCCCTTCTGATTTTTGGTTTCGCTTTTCAGCGTAATGAAACCGCGCTCCGGCCGCGATTTCGACGGTTTGACCTCCGTGATCTCGCTTTCCACATGCAGCGTATCGCCGGGGCGGGTGGGCCGGGGCCAGGAAATCTCGCCGCCCGCGCCGATCATGCCGCCGGCGATGGGCGGGCCGCTTTGGGCCTGAAGCCGCATGGTGACGGCGGCGGTGTGCCAGCCGCTGGCGGCCAGCCCGCCGAAGAATGTGTCCTTCGCGGTTTCTTCGTCGGTATGAAAGGGCTGGGGATCATAGTCCCGCGCAAAGGCTTTGATCGCCTCCGCCGTCATTGTGTAGGTGCCGGTGACGAAACGCTGCCCGACAAAAACATCTTCCAGATAAAGCCGTTCGCTCAAATGCCGACCTCCGCGCGGGGAGAAAATCCCGCGCGGAGGATCAGAATTCAACCGTTCAGGGCGCGCAAGGCTCCCGCGACTTTTGCAATCCTGCGGCCTTGGAAACGGGCCACGTCCAGCTCTTCGGGCGTGGGACCGGAGGCCGGATTGCCCGATACCACACTGGGGCCATAGGGCGTGCCCGCGCCTTTGAACATCACCGCATCGGCATAGCCGGTGGGCACGATGATCAGGCCCAGATGCGCCATGGGATTGAACATGGAGATGATGGTCGATTCATTGCCGCCATGGGGCGTCGCCGAGCCGGTGAAGGCGGCGCCCGCCTTGCCCACCAGCGCGCCTTTGACCCACAAGCCGCCCAGCCCATCGATATAGGCTTTCAGTTCCGACGACACCGCACCGAAGCGGGTGGGCGTGCCGAAGACGATGCCGTCGGCCCAGACCGCGTCTTCGGCGGTGGGGGCCGGATAGCGGGCATTCATGGCTTCGGCGCTTTCCTTCCAGCCCGGCACCGAGCTCATGATGTCATGGCCGATCAGTTCGCGGGCCCGGCGCAGGCGCACTTCCGCGCCTTCGGCCTCGGCTCCTTCGGCCACGGCCTTGGCCAATGCCTCGACGGTGCCGGTGCGCGAATAGAAAGGAATGAAGATCTTCGTGGCCATGACAGGCTCCTGCTGAACTGCCGAAGCGAATATAGGCCGGCTGGATTGTTCTGAAAATTGGGATAATTCTGAACATTCTGTTCAAGGACTTGGAATATGGAGCCCAAAGCCCCCACCCTGGACCAGATCGCGGTGTTTCTGGCGATCGTGGAAACCGGCAGCTTCGCGGCAGCGGGGCGCAAGTTGGGCCGGGCCACGTCGGCGGTGAGCTATGCCATCGCCAATCTGGAGGGCCAGCTGGGCCTGGAATTGTTCGTCCGCGCCGGCGCCAGCAAGCCGCGCCTCACCGAAGCGGGGCGGGCCATTCTGTCCGACGGGCGCGGCCTGGCGATGGCCTTGGACGGACTGATCGCGAAAGCCCGGGGACTGACTCAAGGACTGGAGGCCGAAGTCAGCCTGGTGGTGGATGTGATGCTGCCGGCCAAGTTGGTGGTGAAGGCGCTGGATGAATTTCGCCGAAAATTTCCCACCGTGTCGCTGCGCCTTCGGGTCGAGGCCTTGGGCGCGGTGACGCAAGCGGTGTTGGACCGCGATGCCCTGTTCGGCCTTTCCGGTCCTTTGGATATGGCCAGCGATCTTCTGGTTCGGGCTCCGGCGGGGGCGGTCAGGCTGATCCCGGTGGCTCATCCCGATCATCCGCTGGCGGGCATGGGCAAGGTGACCAGCGCGTTGGCGCGGGATCATGTGCAACTGGTCCTGACGGATCGTTCCAGCCTCACCGCCGGACGCGATCTGGGCGTGGTGGCGACGAAAAGCTGGCGGCTGGCCGATCTGGGCGCCAAGCATGCGCTGCTGCTGGCGGGCCTGGGTTGGGGCTCGATGCCCAAGCCGATGGTATCGGACGACATCAAGCGTGGCCGGCTGGTCCGCCTGGCGATCGATGCCTGGGACGATGCGCAATACGGTTTCCACACGGTCCATCGCGCCGACACGCCGCTGGGTCCGGCAGCCTCCTGGTTGATGGAACGGCTGGCGATGGAACGCTGACGACGATGGCCGCACGCTTGCGATAAAGCAGCATCGAAACACGCATCCCCCCTCGCCCATTGACGGCAACACGCCTAAGCTCCCCGCCCCTTCCAACGGAGCAATCCATGGCCAAAGCGAAGAAAGCCAAAGCAGGAAAATCCAAAGCCAAGAAATCCAAAGCCAAAAAGACCAAGGCAAAGAAGCCGGCGAAGCGCGCCGCCGCATCAGCCTCGCGCGGGCCCAAGAAAAGCAAAGCCAAGAAAGCCGCACCCAAGCGCAAATCCGCCAAGGCCAAACGTCCGGCCGCCGCTACGGCCAAGAAGAGCCCGGCGAAGAAAGCCAAAGCAGCGCCAAAAAAGAAAAAGCAGATTGTGGGCGAGGGCGACTATCAAGCCTCGCGCAAATTCCTCAAGGACGAAGCCAAGTTCGTGAAGCGCCACAGCGCCGAAATTCCGCAGATGGGCAAGGAGGCGGAAGCTGCCCTGGACGGTCCGCAGGGCGGGGAATTGCGCGCCGCCGAAGCCGAGGCCCGCAGCTATTCCAAGACGGGCGGCCCGGAAGAATAAGACGGCCGATTTCCGTTCGACAGCAAAACGCCGCGGTCATGAAAACCGCGGCGTTTGCATTTCTGCTTATTCCAGAATCCGAAATTAGCTCTTCGGCTTGAAATCCAGCGCCGCGAACTTTTCTGGGTCGCGCGGCCCGGGCGCGGATGCGCCCAATTATTCTAAGGGCGCCTCCGGCGCCACTCGGAAAACCGGCGGCCACTTTTCCTGGCCGCGCTCCCGCGTCGCGGCGCTTTCCTGTACCTCGCCTTAGTTCTTCGGTTTGAAATCCAGCGCCGCGCCGTTGATGCAGTAACGCTCGCCCGTGGGCCGGGGGCCATCGGGAAAGACATGGCCCAGATGGCCGCCGCAGCGCGCGCAATTCACTTCGGTGCGCACCATGCCATGGCTTGCGTCGGTGGTGGTGGCCACCGCGTCCGGCATCGGCGCATAGAAGCTGGGCCAGCCCGATCCGCTTTCATATTTGGTGCCCGACTCGAAAAGTTCCGCGCCACAGCCGGCGCAGAGAAATTCGCCGCTGCGTTTTTCGTAATTGAGCGGGCTGGTTCCGGCGGGCTCCGTGCCATGCTGGCGCAGCACCCGGTAGCGATCCGCCGAAAGCTGCTCGCGCCATTCGCTGTCGCTCTTCACGATTTTTTCGTTGCTCATATCGATATCCTTTCGATATCCCATTCGTCCCGGCCGGGATTTGGTTACCCGGATTGCGTCCTGCAAGTCACGGCGCCTCCCGCAGGACGGTCCTGAGTGTATCGGTGAGCTTGCCGGTGTTGCCGAACTGAAAATTCGCGCCATAGGCGATGTCATCCACCCGCCAGCCCGCCGCCGTGTTGATCAGAAGCAGCGTGTCGGTCCAGGTCACCGGCGGACGGCCTTGCTGCGCATGGGTGAAGTTGACGGGGCAGCGCGCGGTGGTTCCGCTGGCATTGCAAGTGCCCAGCTTCCAGGCGGTGGCCCCTTCGAACATGGACGAAAACAGATCCCCTTCGATCAGGGGCGGCGAATTCTTGAATTTGCTCGCGAACCGCGCTTCGGCCGCGGCGCCGTCGGCCAGCATTTTGTTCAAGGCCGGCGACAGGTACGGCGCGAGCCTGGTCCGCCCGCCGGCATCGGGAATGCCGGCTGACGGATGAAAGCTGCCATAAGCGCCCAGAAATCCGGCGGCCACGCCCGTCATGGCGGTCTGGGCCGCCAGCGGCGCGGCAAACAGAACCGCAAGGCCGGCCAGGGCGCCGATCTTGCTGGCGCGCGAAAAATTCATCCCCGCGCCTTCAGGCCGTCGCGGATTTCGCGCAGCAGCAGCACTTCTTCGGACGGCGGCGGAGGCGCGGCTTCGGGAGCAGGCGCGGGCGTGGTCAGCTTGTTGATCTGGCGGATCAGGAGGAAGAGCACGAAGGCCACGATCAGGAAGTTGATCACCGCATTCACGAACAGGCCGTAATTCAGGGTCACATCCTTGGCGGCTTTCGCCGCGGCCAAGGTGTCGACCGCATGGTCGCCTTTCAGGACGACAAAGAAGTTGGAGAAATCCACCCCGCCCAGCGCCAGGCCGACCGGCGGCATGATGATGTCATTGACCAGCGATGTGACGATGCCGGTGAAGGAGGCGCCGATGATCACACCGACCGCCAGGTCCAGCACGTTGCCGCGCATCGCGAATTTCTTGAATTCCTCGAACATGGAAACTCCACCCTAAATTTCCGGTGGGCCAAGGCTAAAGCGCGATCCGGAAAAGTGGAAGCCGGTTTTCCGCAAGATCGCGCGATAAATCAATAAACTAGGGCCCGATCGCGATTCAGAGACGCGCGATCGGCCCTAGTCGGAGGCGGAGCCTGCAACAAGCGCGCGATCGCGGAACAAAAGCAAAATCGTGGCGGCCGCCAGGGTGCCCAGCAGCGCGCCCAGGCTGTTGGCGACGAAGTCCAGAATCTCGGCATCGCGGCCGGTAAAGGCCTGAATGATTTCCAGCGCCCCGCTCAAAAGGATCACGCCGGCGATGGCGGCCGCCAGCCTGGGGCGAAGTCCCAGGATCATGGTCGCCATGCTGGCGAGGCCGAAATAGGCGATGAAATGGTCCGCCTTGTCCCAATCGAGCAGGCCGGTGAGATGCGGCGGGTTGGGCGTCAGTTCGCCCCAGGCAATCAATGCCACGCCCGGCCAGAACAGCCAGAGCGACAGAACGCGAAGAAATTTCACCAAGATGCTTTCCGTGTTGCCGGTCCAATCCAGTCTGGCCGGGGAATGTGGCCAGGATCAGGCGGCCAATATCAGGCGGTTTGCGCGTTGGCGACCAACGCCTGGGGCACGGTAATGCAAAATGTGACGCCCAGGCTACCGGACGAGATCTCCAGCCGCGCGTCCATCTCGGCCGTCATGGCGCGGACGATCTGAAATCCAATGCCGCCATCGGTGTCGGTGTTGAAACCTTCCGGCAGGCCCACGCCATCGTCACTGACGCGCACCATCAGATCGCCATTCGCCAAGGCTTCGCAATCCACGTCCATACGCACCGGCACGCGGGACGGATGGGCATACTTCATGGAATTGGTGAGAAGCTCGCAAAGGATCAGGGTCAAGGGCTGAACATTTCTGGCCAGCACATGACAATTGGCCCCGTGATACGCGATCAGGACAGGCTGCTGTTCCGACGAAAAGGCCGTCACCAGCGTGTCGCCAAGATCCCGCAGATGCGCACTGAGATCGACGGTACCGTCTGCAGGCATATGGGCCAGCATGCGGTGGAGTTGACCCAAGGTGGCGATCCGGGCGGCGATGCCGTCGAACATCAGCCGGACTTCGGCATTGCTGAACGGCCTGGAGACCCGGCCGGCCTGTTTGGCCTGCATCCGCACCAAGCCGCTGAGAAGGCTCAGGCTGTTGGCGACCCTGTGATTGGCTTCGGTGACCCGGTCGGGCCGGGGGGTGAGGATTGCGTCCATGGCAGCCCTCCTTTCGCTGTCCCAGCCTAGCCCGGGACGGAGAGGGCCGCAAGAATTTTTCTATTATAAATCAATGGCTTGAATTAGCAAACGGCTATTTTGGTACGCTTTCGGCTCTTGCAGCGAGGAACACAAGTTCCGTATTGATCGTTCACTCGGGCGTACCCGCCGTCTGGGTACTTTGCTAAGAATGAGTATTTTGGCGAAATCCGTTTAATGCCAAGGTCTTAGGAGATCACCCATGACCGGCCAGACCCGGGGCGAGCGGCTTCAGATCATGCTGACGGATAAGGAGCTTGACGCCCTGGACACTTGGCGGTTCAACCGGCGCATGCCCAGCCGAGCTTCGGCCGTGCGCGAGCTTTTGAAGCGCGGACTGGCGGCGGAAGGCTTCGATCTGGTCGAAGGGGGCAGCAAATCTCAGGATTTCGGCGTCACCGGCAAATCCTCGTCCAGCCCTACCCGCGACCGCCGCGACGATAACGAGGATTCGCCCTAAGCCCGGGCCTTGCCTTTCTTCCGGTTTTGCCTTTTAACGCGCCCTCTTTCGGGCCGCCCGGCTGGGCATGCCGTGGCGACCCATGAAAGCTATCGCGGGCATCCGTCCGCCAGAGGAGAGCGAAATGCCCAAGATGAAGACCAAGTCGGGCGCCAAAAAGCGCTTCAAATTCACCGCGACCGGAAAGCTTAAGACCGGCAAGGCCTATAAGCGCCACCGCCTGATCAGCAAGTCCAAGCGGACCCGCAAAGAACTTCACGACACTGTGTCGGTGTCCGAAACCCAGCGCGTCAAGCGCTGGATGCCCTACGCGTAAGGAGGCCACACCATGTCCCGTTCTCCCCGCGCCGTACCCAGCCGCGCCCGCCGCAACAAGGTTCTCAAGCAGGCCAAGGGCTTCCGCGGCCGCCGCAAAAACAACATCACCACGGCCAATGCCGCGGTCGATAAGTCGCTGCAGCACAATTACATCGGCCGCAAGGAGCGCAAGCGCAACTTCCGCGCCTTGTGGATCCAGCGCATCAACGCGGCCTGTCGCGAGCATGGCGTCACCTATAGCCGATTTATCAGCGGGCTCGCCGGCGCCGGTATCGAGATCGACCGCAAGGTTCTGTCCGACCTCGCCATTCACGAGCCCGCCGCCTTCAAGGCTCTGGTGGATCAGGCAGGCGCGGC
Source organism: Alphaproteobacteria bacterium (assembly GCA_017307355.1). Lineage (GTDB taxonomy): Bacteria > Pseudomonadota > Alphaproteobacteria > Micropepsales > Micropepsaceae > Rhizomicrobium. The sequence goes on from JAFKFG010000025.1 coordinate 63,374, forward strand.
GAAAGCCTGATTTCAAACTCCATCGGAGCAAGCGGCCTGCTATGAAAGCGGGCCGCTGATTCCTTTCATGGATTTGGTCTCCGATGGCTGACGCATCTTCCCTTCAGTCCGATATTCTGGCGCAGGTTCTGGCTGCCGGTGACGAAGCCGCGCTGGAAGCGGTCCGCGTTGCCGCCCTGGGCAAAAAAGGTTCGGTCAGCGAGCTTTTGAAAACGCTGGGCGCCATGAGCCCGGACGAGCGCAAGACCCAGGGCCCGCTGCTCAACAGCCTGCGCGATGCCGTTACTGACGCGATCACCGCGCGCAAGGCCGAGTTGGCCGATGCGGCGCTGGACGCGCGGCTGAAGACCGAAACCGTCGATGTGAGCTTGCCGCCCCGCCCGGAACTGCAAGGCAGCGTGCATCCCATCGCCCAGGTGCTGGACGAGATCACCGCCATCTTCGCCGATATGGGCTTTGCCGTCGCCGAAGGCCCGGATGTCGAATATGACGATTACAATTTCACCAAGCTGAACATTCCGCCCGACCATCCCGCACGCCAGATGCAGGATACCTTCTATGTGGCGCCGCAGCCGGACGGCAGCAGCCATGTGCTGCGCACCCATACCTCGCCGGTGCAGGTGCGCACCATGCTGAACCAGAAGCCGCCCATCCGCATCATTTCGCCGGGCCGCACCTATCGGGTGGATTCCGACGCCACCCATTCGCCCATGTTCCACCAGGTGGAAGCCCTGGTGGTGGACGAAGGCATTCACCTGGGCCATCTGAAATGGACGGTGGAAGAATTCTGCAAGGCCTTCTTCGAGATCGACGACATCGAGCTCAGGGCTCGTCCCAGCTTCTTCCCGTTCACGGAGCCGAGTCTCGAATGGGACATGCGCTGCGACCGTTCGGTGCCGGGCAAGATCACTTTCGGTCACGGCAATGATTGGCTGGAGCTGGGCGGCTCCGGCCTGGTGCATCCCAAAGTGCTGGCCAATTGCGGCATCGATCCCACCCGCTATACCGGCTTTGCCTTCGGCTTCGGCCTGGACCGGATGGCGATGCTGAAATACGGCATTCCCGACATCCGCAGCTTCTTCGAATCCGACCTGCGCTGGCTGCGTCATTACGGCTTCGCGGCGCTGGACATTCCGACGCTCGACGGAGGGTTGTCGAAATGAAGCTCACATTGTCATGGCTGAAAGAACATCTCGACACCACAGCCGATGTTCAAACCATCGCCGACAAGCTCACCGGCATCGGTCTTGAAGTCGAAAGCATTGAAGACGCCGGCGCGCGGTTGAAGGATTTCACCGTCGCCAAGATCGTCAGCGCCGAGAAGCATCCCAATGCCGACAAGCTGCGGCTTTGCATGGTCGATGCAGGCAACGACCAGGTTCTGCAGATTGTGTGCGGCGCGCCCAATGCGCGGGCCGGGATCAAAGTCGTGCTGGCCAAGCCCGGCACCGTTATCCCGGTGACCGGCGAAGCGCTTAAGATCGGCACCATCCGGGGCGTGGAATCGCGCGGCATGATGTGCTCGGCGCGCGAATTGCTCTTGGGCGAAGATCATGACGGCATCATCGAACTGACCTCGGAGGCCGTGATCGGCGCGCCAGCCGCGCCGGCGCTGGGTCTTGTCTATCGGGAGATGGCCGATCCGGTGATCGATGTTTCGATCACGCCCAATCGCGGCGACGCGGCCAGCGTTTACGGCATCGCCCGCGATCTGGCGGCGGCGGGGCTGGGCACGCTCAAGACCAAGAAGATCGAGCCGGTGGCGGGCAAATTCCCCAACCCGAAAAAGATCGCCCTCGATTTCAAGCCCGAAGACAAGAATGCCTGCCCCATTTTCGCGGGCCGCCTGATCCGCAATGTGAAGAACGGCCCGTCGCCCCAATGGGTGCAGGACCGCCTGAAAGCGGTGGGCATGAAATCGATTTCGGCCCTGGTCGATGCCACCAACCTGATCGCCCAGGATCGCGGGCGGCCACTGCATGTGTTCGATGCCGACAAGCTTTCCGGCAATCTGCATGCCCGCATGGCGAACGATCACGAGCAGGTGCTGGCGCTGGACGGCAAGACCTATGTGCTGGACCGCGAGACGGTGGTGATCGCCGACGACAGTTTCGCGCGCGGCATCGCCGGCGTGATGGGCGGCGAGGATACCGGCTGTTCGCTGGAGACCAAGAATGTCTTCATCGAATCCGCCTGGTTCGACCCGGTGCGGGTGGCCCGCGCGGGCCGCAAGCTGGGCATCATTTCCGATGCGCGTTACCGCTTCGAGCGGGGCGTCGATCCGCAATCGGTGCTGCCGGGGATCGAGCTTTGCACCAAACTCATTCTGGAATGGTGCGGCGGCGAGCCGTCGGACGTCACCGTCGCGGGCGAATTGCCGCCGCCGCACAAGCATATCGATTTCGATCCCACCCTGGTGGAAAGCCTGGGCGGCATCCAGATCGACACCGATGAAAGCATCCGCATCCTGTCGCGGCTGGGCTTCACGGTGCTGGAGCATGGCGACATCCTGCATGTGACGCCGCCCAGCTTCCGCCGCGACATCGACGGCCCCGCCGACCTGGTGGAAGAAATCGTCCGCATCCATGGCCTGACCGGCGTGCCGTCGGTGCCGCTGGACCGCGACCGCGCCGTGGCCAAGCCGGTTCTCACCTCCGCGCAGCGCCGTGCCCGGGCCGTGCGCCGCACGTTGGCCGCCCGCGGCTTCAACGAATGCGTCAGCTTCTCGTTCGTGGCGCGCGAACGGGCCGAGTTGTTCGGCGGCGGCGACGACGCGCGCCAGCTTTCCAATCCCATCGCTTCGGACCTGGATGCGCTCAGGCCGTCGCCCTTGCCGTCCTTGCTGGCGGCGGCGGCGCGCAACACCGCGCGGGGCCTTGCGGATTTCAACCTGTTCGAGATCGGCCCCGCTTTCCAAAGCGGCATGCCGGAAGCCCAGACCAACAATGCGGCCGGCATCATCGTGGGCGCGGGTGTCCGCGACTGGAGCAAATCGGGCCATCCCGCCGATGTGTTCGACGCCAAGGCGGCTTTGTTCGCGGGCCTGGAAGCGGCAACCGGCGGCCCGATGACGGCGCCGGTAACGGCGGGCGCACCGCCCTGGTTTCACCCCGGCCGCAGCGGCACCATCGCGTTGGGACCGAAACAGATCGGCTGGTTCGGGGAACTGCATCCCAAGATCCTGGCCGCGTTCGACCTGAAGGTTCCAGCGGCGGCATTCGAGATCAATCTGGACGCCATTCCCGAACCCAAATCCCGCAAGAGCCGCGCCTTGTTCTCGCCGTCGCCCTATCAGGCCATCGAGCGCGATTTCGCCTTTGTGGTGGACGCGAAAGTGGCGGCGGGCGACATCGTCAAGGCCGCCAGGATGGCCGACCGCGCCTTGATCGAAAGCGTATCGGTGTTCGACGTCTATGCCGGCAAGGGCATGGCCGAGGGCAAGAAGTCCATCGCCATCGCGGTGCGCATCCAACCCAAACACAAGACCTTGACCGAGGCGGAGATCGAAGCCTTGGCGCAGAAGCTTATTGCCGCCGTCACCAAAGCCACGGGCGCGGTTTTGCGGGGATGAGATGACCGGGCAAGGCGTGTTCGATCGCAAGAGCGCACTCGCCTTTGTCCTGGCCTTCGGTGTGGTCAGCCTTTTTGCCGACGCGGCCTATGAAGGCATGCGGGGCGTTTCCGGCCCTTTTCTCGCGCTTCTGGGCGCCAGCGGCGCGATCGTCGGCATTGTCGCGGGCGGCGGCGAGCTGATCGGCTATCTGCTCAGACTGGGATCGGGGCGGCTCGCGGGAAAAAGCGGCGCCTACTGGCCGCTGGCCATCACCGGCTATGTGGTGCAGATGGCGGCGGTACCGGCCCTGGCGCTGGCCGGAAGCTGGCAGATGGCGGCGGCCCTGATCGTGCTGGAGCGGGCAGGCAAGGCCATCCGCAATCCGGCCACGAATTTCATGCTGTCGCGCGCCGGCAACCAGATCGGGCAGGGCTGGGCGTTCGGCCTGCATGAAGCGATGGACCAGACCGGCGCTTGCGCCGGGCCTTTGATCGCGGCACTGGTCCTGTCGCATCACGGCGAATACCGCACCGCCTTTCTCTGGCTGGGCATACCGGCGACGCTCACCATCTTGAGCGTGCTGGCCACGCGCCTGCGCTTTCCCCGCGCCGGACATGTGACGCACCATGACAGCATAGGCGAAACACACAGCGCGTTGCCGCGCGCCTTCTGGATCTATGCCCTGGCGGCGGCGCTGATCAGTTTCGGCTTTGCCGATTATCCCTTGATCGCTTTTCATTTCGCCCGCAGCGGCACTGTGAGCGCCACGTGGATTCCCATCTTCTATGCGCTGGCGATGGCGGCGGCGGGTCTGGGCTCGCTTCTGTTCGGGCGCTGGTTCGATGCACGCGGGCTCATCATATTGGTGCCCGCCATCCTGATGGGCGCCGCCGTCGCGCCTTTGGCGTTTCTGGGCGGGTTCTGGGCGGCGTTGCTGGGCGCCCTGTTCTGGGGCCTGTCCTTAGGGGTGCATGACGCGGTGATGAATGCCGCCATCGCCGGTTTCGTCCCCGAGAAGGGGCGCGCCCACGCGTTCGGGCTGTTCTCCGCCATCTATGGCATCGCCTGGTTCGCCGGCAGCGCCTTGCTGGGGCTGCTGTATGACCATTCGCTGATGGCGTTGGTCGTGGTGGCAACAATCGCCGAATTGGCCGCGCTTATTCCGTTGACACTGGCATTGAAGATAAACCGGTAAGACGTTTGGGCCTCAATCGTTTGTAGCCAAAACTGTCATTCCCGGCGAGGCGCGCCCAGCGCCGAGGGAAGGGAATCCAGGCCTTCCAATCCGGCGCGGTTCGAGACCTGGATTCCCTTCCCCTCGCTTCGCCCGGCCGGGAATGACAAGTTAGGAAAGCGCGGATAGCAATAATTTCGGCGCTGCCCCGATTTCTTTCGCCAGCTTCTCGAATTCGGCGCGGGCACGTGGATTGGATCGCTGATGCCGCTCGGCGAAAATGAATTCGTTTTTCAAAGAATGCTCCAGCCCGGTGAGTTCGGTGACGCGCACCTTGTAGCCATGCGCTTCCAGGTAAAGCCCGCGCAGCACATTGGTGAGATGGGCGCCGAATTCCCGCCGCTGGATGGGATGGCGCCAAAGCTGGTCCATCGCGCCATGCGCGCCTTCCAGTTCGCGCGCCAGTTCCGCCTGGCAGCAGGGCACCAGCGCCACATATTTCGCGTCATGCTTCAGCGCGAACAGAATCGCTTCATCCGTCGCCGTGTCGCAGGCATGCAGGGCGGTGACGATATCGACCGGCCCCAGAGCAGCATCGGCGATACGGCCTTCGACGAATTCCATGCGATCGAAGCCGCTGTCGCGGGCGATCTTTTTGGCCGTGGCAATCAATTCCGGCCGCGCTTCCACCGCCGCCACCGTGCCCCGGCCCGCGCGCGCGAAATACAAATCATAGAGAATGAACCCCAGATAGGATTTGCCCGCGCCCAGATCGGCCAAGACAGGTTGATCCTTTTCCTTCAGCATGGCGTCGATGGCGGGCTTGATCAGCTGCGCCAGATGCTGGACCTGTTTGAGCTTGCGCCGCGAATCCGCGTTCAGCCCGCCATTGTGGGTGAGAATGTGCAGCGCCTTCAGCAGCGCCACCGACTGGCCGGGCCAAAGATCCTTCAGCGACGGCGCATTCATTGAAACGGCTCCAGCACACGGGTGATGCCGTGATAATAATTATAGGCGCGGATTTTCCAGTAGTTCATTTCGGCCCATTCCTTGGGCGGGGTGAGGTCGTCCCAATCGGGTGAAAGCGATTTCTTGATCTGGTTGGCCATATAGATGCGCCGCCGCCCCTGCCAGTAATGCAGGAACGAGTCCGGAATTTCCGCGATGGGCGTCCGGGTCAGGCGCAGCACTTCCGACAGGGCGAATTGCTCGATGGTGGGGAATTTCTTGGCCCGCCCGATCAAGGCATCGATCATCGCCAGGGTGTCGTCCAACAGCGGCAGATGCTGGGGCGTCACGCCGATCAGGCCGGAATTGTACATCCAGCTATGGGCGACATCGTAGCGATACTCGCCCAGATGCGGCAGGCGAGTACGAAAGCCCCGGATGGGCGGAATGGGGTTCTGCTTCTCGAACCGGTTCATCACCACCGCGCCCGCGATTTTCTCCGCCGCTTCGGCATGAAAGCCGGGGCGAACGATGGAGTCCGAATCCAGGAACAGCATCGGCTCGGCGAACCGCTCCAGCGCCGCGCGCACCAGGGCGGGCTTGATCCGGTGGTAATAGAGTCCCCCGCCCGACCAGTCCCGGATGTGGGGGGCGATGTCCATCACCGTCACCGGCCAGTTCCGGTAAACCTCCGGGGCGTCGCTGGCGACCAGGATCCGGGCCCGGGCAGGGTCGAGTTCCACCCGAAGCGAGATCAGGCTGTATTTCAGCTCGGCCCGGTATTTGGCCTTCCCGCCATAGTCGAGATAGAGGTAATTCAACATCTTAGCGCCAATCTGACACGTCCGGCGGCCCCGGCAAAACGGGCTGTTGTGGGAAGCAGCCCGGACCTGTAAACCCCCCGCGCACGGCCTCAAATAGCGAAGCGATAGGCCAAAGGACGAAATGCCTGATCTCGCTCAAATCCGCAATTTTTCCATCGTCGCCCATATCGACCATGGCAAATCCACCCTGGCCGACCGGCTGATCCAGCTGACGGGCGGGCTGTCGAACCGCGAAATGAAGGACCAGGTGCTGGACTCGATGGACATCGAGCGCGAGCGCGGCATCACCATCAAGGCCCAGACCGTGCGGCTGGACTACAAGGCCGCCGACGGCAAGGACTATGTCCTCAATCTGATGGACACGCCGGGCCATGTGGACTTCGGCTATGAGGTCAGCCGCTGCCTGGCCGCCTGCGAAGGCGCGCTGCTGGTGGTGGATGCCAGCCAGGGCGTCGAGGCCCAGACCCTGGCCAATGTCTATCAGGCCATCGATGCGGGGCTGGAGATCGTGCCGGTCCTCAACAAGATCGATCTGCCCGCCGCTGAGCCCGACCGGGTGAAGCAGCAGATCGAGGATGTGATCGGCATCGACGCCAGCGACGCGGTGCCGATTTCGGCCAAGACCGGCCTTAATATCGACCAGGTGCTGGAAGCGGTGGTGAACCGCCTGCCGCCGCCCAAGGGCGTGCTGGATGCGCCACTGAAGGCGCTGCTGATCGACTCTTACTACGACGCCTATCTGGGCGTGGTGGTCTTGGTGCGCATCATCGACGGCGAGCTGAAGAAGGGCCAGAAGATCCGCATGATGGCGACCGACGCCGTCTATCAGGTGGAGCAGATCGGCGTCTTCACGCCCAAGAAGGTGGCGGTCGAAAAGCTGGTCCCCGGCGAAGTCGGCTATATCACCGCCCAGATCAAGCAGGTGGCGGATACACAAGTCGGCGACACCATCACCGATGAACGCAAGGGCACGCCCGTGCCGCTGCCGGGCTTCAAGAAAGCCCAGCAGGTGGTGTTCTGCGGCCTTTTCCCGGTCGATGCGGCGCAGTTCGACGATCTGCGCGATGCCTTGGGCAAGCTTCATCTCAACGATGCCAGCTTCACCTATGAAACCGAATCTTCCGCCGCTTTGGGCTTCGGCTTCCGCTGCGGATTCTTAGGGCTGCTCCACCTGGAGATCGTGCGCGAGCGGCTGGAACGGGAATTCAATCTCGACCTGATCACCACCGCGCCCAGCGTGATCTATCACATCTACATGAACAACGGGACGATGAAGGAGCTTCACAATCCCGCCGACATGCCCGATGTGGTCTATATCGATCGCATCGAAGAGCCCTGGATCAAAGCCACCATTCTGGTGCCGGACGAATATCTGGGATCGGTGCTGAAGCTGTGCGAGGACCGGCGCGGGCGCCAGATCGAACTCACCTATGCGGGCAGCCGCGCCATGGTGATCTATATGCTGCCGCTCAACGAAGTGGTGTTCGATTTCTACGACCGGCTGAAATCGGTGTCGCGCGGCTATGCCAGCTTCGACTATCACATCGAGAAATACGAAGAAGGCGATCTGGTGAAGATGTCCATTCTCGTCAATGACGAGCCGGTGGATGCGCTCTCCATGATCGTCAACCGCCAGCGCGCCGAAGGGCGGGGCCGGGCGATGTGCGAAAAGCTGAAAGACCTGATCCCCCGCCACATGTTCAAGATTCCGATCCAGGCGGCCATCGGCGGCAAGGTGATCGCGCGCGAGACTTTGTCGGCGCTGCGCAAGGACGTGACCGCGAAATGCTATGGCGGCGACATCAGCCGCAAGCGCAAGCTCCTCGACAAGCAGAAAGAGGGCAAGAAGAAGATGCGCCAGTTCGGCAAGGTGGACATTCCCCAGGAAGCCTTCATTGCCGCCCTGAAGATGGACGACAATTGACCGTCCGTTGACGGATTAACCACCCCAATGGAACCACCAAGACGGCTCCCGCCCGGAACCGTTATTGGTCGGAGCGATGGAGCAAAAACGGCCGCGTTGGGTGGATAAGCCGGAGTTCGACTGGACGCCGCAGCCGCCTTTGCGCATCGACCCCACCCCGTCCCCCTGGGATGCGAACCAGCCCGTGATCGTGGGGGCGCGCTTTGCCGAGCCGGCGCCCGATTTCGTTCCCGCCAATGACGCCTTTCCTCCGGGCCTGCTCGGCCATGTGCGCCGGGCCTTCGGCAGCGGCATCGACCAGCTCGTCGGCCATGCCTGGGCGTTGGGCACCCGTCCCGGCGATGCCGCGGGATGGTCCATCGCGCCCCGCCTGGCCATCGGCCTTGGCCAGGGTGTGCTGCTCAGCCTGTTGTTCTTTGCCCGCGATTCCGGCCTGGGCAACAGCGTCATTCTGGCCGGCCTGATCATGGCCGCCGCCTTCGCGCCACTGTTGGCGGTGCAGGGCTTGGGGCGCATTGCCTTGCGCCCGCTTCTGGCCTGGACCGGGCTGGTGGCGGCCGGTCTTCTGGGGCTTGGCGCCTATCATGCCTGGCGCATCGCGGGCAGCGATCCCGGTCACGCCGGCCTGTGGCTGGCGATACTGGTCGCGGTGTTTCTGTTCATTGGCCAGGCGCTGCTTCTGGCCCATGCACGCAGCACCCCGCTGCGTTATGCGATGCTGTATGAAAGCAGCTGGCGGCTGGCGGTGGAGAGTTTGCTCTGCGGATGCTTCGCGCTGTGCGCCTGGGCCGCCTGCAACACCGTCGCTCATCTGATTGCGTCGCGGCCCTTGCCGCTCTGGCTCGTTCTTCCCCTCATCACCGTTTCCTTTGCCGCGGCGTCGCAGCTGCGCGCCGGATCCTTGCTTCATCTGCTCAAGCGCGGCGCCGTGATCGCGTTCACCTTCCTGCTGCCGCCGCTGATCTTCTTCGCAACCGTCACCATCCTGTTCGGCGTGCTCAGCCGCTGGCAGCCGCCGCTGGCGCTGTGTGGATTGGAAGGCCTGTTGCTGGTGACCGGCATCAATGCCTCCTATCGCGGCGGCGACGAATGGCGGCCCTTGTGGCGGCGGCGCGCGGAATTCCTGGCCGCGTTCCTCTTGCCGCCGCTGGCGCTTCTAGGCGTACTGGCGCTGCAGAGCCGCGTCGCCCAATATGGATTCACCGGGCCGCGCATCATCGCCATGGCCGCGATGTTCCTGTTCATCGCCTATGCGCTGACCTATGCGGGCGCCGCGTTGATCTCGCTGGGCGGCGGGCGCTGGATGGCGCGGATCGAGCGGGCCAACCTGCCCATGGCGTTCGTGGTCATGAGCCTTTGCGCCACCCTGGCTTCGCCCTTGGGCGATCCGGTGCGACTGGCGGTGGCCAACCAGAATTGGCGCATGCTGCATGGCCGGGTTGCGCCCGAAGCATTCGACTATGCCTATCTCAGCCAATCGGGCCTTCGGTTCGGGCGCGCCGTGCTGGAAGGGCCGCGATAATCGGGGGCGACAAGCTTCCGATAAGCCGCTATAGAGCCCGCGTTTCTGGAACAATCCGATGCGCGCGGCTTTGATCGATTACGGCTCCGGCAATATCGCTTCGGCGGCGAAAGCCTTGTCGCGCGCCGCCGCGGAAACCAGCGGCCACGAGATCCTGGTCACCGCCGATCCCGATATGGTGCGCAAATGCGAGCGCATCGTCCTGCCCGGCGTGGGCGCCTTTGCCGATTGCATGCGAGGCCTCAGCGCCGTGCCCGGCATGGTCGAAGCGCTGAACGAAAGCGTGCTTCAAGGCGGCAAGCCCATTCTGGGCATCTGCGTGGGCATGCAGTTGATGGCGACCGCGGGACGCGAATTCGGCACGCACAATGGATTGAACTGGATCGGCGGCGAGGTGGTGCCGCTTTCGCCCGCCGATCCCGCGCTCAAAATCCCCCATATGGGCTGGAACGAGATTCTTCTGGCGCAGAACCACCCGATATTCGCGGGCCTGGATTCCAACGCCAATGCCTATTTCGTGCATAGCTTCGAGATGAAGCCGGCCAATGCCGCGCATCGCCTGGCCACCACCGATTACGGCGGCGCGGTCACCGCCGCCATCGGCCGCGACAATATCGTGGGCACGCAATTTCATCCCGAGAAGAGCCAGGCCGTCGGCCTGACGATTCTGGGCAATTTCCTCAGCTGGACGCCATGATCATTTTCCCCGCCATCGATTTGAAGGACGGCCAATGCGTGCGGCTGAAGCGCGGCATCATGGAAGACGCCACCGTTTTCAATGCCGATCCGGCCGCGCAAGCGAAGATTTTCCAGGCGCAGGGATTCCGTTGGCTGCATTGCGTGGATCTGAACGGCGCCTTTGAAGGGCGCAGCGCCAATGCGGACGCGATCAAATCCATCCGCGCCGCCATCGACCTGCCCATTCAACTGGGCGGTGGCATCCGCGACCGCGCCGCCGTCGAAGCCTGGCTGGAAGCGGGCATCACCCGCGTGATCCTGGGGACCGCCGCGCTCACCGATCCCGATTTCGTGAAGGATGCCGCCCGCGCCCATCCCGGCCGCATCGTGGTCGGCGCCGATGCCAAGGGCGGCAAGATCGCCACCCAGGGCTGGGCCGAAGTGAGCGAATTGGCCCCAGTCGAACTGGGCAAGCGTTTCGAGGATGCCGGGGTCGCGGCTCTGCTGTTCACGGACATCGACGGCGACGGATTGTTGCAGGGGGTGAATGTGAAAGCCACCGCCGCGCTGGCCCGCGCCCTGACCATCCCCGTGATCGCGTCGGGCGGCGTGGGATCGCTGGCCGACATCGAAGCGCTGATGGCGGCGAAGGAGCCCAACATCGAAGGCGTGGTGGTGGGCCGGGCGCTCTATGACGGGCGGATCGATCCAGCCCAGGCGCTTGCGGCGGCTGCGGGACGCGGGTAGCGCGTTGCACTCACCGGGCCGCTCGACGCCCGCTATTTCTGCTCAATATTATCGGGTTCGATTTCCCGTAGGAGCATTTTCAAGCTGTGATGGAAAAGCCATGGGTCACAGCCCAGGCCATGAATAGTTGCGGCCAGATTGCCGCGGGCTGGCCCGCAATGTTCCGGATTGTGAAGCCGTGAAGGCCCCGCTCGAACACATGCAATTCGGCCGGTATTTTCGCGGCCCGCAGCGCGCCGAACATGGCGACGCCATTGGCGAACGGTGCCGCCTCCGGGTCATCGGCTGCAAGACAGATGAAGGAAGGTGATGTGTCGGCCGGGATGTGCTTGTCCACCGAATAGGCATCCAGTGTTGCGTCGTCCGCCTTGTCCCCCACCAGCCAATGGCGCGTGCCAAGATTGGTGCCATTGCCCAAAGTGGTGACGGGATACATTAGGCCGGCAACCACAGGCTTGGCGTCCTGTGTGTCCACGGCGTCGACGGGCGCATAGACCTTCGCTGCGAAACGCGTGGCAAGCGACGCGGCAAGGTGGCCGCCCGCGGAAAAGCCGATCACGGCAATCCGTGCTGGATCAATTCCATACTTGCCGGCATTGGCGCGGATGAGCCGCATGGCTCGCTGCGCATCCTGCAACGGAACGTCGGAATGATTGGCCCAACCATCGCCCGGCAGGCGATAGCGCAGGATAAAACAGGTGATGCCCGACTGATTGAAAACTCGCGCCGGCTCAATTCCTTCCCGCTCGAAAAACTCCCCGCCATATCCGCCGCCTGGCATCAACAGCAATGCCGAACCGTTCGGTCTGGCGGCGCGATAAACCGTGAGAAGCGGGACATCGACATGCACAACGGCGCGATCATGGAACAGATCGGGCGTTTTGCTGGTTTCGATGATGTTCGATTTGGCGGTAACGCCTTCGCCGCCTGGGGGCGTGCCCGGCCAGAGGGCTATAATCTCCTTAGAGTCACTCGGCAGGCTGCCATCGGTCGCCATCGTTTCGGCGAATGCCCGCGTGGATATCGCCGCCACCGTGGCAAGCCCGATCAATTCTCGCCGGTCCATGCCGCCTCCCGATGAAAATTGTGGTTCGACTTTTCCGCACAATATTCTCCGCCCCCCGTCCCTGCCAAAAAATTCCGGGGGAGTTCGCGTTTCATGCAAAGCCCTTCGACGGGCTCAGGGTGAGGATAGAAAGGCGAGATCGCAGGAGAATGCGCCCGGCCCCTATCTCCTCATGGTGAGCTTGTCGAACCATGAGGACGGCGCGGCCGCCAAAACCGATTTCCTAGCGCCTGCTCAAGCGGCGGGTGATTTCGTCCAGCTGCTCCAGGCTGCCATAGGAAATCCGGACATCCCCACCTTTATCCCCTTTGTGGATAATCTGGACCTTCAGGCCCAACTGATTGGAAATACTGGCTTCCAGATCGGCGATGTTGGGATCGCGAGCGGGTTTTCCACCGGGCTTGGCTTTCTTGACCGACCGCTGTTCGGCCTGCCGCACCGTCATCTTGCCGGAGAGAATATCCCAGGCCGCCGCTTCCGGATCGGGCGCGCTTAACAATGTTCGGGCGTGACCGGCGGTGAGCTTGCCGTCCTGGATCAGCGCCTTCACCGAGTCCGGCAGGCGGAGCAGCCGAATGGTGTTCGCCACATGGGGCCGGCTCTTGCCCACCTCCTGCGCCACCTGTTCCTGGGTGCGGCCGAAGCGGTCGATCAGCTCCTGATAGGCCATCGCCTCTTCGACCACATTGAGGTCGGCGCGTTGGACATTTTCGATGATGGCGATTTCCAGCGCCTCGGCATCGGCCAGCTCACGCACCACCACCGGCACGTCGTGCAGCTTGGCCATCTGGGCCGCGCGCCAGCGCCGTTCGCCCGCCACGATTTCATAGGAGTCCGCGCCCAGGGGCCTGACCAGGATGGGCGTGAGCACGCCCTTCTCCTTCACCGAGGCCGCCAGATCGGCCAGCGCGTCGTCGGCGAAATTCTTGCGCGGCTGGAATTTGCCCGGCTTGAGGAATGCCACCGGCAAGGTGCGCGTCGCCTTCGGCGTCTCGCCCCGCACGGGTGCCGCTTCGTCGCCGATCAATGCGGACAAGCCTCGCCCGAGGCCGCGCGGCCGTTCTTCCTTGGGAGTCATGCGGCCGCCGCCCCGATCCGTTCGCGTTGAATGAGTTCGCCCGCCAGCTTGATGTAAGCCTGGCTGCCGGGACAACGCAGGTCATAGACCAGCGCGGGCATGCCGTGACTGGGTGCTTCGGAAATCCGCACATTGCGCGGGATCACCGTGTTGTAGACTTTTTCGCCCATATTCTGGCGCACATCGGCGGCCACCTGGTCCGACAATTTGTTGCGCTTGTCGAACATGGTGAGGACGATGCCCTGGATCTCCAGCGACGGATTGATGTTGGCGCGCACCAGATCGATGGTCTTGAGCAATTGGCTCAATCCTTCCAGGGCGAAGAATTCGCATTGCAGCGGCACCATCACCGCATCCGCCGCCGTCATCGCATTGATGGTGAGAAGGGTGAGCGAAGGCGGGCAGTCGATCAGCACATAGGAGAAGGGAGATCCTCCGTGTGCGGAGTATTCCGCCAAGGCGTCCTTCAAGATGAAATTGCGCCGGGGCTTGTCGATCAGCTCCAGCTCGGCGCCGGACAGATCCACCGTCGCCGGCACGATCGACAATTTCGGAATCCGGGTTTCGACGATGGCGTCGGCCAGCTTGGCCTCGCCCATCAGCACGTCATAGGTGGTGACGGTGCGCGAGGCCCGGGGCACGCCCAGCCCGGTCGAGGCGTTGCCCTGCGGGTCGATGTCGATCACCAGGGTGGGCTCGCCGATGGCGGCAAGGGCGGTCGACAGATTGATCGCGGTGGTGGTCTTACCGACGCCGCCCTTTTGATTGGCGACGACCAGCACGCGCGGTTTCTTGCGGGGTTCGGTCATGGGGCGACAGCTCCCTCAGCTCCAATATGGACCCGGATGGATCCGTCAGGCTCGGGATCTGCCTGACTTCCATTTTCCAACATTTATGGGCTTCCGTCAATTCGGACCCCACATTTCGACCCTTGAGAAACAGGCAAACGCTGTCAGGGCCGATGAAATTCTGCGCATAGCCCAAGAGCTTCGGCAAGGGCGCGCAGGCCCGGGCCGTGATCACATCGAAGACTTTGGCGGGAATATCCTCCATCCGCTTATTCTCAATCGCAACCGGCAGATCCATGGCCTCGGCGGCGGCAGCCAGGAAAGCGCATTTCTTGGCGGTGGCGTCGTGCAGGGTCACCCGGACCCGGTTCCGCAGCAGTTCCGCCAGCACCAGCCCTGGGAACCCGGCTCCGGAACCCAGATCCGCCAGGGTTTTCCCTTTTTCCGGAACCAAAGGCGCCAGCTGGGCGGAATCCCAGAAATGCCGCCGCCACAAATCTTCCAGGGACTTGGGCGACACCAGATTGTGCCGGGCATTCCAGTCACGCAGAAGATCGGCGTATCGCGTCAGGCGTTCCAATGTTTCACGTGAAACACCGGTCGCGGCCGCGAACTCCTCAGGCCCGAAGGCGGCATCAGGCACTTTGCGGCTCTTTGTTGGTCCGGCTTTTCCGGGTGCCTTTGACGTACGCGAGAACCAGGGTCAGGGCGGCGGAGGTCACGCCTTCGATACGGCTGGCCTGGCCCAGGGTGGCGGGACGGATCGCTTCCAGCTTCTGGCGGACTTCGTTGGAAAGCCCGATCACGGCCCGATAATCCAAGTCAGGGGGCAGGGCTCGACCCTCATCCCGGCGGAAGGACAGGATATCGGCGTCCTGGCGGTCCAGATACCCGGCATATTGGGCATCGATCTCCAGCTGCTCGACGATTTCGGGCGCGATGGCGCCCAAATCCGGCCAGATCGCCGCCAGCCGGGCGAAATCTACCTCAGGCAGGCTCAACAGGTCGCTGGCCGTCCGCCGGACGCCATCCTGGCGGATGGTCAGACCATGCTTGGCCGCTTCATTGGGGGTGAGGGTATGGGCGGCCATTGTTTCACGTGAAACAGCGAGCCGCTCCATCTTGGCCTGGAAAGCCATCCGCCGGTCCGAGCCGACAATGCCCAAGCTCTCGCCCAGGTCGGTCAACCGCTGGTCCGCATTGTCTGCTCGCAGGGTGAGGCGATATTCGGCCCGGGAGGTGAACATGCGATAAGGCTCGCTCACCCCCTTGGTCACCAGATCGTCGATCATCACGCCGATATAGGCCTGGGCCCGGTCCAGAATGACGGGGTCCTGGCCGCCAGCCGCCCGGGCGGCATTGAGGCCCGCCATCAACCCCTGGGCCGCCGCTTCCTCATATCCAGTGGTGCCGTTGATCTGTCCGGCCAGATAGAGGCCGGGCACGCTCTTCACCGCCAGGGCGGGCGAAAGGGCCCGGGGATCGACATAATCATATTCGATGGCATAGCCGGGCCGGCGCACCACGGCTTGCTCCAGGCCGGGGATGGTGGCCAGCAAGGCCAGCTGCACATCCTGGGGCAGGGAGGTGGAAATACCGTTGGGATAGATCGTGTCGTCGTTAAGTCCTTCTGGCTCCAGGAAAATCTGGTGACTTTCGCGATCCGCGAACCGGCTCACCTTGTCCTCGATGGAGGGGCAATAGCGGGGCCCGGTGGACGCGATCTGGCCTGAATACATGGGCGCGCGGTGCAGATTGGCCCGGATGATCGCATGGGTCTGCAAGGTGGTGCGGGTGATGGCGCAGGCAATCTGCGGTGTGGTGATCGCCCGGGTCAGGAAGGAGAACGGCACGGGCGGGTCGTCCCCAGCCTGGGATTCCAGGCTGGCCCAGTCGATGGTCTGTCCGTCCAGCCGGGGCGGGGTGCCGGTCTTCAGCCGGCCCATCGGCAGGCCGAAGCTATAGAGTGTCTTGGACAGCCCCAGCGATGGCGGCTCAACACCACTTTTTTGGCCTACCGCTTCGCTATATGAGGCCGAGGCTTTCATCCGCCCGGCGGGGATTTGGGTCTCGCCAATGTGGATCAGGCCATTCAGGAAAGTCCCGGTGGTCAGCACCACCGAAGCGGCGAAAATCTCCTGCCCGTCGGCGGTCCGAACCCCAACGACCCGGCCTTCCTTCAAAATCAGGTCTTCCGCCGCCGCCTCGCGGATTTCCAGTCCGGCGATCTGTTTGAGCGCGTCCTGCATGGCGGCCCGATAGAGTGCCCGGTCGGCCTGGGC
The DNA here is from genome assembly GCA_017307355.1 of Alphaproteobacteria bacterium. Classification (GTDB taxonomy): domain Bacteria; phylum Pseudomonadota; class Alphaproteobacteria; order Micropepsales; family Micropepsaceae; genus Rhizomicrobium. Next base: position 79,958 of record JAFKFG010000025.1, read on the forward strand.
GCGGGGACCGCGCACGGCTGGCCCTTTGCGGCGGTTCAGCAGACGAAATTGAATTCCCGCCCGGTCCGCCACCTGGCCCATCAACCCGTCCAGGGCATCGATCTCCCGCACCAGATGACCCTTGCCCACCCCGCCAATGGCCGGATTGCAGGACATTTCGCCCAGTGTTTCGAACTTGTGGGTGAGAAGAAGCGTGGCCGCGCCCGCCCGCGCCGACGCCGCAGCCGCTTCGCAGCCCGCATGGCCGCCGCCGATCACGATGACGTCATAGCCGCTCATGCGCGGGGAAATACGCGCATTGCCGCATCAGGGCAACGGCCCTTCGCTTGCGCTGGGGCGTCGGCCTAGCTTTTCTTGGCGAGCACAAGCGAGCTTAGAAAAGCTGGCCCCTCGCCGAGCGGAGCGAGCGAGGCGCCGCGCCAGGGCTCACTTTCCAATACAGAAGTCCCGAAACACGCTGTCGAGCAATTCCTCGACATCAACCCGGCCGGTGATGCGCCCGATGGCGCGCAAGGCCAAGCGCAGATCTTCCGCGAACAACTCCGGCTGATCGGGCGGCGCGGTGAGGGCATGGCGCAAAGAGTCCAGCGCCTGTGCGAGCGCTTCGCGATGGCGCGGCCGGGTCAGGGCAGGCATTTGATCCTGTGTTTCCAGGCGTTCCGCCACCATCGCGGTCAAACGCGCGATCAGATCGCTCAAGCCTTCGCCACTTTTGAGCGACAAAGAAATGCCGTCGCGTTTCTGAAAACCGGGCAGATCGCTCTTGTTCCAGATCAGAAGATCGGGCATCACGCCGGGAAAGTCCGTATACGGAATAGTGCCGTCGCGCAGCAGCAGCACCAGGTCGCTGGTGCCTGCCTGGGCCAGCGCCCGGCGCACGCCTTCGGCCTCCACCGCATCGCGCGTGTCGCGCAGCCCCGCCGTGTCCGCCACCTGAACCAGATAGCCGCCCAGATTGAGGCGCAGTTCGATCACGTCGCGCGTGGTGCCGGGAATGTCCGACACGATGGCAGCCTCGCGCCGGGCCAGAGCATTGATCAGCGAGCTTTTGCCGGCATTGGGCGGGCCGATGATGGCCAACTTCAACCCCTCGCGCAGCGCCTCGCCGCGCCGCTGGTCATCCATATGGGCTTGAATGGCCACGATGATTTCCAGAACCCGGGCGCGCGCGGCGGCGAATTCCCCCTCGCCCACGCCATCGTCGGAAAAATCGATCGCCGCTTCGGCCCGGGCCAGCGCCCCGACCAGGTCCGCCCGCCAGCCTTCGTAAAGGTCGGCCAACGCCCCGTCATATTGCCGCAGCGCCTGGCGCAGCTGGGCGGGAGTCTCCGCATCCACCAGATCGGCGATGGCTTCGGCCTGGGTGAGATCCAGTCGCCCATGCTCGACCGCGCGCCGGGAGAATTCGCCGGGCCCCGCCGGGCGTGCCCCCAGTTCGGCCAAGGCATCGAACAAACGCTCGCGGATGGCGCGGCCGCCATGAACGTGGAATTCCGCCACATCCTCGCCGGTGAAACTGGCGGGCGCGGGAAACCACAGGACCAGGGCGCGGTCGATCTCGCCCGCCGGCGTCCGCAAGATGCGCAGGCGCGCCGTGCGGGGCGGGACAAGGGCGCCCGACAGTGCGGCCAGAATGGATCCGGCGCCGGGTCCGGAAACCCGCACCACCGCCACCCCGGCCCGGCCCGGCGCGCTGGCCAGGGCATAAATCGTTTCACCAGACATCGCGGGGGCAGGCGTCAAAGTCAGGGCTTTTCCTTCGGCTTGCCGCCCCGGGCCACCAGGCTGGCGCTGTCCCAGAGGAATTTTTGAAACTGGTTGAAGGCTTCCGCCCCGCCCAAGGGGGCCCAGGCCCGCATCAGGCTTTCCATATCGCCCGCTTCCATGGCCCGGGTCATGCGCGCCCGCATGTCGTCCAGCATCTGTTTTTGCAGGGGCGCAACATCCGGCAGGCCCATCATCACCCGGGCTTCCTCGGGCGTCATGTCCAGTTCGATATGCATTTTCATGGGCGATTCCCCCTGTCATTGGCTGCCCTTCCGGGGGCAGACGGTTTCGGCTAAGAAGCGCGGCCCTTCAAACCTTCGGCGATCTTCCATCATCGCCGCGTCCAATGGAACCAGCGATGAACGCTCTTCAGAACGCCACCAGCCCTTATCTTCTGGCGCACAAGGACAACCCGGTCGAATGGCGGGTCTGGAGCGACGCGGTGCTGGCCGAAGCCGAAGCCGCGGGCAAGCCGATCCTGCTCTCCATCGGCTATGCCGCCTGCCATTGGTGCCATGTGATGAACCGGGAGAGCTTCTCCAACGCCGAGACGGCGAAGACAATCAACGACAATTTCATTCCCGTGATCGTGGACCGGGTTCAGCGTCCCGACCTGGACCAGATGTACCAGGCCGCCGGCAACCTGATGGGCTTCAATGGCGGCTGGCCGCTCACCATCTTCCTCACGCCCAAGGGCCACCCCTTCTTCGTCGCCGGTTACCTGCCCGATGTGGAGAAGCTGGGCCAGCCGGCCTTCACCCGCGTGCTCGATGATGTGATCGCGCTTTATCGCGACAAGCGCGAGGACGTCGAAACCAGCGCCAACGGCGTCTACCGGCAGATGCAGATGCTGCTCGACCGCAACATGGCGGGCCAGGCCGAAGCCATCCAGCTCGACATCGCGGCGCTGCGCATCGGCCAGCGCTACGACATCTTCCTGGGCGGCCAGCTCAGCTATCTGGCCAATGGCGGAATGAAATTCCCCCAGACCATTTTCCTGGACATCATGTGGCGCGCCTATATGCGCTCGGGCATCCAGCAATTCCTGCAGATGGTCACCACCACCATCGACGCGACGGTGCTGGGCGGATTGTTCGATCACATCGGCGGCGGCTTCTTCCGTTACACCGTGGACGAGCGCTGGCTGACGCCGCATTTCGAGAAGATGCTGGCCGACAATGCGCTGATCGTCGAATTCCTCACCGGCGTCTGGCAATTCAACCGCAACGGCCTTTGCCGCCAGCGCATCGAGGAAACGGTGGGCTGGATGTTGCGCGACCTCACCATGGACAATGGTTTCGCCGCGGGCTTCGAAGCGGAATCCGAAGGCGAGGAAGGCAAATATTATCTTTGGACCGAAGCGGAAATCGACGCTGCCCTCTCCGGCACCTTCGCCCAGCGCTTCAAGTCGGTCTATGGCGTCACCCGCGACGGCAATCACACCGGCGGGCGCAACATTCTGAGCCGCATGGGTCATCCCCAGCCGCAACTCACCGAAGCCGACGAAGCTTTGCTGGTGAAGCAGCGCGGCATGCTCCTGGCGGCGCGCGACAAGCGCGTGAAGCCGGCGCGCGACGAAACCCTTCTGGCGGACTGGAACGGTCTTGCCATTGCCGCGCTGGCCCAGGCGGGCGCGGCGCTGGATCGCGCCGATTGGGTCAAGGCCGCGATCACCGCGTTCGACCAGGTGGTCAAGGCGCTGGGCGAGGGCGACCGGCTTTATCACTCCGCCAATGACGGCGTGCGCGGGGCGCAAGGCTTCGCCGACGATTATGCGCATATGGCGCGCGCGGCACTCTTCCTCTGGGAAGTGACCGGCGAGAAGCGCTTCCTGGATGCCGCCAAGGGCTGGGTCGGCACTCTCAACGATCATTTCTGGAATAACGAGAAGGGCGGCTATTGCACCACCGCCGACGATGCGGAAACGCTGATCGTGCGCGCCCGGGTTCTTTACGACCAGGCCGTGCCGTCGGCCAACGGCACCATGACCTGGGTGCTGACGCGCCTGGGGCAGATCACCGGCGAAGGCCATTACGGCCAGCGGGCACGCGCCCAGCTTGAGGCTTTCGCGGATGAATATGGCCGCGCCTGGGCTTCCTGCGCGTCCTATCTCAACAGCCTGGAAACCTTCGTCTCCGGCTTCCAGGTGGTGGTGGTGGGCCCGCGGAACAATCCGCGCACCCAGGAACTGATCAAAGTGGTGTGGGGCAAGGTGCTGCCCAACCGCCTGCTCTATGTGGTGGATTCGGGCGAGGCGCTGCCCACCGGCCATCCGGCTTTCGGCAAGGGCATGGTCAACGGCACGCCCACCGCCTATCTCTGCTCGCGCGCCGAATGCTCGGTTCCCATCACCAGCGCGGTCACGCTCAGCCAAGTCCTGACCCTGCCGCCCCGCGCGCCGGTTGGGACGGCCTGATTTTCGTTGCCCCCATCTGTCTTCCTCAGGTCAAGCCTTCGGAAGACATCTTCCCCCGCCAATGGCTTCGCCATGCGGGGGAAGAAAGCCTGTGCCCGCTTCAGGCATGCCTGATCGTCAAGAGATGGGGCTAGGATTCCCCGGCTGGTGACGGCTAACCTTCGGGAAAATGGGGTGGACATGACCGGACAGACGATCGCCATCAACGGCAGGGACGGCGCCTTCACGGGGTACCTGGCCAGTCCCGGCAGCGGGCGCGGACCCGGTCTGGTCGTCATCCAGGAGATCTTCGGCGTCAACCAAGTGATGCGCGACATCGCCGACGGCATGGCCTCGCGCGGCTATTACGCCCTGGTGCCCGACCTGTTCTGGCGGCTGGAGCCCGGCATCCAGCTCACCGACAAGACCGACGCGGAGTGGAAAAAGGCGCTGGACCTGATGAACCGCTTCGATGTCGACAAAGGCATCCAGGACATCCAGGCCGGCATCGACCATCTGCGCGCGCTTCCCGGCTGCACCGGCAAGGTGGGCGCGCTGGGCTATTGCCTGGGCGGTCAGCTGGCTTTCCTCACGGCGGCGCGGACCAACTCCGACGCCTCGGTGGGTTATTACGGCATCAATATCCAGAACCGGCTGGACGAGGCGGACAAGATCAAGAAACCGCTGATGCTGCATATCGCAGAAGCCGACGAATATGTGCCGCCCGAGGCTCAGGCCAAAATCGAGGCAGGCCTCAAACCCAATCCGCATGTCACGCTCTACCGCTACCCGCAAATGAACCATGCCTTCGCGCGGGTGGGCGGGGCGCATTACGACAAGGCCAATGCGGATTTCGCCAATATCCGCAGCGCCACCTTCTTCCGGCAGAATCTGAGTTAGAGATATAGATCATGGCTTTTGCCCGGCCGCTCGTCCAAACTCGCGGCGCGCGTCGCTCGAAACGGTCCACCGGACCGTTTCGCAAACGCTCCGCGCCCTTCGACAAGCTCAGGGTGAGGACATAGAAAATTCCTCATGCTGAGCTTGTCGAAGCATGAGGGAGTCAAGACCACAACGAACTTAGGGAACACGCAAATGATCAAAGCCATCCGTTTCGAAAAGACCGGCGGTCCCGAGGTTCTGGAGTACAAGGATTACGACCTGCCCGCGCCGGGCCCCGGCCAGGTGCAGATCCGACACACCGCCATCGGCGTGAACTTCATCGACATCTATCATCGCAGCGGCCTCTATCCCTTGCCCATGCCGTCGGGCCTGGGCTCGGAAGCGGCGGGCGTGGTCGCGGCCCTGGGTGCCGGCGTCACAGGCTTCAAGATCGGCGAACGGGTGGGCTATTGCTCCGGCGCCATCGGCTCCTATGCCGAGGCCAACAATGTCGCGGCGGAAAAAGTGGTGAAGCTGCCCGATGGCGTCAGCGACGAAGTCGCCGCCGCCTCGATGCTCAAGGGCATGACCGCGCAATATCTGCTGCGCCGGATTCATGCCGTGAAGACAGGCGAGACCATCGTGTTTCACTCCTCGGCCGGCGGCGTCGGCCAGATCGCCTGCCAATGGGCCAAGCATCTGGGCGCCACCGTGATCGGCAGCACCACCTCGCCGGACAAGGTCCAGCTGGCCAAGGACAATGGCTGCGATTACGTGTTGGATACGAAGGTGCCCGGTTGGGAAAAGAAAGTGCGCGAGATCACGGGCGGCAACGGCGTGCCGGTGGTCTATGACTCCATCGGCAAGGACACGTTCGAAGCTTCGCTGGATTGCCTGCAGGTGCGCGGGCTGATGGTGAGCTACGGCAATTCGTCCGGCCCGGTGACGCCGTTCCCGCTTGGGATTCTGGCGACCAAAGGTTCGCTGATGCTGACCCGGCCGACCCTGGCGCATTTCACCCGCACCGCCCAGGAACTGCAGGAAACCGCCGACGATCTTTTCGCGGTGCTGAAATCCGGCGCAGTGAAAGTGGCGATCAACCAGCGCGTGCCGCTGAAAGACGCCGCCAAGGCCCAGGAAGCCCTGGCGGCGAAGAAGACAGTTGGAGCGACGGTTTTGATTCCGTAACTTCGGCCTTGACCAAAATCCATTTTGCGCGGCGGTTCTCAAATGCGGCCCCGGCGCCGCTGGTGAGCCCGGCCTCTCTTCTCCGCAAGATAATCCCTTGCGGGGAAGAGATCTCTCAGCGCCCGCGCAGCTACACCGACAATCTCGAGCGAGCCTTGGTCGAGACTTTCTTCCCCCCGTTGGGCGAAGCCCATAACGGGGGAAGATGTCCGCTAGCGGGCTTGCCCGCGTGGCGGACAGATGGGGGCCCGAGCGATGAACACCTTTAGGTGTTCATCGACTCAAAAAAGTCCGCGTTGTTCTTCGCGGAGCGCAGCTTGTCGAGCAGGAATTCGATGGCATCCACCGTGCCCATCGGCGCCAGGATGCGGCGCAGGACATAGGTTTTCGCCAAGGTGCCCTTCTCGACCAAGAGTTCGTCCTTGCGGGTGCCCGAACGCATGATGTCGATGGCGGGGAAGACCCGCTTGTCGGCGACCTTGCGGTCCAGGATGATTTCCGAGTTACCGGTGCCCTTGAATTCTTCGAAGATCACTTCGTCCATGCGGCTGCCGGTATCGATCAGCGCCGTGGCGATGATGGTGAGGCTGCCGCCTTCCTCGATGTTGCGGGCAGCGCCGAAGAAGCGCTTGGGCCGCTGGAGCGCATTGGCGTCCACGCCGCCGGTCAAGACCTTGCCGGAGCTGGGCACGACCGTGTTGTAGGCGCGGCCGAGGCGGGTGATGGAGTCCAAAAGGATCACCACATCGCGCTTATGCTCGACCAGGCGCTTGGCCTTTTCGATCACCATTTCGGCGACCTGGACGTGGCGGGTGGCGGGCTCGTCAAAGGTGGACGAGATCACTTCGCCGTTCACCGTGCGCTGCATGTCGGTGACTTCTTCCGGGCGTTCGTCGATCAGAAGCACGATCAGATAGACGTCCGGGTGATTGGCCGAAATCGCCTTGGCGATGTTCTGCAGGATCACGGTCTTGCCGGTGCGGGGCGGCGCGGTGGTCAGGGTGGGGTCGTCCAACTCCATCTTCAGCCAGCGGGTGGGGTAGAGCGGCGTCAGATTGTCGAAATGGACCTTGTGCTTGATCTGCTCGGGGTCCTCGAAATTGATGGTCGAGACTTTGAGCAGGGCGAAATAGCGCTCGCCATCCTTAGGCGCGCGGATCGGGCCTTCCACCGTATCGCCGGTGCGAAGGCCGAAGCGGCGGATCTGCGACGGGGAAACATAGATATCGTCGGGACCGGGCAGATAGTTGGATTCCGGGGAGCGCAGGAAGCCGAACCCGTCCTGCAAGGTTTCGACCACGCCCTGGCCCATGATCTCGACATCGCGCTCGGCGAGTTCTTTGAGGATCGCGAACAGCATGTCCTGCTTGCGCATGGACGAGGCGTTCTCGATTTCGAGCTCCTCGGCAAAGGCGAGCAGATCGGCGGGCTTTTTATTCTTGAGATCCTGCAGCTTCATCGCCTGCAGGCCTTCTTGGACGGTCATGAAAACACCTAGAACGGAGATTGGTCCGATGAAGCGGGCTTTGGCGCCAGAAACGATTCATCGGGAAATGGTTGGGACCCGCACCAGCCGTCTGGCCTTAGCATCCGGCGAACCGATGCCGCGCGGGTCTGAAGAACAGGCCACTTATACCGTGATTTGGATTTCTTGCAAATACAGAGCGTAAGCCTTGGCACAGGCCCGCCTCCCCCGCGCGGCGAAGCCGCTGGCGGGGGAAGATGTCCGCTAGCGGGCTTGCCCGCGTGGCGGACAGATGGGGGTCATGAAAAAGGCTTAACCGCGGCGAGGATCACGATCAAAATCATTAACACTGCGGGAACCTCGTTCAGAATGCGGAAAAACCGCTCCGAATGGGTATTGCGGTCGGCCTCAAAGGCCCGCCAGTAGCGCACCAGAAAGCCGTGAATGCCGCTCAGCACAATCACCAGGACGAATTTGATCTGCAACCAGACGTCGAGATAGGCGCCGGTCAGCCAGGCCAGGGTCGGGCCCAGAATCCACACCGCGATCATGGAAGGATTGATGATCCCCCGGAGCAGCTTGCGCTCCATCACCTTGAAACGCTCCGAACTCTCCGAACCGGGTTGTGTCTGGGTATGATACACGAACAGCCGGGGCAGATAGAGCATGCCCGACATCCAGGCGATCACCGCGATGATGTGAAACGCCAGAATCCAGTCGATATAGTTGGCCAGCGCATTGCGAACCGAATCCATCATCCCTCCCGATACCCGCAGCGCCCGAACTGCCCCGGGCATATCCGGCCGTCATTGTCGTTGACGCAGGCGCCATCGGCCAATGCTTTTCTCACCAGACCAGCCAGGCCTTCGATGAATGCCGGGTCGGCGCTGACCGTGCCGGCGCGGCGGTAATCCGGCACGCCCGCTTCCCGCGCAAGTTTCCGATATTCGATATCCAGTTCCACCAGCGTTTCGGAATGCTCGCTGACAAACGCGATCGGCGCGACCACAACGCCTTTGCCGTCACGCCCGGCGCGGCGGATTTCGCCGTCGGTGGATGGCTCCAGCCATTTCAACGGCCCCACCCGGCTTTGATAACAGACATTCCAATCCAGGTCTTTTATCCCCAGCGCATCCACAAGGCTCTTGGCGGTCCGCTCCACTTGAAATTGATAGGGATCGCCTTTTTCGATGGTCCGCTTGGGCAAGCCATGCGCCGACAGCAACAGGCGATAGGAAATACCGGGCAAAGGATTTTCCAGCACGGCACGGATTTTCGCCGCGGCGGCGGCGATGAAGCCCGCATTCGACGGATAGCAGCAGATCCGGGTGGTGCGCGCCGTCAGGCCCGCTTTGCGCGCCGCCCGCTCCCAATCCAGGAAGGACGATGCCGAGGTGGTGGTGGAGAATTGCGGATAAAGCGGCAGGAGAATGATCCGGTCCGGCGCGAAGCGGCGCAAGGCTTCCGCCGCGCCATCGCTGAAGGGATGCCAGCAGCGCATCGCCACCACCACTTTGGTGTCCGGGCCCAAGGCCGCTTCCAATGCCCTGGCCTGCGCCTGGGTTTCTTCCAGGATGGGCGAGCGGCCGCCCATATGATCGTAGATCGCCCGGGCAAAGGGCGCGCGGCGGCGCGCGATCACACGCGCCAGCGGCAACCGCACGATCCCCGGTAAGGAAATGATCGCCGGATCGGAAAACAAGTTGCGCAGAAAAGGCTCGACAGCTTCAGGGCTGTCCGGCCCTCCCAGGTTGAACAGGACAATTCCGGTCTTCACAGGGCAACCTTCATAACAAGACTCTATCTATTAAGATGATGAGGATGATGTAAGGCCTGTGGGCTGTGGAAGCTTCGGTTGGTATCCGCCCGATCTAGGGGCTCGATTGAAGCGACTCAAGAGCTTGGCGGGAAGGGGGCTGTGCCACTTTGCCCAGAGAGGGGGTCACAGCCCGCCTATCTTGCGCACAGATGTCCACCATTTGGCGCTGTCCACAGCCCGGCGAAGAGGGCATAAACCCGATCCGTGGAGAAATCGGGAACAGTTTGTGGAGCAAAAATTCCATATCCATCTGGTGTCGGACGCCACCGGCGAAACCCTCAACGCCATCGTCAATGCCGCGCTGGCACAATTCGAGGGCGTCGACGTTCAGGTCCATTCCTATGCCCTGGTGCGCAGCGAGCATCAGCTCAACCGTTCCATCGACCATATCGCCATCAGTCCCGGGCTGGTGTTTTTCACCCTGGTCAATCCACGCCTCAGGGAAATGCTGCTCAGCCGCTGCGGCGCCTTGAACATCGCTTGCGTGGACGTAATGGAGCGGCCGGTGATGGAGCTGTCGAAATTTCTCGGCATCGCCGAGACCCACCGCCCCGGCGGTCAGCATGAAGTGGATCAGCGCTATCTCGCCCGCATCGAAGCTCTGAACTTCACCATCCAGCATGATGACGGCCAGTCACTGGACACGATCCATGACGCGCAGGTCATTCTGGTGGGCGCCAGCCGCACCTCCAAGACGCCGACCTGCGTCTATCTGGCCATTCGCGGCATCCGCGCCGCCAATATTCCCCTGGTTCCCGGTATGGCGCTGCCCGCGCCGCTGCTGAACGCCAGGGGGCCGATGATCGTGGGCCTGTGGGTCTCGCCGGACCGGCTGGTCCAGGTGCGGCGCAACCGTCTCACCACCATGGGCGAAGAGCGCGACACCAACTATATCGACCTGGACACGGTGCGCGCGGAAATCGCCGGCACGCGGAAATTGTTCGAACAGAATGACTGGCCCCAGATCGACGTCTCGCGCCGTTCGATCGAGGAAACCGCCGCCGCCGTGATGAACCTTCTCGCCGAACGGCAGGAAAAACGGGAATGAGCCCCCTGGTGCTCGCCTCGGCCAGCGCCTCCCGCCAATCCCTGCTGCGCGCCGCGGGGGTCGATTTCATGGTGGCCCCCGCCGATATCGACGAGCCTGCCCTGATGCGCGGCCTGATCGCGGGCGGTGGGGATGGCCGCGCCGTCGCCGAAGCGCTGGCGGGCGAGAAGGCGGCCCAGATATCGCGGCGGAAGCCCGGCCAAACCGTGCTGGGCGGGGATTCCGTCCTGGAGCTGGATGGAGAAATCCTGGGCAAGAGCAGGGACCTGGACGCACTTCGGGCTTTGCTTCTTCGCATGGCGGGCCGGCCGCACCGGCTGATTTCGGCGGCGGCCCTGGCCCGGGACGGCAGGGTCCTGTGGCGGCACACATCGGTGGCCGAGATGACGGTGCGGCTCCTGAGCGAAGCCTTCATCGACGCCTATCTGGCCCGCGAAGGGGAAAAATTGCTCAGCTCGGTGGGCGGATATCATTTCGAAGGTTTCGGGGCCCAGCTTTTCGAAAAGGCCGAAGGCGATTATTTTTCCATTCTCGGGCTGCCATTGCTCGAAGTGTTGGCGGCTTTGCGGGCGCAAGGATTGCTTGAGACATGACATTGACCGGTGCCGGTAAAATCGCGGGGGTGGTGGGTTGGCCGATCCGCCATTCGCTCTCGCCTTTGCTGCATGGCTATTGGCTGGACGAATTGAAAGTCGATGGCGCGCTGGTGCCGCTGGGCGTGCCGCGCGAGGATTTCGCCCGCACCGTGCTGGCGCTGCGGCGCGCGGGGTTCACCGGCGTCAATGTCACGGTGCCGCACAAGGAAGCGGCCTTCGCGCTGGCCCATGTCGCCGATGCGGCGGCCGAGATGGCGGGCGCCGCCAATCTTCTGATTTTTCATCCCGACGGCCGCATCGAAGGCCGCAACACCGATGCCGTGGGTCTTCGCGAGTCGTTGCGCGCCGGGATGAGCAGTCTTCACGGCAAGACCGTGCTGCTTCTGGGTGCGGGCGGCGCGGCGCGCGGCGCGCTCTTGGCATTGAACGAACTGGGCGCCGCCAAGGTGCATATCCTCAACCGCCATGCCGACAAGGCGGTATCGCTGGCGCGCGCGCTGGGGCCCGCTATGCAAAGCGAATTGCTGCCGGAAAGCCTGGCGCATTGGCGCGATGTGGCAGGCGCCGCGGATCTGGTGATCAACACCACCAGCGCCGGGATGAAAGGCCATGCGCCGTTGGAATTGGATCTGACGGTGTTGCGCGACACCACGACGGTGCTGGATATCGTCTACAATCCGCTTGAAACGCCCTTGTTGAAACAGGCGAAGGGGCGGGGGCTGAAGACCATCGACGGCCTGGGCATGCTGATGCATCAAGCGGCGCCGTCTTTCGAAGCGTTCTTCGGTGTGACGCCGAAGGTGACGCCGGGCCTGCGCGCCCATCTGGAAAAGGCGCTCCATGCCTAAGCCATTTGTCATTGGGCTAACGGGCTCGATCGGCATGGGCAAAAGCGAAACCGCCAAGCTGTTCGCGGCCGAAGGTGTGCCGGTGCATGACGCCGATGCCGCCATCGCGCGGGTCTATGGCAAAGGCGGCGCGGCGGTCGAGATCATCGCCCGCGCCTTTCCCGGCACGGTCAAGGACGGCGCGGTGGATCGCGCGGCGCTATCGGCGGCGGTGGTGAACAAACCCGATGCCCTGAAAAAGCTGGAAGCCCTGGTTCATCCGCTGGTGGCGGCGGAGCGGGATGAATTTCTGAAGAATGCAGGTGCGCCGATTGTCCTGCTCGACATCCCGCTTCTGTTCGAAGCCGGCGCCGATGCGGAGGTGGGCGCCATCGTGGTGGTGAGCGCGCCGGAAGCGGTGCAGCGGGTCCGGGTTCTGTCGCGCCCCGGCATGACGGCGGAAAAATTCGAAGCGCTGAAAGCCCGCCAGATGGACGACGCGCAAAAGCGTCAACAGGCGCATTATGTGGTGATGACCGACAAGGGCTTGGATCACGCCCGCGAACAGGTGAAAATGATCCTGGCGGATATTCGGGCTAAATTGGCCGCGTTCGCGCGAGCGGCAAAAGAGAACCCCCATGCGTGAAATTGTTTTCGACACCGAAACCACGGGCTTCGAGCCGGGCGAGGGCCACAGGATCGTGGAAATTGGCCTGGTGGAGTTGGAGGATCATTTCCCCACCGGCCGCAGCCTGCAATTTTATCTGAACCCGGAACGCGATGTGCCCATCGAATCCCAAAAGGTTCACGGCCTTTCCAACGAATTTCTGGCCGACAAGCCGCTCTTCGCCCATGTGGTGGATGAGTTTCTGGAATTTGTCGGCGATGCGGTGCTGGTGATCCACAATGCCAGCTTCGACATGAAATTCATCAATGCCGAACTGACCCGGGTGGGCCGCACGCCTTTGCCGATGGCCCGCACCATCGACACGATCGAGATCGCCAAGCGCAAAATTCCCGGCGCGCGCTATTCGCTGGACGAGCTGTGCCGCCGCTTCAGCATCGATCTGACCGTGCGCTCCAAGCATGGCGCGCTGCTGGACGCCGAGCTGACGGCGCAGGTCTATCTGGAGCTGGTCGGCGGGCGTCAGCGCGGATTGGCATTGGCCCCGGTCGAAGCCGCCGCTCAGGCAAAAGACGAAGACCGCGGCGGCGCCCGCCAGCGGCCCGCGCCGCTCGCCCCTCGCATCACGCCCGAGGAAGCGGCCCGTCACGCCGCCTTTGTCGCCGCCGAACTGGGCGAAGGCGCGATCTGGAAACTGGCCGCGAACTGAGTGCTGCGTCCTCGCCCTGAGCTTGTCGAAGGGCGCGAAGCGCAGCGGAGAGGTTCGCGTCATCCTCATGGTTCGACAAGCTCACCATGAGGAAATGGGAAACTTAATTCTCGGCTTAAGCCGTCCCTGCCGGCGGCTGCGCCGCGGCCTGGCTCATCTTGGCCTGGTACAGCGCCACGAAATCGATGGGCTCGATCATCAGGGGCGGCATGCCGCCGTCGCGCACCACATCCGCCACGATACGGCGGGCGAAGGGGAACAACATGTGCGGGGCCTGGATCAGCAGCACCGGCTGCATCGCGTCTTCGGGAATGTTCTGCAACCGGAAGAGGCCGGCATAGGCCAGTTCAAGCAAAAAGAGCTGGCGGGTGTCGCTTTTGGCATGCACGCGCAGCTTCAGTTCCACTTCGAAATGCTGGTCGTCGCCGCGCCGGGCCTGGACGTCCACGCCGAAATCGATCTGGGGCCGCTCGGTCAGGCCGGACGGCGCGCCGGGATTTTCGAACGACAGATCCTTGATGTACTGGCCCACCACCTGGAAGGCGGGAAGGGCGGGCGTGCCTTCGCCCTGGGCGGGATTTGCGTTTCCGTCGCTGCTCATGCGTGTTTTTCCATCAATCGCGGCCCGCGCGTTACCATGAGGACGCTTCCCCGACAAGGAAAAGCCGCCAAATCCGGGGCTGCGGCGTTATCGTTAAAAGCCGGTTCTGGACCCCCGGGTTCCCCGGCGTTAGGGTTCCTTTATGTTTGGGTCCCTCGAAATGGCCGACGCGCAACTGATCGAGATCCTGATCGCGGCGATGGTCGCGGGCGTGGTCTTGTTCCGGCTCTATACGATTTTGGGCCGGCGGACGGGTCATGAGCCCCAGCCGCGCGATGAGCGCGCCGCGTCGCCCGCCGCGACCGCCCTGCGGCCGCCTCCGGCCGAGCGGCCCGCCGAGCCGCAAGCCCGCAGCCTGTTCGATATTCAACTGGCCGATCCCAGCTTCGAAACCGGCCATTTCCTCAGCGGCGCGAAAACCGCTTACGAGTTGATCCTCAAGGCGTTCGCTTCGGGCGACCGGGCCAGCTTGAAGCCGCTTTTGTCCGACGAAGTCTATAAGGCCTTCGACGCCGACATCACCGCCCGCGCCGGTTCGCCGCCGCCCGAAACCCTGGCCGGTCTCACCGACGCACGCATCGTGGAAGCGACCCTGGCGGGCCAGACCGCCGAGATCACCGTCTCGTTCCGGGCCCAGTTCGCCCATGGCGCGCCTTCGGCCAACGATTATGTCCAGCGCGACGTCACCGATGTCTGGACCTTCGCCCGCCAGATCGGTTCTTCCAGTCCCACCTGGACCTTGGTGGCAACCAGCGGCGCCCTGCCCTGAGCCGCAGACTTGTCGCGATAGCGCTTGGGGCCCTGGTGCTGGGTCTGGCCGGCTGGTGGTGGCTGACCCGTCCCGTGCCGGTCCTGGCCCAAGCGCAATTCTCCGATCTTCCCGGCTGGCGGGACGCCAACCTCGATCCCGCGCTGGCCGCGTTCCGCCGCAGCTGCGCCGTCATCGCCAAAAAGCCGCCCGCCGAAGCAATGGCCGATTACGCCGGCACCGCGGCCGACTGGCAGAAAGTGTGCGGAGAAGAAGCGGGTAATGCCCGCGTCTTCTTCGAAAAAAACTTCACGCCCTATGCGCTGTCCGGCCAGGGATTGTTCACCGGCTATTACGAGCCGGAAATTCGCGGCAGCCGGATTCAGACCGGCGCCTATCGGACACCGGTCTATGGCGTGCCGTCCGATTTGATCCGGGTCGATCTCAGCCAGTTCTCGCCGCAATTTAAAGGCGAGCATATTTCCGGACGCTTGAGCGGCCAGAAGCTGGTGCCCTATGCCACCCGCGCCGACATCAATGCCAAGGGATTGCCCGCCGCCAAGATCCTGTTCTGGTGCGACGATCCGGTGGCGCTGTTCTTCCTGCAGATCCAGGGCTCGGGCCGGGTGAAATTCGAAGACGGATCGTCCGCCCGCATCGCCTATGGGGGGGAAAATGGACGGCCCTATACCGCCATCGGCCGGGTGCTGCTGGCCAAGGGCGAATTGGAAAAAGAAAAAATCTCGCTGGCGACCATTCGCGGTTGGCTGAAGACGCATCCGGCATTGGCGCAAGGGGTGATGGAAGCGAACCAGTCCTTCATTTTCTTTGAAGAGAAAATGCTGGGCGATACGGCGCTGGGCAGCAACGGGGTCCAGGGCGTGCCGCTGACGCGCATGGGCAGCATGGCGATCGATCTGCGCAAGAACGCGCTGGGTGCGCCCTATTACATCGCCGCCGATCCGGTGAAGGCGCTGCTGATCGCGCAGGATACCGGCGGCGCCATTCGCGGCCAGGTGCGGGGCGATGTCTATTTCGGGTTCGGCGGCACGGCCGAGCAACGCGCGGGTGACATGAAAGCACAAGGCCGCATGTTCGTGCTTTTGCCCAACGCCGTGGCCGCGCGGCTGGGGAAAAATTTCTTCCCATGAAACGCCGCACCACCGACGATGAACGCAAGCTGTTCAAGGCCCATATCGACGAACCGCGCCCGCTCAAGGCGGTGATGGCCAAGCCCAAGAAGGCAAGCACAGCCCCGCCTCCCCCTCGCGCGAAGCGCATAGCGGGGGAGGGTGAGCAGCAACAGCGTGCGAACGTAGCAGCGCTTGCAGGCGCGCAGGCGCGAGCCGGAGCGCCAAAAGCAATGCTGCGTAGGTCGGAGGGGGTCAAACAAAAACTTGACGGGAATACGACTGAAAAACTCAGGCGGGGAGAGCTCACGCCCGGCGCGCGGATGGACCTGCACGGCATGACGGAAGCGGCGGCGCATGCAACGCTGTTGTCGTTTCTTGCCGGCGCGCAAGCGCGCGGCGTCCGGCTGGCGCTGGTGATCACCGGCGTGGGCAACCCGAAGCATCACGAAGGCGCCGAATGGATGCGCTCCCCGCATGGCGTTTTGAAACAGATGGTGCCGCGCTGGCTGAACGAAAAGGAATTTGCCGCGTTGATCTCCGGATCGAGCGTGGCGCATCGCCGTCATGGCGGCGACGGCGCGCTCTATGTCTATTTGCGGAAAAAGCCGTGAAACAGGCGTTCCATACCGTTCGCGTTTCCACCCATGGTCCGGGGCTGTACGAATTCACCGACGCGCTGGCCAAATTCGCCGCTGCCGAAAAGATTCAGGACGGGCTTCTCACCTGCTTCGTACGCCATACCTCGGCTTCGCTGCTGGTGCAGGAGAATGCCGATCCCGACGTGCAGAAGGATTTGCGGGATTTCTTCGCCCAGCTGGTGCGCAAGGGCATGGATTTTCGCCACACGGCGGAAGGGCCGGACGACATGCCGTCCCATATCCGTTCCGCGCTGACCGCGACGTCTATCGCAATTCCGGTTCGCGGCGGCAAGCCGATGCTGGGCACCTGGCAGGGGCTCTATCTGTTTGAGCATCGCGACGCCCCGCACAGCCGCGAAGTCGTGCTGCATTATATCGGCGATTAAGGAATACAAGTTTTGCAATTCCCAGAATAACGCGCTTCTGGAAAACGTCGTCCCTCACCCTTCGACAGGCTCAGGGTGAGGATACAAAACCGGTCCTCATGCTGAGCTTGTCGAAGCATGAGACGGCAGATGCGACCGCTAAATCAGCTTTGCTTGCGCCGCCAGCTCGTTGAGCGACACTTCCGGCCGCGCCCCATAATGCGAAATGATTTCCGCCGCCGCCAGCACGCCCAGCCGCCCGCAATCCGCCAGGCCCTTGCCTTGTGCCTGGCCGAACAGGAAACCGGCGGCGAACAGATCGCCCGCGCCGGTGGTGTCCACCACCTTTGCCACGGGCGCGGCGGGAACGGCGTGGATTTCCGCGCCCTTCACCACCACGCAGCCCTTGGCCGAACGGGTGAGCGCGGCCAGCCCGCCCCAGGCCTGCATCCGCTCGGTCACGACGGCGAAGTCTTCGGTTTCGAACAGCGAGTGAGCTTCGTCTTCATTGGCGAAGATGATGTCCAGATCGCGCTGCATCAGACCCAGAAACTCGTCCCGGAAGCGCCCCACGCAGAAACTGTCCGACAAGGTCAGCGCCACTTTGACGCCCGCGTCCTTGGCGGCGCGGATGGCTTTGCGCGACGCGTCCTTGGCGTCCTCGGTGTCCCACAGATAGCCTTCGATATAGAGGATCTTGGCCGCCGCGACCTCGTTCACATCGACATCGGCCGGGGTCATCTCGCGGCAGGCGCCCAGATAGGTGTTCATGCTGCGCTGGCCATCCGGCGTCACCGCGATCATCGAGGACGCGGTGGACGATCCGTTCGCGGCGGGCCGGGTGGTATAATCCACGCCCAGCGATCTGAGACTCTCGCTGAAGCGCGCGCCCAAGGCGTCGTCGCGGACCTTGCCCAGGAAGACCGCGCTGCCGCCCAAGGAGGCGATGCCCGCCATGGTGTTGGCGGCGCTGCCGCCCGCCGCCTGCACGCTGTCCTTCAGGGCCTTGTGCAGTTCCTCGGCGCGGAATTCGTCGATCAGGGTCATGCCGCCCTTGGCGATGCCGTGATCCAGCAGGAATTGATCGTCCACCGCCGCGATCACATCCATGATCGCATTGCCCAGGCCGGCGACATCGTATTTTGGCGGCATGTTCGCTCCGAAAGACGCTATAAGCACAGCCATTACGGGACGGATGCGATGTTCGCAAGCATGGCGCGCGCCGCAAGGCTGATTTTCGATCCCGCTTTCGCGGGGATCGTGGTCAAGGCGCTGCTGCTCACCATCCTTCTGTTCGCGGGAGCCTTGGCACTCAGCGAATATGCCCTTTCGCTCCTGCCGGTCCTGGGCAACCCCCTGGTGAATCGGGCGCTGGAATGGCTGGCGCCCGTGCTGTTCCTGTTCGCGGGCGTGGTGTTGGGGCCGCCGGTCGCCGCCCTGTTCGCATCGCTGTTCCTGGATCAGATCGCTGCGCGCATCGAAGCTCGGGATTATCCCGGCACGGTGGCGCATCCTGCGTCTTTCCTTGCGACCTTGCGCGCGGGGTTGAAGCTGGCCGCCCTGGTGCTGGGGGTCAATCTGGTGCTGCTGCCCGTCGATATCGGCTTGCCGGTTCTGGGCGAAATTCTCAGCGTGACGGCCAATGGTTGGCTTTTGGGGCGGGAATATTTCGAATTGTCGGCATTGCGTCATTGCGATCCCCCCGAAGCGGATATCCTGCGGCGGAAAAACAGCGGCGCGGTCTGGGCCGGCGGCACGTTGATCGCGCTGGCCAGCATGGTTCCCTTGCTCAATCTGGTGGCGCCCTTGTTCGGGACCGCCTTCATGGTGCATCTGTTCCACCGCGCACTTTCACGAAATGGGGCCCGGACCAGGCCATGAAAAAAATTCTCGCAGGCGTGATGCTTTCGGCCTTGGCCGCCTGCGCCGCGCCGTCCTCGCGGACGCCCGCTCCGCCGGCAACGGCCAGCGTGGAACCCACCGTGCCGCTTCCGCCTCCGCCGCCCAAGGGCGAGCCCGCGCGTTTCGCCGGCCTGGATGCGGCACGGCTCACGGCCCTGGCGGGCACGCCCAGCTTCACGCGCAAGGACGGCGCGACCGAGATGTGGCGCTATGATGCGGGCGCCTGCCGCGTGTTCTTCTTCTTCACCGGCGCCCCGGCCAAGGTGCAGCATATCGAGACCATGCCGCGCGGCCGGAACGCCGCCGCCGATCCGGAGTGTCTCAACGCTTTGTCGAAGCGTTCTTGAGCTTCGGTTTCTCGGCCGGTTGCTCTTTGGTTTTGTCCGGGAAGTTGCACAGATCGCGCACCACGCAGGTCGGGCATAGCGGCTTGCGCGCCACGCAGGTATAGCGGCCGTGCAGGATCAGCCAGTGATGGGCGTGCTGCTTGAATCTTTCCGGCACCCGCTTTTCCAGATTCAATTCCACCGCCAGCACGTCCTTGCCCGGCGCCAGCCCGGTGCGGTTGGAGACGCGGAAAATATGCGTGTCCACGGCGATGGTGGGTTCGCCGAACGCCACATTCAACACCACATTGGCGGTCTTGCGCCCGACGCCCGGCAGTTTCTGCAACGCTTCGCGATCCTTGGGCACCTTGCCGCCATGCTGCTCGATCAGGATCTTGGACAGCGCGATGACATTCTTCGCCTTGCCGCGATAAAGCCCGATGGTCTTGATCGCGTCGGTGAGCTTTTCCACGCCCAGCGCCAGCATCTTTTCCGGCGTGTCGATGGCTTTGAACAAAGGCTCCGTCGCCTTGTTGACGGATTTGTCGGTGGCCTGGGCCGACAGCGCCACCGCCACCAGCAAGGTGTAGGGATTCTTGTATTGAAGCTCGGTCTTGGGGTCGGGAATATGCTTCTTCAGGCGCGCGAAAAACTCTTCGATTTCCGTGCGCGTCAGAAGTTTGACCATTACAGGCCCAAAACGTCCGTCATACTATAGAGTCCCGGCTTTTGCCCGTGACCCCAGCGCGCCGCGGCGAGAGCACCGCGCGCGAAGATCGAACGGTCTTCCGCCGAATGCGACAGAACGATGCGTTCGCCCGGACCGGCCAGGAACACCTGATGCTCACCCACCACCGTGCCGCCGCGCAGCGAGGCAAAGCCGATGGCGCCGTCATTGCGGGGGCCGGTATCGCCGTCACGTCCGCGCACCGATTTTTTCTGCAGCGACACGCCGCGGCCCTTGGCGGCCGCCGCACCCAGCAGAAGCGCGGTGCCGGACGGCGCATCCACTTTCATCTTGTGGTGCATTTCCAGAATCTCGACATCGTAGTCGGGCAGTGCCTTGGCCGCGCGCTCGACCAGCGCCGCCAGAAGATTGACGCCCAGGCTCATATTGCCGGATTTCACGATCACGGCATGGCGCGCCGCCGCCGCGATGCGGGCCTCATCGCCATTGGCAAAGCCGGTGGTGCCGATCACATGCACGATGCGCGCCTGCGCGGCCAGGTCGGCCAGCATCAGCGACACCATCGGCCGGGTGAAATCCAGCACC
This sequence comes from Alphaproteobacteria bacterium, assembly GCA_017307355.1. GTDB lineage: Bacteria > Pseudomonadota > Alphaproteobacteria > Micropepsales > Micropepsaceae > Rhizomicrobium. Next base: position 100,265 of record JAFKFG010000025.1, read on the forward strand.
GCCTGCGCTTCGGCGATCAGAGGCAAGGGATCGGCGGTGAGCTTGACGCCATTGGGCGCCAGGCCCGCCAACTGTCCCGCGTCGCGGCCCAGATCCGGATGGCCTTCGGCTTCCAGCGCGCCGGACAGAACCAGTCCCGGTGCCTGCGCGATCTCGCGCACCAGGGTGCGGCCCATGCGCCCCGAAGCGCCGGCGACGACGATATTGAGATCCGCCATCCGCCTTATGCCTTGGTGTCGACGGGCGGCGGGGTTTCGCCCCTTCGCGCCACCGTCACCATGGCAGGACGCAAGAGCCGGTCACCGATCATATAGCCCGACTGCACCACATCGACGATGGTGCCGGCAGGCTTGCCGTTGCCGGGCACTTCGGCGATGGCCTGATGCACATTCGGATCGAATTTTCCGTCCTCGGTCGAAACCGGCTTGACGCCGTGACGCTCCAAGGTCGCCAGCAACTGGCGGTCGGGGGCTTCGACGCCATCCAGCACGGCCTTCACTTGCGCATCGGCGGCGGCGCGCACGTCCGGCGGGCAGGCCGCCAGGGCGCGGGAAAAATTATCCGCGATCGCCAGCATGTCGCGGGCGAATTTGGTCACCGCATATTGCGAGGCTTCGGCCTTTTCCCGTTCGGCCCGGCGGCGGATATTCTCCGCTTCCGCCAGGGCGCGCAGGCGCTGGTCGCGCAGGCTTTCGACTTCCGCCTTCAGCACTTCGATGGCATCGGCGGGCTGATCCGCGATCCGGGCTTCGGGCATTTCCTGTTCGGTTTCTTCGCTCATGATATTCCTTGTCGCCCCTAGGCTAGGCAGGGCGTAGCTCCTTAAACGCTATCCCAACAGCCGTCCAATGACTTTGGCGGTATGGTCCACCATGGGAATGATGCGGCCATAATTGAGCCGGGTGGGGCCCAGAACCCCGATCACGCCCACGATCTTGCCGGCCGCATTGGCATAGGGCGCGGCCACGATGGAAGACCCCGACAGGGAAAACAGCCGGTTCTCAGAGCCGATGAAGATGCTCACCCCGTCGCCCGCCTTGGCGAGTTCCAAAAGCCGGATCAGGTCGGCCTTGCGCTCGATATCGTCGAACAGGGTGCGGATGCGCTCGATATCGGCCTGGGCCTCCACCGAATCCAGCAGATGCGAGGTTCCCCGCACGATCAGAACCTTGTCGTCGGCCCCGCCCGGCCCGGCCATGGTCGCCAGCCCTTCCGCCACCACCTTGGCGGTGAGGGAATCCAGCACCGCCCGCTCGCTTTCCAGCTCGGCCAGGATTTCCGCCCGGGCCGCGTCGATGGTGCGGCCGGTCAGCCGGGCATTGAGGTAATTCGAGGCTTCCACCAGCGCCGAGCCGGGAAGGCCCGGGGGAATATCGATGATGCGGTTTTCCACCTGGCCGTCGCCGCCCACCATGATCACCAGGGCCTTGCCCGGCCCCACATGGACGAATTCGACATGCTTCAGCAGGGCGGATTCCTGCTTGGCCGTCACCACCAGCCCGGCGCAGCGCGACAGGCCCGATAAGGCCGTGGTCGCCTGGGTCAGGACATCCTCCAGGCGCTGGCCGCTGCCGGACATGCGCGCTTCGATGATCCCCCGCTCCTGGGGTTCCAGGTCGCCCACTTCCAAGAGCCCGTCCACGAACAGCCGCAGGCCCTTTTCCGTGGGCACCCGGCCCGCGCTGGTATGGGGCGCATAGAGCAGGCCCATGCTCTCCAGGTCGGCCATCACATTGCGGATCGAGGCGGGCGACAGGGTCAGCGGCAGCCGCTGGGAAAGGGTGCGCGACCCCACCGGCTCGCCCGACGTCAGGAAGGCTTCCACCAGATGGCGGAAGACCTCGCGCGGGCGTTCGCCCAGCGGCGGATAGGTCAGGCGGGAGGGGAAGGATTCCAAGTATAAGCCTTTGATATATATGCAACATCCATGCGCGCGGCCACCGATTGGACGCCGCCTGGCAAAGCGGCTAGGTAACCGCCCCAGTTTCCTCCTTCAAGATATACGGCCCCATGCGCCTCTCCAACCGCACTGACGATTCCCTCCGCAAAGTCACCCTGGAACCCGGCGCGGCCCTGCACGCCGAAGGTTCCTGCCTGGTCAAATTCGGCAATACCCATGTGCTGGTCACCGCCAGCCTGGAAGAAAAAGCCCCGCCCTTCCTCAAAGGCTCCGGCAAGGGCTGGGTGACGGCGGAATACGGCATGCTGCCCCGCTCCACCCATGACCGGATGCGGCGCGAAGCGGCGGCGGGCAAACAGTCCGGCCGCACCCAGGAAATTCAACGCCTGGTGGGCCGCTCGCTTCGGGCGGTGTGCGATCTTTCGGCTCTGGGCGAACGCCAGATCACCATCGATTGCGATGTGCTACAGGCCGATGGCGGCACCCGCACCGCCTCCATCACCGGCGGGTATGTGGCGCTGGCCCAGTGCCTCTCCTTCATGCAGAAAACGGGCCTGCTCAAAACGCCCGTGTTGAAGGACCATGTCGCGGCGGTAAGCTGCGGCATCGTCAAGGGCGTGCCCATGCTGGATCTGGATTACAGCGAAGATTCCACCGCCGAGACGGATGCCAATTTCGTGCTGACCGGTGCGGGCGGGCTGGTGGAAATCCAGGGCACCGCCGAAGGTGCGCCGTTCAGCGAAGACGAATTGGCCCAGCTGCTGCGCCTGGCGCGTAAAGGCATCGGCGAGCTGGTCGATCTGCAAAAGCTGGCGCTTGCATGAGATCGATATGAGATTGCCGCGCGGCAGTGTGTTGATCGTCGCCAGCCACAATTCCGGCAAGGTGCGCGAGATCAAGGCGCTGCTGGGGCCTCATGGGATCGAGCCGGTGGGCGCGGCCGAGCTGCATCTGCCCGAACCGGAAGAAACCGGGCTCACCTTCGCCGCCAATGCCGAACTGAAGGCGCGCGCCGCCGCCGATGCGGGCAAGCATCCCGCCCTGGCCGATGATTCCGGATTGTGGGTGAATGCGCTGAACGGCGATCCGGGGATCTATTCGGCGCGCTGGGCCGGGCCCACCAAAGATTTTTCCATCGCCATGGCGCGGATCGAGCGCGAATTGCTGGACAAGAAGGCGCACGACTTTTCCGCCAAATTCGTCTGCGCCTTGTCCATCGCCATGCCGCCCCGTGATGGCAAACAAGGCGAGATCAAGACCTTCGAAGGCGAAGTGCATGGCCGCCTCACCTTCCCGCCGCGCGGCACGCACGGCTTCGGCTATGATCCGATCTTCATTCCGGGCGAAGGGAAATTCGGGGATATGACTTTCGGCGAAATCGATCCGCATGCGAAGAATGCCATGAGCCATCGTGCACGGGCTTTCGAAAAGCTCCTGCACAGCGGCATCCTGGCAGAGTCCTACTAAGGCGGCTTTAGAGTGTGATTATGCGCCCTCTCTTTTCGCCATGGCCGGCCTTGGCGCATAGTGACAGCGTATGCGCGCCATCCAGGGCTAACACGCACGGAATTTGTTGCTTGGATGGGCGGGTCAAGCCCGCCCATGGAGAGTAAAGATGCCATCGCCTTCGAGGGCATAAGCCGATGTCTTTCGGGATCTACGTCCATTGGCCTTTCTGCGCCGCCAAATGCCCCTATTGCGACTTCAACAGCCATGTCCGCACCGCTATCGACGAGGATGGCTGGGTCGATGCCATCGCCCGCGAACTGGACTGGACGGCGCAAGCCCAGGGCGATGACCGCCCCCTGGTCGAAACGATTTTCTTCGGCGGCGGCACGCCGTCCCTGATGCAGGGCCGTTCGACGGCACGCATTCTGGACAAGATCGCGCGCCTTTGGCGGATGGCCAATGATGTCGAAATTACCCTGGAAGCCAATCCCGCCAGTGCCGATGCCGCGCGCTTCGCCGATTACCGCGCCGCCGGCGTGAACCGCCTGTCGCTGGGCATGCAGGCCCTGAACGATGCCGATTTGAAATTCCTGGGGCGTTTGCACAATGCCGCCGAAGCCCGCGCCGCGCTCGATCTGGCGATGGCGAATTTCGAACGGGTGTCGCTGGATTTGATCTATGCGCGCCCCGGCCAAAGCGATGCGCAATGGCGCGAAGAATTGAAAAAGGCTTTGGCTTTCGGCACCGATCATCTGTCGCTGTATCAGCTCACCATCGAACCAGAAACGCCGTTCGCGCTGCTGCACAAAAACGGCCAGCTGCGCATCCCGGACGACGATCTGGCGGCGGGGCTTTACGAAACCACCCAGGAACTGACCGAAGCGGCCGGCCGTCCTGCTTACGAAATCTCCAACCATGCCTGTCCCGGTTCGGAGAGCCGTCACAATCTGATCTATTGGCGTTACGGCGATTATGCCGGCGTGGGTCCGGGCGCGCATGGTCGGTTGATGCTGAACGGCAAGCGCGTTGCCACCTCCACCATCCGCCTGCCGGAACGCTGGCGCGACACCGTGGCAAAGGATGACAAGGCGTTTGCCGATTTCACGCCGGTCGCCGATGCGGATGCGGCGCGCGAGCATCTTTTGATGAATTTGCGCCTCCGCGAGGGCATCAACCTTGCGGATTATCAGGCTCGTTGGGGCCAGCGCCCGTCACCGGAAAAAATCGGGCCGCTGATAGAGCAAGGCATGCTTCGTCAGGACGGCGACATTCTCTCTGCCACGCCGCAAGGGCGGTTGATCCTGAATGCGGTGATCGCGGCGTTGCTGAACTAATTCCTCACCCTGAGCTTGTCGAAGGGTGAGGGTTCGCTTCGCCTGCCCGTATGCCCTCATGGTTCGACAAGCTCACCATGAGGGGCGGGCACAAGCGAAGTTTAGAAGCTGCTCGACTGGAATGTCCGGGGTGCGGGGCTGGCGACATGGAAGCCGTCCGCTTGCACTTCCAGCACGGCAAGGCCGCGCTCCGACGTGCCGTCGGCGTTGAAGCGGAAAATGCCGTTGACGCCGCCGAACCCGTTGGGATCCATCAGGGCTGCCGGCGTGAAGCGGTGATAGGGCGTACCGTTCGACATCAGCGCCACCAGCGACACCGCGTCATAGGCCAGCGACGCCAGTTGCGGCGGCGCCGCGCCGTACACCGCGCGGTATTTTTCATTGAAATTGTTGTCGGCATTGGGCTCGGGGGCGGCGAACCAGCCGCCAGTCAAAGCCTGTTCCTTCACCGTGCTGGGATCGTCCCACAAGCCGGTGCCCAACAGCTTGACCTTGGACGGATCCAGGCCGTTGAACGCCAGCGACGGCGCGATGGCGCGCAGCACGCTGCCGCCCTGGGCGATCATCACCACATCGGCATTGCTTTTGGCGATGGCGGCGGACGGCGCCATCACGGTGTTGGTGCTGGGCGTGAAATGCTCGATGTCCACCGTGGTCGCGCCGGCGCTTTTCACCGCGTCGGTGAAAGCGGCGGAGATCAGATCGCCATACGGCGTCTGGGGCACCATCGCCGCGAAATTGTGATGGCCTTGGCTGACGGCGTAATTCACCACCCGCTTGACTTCGCTTTGCGGCAGGAAGGAGAGCAGATAGACGCCATTGCCCGCCACGCTGCGCTCGGTCGAGAAGGCCAGAACCGGAATGCCGCGATCCCGCGCGATGGGCGCGACGGCGGCGACGGAGGGACCGAACAAGGGCCCCACGATGATCTCCGCACCCTGGCCCAACAGCTTGGCCGCCGCGGCGCCCGCCATGTCGGGGCTCGCGCCTTCGTCGGCGGTGATCAGAAGGATATTGCTGTTGCCGCCATCGAACAGCGCCAGCGCCGCCGATTTCAGCATCGCCGCCGCCAGATTGCGGGTGGCCGGATTGGCGCTGGAGAAGGGCAGGATGACGCCCACTCTGATGGGCGTGACGCCGGGCGGGGTGTTGGGCAGGCGCAGATAGGTGGGCAGATCCTTGTCCAGCGGATTGCCGGCCACGGGCGGCGGCGGCGCCACCACTTTGGGCGGCGGCGGGGGCGGCGGCGTGCAGCCGCTTAATGCCGCTATCGCGGTCAGGCTCAGAATGGCAAAAAGGCGGGCAAATGACATTTTCGGGCAGACCATCATCGACAAGTTCCCGGGACGGCCGTCCCATGCGCGGGGTGAACCCATGAAGGGCGACAGTAAGGCGCGTAATCCCGCCGGTAAACCGCAACATCTGGGCGATTTGAAGGAAGGACCACGGTCGGATCTTCTGGCGCCAGGTCTTTACGTCACCTCCACGCCCATCGGCAATGCCCGCGACATCACCTTGCGGGCGCTGGATGTGCTCAAGGCGGTCGATCTGATCGTCGCCGAAGACACGCGCGTCACCGCCAAGCTGCTCGCTATTTACGGCATCTCCAAACCGCTCGCCGCTTACAATGATCACAACGCCGCCCGCGAGCGGCCGCGCCTTCTGGGGCGGCTGCGGGGCGGGGCGCGCATCGCCCTGGTCAGCGATGCGGGAACGCCTTTGGTCAGCGATCCCGGCTTCAAGCTGGTGCGCGAAGCCATCCAGGAACGGTTGCCGGTTCATGCGGTGCCGGGCGCCTCGGCGGCGCTCACCGGCCTGGTGCTGTCGGGCTTGCCGTCCGACCGGTTTCTGTTCGCGGGCTTTCTTCCGTCCAAGGCGGGCGAACGCCAAAGCACGCTGGAAGAATTGAAAGCCATCCGCGCGACCTTGATCTTTTTCGAATCCGGTCCGCGCCTGGCCGAAACATTGAAACAAATGTCGGAGACATTGGGCATGCGCAGCGCCGCGGTGGCGCGCGAATTGACCAAGCTGCATGAAGAACTGCGCCGCGGCACCTTGGCCGAACTGGCGCAGGCTTACGAAGACGCGCCGCCGCCCAAAGGCGAAGTGACCTTGCTGGTGTCGCCGCCGCACGATGCCGAGGCCGACATGTCGGCTGTCGATGCGGCGCTGGACGCGGCCCTGGCCTTCATGCCGCTCAAGCCCGCGTCCGAAATGATCGCGAACCTCACCGGGGTTTCGCGCAAGGATGTCTATGCGCGCGGGCTCGAGAAGAAGAATGGCTGACCGCCGCCAGGCCGAGGCGCGCGGCCATCGCGGCGAGACCTGGGCGGCCTGGTGGCTGAGGCTGAAAGGCCATCGGATTCTGGGCCGCCGCGTGAAAACCCATGCCGGCGAGATCGACCTGATAACCCTATGCCCCTTCGGTCCGGTCTGCTTTGTCGAGGTCAAGGCGCGGGCCAGCCTGCGCGCCGCCGCCGAAGCCGTCACGCAAGAGCAGCGGACTCGCATTGCCCGCGCGGCCTCCTTATATCTCGCATCCCGGCCGGTCCTGGCCCGGCGCGGGGCAAGGTTCGATATTGTCACCATAGCAGGACTGCCCAGGCATCTGCCCGATGCCTGGCGATTGGATGGATAAGACCATGGCATTGACCGTCGCGATCCAGATGGACCCGATCGAGAAGATCGATATCGACGGCGATTCCACTTTCGCGCTGGCGTTGGAAGCCCAGACGCGGGGTCATGGCTTGATCTATTACGGGCCGCGCGATCTCTCCTTCAACCAGGGCAAGGTGACCGCGCGCGCCAGGCCGCTCAGCGTCCGCGCCGTGAAGGGCGATCATTTCACCTTGGGCGAATCCGTCGTCTATGATTTGACCGCCGCCGACGTGGTTCTGATGCGCCAGGATCCGCCTTTCGACATGGCCTATATCTCGGCCACGCATATCCTGGAACGGATTCATCCCAAAACCTTGGTGGTCAACGATCCGCGCGAAGTGCGCAACGCGCCGGAAAAACTGTTCGTCACCGAATTCGAGGATTTCATCCCGCCCACTTTGATCACCAGCGATGCGCGCGAAGTGCGCGATTTCCGCGCGCAGCACAGCGAAATCATCATCAAGCCGCTTTACGGCAATGGCGGCGCGGGGGTTTTCCGCGTGGGACCGGGTGACGAGAATCTGGGTTCGCTGCTGGAAATGTTCACCCAATTCTATCGCGAGCCGGTGATCGTGCAGCGTTACCTGCCGGAGGTGCGCAAGGGCGACAAGCGCATCATCCTGGTGGATGGCGAATTCGCGGGCGCGATCAACCGCGTGCCCGCCAGCGGCGAGGCGCGCTCCAACATGCATGTGGGCGGGCGCCCGGAAAAAACAGAGTTGACGCCGCGTGAACGGGATATCTGCACCGCCATCGGACCGGAACTGAAACGCCGCGGATTGATTTTCACAGGGATAGACGTGATCGGTGATTACATGACCGAGATCAACGTGACCTCTCCCACCGGCATCCACGAAGTCAAGCGCTTCGGCGGCGCCGACATCGCCAAGCTGGTCTGGGATGCGATCGAGGCGAAGGTGCGCAAATGATCACGCTGCGCCGGTCGGAGGAACGGGGCGCCACCAAAACGCCGTGGTTGGATTCCAAGCACACATTTTCCTTCGCCGATTATCACGATCCGGCTTTTGTCGGCTTCGGCGCGCTGCGGGTGATCAACGAAGACTGGATCACCGGCGAAGCGGGCTTTCCGCCCCATCCCCATCGCGACATGGAGATCGTCACCTACATTCTGGAAGGGGCCTTGCAGCACCGCGATTCCGGCGGCGGCGGCGGCACCATTCGGCCGGGCGAAATTCAGCGCATGAGCGCGGGCTCCGGCGTGGTGCATGCCGAATTCAACGCCGCCCGCGAGCGGTGCCATCTGCTGCAAATCTGGATTCTGCCGTCGCGCCAGGGCATCGCGCCCTCTTACGAACAGAAGACGCTGGATATCGCCGCGATCACCAACAAATTCGCCCGCATCGCCGGCCCCGATCCGCAGCCCACGGAAGTGCGCCTGGTGCAGGATGCCGAAATCTGGGCGACGCGGCTGGATGCCGATATCGAAGTGATCCATCCCCTGGCCCCCGGCCGCCGCGTCTGGGTCCAGGTCGCCAAAGGCGAAATCACGCTGGGCGAGGAAACGCTGAAAGCCGGCGACGCCGCCGCCGTGACCGATCAGGACCAAGTGGTTATCTGCTCGAAAGCGCCCAGCGAAGTATTGCTGTTCGATTTGGCTTAACTCTGGATCCCCTTCCCTCGCGGCTGGACGCCGCTCGCCGGGGATGACATCGCGTTAGCGCGATGTCACTTCACCAATCCAAAACGCGACTTGTACCGCGCGTCGATGCCGGAGAGCGGGAAGTAGATGAAGACATCGGTGGTGTTGAACTGGCGGTCGATCACCGCGCCGTCGCCGATGCGGCAGCCGGCTCGCACATAACCCTTAAGCAGCGGCGGCAGGCTGCGCAGGCCCTCGCGGGGTTCGATCGCGTCCTTCGCCATCCGGTTCATGTCCACGAACAGTTCGGGGCGGGCGCGGACATTCAATTCCGCAGGCATGGCGTGGAAGTGGTGAAGATAGGACAGCGGCAGCGCCAAGGCGTCGGGATCGTTGCCTGCCAGGCTGGCGCAGCCGAACATCAGGTCGATGTCGAAGCGCGCGACATAGGCCATCAGGCCCTTCCACAAAAGCTGCATGGTGCCCGGCCGGGCGCGATAGCTTTTCAGCACGCAGGAACGGCCCAGCTCCAGATATTTGGTCTCGGCCGGCAGGCCGCTCAGCATCGGGCCGATGTCATATTCGCTGGAGGTATAGAAACCGCCCGCCCGCGCCGCATCTTTTTCGCGCGTCAGCCGGTAGGTGGCGACCACCAAAGGCTGGCCGTCCTCGCCATGGGCTTCGCGGTCCACCACCAGAAGGTGATCGCAGACATCGTCATATTTATCGAAATCGCGCCCCGCCTCGCGCATCTGGGGCGAGGGGATCGCGGTCATCTCTTCATAGAAGACGGAGTAGCGAAGCCGCTGGGCCTGCTCGACCTCATGCTCGGTCTCGGCCAGGCGCACTTCCAGGGCGCCGGAGATGGCCAGAACCGGCCATTGCTCTGCGCGGCCTTCGAAAGGTCCCGCTTCGTAGATATTGACCACGCAAACCCCTTTTTGGGCGCTGCCGCGACACCGGGATATGCCGGTTCTGCGACAGATTTATAATCTAGCCCAACGGGTTGGGACCGCGCAACGGATTGTGACACTGGGCTTGGTCGCTTAGTCAGATGGGGTTGCCCGGCAACGGCAACGCGGCCCCGCGCTTTCCATAGTTACCGGGCCGGGGACCGCGCTTTTCCGGGCGGATGCTCCGCTATGCGGGTTGCTGAAGCCGCTTCAGCAGCCAGAACAGCAGCAGGGCAGGAATCCCGATGGCGCCGCAGCCCAGGAAGAACAGGGCATAGGCGGGCATCAATCCGAAATGGGACGCCAGCCCTTCGACCGCGGTGCCGGAAAAGCCTTTGAGGATTTTGCCCGCCCAGGCATAGGTCGATGACAAAAGCGCATATTGCGTCGCGGTATAGCCCAGGCTGGTGAGGCTCGACATGTACGCCACCAGGGTCACCCCGGCCAAAGCGATGGCGAAATTGTCCAGCCCCATCACCAGCGCGAAGCTGATCGGATCGTGCGCGAAAGGCAGCACGGCATAGAGCGCGGTGCCCGCCATCTGACTGGCGCAGCCCAATAGCACCGCTCGCATCAACCCCAGCCGCAGGGACAAAAATCCGCCCGCTGCCACGCCCAGGAACACGCCCACCAGGCCGATGCTGCCGCGCACCGCGCCGACCACATCCTTGCTCAGGCCCAGATCGACATACATGGGATTGTACATCGGGCCCGAGACGAAATTGGGCAGCTGGAAAAGGCTGATCGCGAGCAGAATCAGGATCGCGTGGGTGCCATGGGTCTTGAAGAAGACGATGAACGGCCCGGCGACCGCGTCGAAAAATCCGCGTGGTGTCCAGAGCGGCGTCTCCGCGCCTTTCTGCTGCATCACCTGATCGGCCTTGATCGGCTCGGCCGCCAGGAAAATCGCGGCAAGGCCGATGGCCATCATCGCGGCATAGATGACATACGCCTCGTTCCATCCCACGCGCTGGGCGAGGGGCAGGATCACCGCTTCGCTGGCCAGCAGCGCCGTGCGGTAGCCGAATGTGTAGCCGGAGGTGAGAAGTCCCAACTCATCGGGATCGCGGGCGCTTTCGATCCGCCAGGCATCGATGGCGATGTCCTGCGTCGATGAGGCGAAGGCCGCGATCAGCGCGAACACGCCCAGCATGATCAGCCCATGGCCGACGCCCGCCCAGGCCATGCCCATCAATCCGCCCGCGACCACCAATTGCGCCAGCGCGATCCAGCCGCGCCGCCGCCCCAGTTTCGACAAAAGCGGCACACCCACCCGGTCCAGGATCGGCGCCCAAAGGAATTTCAGCGAATAGGCCAGCCCCACCCAGGACAGAAACCCGATCGCGGACAGCGCGATGCCTTCGTCGCGCAGCCAATAGCCGAAGGTGTTGCCCACCAGCACGAAAGGCAGGCCCGACGAAAAGCCCAACACTGTCATGGTGAGGGTTTTGGGATTCAGATATTCGCGGAAGGAATAGCGGCGGCGCTGACTCATGCCGCCGCAGTATGCGGCAGTCCGTCGGTCGAGGGAAACAGCGCCTGGAACATTTCCTCAAGCTCCAGGGGATCGACCGGCTTGGTGAGAAAGCCGTCCATCCCTGCATCGCGGCAGGCCCGCTTGCCGGTCTCCAGCGCATCGGCGGTCAGTGCCACGATCGGCACCCGGTCCCGCGCCTGTTTTTCTTCCATGGCGCGGATGGCGCGCGCCGCCTCGATCCCGTCCATGCCCGGCATGTGGATGTCGGTGAGCAGAAGATCGAAATGCTCCTGCTCCAGCGCGGCGACGGCGGCGCTGCCGGTGGCGACGTCCTTGACCTGATGGCCGCGCCGGCGGAGCAGCTCGCGGATCAGCAGCGCGTTCACCGGATTGTCCTCCGCCAAAAGAATCTTCAGCCCGGCGCGAACGGATGGAGGGGCGGACGCGGCAGGGGGCGCGGCGGGCTTGTCGGAGGGCGCCGGCTTGGCTTCGGCGGAAACCTTGCCGGCGCGGTTCATCGAAAGGCAGAAATTCAATTGCTCCGCCAGCGAGGTTTCGCGAATGGGCTTCACCAGATAGCCGGCAAATCCCATGGCGGTGATGTCTTTCAGCCGCGACCGCGCCGCAGGCGTCACCATCACCAGGGTCGGTATCGACAGGTCCGGCGGCACCAGCGGGTCGGGGGCGCTGTCGGTGCCGGAATCGATCAGCACCGCGTCGATCCGTCCGTCCGGCGGCAGCTGCGCGAAATTGAGCCCTTCGCCGCCCTGGGTCTCGATCTGAAGGCCAAGGCCTTCGCGCAGCATCCTGTTGCGGCTGATGATGGCGATGCGCTTGCCGGCAAGCGGCGCGGCATCCTCGCCGGCCGGCCGCACCGTGACGGTCGGCACGGTGAACCAGAAGATCGAACCGTGATCGGGGCCAGGTTCGATGCCGATCTGTCCGCCCATGGTCTCGACCAGGCGCTTGGAAATGGCCAGCCCCAATCCCGAGCCGCCGAATTTGCGGGCATGGCTGGAATCGGCCTGGACGAATTCCTGGAAAATCTCCTGGCGTTTTTGCGGCGGCACGCCCACGCCGGTGTCGCGCACTTCCACGCGCAGGACATTGTCGCTCTCCGTCCCGGTCATCGACAGCGCCACGCACACGCCGCCGGTCTCGGTGAATTTGACGGCATTGCCCATCAAATTGGTGAGCACCTGGCGCAGGCGCACATGATCGCCCCGGATCGCGCGCGGCACTTCCCGCGCCACCATGGTCACGATCTCGATATTCTTGGCATGGGCGCGCGGGCCCAGCAGTTCGGCCACGCCCGCCACCAGGCCGCGCACATCGACTTCGTCTTCGTCCAGGGTCAGGGTGCCGGATTCGATCTTGGAGAAATCCAGAATGTCGCCGATCAGCGAGAGAAGCGCTTCGCCCGACTGGGTGATCGCTTCGGCGTAGGTGCGCTGCTCCGGCTTCAGGTCGGTTTCCAGCAAAAGCCGCCCCATGCCCAGCACGCCATTCATGGGCGTGCGGATTTCATGGCTCATGGTGGCCAGAAAGCCCGATTTGGCGCGGCTGGCGGCTTCGGCATTGTCGCGCGCTTCGGTCAAGGCGTCTTCCAGCGCCTTGCGCTCGGTGATGTCGCGGCCCACGCTTTGCACTTCGATGAGCCGGCCCTGGCCGTCGCGCACCGCATAATCTTTCCACGAGATCCAGCGCCAGCCGGCGATGGTGCGCACATGCTGGTCGTAATGCGCCTGTCCGCGCGCCTTCTCCAGCTCGCCGAAACTGCCGAACAGGGGGGCGCGGCTTTGCGGATGAAGCTCCGGCGCGAAGGGATAGCCGATGGCCCGCGACGGCTCGAGGCCGAACAGCTTGAAAAAAGCTTCATTGGCATAAGTGAGGCGGCTGGACGCGTCGCGGCGGAAAATCGCGTCGCCCTGCGCATCCACCAGGCCCTTGTAGCGGATCTCGCTTTGATAGAGCCGGGTATTGGCCGCCGCCGCGTTGCGCAGCGAATTTTCCAGCCGCTGCGCGGCGGCGCGCATGTCGTCGGCCTGCCTGGTCAGCATCACATTGCGCTCGCGCGCATGCAGCAGGTTGGAGATCAAGAAGGCCAGGGCCACCACCAGCAGCGCGCCGAAACTGACCGGCGACACGATGGTCAGGCGGCCGGACAGCATGATGTCCCCCACCGCCACCACCAGCATCGAGCCCGCAACGGTGCCGAACACAATCCTGATTGCCCGCGCCGCCGTCACGTGAACCGCTTCTTTCCGTTTTCCCGGATTTGCCGCCCGATTTTGACCTTGGACCTGTACAGAAAGGCTAAAGTTCCTTGGTTACCGGCCGTTAAGCTTCGGGCCGCGGCCAGGTCCCAATATTATCAAGTATTATCAATGGCTTGTCGGATAGGCCGGCCCGGCCGCCCGGCCCGTCACAAAAGCTTTGCAGAACTGTGATGTTCGTGGCGCGAGACCCGTGTGAATTGGCGCCCATCCGCTCTCCCAGGCACCACAAGATATGGCCGATATCGCCTTGACCGAAGCAAACGCCAACGCCGATCTGGCAACCCGGGCAGAGATCACGCGGCGCGCGGGCCGCGGCGATGCCCGCTTCCATTTTCTCACCCTGGCAGCCGCCATCGTGGTGCTGCTGATCTTTAGCGGCGTGATTATCTCGCTGGTGATCGGCGCCTTTCCGGCGATCAAGGCGTTCGGGCTTTCCTTCGTGTCGTCCAGCGCCTGGGACCCCACCGACGATGAATTCGGCGGCCTGCCGTCGATCTACGGCACTCTGATCACCTCCGTGATCTCCATGCTGGTGGCTGTGCCGGTGGGCATCGGCATCGCCATCTTCCTCACCGAGCTATGCCCGCGGATGCTGCGCCGTCCCATCGGCATCGCCATCGAACTCTTGGCCGGCATTCCGTCGATCATCTACGGCATCTGGGGCCTGTTCGTCTTCGCGCCCTGGTTTCAGGAGCATGTCCAGCAGCCCATCATCGATGCCACCGACGGCATTCCCGTGATCGGCTCGCTGTTCAGCGGCCCGCCTTATGGCATCGGCGTTTTCACCGCCGGCCTGATCATCTCCATCATGATCCTGCCCTTCATCTCGGCCGTGACCCGCGATGTGTTCGAAACCGTCCCCGCCATGCTGAAGGAAGCCGCATACGGGCTGGGCTGCACCACCTGGGAAGTGATGTGGCGGGTGGTCCTGCCTTATGCCCGCACGGGCGTGGTGGGCGGGGCGATGCTGGCCCTGGGCCGCGCCCTGGGCGAAACCATGGCGGTCACCTTCGTGATCGGCAACGCGCACAAGATCCATGCCTCGCTGTTCGCGCCCGGCACCACCATTTCGGCCACCATCGCCAATGAATTCACCGAGGCGACCTCCAAGCTTTACAGCTCGTCGCTGATCTTCATGGGCCTGATCCTCTTCTTCATCACCTTTGTCGTCCTCGCCGCCGCCCAGTTGATGCTGCGCCGGATGGAACGCCAGGCAGGCGCCAAATGATCATCTCCCAGGCCCTTTACACCCGCCGGCGCTTCTCCAATTCGGTCTTCATCGGATTGTCGATCGCGGCCGCCCTGTTCGGCCTGGTGTGGCTGGCTTTCATTCTCTCCGCCTTGCTGGCGGAAGGCTTTTCCGCGCTGTCGCCGCTGCTCTTCACGGCCTCGACGCCCCCGCCGGGCCAGCCGGGCGGTCTTCTCAACGCCATCATCGGCAGCGTGCTGATGAGCGTGGCCGCGGTCGTCTTGGGCACGCCGATCGGTCTCTTCGCCGGCACCTATCTGGCGGAATACGGCAAATACACCCGCTTCGCCTTCGTCGTCCGCTTCGTGAACGACATTCTCCTGTCCGCGCCCTCCATCGTGCTGGGCCTGTTCATCTATGAAATCGTGGTGGTGCCGATGGGCCATTTCTCGGGCTGGGCCGGCATCCTGTCGCTGATGGTGATCGTGATCCCGGTGGTGGTGCGCACCTCCGAGAATATGCTGATCCTGGTCCCGGGGGGCTTGCGCGAGGCAGCTTCGGCGTTGGGCGCGCCGATGAGCTTCGTGATCCGCAGCGTGACCTGGAAGGCGGCGCAGGCCGGCATCATCACCGGCGTGCTGCTGGCGATCGCGCGCATTTCCGGCGAAACCGCGCCGCTGCTCTTCACCGCGCTGAACAACCAGTTCCTCTCCACCAACTTGAACGCGCCGATGGCGTCCTTGCCGGCGGTGATCTTCCAGTACGCCCTGTCGCCTTATAACGACTGGCACCAATTGGCCTGGGCGGGCGCGCTGCTCGTCACCGCCACCGTGCTGGTCTTGTCCATCTTTGCCCGCCTGCTCGAAAAGAAACGGAACTGATCCCATGGAAGCCGCGACTCTCGCATCCACCAACGGCGCCCTGCATGGCGAGAAGACCAAGATCGACATCCGCGATCTGTCTTTCTTCTATGGCCAGACCAAGTCCCTCAAGAACATCACCTTGCCGCTTTACGACCGCAAGGTGACGGCTTTCATCGGCCCGTCCGGCTGCGGCAAGTCCACCTTGCTGCGCGCGATCAACCGCATCTACGAACTCTATCCCAACCAGCGCGCCGAAGGCACCGTCACCCTGGACGGCGAGGACATTCTGGCGGTCAAGGACCTCAATCTCCTGCGCGCCCGCATCGGCATGGTGTTTCAGAAGCCGACCCCTTTTCCCATGTCGATCTATGACAATGTGGCGTTCGGCATCAAACTCTATGAGCGGCTGCCCAAATCCGAAATGGAAGGCCGTATCGAGGACGCGCTCACCCGCGCTGCGCTGTGGACCGAAGTGAAGGACAAGCTGAATGCATCGGGCCTGTCTCTGTCCGGCGGTCAGCAGCAGCGCCTCTGCATCGCCCGCACCGTGGCGACCCGCCCCGAAGTGATTTTGCTGGATGAGCCCTGCTCGGCGTTGGACCCGATCTCCACCGCCAAGATCGAAGAGCTGATCGACGAATTGTCGGCCGATTACACCATCGTGATCGTCACCCACAATATGCAGCAGGCCTCGCGCGCCTCCGACTACACCGCCTTCATGTATCTGGGCGAGCTGGTCGAATATGGCGCGACCGAAAAGATCTTCACCGCGCCGGACAACAAGCGCACCGAGCAATACATCACCGGCCGCTTCGGGTAGCGCTTGTCTTTTGCGCCCTGAGTTCGTCGCGCCTCCTCACGTGCTTGCGCACGCTCCGGGGGACGCTCCTGCTCAGGTCACAAAATCCGGCGCGCTGTACGCGTATCAGGCGTAATCCTGTGCCACGGTTTCATCGGCGCGGGGTCCGCGCGACTGGGCATTGAAAATAAAGCTCAGCACGATCCCGACCGCCAGATTGAGCGCCAGAGCGCTCAATGCGGCGTAGCAAGGCACCGCCACACCGAAGACGTGCAGCACATAGACCGAGCTTTTCAGTTCCAGGCTCCAGGCCATGGCGGTGCCAGCGGCGATGCCGCAGGCCCAGCCGATCAGAAGCGCCATGGGATGCATGGCGCGGGTGAACAGCGCCACCAGCACGGCCGGCACGGTCTGGCAGATCCAGATCCCGCCCAGAAGCTGCAATTCGATGGCGTAGGAGCTTTTCAGCGCCAGCACGAAGAACAGTGCGCCCAGCTTGGCAGTGAAGGCCACGATCTTGGCCACCTTGGTTTCGGTCTGGGGCGTGCAGTCGGGATTGATGAATTCGCGATAGATGTTGCGGGTGAAGAGATTGCCGCAAGCGATGGACATGATCGCGGCGGGCACCAGCGCGCCCACGCCGATGGCGGCGAAGGCCACGCCCGCGAACCAGTCGGGGAACATGTGCAGGAACAGCGCCGGCACGGCGAAATTGTTGCCGAAGCGCTCGAAGCCGACGGCATATTCCGGCATCGCTTTGACGCCCGCCGCCAGCGCCATGAAGCCCAGAAGCGCGATCAGCGCCAGCGCGAAGGAGTAGATCGGCAGGATGATCGAGTTGCGCTCCACCACGTCGCGGCTGGCCGAAGACAGCATGCCGGTGGTGGCGTGCGGATAGAGAAACAGCGCCAGGATCGATCCCAGCGCCAGGGAGGAATAGGCGAAGCCCGGCCCCAGATTGTCCGCCGTGCCGTGACCCAGGATCAATTGCTTGGGATCGACGGCGGCGAAGACTTTGCCATAACCGCCCAGCTCGACGGGGATGATGACGATCGCCGCCAGCACGGTGGCGTAAATCATGATGTCCTTGGCGATGGCGATCACGGCGGTGCCGCGCAGCCCGCTGGAGAAAGTGTAGAAGGCAAGGAAGGTGAAGGCGATCAGCAGCGGCAGATTGGGAATCGCCGACAGGCCCGGCAGGTTCTGAATGCCCAAGGCCGCGATCACCACCTGCAGCCCCAGCATCTGCAGCGCGATATAGGGAATGGTGGCGGCGATGCCGGTCAGCGCAATGGCCAGCGCCAGGCTGCGGGAGCCGAAGCGGCCGCGCACGAAATCGGCGGCGGTGACATAGCCATGGCGATGCGCCACCGACCACAGCCGTGCGAAACCCACGAACAGAAGCGGATAGGCCAGCATGCCATAGGGAATGGCGAAATATCCGGTCGCGCCCGCGCCGAACATCAGGGCCGGCACGGCGATGAACGTGTAGGCGGTATAAAGGTCGCCGCCGAGCAGGAACCAGGTGATCAGGGTGCCGAACCGCCGCCCGCCCAGGCCCCATTCGGACAGTTGCGAAAGATCGCCCCGCCGCCAGCGAGCCGCGATCAGGCCCGCTCCGGCAATGCCCACGAACAGCAACAGGAACACCGTCACGGTGACGGGATCGGCCTCAAGTCCGTGCGCCATGCCCCACAAATCCCCTGTCTTATTTCCTGCTTACTTCCTGGCAGCGTCGAACGGGGTGGTGGTCACCGGCCCCATGCCCACCAGTTCCAATAGGGCGTCTTCATCTTTGGCGCCATCGAAATGTACCTTGCCCGCCAGGTCGGTGACCACGCTGCCGGCTGGCATCGGATAGGTCTTGGCGATGTCATAGGTGTCGCTGGAGCTCACCCACCAGGTGCCGGAAATCACATAGGCATAGCGGTCGGTATTGTGAAAATGCGGGCGGCTGAAATGCCCCGCCTTCCAGCGGATCAGAAGGCCATAGAGGCCCGGCTTGGCCGGATCGCCGAAGATCACCGCCTGGTCCATGCTCTCGCTTTTCTTCCAGGCAATGTCCTTGGGCATGGTGAAGGTGATGTGTGACGGGTCTGGCTTTGGCGCGTCGCCTTGCGCAAAGGCGGTGGAGACGGACGCGGCGAACACCGCGATGCCCAGAAGGGAAAGACGCATGCGCACCTCCGCGATTTTCGGTCGCGGATGCTAGTCGCAAAAAAGGGGACGGCGCAATGCGCCGCCCCCTCATCCAAACTGGCGGAAAATCAGAACGCCAACTGCGAGCGAAGCGCGATGGTGTTGAAGTTCTGGCCGATATTGGCGTTGGCGGTGGTGCCCAGGGTACCGATGCGGCTGGCCTGGACGTTCTGCGCCTGCAAAGTGAATTTCAGCACCGGGTTGGGATACCAGTTGAGGCCGACCGTGCTGATGCGCTGTTCGCCGCCGCGCACGCCGCCCGCCGGCAAGGCGCCGCCGACCACGCCCGCATTGTCGTTGAGGTCGAGCGTCGAATAGCGCGCCGCCAATTCGAAGGCGCCCCAGCCGCCATTGCTGGGCGAGAAATTGACCCGCGGCTTGGGATTGGTGAAGGCGGCATTGGCGGTGGACCAGCCGCGGCTTTCGCCGGACAGAACCCAGCTGCCTTCCACATACCAGCCGTCGAAGCCCTGGCCGCGCAAGGTGGTGACGCCGCGCTGGTCGATGCCGTATTTGAAGTAGCCGCCCTGGGCCAGGAAATTCCGATAGGTGACGGCGCTTTCCAGATTCCACGCCCAGGCGTCGGTGACATTGGCGTCGGACACCGACACCAGCTTGGTGCTGTTGTCGTCGACATTCACTTCCGGCGGGTTGGACATCGAGAAAGGCCGGGGCGATGCCAGGGTGCCGTTGGAATCGCCGGGACGGAACACGTCGGTACCGGCCAGGCTCACCACCCAACGCCAGTCGCTGTTGACGATGGGCGAATAGGCGATGCGTCCCACCAGTGCCTGCTGTTCGTCGGACAGAAGCGTGGTTTCCTGCACCTTGTCGCCGGTATAGGCCAGGCTGCCATAGAGGCGGTCGCCCACATACAGAAGCTCGATGGAATCGCGCCCGTCGCCACCCGCCATGTTGCGCGTGATGTCGCCCGGCGCGGAGCGTTCCATCAAAAGCTGATCGGAGGCGGAATAGGAATCGTCCAGGCCTGTGGACGGCGGATGCGCGCCGATGCGGAAGATGAACGGCCCCAAGCCGTCATACTCGATATAAGCCTGCTGGATATGGCCCGGCGTTTCGGTGCCGGTCGAGCCGCCGGAGCCGTAATCGATATTCACATAATAAGACCAGTCGCCGAACACTTTGCCTTGAAGGCCAAGCTGGGCGCGGCGGAAATTGCTGCCGCTGGAAAAATCCTGTCCGGTGGTGAGCGCGCGGGCATGGGCGCCCTGCATGTAATAGCCCACGTCATATTGCAGGGTGCCGCGCAGCGCCGCGCTGAACCGGCCATCGGCGGACGCGATCTGAAGCCGGCCATTGGTGACGCTGGCTTGCGATGCTTCCTGGGTGGCAAGACGGCGTTGGTCTTCCTGCCTGGCGAATTTGGCGACCAGATCGTCGATCTTCTGATCCTGCTGCTGCAGACGGGTTTCGACCACGGGCGGCGGCGCAGGTGGCGGAGGCGGCGCAGGCTGCGCCACCGGTTCTGGCGCGGGAAGGTTTGCGCCTTTTTTGGCGAGCGCGCGTTTCAGCGAGCCGATTTCCTTTTGCTGCGCCTCGATCATCTTCTGCATCTGATCCAGCCGCTTCATCACGGCATCGTCGGATTGCGCGAATGCGGAAGGCGCGGCGGCAGCCAGCATGGCGGTAGCTGCGCCCAGCAGGAAAATACGTTTCATCTCATCCCCTCGAATGCGTCTTGATGGCTAATCTCTATCATTCTTATCGAGATTAGCAACAGGCCCGATTTTACGGGCCAACTTTGTTATTTCGCTCTGCGTCACTTGGCAAGGAACGTAAAGCCATTCTTCTCGAAGATCGCGCGCGCGGCCGGCGAGGCCAGATAGGCCAGGAAGGTGCGGGCTTCCGGTTTCGCGTCCTTGACCAGCGCGGCAGGATACAGAATGGGCTGATGCGAGTTTTCCGGGAACACGCCCACGGTTTTCACATTCTTGTCCGCCTTGGCATCCGTCTCATAGACGATTCCCAAGGGGGCTTCCCCACGCGAAACATAGGCCAGCGCCACACGCACATTCTCGGCGTTCACCACGCGATTGACCACGCTGTTCCAGACGCCCAATGAAATCAGCGCGGTGCGGCCATATTTGCCCGCCGGAACCGAATCCGGATCGGCCATCGCCAGCCGTCCGCCCTTGAGCGCGCCCGCCAGATCGAAATGTGGCGCAATCGTAATGTTGGTGCCGACATCCTTGCCCGCCACCAGCACCAGCCGGTTGCCCAACAGGTCTTCGCGGGTGTCGTGCTGGATCAGGCTTTTGTTGTCGAGATAATCCATCCAATCCAGATCGGCGGAGATGAAGACATCGGCGCCGCCCGACGCTTCGATCTGCCGCGCCAGAATCGAGGACGCGGCCAGCGACATCGCCACATGCTTGCCGCTCTGCTTTTCATAAAGCGCGGCGATTTCCTTCAGCGCATCGGAAAGCGACGCGGCGCCGAACACGGTGACGTCGGCGGCGAAAGCGGGCAGCGGCGCCAGCGCCAGCAGCAAGGTCGCGGCCAGTGCGCGCAGGAATTTGGTCATCGGGATCCCCTCTCTGTCGTGATACACGCGTGAATATCACGTTCGATATGGCGCTGCAAAAGTCTTGCCCGCACCGGCCTCTCCGCGTCAGGATGCGCGCATGGCGGGGCTTTTTCTCAGACTACCGATCGGCGAGGCCGGCAATATGGGGCCGGGCAAGGCGCGCCTGCTGGAATTGATCGAAGAGACCGGCTCGATCCGCGCCGCCGCGTCCAAGATGAAGCTCAGCTACCGCCGCGCCTGGCTTTTGCTGCAGGACATCGAAAAGATTTTCGGCGGCTCGGTGCTGGAGCGGCGCACCGGCGGCAAGGCGGGGGGCGGCGCCGCCCTTACCAACCGGGGCCGTGACATTGTAAAATATTTCCGCAATGCCGAACGCCGGGCCGCCCGCGCCATCAAGGCGGATCTGGACGCGCTGACAAAACTGAAGAACTAGGAGCATCGGCCAGGAAAAGTGCGAAGCGCCCTTTTGGCGCGAAGCGTTGCCCACGCGTCCTTCGCTTTGCTCGGACCTAGGCAACACGTCCGGCCGTGCCGACCAAAATCAAGCCCTCCGGCTCACCATCACCAGGCCCAGGCCCGCGATCACGGAAATCACGCCCGCGGCGGTGGGAATCCAGAGCGAATGGTTTTCCTCGTGATTGATCTGGATCGGCCCGGCCTTCACCAGCGGCTCGGTCTCGGTCCAGCTGACGCGGCTGACGAACAGGCCGGCGATGCCGCCGACGATCAGGACGATGCCCAGAATGACCATAGGTTTCATGAGATGTCTCCCGCTGTCGCCAAGAGAACGGGCGGCGGGAGTTCAGGTTCCCGTCAACAGGGCGGGGTCTTGGCGCCTTTCAAAAGTCCGGTGGCGTAAAGCCCTTGTTCGACGGGCTTTCCCGCCGCATCGAATTTCGCGCCATAGCCGTCCAGCACGCTGCCTTCGAGATAAGCGCCCTTGATGATGGTGCAGGCGATCTTGGGGCCCAGATAGGCGCCGAACCGCCCCGCCCAATGCGCGGTGGGAAAATCCTGGCGGCCCGACAGCGCCATGGTGATGCGGTGGCTTTTGTCCTTCGGGTCCACATAGATGCCGAAGCGGCCGGGGTACGTGCCGTCCTTGTCGCGCTCCACGCCAAAGCCGCTGCGGGCGCCGTCGCGATAATCGCCCTGATAGGCATCGCCTTGAAGCTTCGCGGTATCGCCGCCCAGACCGTTGGCCTTTCCGTCCCGATAGGTGCCGGAAAAAACCGTCTCCGCGGTTTCGGTCCTGACCGGTCCCTCCGGCGCATTGTTGCGGAACGTGCCTTGATACGTGGTGGTGCCGCAGGTCATCACGCCAAAGCCTTCGGCCCGGCGCCGCGCCATCTCGCCCCGGTAGCGGCAGGCCCAGCCGTCGAACGCAATGTCCATCGGCTCCGCCGCCTGGACTGCGATCCGCGCCTTGGCGGCTGCTTCTTCGGCATCCCGGATCGCGGTTTCGGCAAGCCGGGCGGCCCGCGCGCCATTGGCCGCGTCGGACAAGGCAGTCTTCACGCTGGCGGCGACGTCGGGCGACAGCGTTTCAAGCTTCAATTCCGGCGCGGGGAATGGGGGAAGTTTCGAAAAGGGCAGCGCGATCCGCTCCGCCGCCAGCGCGGGCAGGCACAAAAAGGGGCTGGCCAGAAATCCAAGCATGGCGCGGTGAATCATGATTCCCCACCTGGATATTGAATCGGGCCATATTGAAGCGGCCGCCGGCCCCGGCCGCAATCCGTTTATTCGGCCGCGATCTTTTCCGGCGGCAGGTTTTGCGCCACGGCCTTTTGCGACGCGCCCTGGCGCGCCAGCCGCCGGATGATGCCCGCCTCTTCGATCACCGAGCGCAAGGATTGCGCCACGCTGCGCTGGAAGATGTGCCCCGCCGCCTTGCCCAGGCGGCCTTTGGCGGCCTCGGTCATGGCATCGGCCACGGCTACGCCCGCATGCATCAGGGTACTGGTGTCGCGATAGCAATTCTGGATGCAGGCGGTGCAGCGGTCGCGGCGGTCGGCGATGCCGTCCAGGTCGAACACCGACCCCAGCGGCTCGTGCCAGGCTTCGCAGCGCCAGATCTGCAGATTCCAGTCCAGATAGAAATATTTGTGCCCGCCCACGCAGCCGATCAGCTGTTCCTCGCCCCGCGCCGAGCGCTTGACGTCTTCCAAGGTCGCCGACGGATTCATCACCGGGAATTTCGATTTCAGCGCCTTGATCGAGTCCATCGCCGCGATCAGCTGCTCCGGCGTGAAATCGACCAGATCGCAATCATCGCTATAGACCAGCGAAGAGGATCCGAACGGCTCCTTGCGCGGATAGGAAAAGCTCACCGCGTCGAAACCCAGGTCCTTCAAAAGGTCCGGCAGCTTTTCGAAATTCACCAGATGATTGACCGTGACCACCGAGATCGTGGTCACGCCATGGTCGCGCGCGATCTTCACGCCTTTGCGGATGCGGTCACACACGCCTTTGAGGCCGCGATTTTCCTCATGCTTGGCGATGGAATCGCTGTCCAGCGACACCAGCAATGTGCCCAGCCCGGCCTTGACCACGCGCTCGATCTTCTCGGGCAGCAGCCAGCCATTGGTGATCATCGCGGGCTGAAGCCCGCTCTCGCGCGCATCCGACACCAAAAGGTCGATCTTGGGATGCAGCAGGGGCTCGCCGCCCTGATAGTTGATATAGCGCACACCCCGCCGGTGCAGGATGGCCATGGCCTCGCGCAACCGGTCGCGGTCGATCCAGCGGCGGTCCTTCACGATGCCCTTGTCATGGGCATAGGAGCAGAAATTGCAGGTGGCGTTGCACATGTTGGTGACCGACACGTCGCAGATCGCGGGCACCAGCCGGCTCGCCATGCCGGCGATCCCAGACGGCGCGCGTCGCATCGTGGGTGCAAGGACTTCAGTCACGGCAGCCGCTCCAGAAGTTGAGTGTCACTCTCAACATTAACTCTAAGCAATATTACCGGACCCGGTCAATTGGTGAGCGGGTGGCGCGCAAAGCGCGCGAGCAGGTCCGGTGGACCTGCGAGAACCGCGAACGCCGCGAGCACGTGCGAGCGGCCAGGCATCAGTTCTGCAGTGACGGTTTTCTATATGGTGAGGAGCGGCGCGCAGGGCGCGGGAGCAGGTCCAGTGGACCTGCGAAAGCGAGGAACGCCGCGAGCATGAGCGAGCGGCAGGGCGTTAGCCTTGCAATGACAGCTTTCTATATGACAACGCCTCAG
This sequence comes from Alphaproteobacteria bacterium, assembly GCA_017307355.1. Lineage (GTDB taxonomy): Bacteria > Pseudomonadota > Alphaproteobacteria > Micropepsales > Micropepsaceae > Rhizomicrobium. The sequence goes on from JAFKFG010000025.1 coordinate 124,742, forward strand.
CGAGATGCGCGCGCTGGATCTGGCCTGTCCCCGCCAGGTCGGCAATGGTGCGGGCGACGCGCAATACGCGGCTATAGCCGCGCGCGGACAATCGCATGCGGTCCGCCGCTTCGGTGAGAAGCTTGATGCCCGCCGCTTCCGGCGTGGCGATGCGGTCCAGCAATTCGCCTTCGGCCTCTGCATTGGTGCGGATTTTCTCGTCTTCGAACCGGGCGCGCTGAATATCGCGGGCGCGGGCCACGCGGGCGGCGACTTCGGCAGTGCCTTCCGCCGGCGGCGGCAAGGCGAGATCCGATGCCAGCACGCCGGGCACCTCCACATGCAGGTCGATGCGGTCGAACAAGGGACCGGAAATGCGCGATTGATAATCGGCGCCGCATTTGGGCACACGCGAACAGGCCTGCGCCGGATCGCCCAGATAGCCGCAGCGGCAGGGATTCATCGCCGCCACCAGCTGGAATCGCGCGGGAAAGCGGACATGGGCGTTGGCGCGCGCCACCACCGCTTCGCCGGTTTCGATGGGCTGGCGCAGGCTGTCCAGCACGCCGCGCTGGAATTCCGGCAACTCATCCAGGAACAGCACGCCCAGATGCGCCAGCGAGACTTCGCCCGGCCTCACCTTCAGCCCACCGCCCACCAGTGCCGCCATCGAAGCGGAATGATGCGGATTGCGGAACGGCCGCTCGCGGCTGATCCCGCCATCGGTCAATTCGCCCGCCAGCGAACGCACCATGGAAATCTCCAGCGCTTCGCGCGCGTCCAGCGGCGGCAACAGGCCGGGCAGGCGCTGCGCCAGCATCGATTTGCCCGCGCCGGGCGGCCCGATCATCAGAACATTGTGTCCGCCCGCTGCCGCGATCTCCAGCGCCCGCTTGGCGCTTTCCTGTCCCTTCACGTCTTTCAGGTCGGGCCCGGCGCGCATTGCGCTGGCCAGCTTCGGCTCCGGCGGCGTCAACACCGAGGCGCCCTTCATGTGATTGACCAACCCGATCAAGGACGGCGTCGCCAATATGGTGAGATCGCCCGCCCAGGCCGCTTCGGCGCCGCACGCCGCCGGGCAGATCAAGCCCCGCCCCGCCGCAGATGCCGCCAACGCCGCGGGCAGCACGCCCGCCACCGCCGTCACCTGCGCGTCCAGCGACAATTCTCCCAACGCCACATAATTCGCCATCTCGCTGGCGGGCAGCACGCCCATCGCCGCCAGCAATCCCAGCGCGATGGGCAGGTCGTAATGCGAGCCTTCCTTGGGAAGATCGGCGGGCGCCAGATTGACGGTGATGCGCTTGAACGGCAGCGCCAACCCGATGGCGGCCAGCGCCGCGCGCACCCGTTCGCGGCTTTCGGCCACCGCCTTGTCGGCCAGGCCGACAATGTTGAACTGCCCGCCGCCGGATTCGCCGACATGCACCTGCACATCGACTTCCCGGGCTTCGACGCCCTGAAAGGCGACGGTGTAGATATGCGCGACGGTCATAAAGGTCCCCAGACCGAAGGGACACTAATGAGAATTATCCGGGCTGGCGAGTCGCCTCACACGCAAGGCGGGTAGTAACCATGATCGGCTCAGCAATGCACCGCGTCGGTCTTGAAATCATCAGCGCTCAAGTGATTGCGGATGGCAATGCGCGTGATGTTGCCCTGCGTCAGGCGAAACCAGATCGTGCCATAGACCATGATGCCGTTGCCCGCGCCGTCCGCGGCCTCGCATATCGGCTTGCCCAGGGCCGCAGAGATTGCGGCTCCGGCGCTTCCCACCTTCAAGCCATCACGGGTGTGATAATCCGGCGAGGCGGTGGCGATCTCGAACGGCGCATCCGTGTTCAGGTCCAGCATCACCACCAGTTCGTCCGGCGCCCCGCCATCGGCTTTGGGCGCGCCATAGCGATAGGTCGCCATGTCGCCGCGCTGGTCGGTCTGGTTGGGCTCGCCCAGATTGCGCTGAAGTGCGCCCTGGTCCGCCGGTGCCAGTTCGGCATTGCCGATGCGCATGCCCGGCACGATCAGATGATCGCTGGAGAGCGGCTGGGCCATCGCCGCAAGCGTGCAAAAGCTCAAGAGCGTGCACGCTGCCGCGCTTAGCCACACGAAGCGCTTTGCCGCTCGCTCAGGCTCGCGGCTTTCGCCGTTCAAAACGATCCACTGGATCGTTTTGCCCCTTCGGGTCACGGCTCAATCCTCATCCTGAAAAATCTCGCGCTCGCCCAAGGGGCCTTCGATCCCGGCATAGGCGCGGCAGCCTTCGATGAAGGTCTCCGACGTGCCCCGGCAATCCATCGGATTGGCGATCTTGTGCGCCGAGCCCCAGGCATAGCCTTCCTGATGGCTGGTGCAGTCCGTGCCGCAAGGATAGCCATGAAACAGCAGCGGCCCGTTGGAGGTGCCGTTCTTCACCGGCTTGGGGCTGCCGGGCTTGGTGACACCATTGACTGTGGGCTTCTTGGCTTGCGCCAGGATCGGCGATGGCGCGGCAACCAGCGCCAGCGCGGCAAACAGAAGTGCGATGCGCGTCATGCTCATTCGATCCCGATCATGTGGGGAAAGCTGGGATCGAATTCCCGCCCGCCGAACGGGCCCCGGATGCCGGTAAAGGCGCGGCAGCCATCGATGAAGCTTTCCGACGTGCCCCGGCAATCCGCCGGATTGCTGACCTGGCGCGACGAGGCCCAGGCATAGCCTTCCTGCAACAGGCTGCATTCGATGGTGCAGGCATAGCCGTGAAAGACCAGGGGACCGGAGGGGCGCAGATTCTTCGCCGTCTGCCGCTCCGCCGGTTTGGCGGGCTGCGTGGCCGGTTTGGGACTTTGCGGCTTGGTCTGCAAGGCAGACGCAGGCGATGCCAGCGCCAGGGCCAGAAGGGCCGGCAGAATCGCGCTCCGGGTCGAGGGCATGCGGCACGCTCCGCGAAAAGCAGCGCGATTATTCTGGGGCCAGCCTTCCGGAGTGTCTAGTGGCCGGGCATCAGCCCCGCGAACCGCTGCTTACCCCTTTACGGTGGCAATATAGCGGTCGGCCAATTGCGGCATCAGCGACAGGGGCACGGCGCCCGGCAACAGCATCGCGTCGTGGAATTTGCGGATGTCGAATTTGGCCCCCAGCGCTTTTTGGGTCCGCTCGCGCTCTTTGAGGAATTCCAGCTTGCCCAGCATGTAGCTGCAGGCCTGGCCCGGCCACACGCAATAGCGTTCGACCTCGGTGATGGCGCTGGCTTCCGGATCGCCCAAGGTATCGACGTAATAGGCGAGCGCTTTTTCGCGGCTCCATTTCAAGGCATGCATGCCGCTGTCCACCACCAGGCGCACGCCCCGGAACATGGAATCCTTGAGCTGCCCGATCTGGCCCATCGGATCATCTTTATACATGCCCATCTCCACCGCCACCTGCTCGGCGTAAAGCGCCCAGCCTTCCGAATAGGCGGAGAAATCGATCATCTTGCGCAGCAGGGGAATGTTGGCCTCGTTCTGCATCGCCAGTTGCAGGTGATGGCCGGGAATGGCTTCGTGATAGGTGAGAGTGGGCAGGATCCAGCTTGCGGTTTCGGCGGTGTCGCGCAGATTGATCCAATAGATGCCGGGCCGCTTTCCATCCAGCGACGGCGCATAATAATAGCCGCCGGGCTGTGACGCTTCGATGGTCTTGGGCACGCGCCGGATTTCCACATCGGCCTTGGGCAGGGTGCCGAAATATTGCGGCAGCTTGGCGCGGATCGCTTTCACTTTGGCGTTGAGGTCGGCGATCAGCTTTTCCTTGGCCGCGTCGGTGTTGGCGTAAAGATATTTCGGGTCCTTGTTCATGGCGGCAAGCCTTTGGCCCACGCTGCCTTGGGTCATGCCATGGCTCTTCATGATCGCATCGATCTTGGCGGTATGGTCGGCAACCACGTCCAGGCCCAGCTTGTGAATCTGTTCCGGGCTGTCCTTGGTGGTGGCCCAATAGGTGAGCGAAGCGCGGTAATAATCCGCGCCCTTGGGCAGCCGCCAGATGCCCGCATCGTGCACGGCCTTCTTCTGCATCTCGCGCACCAGCGCGATCTGCCGGTCCAGCGCCGGATAGATCTTGTCTTTGACCACTTTGGCCGCCTCGCCGGTCCAATCGCCCGCGACATGTTTTTCCGCCGCCCGCCGCGCCAGCGACGTGGTCAGCGGAGATTTATCCGGCGCCGGCGCGCGCAAGCCCTGCATGGTGGCCAGCGTCTTGGTCAGCGCGAAATCCGGCGGCACCACGCCCATGCCGATGTCGTGCCGCGCCACTTCGATCTCCTGGTCCATCGCCGTGGCGAACGCATTCAGCCGCGCCACATAGGCGTCGGCATCGGCCTTGGTCTCGATGCTGTGCTGGGTGTCCAGGAAGGGCGGCGTGTTGCAGTAATTGCCGGTGAGCTGACTGATGATATAGGGCGCGCCGGCGGTGGCGGGGCCATATTGGAATTCCCGGGCCGCGGCATCGTTGGCGGCAATGGCGAACATCGCCACATCATAATTCAGCCGGTCCATGCCGTTGACGGAGCTGGCGTCGAAGGCTTTCAGCCGCGCCAGCTGACTGGCGGTCAGGGCCTTGGCCTTGGCGATGCCGGCCAGCGAAGTGTCGTCGAGTTGTCCCTTCTCGGGCGCGCGCTTGCCCGTATCCAACCCCAGGCTGGTGGCGGTAAGGGGCGATATGTCCAGCTCTTCCTGCGCGAACTGGTCGAACAGCGCGTTCAAGGCGGCGGCGCCTTTGGCGGGCGCGGCGAAGGCGGGAAAGCTGGTGAAAGCAAGGGCGGCGGCGCCCGTTTTCAAGGCGGTGCGGCGGTCGAGCATGGTGCCTCTCGGAAAATTTCAATCGCGCGCAAGATAATTTCAACGGTTCGCTGCACGCAAGGCGAGCAGGCATGAAACTTCCGTCACGGGCGGGAACTCACGCGAGAGGCATGTGGTTCCAGATAATCGGCGCGCTATGCGGGTTCGGCGCGGGCCGTTTTTTCCAATTTATAGCGAACGCATCGGACTGTGGCTCTTACTCGGGAGCGACAGTCACCTTGATACCGTCGGTGGCGTCGCTGCAGATGATCTGGCAGGACAGGCGAGAATTGGGTTCGACCGCCAGCGCCATGTCCAGCATGTCGATTTCCGATTCCGACCGCTCGGGCAGTTTCTCGAACCAGCCGTCATTCACATAGACATGGCAGGTGGCGCAGGCGCAGGCGCCGCCGCATTCCGCCGCGATGTCCAAGCCGCCATCGCGCAAAATCTCCATCACGCTCCAGCCGTCGCGGCCTTCTAGCGTGTGTTCTTTGCCCTGACGGTCGATAGCGATAATTTTCACGATTCAAACTCCCTCATCCTGAGCCGCGCATGGCTCCCATCCTTCGACAAGCTCAGGATGAGGATACGCGCGAGTCGAAGGATCACGAGACACCCAGTTTCTTTTGCAGGTTGGACGAGGAGGTCGTGTACTGGAACCTCAGCTTCTCGTTCGGCCTGGCGATGTGGAATGCAGCCTGCGCCATCAGCGCGGCTTCATGGAAGCCGGACAATATCAATTTCAGCTTGCCGGTATAGGTGTTGATGTCGCCGATGGCGAAGATTCCCGGCGTCTGGCTTTCGAACCGCGCCGTGTCCACCGGGATCAGATTTTCGTGCAGGTTGATGCCGAATTCGGCGATGGGGCCGAGCTTGATGGTGAGGCCGAAGAAGGGCAGGAACACATCGGTTTCGTGATGCCATTCGCTCTTGTCGGCGCCCGCCAGGGTCACGCCCGACAGCTTGCCCGCATCGCCATGCAGCGCCTTGACGCTGGCGACATGGAATTTGACTTTGCCCGCCGCTTCCAGCTCGCGCATCTGGTTGACGCTGTGCTGCGCGGCGCGGAAACCGTCGCGGTGATGGACCAGGGTGAGCGACTTGGCCAGCGGCGCCAGATTGATGGTCCAGTCCAGCGCGGAATCGCCGCCGCCCGCGATCAGCACATTCTTGCCGCGGAACGTCTCCATCTTGCGCACGGCGTAATGCACGCCCACGCCGTCGCCGGCATTTTCGAACGTCTCGATGCCGGGCACCGGCGGGCGCTTCGGCACGAACGAGCCCGCGCCGGCCGCAACCACCACCACGGGCGCGATCAGCTGGGTGCCCGCATCGGTGGTGAGCTTCCAGCGGCCGTCGGCCAGCTTTTCCAGCGCCGTCGCCATCTCGCCGAAATGGAACTGCGGATCGAACGGCTTGACCTGTTCCAACAGGCGGTTGGTCAGTTCCTGGCCGGTGACGATGGGAAGGCCCGGAATGTCGTAGATGGGCTTTTCCGGATAAAGCTCGGTGCACTGGCCGCCCGGCCGGTCGAGAATGTCGACCAGATGACATTTGAGATCCAGAAGCCCCAGCTCGAACACGGCGAACAGGCCGATCGGGCCTGCGCCGATAATGGCGACATCGGTTTCAATGGGGGCGGCAGCGGTCATGATCTTGTCCTAGGCGCGTATTCCACACCTAACTTCATGTAATGGTTGGGAAAACGTCGTGGTTATATGTAAAAAGGGTGCCCGCAACAACCCCTGCATTTTGTCACCCCCCTCTGTCTTTTTCGCGCAAGCGCTCAAAGACATCTCCCCCCGTTATGGGCTTCGCCCAACGGGGGGAGAAATCCTATGCTTGGTAGGGAATTAGACGGTGCTTAAGCCGCCAGATATTGCTCGATGAAAGCGCGCACGGTCTGCGCTTCCTGCTCCAGCTTTTGCAGGGCTGCTTGTGCCTGGGTGCCGTCCGCCGGGTTCACGGGTTCGGCCTTGGCGGCCGCTTCGCCCATCCCGAACGCGCCCACGCCGCGCGCCGCGCCTTTGATGGTATGGGCGATTTCGCGCCAGCGCTTGGCGTCTCCGGTGGCGATCAGGCCGTTCAGCTCCGTCACCATGCCGGCGATCTGGCCGTCGAACAGGCGCAGGATTTCCGCGTCCAGGGCCTTTTCGCCGCCGGTATATTTGGCCAGATGCTCCAGATCGATCGCGGCCATGACCTTATCCCTGTGGAGCCGCCAGCCTGCCGGGCGGAAGGCTAACGGCGCGTTAAGCTCTCGGGGCTAGCCTTTGCGCTGACATACCTTTGGGGTAACCTGCGCGAGACGGGGATAGCAGGCCTATGGTACGGAATTTCGAGCAAAATCAGCCAGTTGCGTTTGAGCCGACCGAGGCCGGAGCGGACACGGCACCGCTTCGCGAAGAGGTCAGGGTCGCTCCCCGGCTATCCGCCCGGAGCCGCTATGGCGTGCGGGCGATGGTGTTCGCGGGCATCGCTTCGCTTTTCTGGATCGGGATCTGGTGCGCCTATCTGTGGGGCTATTTCGGCACCCGCGGCCTTGGCGGCTTGGAGATCCAGCAATATGCCCTCTTCGGCGCCGCGATCCTCCTGCCGCCGCTTTTGTTCGTCGCCATCGCGGGCGCCTTCGCGCTGGCCCATCGCATGGGCGGCATGGCCGAGGCCTTGCACGGCGCCACGGAAAATCTGTTCGTCACCGATGACAGCATCGCGCGCAGCGCCGCCCGCCTGGGCCGCGCCGTGCGTCATGAACTGGACGCGTTGAACGCGGGGCTCGACGGTGCCTATGGGCGCCTTCGCGCTTTGGAAACGGCGCTGGAAAACCAGATCGCGGCGATGGACGAAGCGGGCGCGCGCGCCGAAGTGCGGGGCGAAGCGATTGCCGCGCGCCTCACTCAGGAAACCCAGCGCCTGGAATCGGTGTCCGAAAATCTGTCCGAGATCGCATCCCGCGCCACCGAGACCGTGGCGGGCCGCGCCGCGCAGATGAAATCCACCATCGAGACGGCGGAAGGCACGCTCAAGATGGCGGCGCAATCGCTGGACGTGCAGGCAGCGGGCTTCCGCGCCGCCGCCCAGACCGCCGCCGAAGCGCCGCATGCCGCCGCGGTCGAACTCGACGAGCAGGCCAAGAAGATCGAGTCGGTGTCCGACGCCGCGCTTCAGCGCGCCGAATTCGTGCTGGCGCGCCAGGAAAAGCATCGCGCCGCCATGTCCGAAATGCTGACCAAGCTGAAGGACGAAGGCGAGCAGTTCGAAGCGGCGTTGAATCAGCAACGCACCGCGATGGAAACCACCGTGGGCGCGCTCAGCGGCGAAGCCCATCGTTTCGAAACCATCACGGGCGAAGCCGAACGGCATCTGGAAGGCATCATGTCCAATGCCGCCCAGCGTGCCTCGCAGCTGACGGCCGCTTTCTCGCAGGAAGCCGAACGGCTGAAGGAAACCTCCGACGGCGCCAACACCGTGCTGACCAGTCTTGTTTCCACCTTGCGCGATGCCGGTTCGGGGGCGCAGACCCTGATCGGCGAAAGCGCCGCCCAGGCCAAGCATGACGCCAACATCCTGGTCGGCGAGGCGATGGCGGAATGCGAAAAGCTGCTGCGTGTCGCCGGCGAGATGAGCGGCGAAGCGATCAAGATCCGCGAGAATCTCGCCAAGACCATCGAGGAAGTCGAGCGGCATTTGTCGCGGCTCCCCACTGTGGCCCAGGGCGAGGCCCAGCGCATCCGCCAGATGGTGCAGGCTGAAACCAACGAGATGCTGGATCTCTCGGCGCGCACCATTTCGGCCATTCAGACCCGCAACATCCAAGGCCGCCCGTCCCAGCCGCAACAGCCGGGCACGGCCCTGGTGCCCGCGACGGAAGGCGATGGCCTCAAGAGTCTGGCCCGCAAGATCACCCAACGCCCCAAGAAGAACACGGACCTGCGCAACGATACGGTGAGCGCCGCCAAGACCTGGGAAATGAAGACGCTGCTTGCGGCCGTCGAAAGCAACGAGCCGCCCACCCGCGACCTGGGCAATGCCGCCGCCTCCGCGATGGGCGCGCTGCAACTGGCGTTGGCCGACATGGCGGTGGATTTGGAAGCCATCGGTTCGGAATCCGCGCCCGGCAATGAAGACTGGAAGCGCTATCTGGCAGGCGACCGCGCGGTGTTCGCGCGCAAGCTGGCCAGCGCCATCGACGACGGCGCCATCGACCGCATCACCAAGCTCTATCGCGAGGACGAGCGGTTCCACGACGCGGCGGATTCCTATCTGAACGATTTCGAAGCGCTTCTGTCCCGTTCGCGCGAAAACGATCCGGGCGGCTTGCTGACCTCGTCGATCCTCTCGGCGGATACCGGCAAGATCTATCTCGCCATCGCGTATGCGCTGGGGCGGCTGTAGAAGCTCAATCTCCTCATCCTGAGCTTGTCGAAGGATGAGGATTGCTCAGGCAGATGTGCGATCTCATGCTTCGACAAGCTCAGCATGAGGATACCTAGCCCTTATTGCCGCCTGAGCCGCGCCGCATAGAAGCCGTCCATCCCGCCCATATCCGCAAGATGACACGGCAAGGTGCGCAGATCGCCCTCCGCGCTGATCCATTCGCTGTGCCCGTACACATCGTCCGCCGTCAGCGGCACGCGGGCGAATTCCGGATGCGCCGCCAGAAAGCCCGCGATCTGTTCCTCGCCTTCCTCGCGCTCCAGCGAGCAGACGGCAAAGACCATCAATCCACCCGGTTCGACCATGGCGCTGGCGCTTTCCAGCAAGTCATAGGCCAGCGACGCCTGGGCGGTGACATCGGCGGCGCCTTTGATCCAGGGCAGATCGGGGTGGCGGCGGATGGTGCCGGTGGCGGTGCAGGGCGCGTCCAGCAGCACCAAAGGCGCGGTGCCGTCGAAATCGCGGACATCGCTTTCCACCACATCGGCGTTCAATCCCATGCGCGCCAGGTTTTCGCGGATGCGCGCCCCGCGCACGGGATCGAGTTCGACGGAGGTCACATCCGCGCCGCGCGCGGCCAGCTGCAAGCTCTTGCCACCTGGCGCCGCGCACAGATCGATCGCCCGCTTGCCCGCCACATCGCCCAGCAGATGCACCGGCAATGTCGCCGCCACGTCCTGCACCCACCAATGGCCTTGGGAAAATCCGTCCAGTTCTTCCACCCGCGCCGTCTCGTCGATGCGCCGCGACAGGCCCGCCATGGTCACGCCTTGCGGCGCGGCGATGCCGTCCTGCTTCAAGCAGATGTCCAGCGGCGCTTCCCGGCCATGCGCGGCGGCGATGGCATGGGCGATGTCGTCGCCATATTGCGCGCTCCAGCGCGTCCACAGCCAGTCCGGCGTGTTGAGGCGGGGCGCATCCAATGCGGCCAGTATGCTCGCGCCTTCGCGCGACATCCGCCGCAGCACGGCGTTGATCAGCGATTTGAAATGCACCGCCTTGCCATCGGCGGCGGCCAGATTGTTCGCCGCATCCACGGCCGCATGCGCCGCGCCTTTCAGGATCAAAAGCTCGCAGGCGCCCAAGAGCAGGATTTCCGTCGCCGCGCCCGCCTTGTGCGGCGCCAGCGGTTTGGGCACGAAATGCCGGATGGTAGCGTCCAGCGCACCGAAATGGCGCAGGCTCTGGCTGGCCAGGGCCCGCGCGAAGCCCGCGTCGCGGGGCGAAAGAGTCTTCAACGCGTCAAGCTGCGTATCCAGCGGGCGGCGTTGGCGCAGCACGTGGGACAGGATGGAAAGCGCGGCTTTGCGCGCAGCCAGCCCTGCGCGATCCGCCGCCGCGTGGCTCATCCCCAGGGTCCGGCAGCCGGACGCTCAGGCACGCCCGCCATGGCGCGAAGCCGCGCGATGCGCTCTTCGGTGGCCGGATGGCTGGCGAAGAGGCCGCTCAGCCCGCCATGCAGCGGATTGATGATGAACATATGCGCCGTGGCGGGATTGGCATCGGCGGGCGCGTTCAACGTCTGGCGCGCCGAACGATCGATCTCAGCCAACGCATCGGCCAGCCACAAGGGACGGCCGGTCAGTTCGGCGCCGGCTTTGTCGGCTTCGAACTCGCGCGAGCGCGAAATCGCGGCCTGCACCAGCATGGCGGCAACCGGCGCCAGCATGGTGACCAACAGCACGCCGACCAGGCCGAGCGGATTGCGGCGGTCGCCCATGAAGAAAGCAAAATTCGCCAGCATGCCGATGGCGCCCGCGATCACCGCGGTGATGGTCATGGTGAGGGTGTCGCGATTCCTCACATGCCCCAGCTCATGGGCGATCACGCCCGCCAGCTCTTCCTTGCTGACGGTGGCGAGAAGCCCGCTGGTGACGCAGACGGCGGCATGCGCCGGATCGCGGCCGGTGGCGAAGGCGTTGGGCTGCGGGTTTTCCGTGATGTAGACTTTGGGCATGGGCAGGCGCGCCTGCCCGGCCAGCCGCTCGACGATGTGATAGAGGTCGGGGGCGCTCGCCGCGTCCACCTGCTTTGCCCCATACATGGACAGAAGCATCTTGTCAGAGTTCCAATAGGCCAGCATGTTCATGCCCGCCGCCATCGCAAAGGCGATGATCATGCCGGGGCCGCCGCCGATCAAAGCCCCCACGACCAGGAAAAGCCCGGTCATCAGCGACATCAGGAAGACGGTCTTGAACAGGTTCATTCTGGAATATCCCTATCGACCTCTGTGATGTATGCTTTGTCCGCACAGGGTCAAGCGCTTATGAACACGCAAAAAAAAGCTTCTTCCGCCGAAGAGATCGCCGCCCGCCTGGCCGAAGCCGCCAAACGGGCCAATGAAGAGGCTGACGCCCGCCGGGCCGCCGCCAAGCCCCTGAATCTGCCCCCGGAACTGGGGGGCCCCAAGGGCCTTGAGCCCACCCGCTATGGCGATTGGGAGAAAAAAGGCCTGATTTCCGACTTTTGAGTGTGCTTTTGAGTGCGCTTGATCGGGGCTGGGCCAGGGTCCATGTAGAAGACGTTACCCAGGACAACGCGTCATGTTCATCCAGACCGAAAACACCCCCAACCCCGCCACCCTGAAATTCCTGCCCGGCCAGACCGTGATGGGCGAAGGCGCGGTGGCTGATTTCCCGTCCGCCGAACAGGCCGCCCGCTCGCCCTTGGCGCGGGCCTTGTTTCAGGTCCCCGACGTGTCGCGGGTGTTTTTCGGCGCCGATTTCATTTCCATCACCAAGCGCGACGGCGACTGGAAGCATCTCAAGCCCGCTCTCCTGGGCGTGATCATGGAGCATTTCACCCGCGGCCTGCCGTTGATCGAAGGCGCGGCCGAAGAGGTGAATGAAAATCATTACGGCGAAGGCGGCGATCCCGAAGTGATCGCGCAGATCAAGGAATTGATCGACACCCGCGTGCGTCCCGCCGTGGCCCAGGATGGCGGCGATATCATCTTCAAGGGCTTTGACGGCGCCACCGGCATTGTCGCGCTGCATCTGCAGGGTTCCTGCGCGGGCTGCCCGTCCTCGACCATAACCTTGCGCAATGGGATCGAGAATATGCTGCGCCATTACGTGCCGGAAGTGACCGCGGTCGAAGCGGTCTGACGATTCCTTTATTCCCAGCCGGAGTCCGCCATGACATCTCACGCGGTCAGCGATGAAGCGCTCGATATTATTTTCCGCGACGCCCGCACCCAGAATAAATGGCAGGACAAGCCGGTTTCCGTCGCCCATCTGATGGCGGTCTATGACCTGATGCGCTGGGGCCCCACCTCCGCCAACGCCACGCCCGCGCGCTTTTATTTTATCACCAGCCGCGAAGCCAAGGAGCGCCTGAAGCCGCATCTCAGTCCCGGCAACCGCGACAAGACCATGGCGGCGCCCGCCGTCGCCATCATCGGCATGGATCTGGATTTTCCCGAATATTTCCCCCGCCTGTTTCCCCACAATCCCAAAATGAAGGACGGCTTTGCGGGCAAGGAAGAATTCACCCGCACCTTCGCCTTGCGCAATTCCAGCCTTCAGGGCGCCTATTTCATCATCGCCGCCCGCGCCTTGGGCCTGGATTGCGGCCCCATGTCCGGCTTCGACAATGACGGCGTGGACAAGGAATTCTTCGCCGGCACCAACATCAAATCCAATTTCATCTGCGCCGTCGGCTATGGCGATCCGGCCGGCGTCTTTCCCCGCAACCCGCGCCTTTCCTTCGACGAAGCGTGCAAAATTCTTTGAGCGTCGGCGCGAGCCGGAGCGATAAACAAAGAGCGTCGGCGTGAGCCGGAGCGATAAACAAAGAGCGTTCGCGTGAGAGAGAACGACCAGCGTAAAGCAATTCTCGCGGTCGATACGGCGCTGGGCGCCTGCTCGGTCGCGGTGCTGGAAGGCGGCGCCGTTCTGGCGTATCGCTTTGAAGAAATGACGCGCGGCCATGCCGAAGCGCTGGCGCCGATGGTGGAGGAAACCATGCGCCGGTCCGGCATCGCTTTCGGCGCGCTGGACCGCCTGGCCGTCACCACTGGTCCCGGCACCTTCACCGGCCAGCGGGTGGGCCTCGCCTTCATGCGGGGATTGCGGGTGGGGCTGAAGAAACCCCTGATCGGCGTCACCACGTTGGAAGCCATGGCCGCGGCGACACAAAAAAATCGCGCTGCCGCCATTCACGACGCCAAACGCGACGAGGCGTATCTGTCGTTATGGGAAGAGGACGCGACGATTCTGGAACCGGCGGTAATGTCCTTCGCCGATGCGATCGCGCGGATTCGGGCTTTTGGTTCCTGCGCCTTGTGCGGCACCGGCGCCGAAAAAGCGGGCGAGGTTTTGGGCCCCGATTTCGCCGTCACCGATATCCGTCAGCCCGACGCGCTGTGGGTGGCGCGTCTGGCGATGGCGCGCCCCCTTCCGGACATGGCGCCCGCGCCGCTTTATCTGCGCGCGCCGGATGCGAAACTGCCTGGGAGCAGCGGTCAGGAGCCGGTAGCGACAGCGTGCCGGCGCGAAGCGGTTTTCCGCCCGGCCGTGCGACCAAACAAATGAATCTCAGGCTCTTTGATCCGGCTACGGACGATGCCGCGGTGCTGGCGGATCTGCACGCGGCATGCTTTTCCGATCCCTGGGATGCGCGGGCTATTCGCGAATTGTTCGCAGGTCCGGGCGTTTTCGCTTTTTTCCTGGCCGATGGCCTCATTCTGGCCCGCGCGGCGGGCGGCGAAGCGGAAATTCTCACCTTGGCGGTGGCCCCATCGGCGCGACGGCGCGGCTATGGCCGCCAGCTGGTCGCCGCCGCCGCGCATCATGCCGCCGCCTCGGGGGCATCGGCCCTGTTTCTGGAAGTCGCCGACGACAATATCGCCGCCCAGACGCTGTATCGGGGCTTGGGTTTTGTCCCGGTGGGACGGCGTAAAGCCTATTATGGCGGCCGGGACGCGGATGTCCTTAAGGCCATACTGCCGCTTCCGAATTCCGGAAAATTCGCCTAACCTTAGGACCGCAACAATCGCTCACGGGGATGTCAGGTGACGCGGATAGAAAAGCTCTGCGTCGACAAGGGCCTGCGCATGACCGAGCAGCGCCGGATCATCGCGCGCGTGCTGTCGGGCGCCGAAGACCATCCGGACGCTGAGGAATTGTATCGGCGCGCCGCCGCGCTGGATCCGCATATCTCGATCGCCACCGTCTATCGCACGGTCAAGCTGTTCGAGGATGCGGGCATTCTGGAACGGCATGATTTCCGAGACGGCCGCGCCCGCTACGAAGAGACACCGGAAAGTCATCATGATCATCTGATCGATGTGCAGACCGGCAGCGTGATCGAATTTCGTAACGAGGATATCGAAAAGCTCCAGCGCCGCGTGGCCGAAGAACTGGGCTTCGAGCTGGTCGATCACCGGTTGGAACTTTACGGCGTGCCCAAGGGCAAAAAAACCAAGCCGTGACAAATGTATTCTGCGATCTGTGCAGCAAGCACAGGCCCGCCTCCCACATGCATGCGAAGCATGCTGATGGGAGAGGTGGCCGTAGCAGCGCTTGCGATGCGAAGGCCGGAGGGGGCAACTAAATGCCTACGATCCGCGCGGCCGCCATTTTGGCGATCTTTCTCGTCGTCACCCTGCTGCTGATTCCTTGCCAGTGGTTGCTGCTGGCTCTGAAATTGCCTGCCCGGCGCACCTTTCCGCATCGCTATCACCGCTTCGTGGCGCGCCTGTTCGGCGTTCATATAAAAGTGCAGGGAACGCCGCCGACCGGCGCCACCTTGCTTCTGGCCAATCATTCCAGCTGGCTGGACATCGTGATCTTCTCCGCCGTGGCGCCGCTCTCTTTTGTCGCCAAATCGGAAGTGGGCACCTGGCCTTTCTTCGGCACTTTGGCGCGGCTGCAACGCACCGTGTTCGTCACCCGCACCCGGCGCAGCGAAACCGGCGTGGCGCGCGATGCCATTTCCCGCCGCCTGGCCGAGGGCGAGGTGCTGGTGCTGTTCCCGGAAGGCACCTCGAATGACGGAAATGCCGTGCTGCCGTTCAAAAGCGCGCTTCTGGCTTCCGCGGAAACCATCCTGGACGATGGCCGGAAAGTGCCGGTGCAGCCGGTCTCGACCGCCTATGTCGCGCGCCAGGGCATTCCCATGGGCCGGGAGAACCGGCCGCTCTATGCCTGGTATGGCGACATGGAACTCGTCCC
>JAFKFG010000026.1 GCA_017307355.1 Alphaproteobacteria bacterium
GCGGGACTGACCTTTGTCATCTTCGGCCTGCTGCACGGCTTTTACCTGATCGCCAACCATGCTTGGCGCACCTTCGCGCCTGCCTCCCTGCGCCAGGATCCCAAAAGCCCCCTCGCCCTTGCCGCCATCGTGGCCGCGCAGGTCCTGCTCACCTATGTCGCCGCCCTGGTGGCGCAGATCTTCTTCCGCGCCGACACCGTCGCCGACGCCACCGCGCTCATCGCCGGCATGGTCGGATTGCATGCAGGCGGGGCGCTCTCCGGATGGGCGTATAATTTCGGATCCGAAGCGCAAAGCATTCTCAGGGTCTTTGCCTTTTTCGGCATGGCTTGGTTCCTGCCCAACACCCAACAGATCATGGCCAAATTCCCCGCCGCCCTAGGTCAGATCGCCGCCAATCGCTATCGCCTGCTGGAATGGATGCCCGACCTGAAATGGGCGGTCTCCATGGGCCTGGCCGCCGGCCTGGCGATCGCCAGCCTGACGCAGCATTCCGAATTCCTCTATTTCCAATTCTGACGAGCCCCCCGTGCAGAAGGACAAAGCCACCCTCTATCTGACGACCCTGGCGCTCCTGGTGGCGGTGGTGCTGGGCGCCATGGGAGTCTTGAACTATCTGGTCGATCCCTTGTGGTTCTTCGGCGGCAACAAGCTGGCGCCCCGCAATTTCTCCTGGGACGAACGGATCGCGCGCCTGGCGCGGTTCGCGGACAGCGATCGCGACTATGATTGCTACATCTTCGGCGCTTCCCGGGTCGGCATGATGAGCGAGCAGGCGATCAAGGGGCATCGCTGCTTCATGGTCTCGTTCGAGAGCGCCTCGCCGCGCGAGTTGATCGCCTATGCGCGATACATCAAGCGCAACGCCAAGCGAGAGCCGGATCTGGTCGTGATCGGCGTCGACGATTTCGATTTCATCGATCAGGCGGACGAGAACAATGTGCCCGAGGAAGTGTTGGAGGATGGGGTTCCCCATTTCTGGGATTATTATTTTTCCCGGGATGTCACCACATGGTCGATCAAAACCTTGCTCGATCAATCGCCCAAGGCCCGCTATTTCGGCAAGGATTTGACCGGCCAGGTCCGCGCCGATGCCGGCACCATGCCGGTGCTGCGCATGACGCTGAAGCCGGGACAGAAATGGCATATGAGCCTGAACAGCGTGGAGCAATACGCCAAATTCCGGCAGATTTTCCCCAAGGCGCATCTGGCGGCCTATGCCACGCCGGTGGCGGCCGACAAAATCGCGCAATTCAAGGAAGCGGGGCTGTTGCCTTTCTATCTCAAGGCCCTGCATGCGACCGCCGCCCAGTTCGACGAGATGTATGATTTCTCCATCCCCTCGCCGATCACCTCCGATCCCAAACTGACCTATGACGGCTCGCATTATCAGCCCTCGGTGTCCGCCGAGATCGCCGCCGCCATCCAGAAGCACGAGCCGGCTTTCGGGATCGTCCTTTCCGGCCGCCCGCTCGAGGAAATAACCCGGCTTTATGCCGACCGGCTGGAGCTTTATGCGCCGCAGGGTGTGTCCCGGGCCGAATGATCGGCCGCGGGAAAGCCGTGGCGGCCGGAGCGGCGCCGACCTAGTATGCGCTGGGCTGGTGGAAGGGACGTGCCGGGGGTGCGTGATTTCCTTCTGAAATATTAACGGCCGCCGTTAACCAGCCGGACGGGTTTTTCCAGATTATCAATGAGTTTGGTCTGAGAATACGCGATGAAATAGGGACCGCGGGGATCGCCGATCCGCCCCTGTTTCGGGAATGTCCCAGGTGACCGGGTTGGACTTGCGAACGCGAATTATGGCCGATGCCTGGGATGACGCGCGGATGACCCTCGACGATCTGCTCTTTCGTGCAGCGGCGCAGTATCCCGGCAAGCCCGCGCTGATTTTCCAGAAAGAGACCATTCTTTATTCCGCCCTCGCCGCCGATACGCGCCGCTTCGCGCATGCCGCGCGCCGGGCCGGCATAGGGGCCGGCGAGCGGATCGGAATTTTCCTGGAAAAGCGTCCGGACGCGGCGGTGGCGATCATGGGCGCGGCGGCGGCCGGCGCGGTCTTCGTCCCCATCAATCCCGCCTTGCGGCCGGCCCAGGTCGCGCATCTGGTCAAGGATTGCGGCATCAAGCTTCTGGTCACGTCCCGCGCCCGGATTCCCGAACTGGAAGACGCGCTGGCCGCTTGCCCCACGCTGCAACGGATCGTCTTTGTCGAAGACGAAGACGCCCCGCCCCAGGGCAAAGGCGCGCCCAGCCAGTCGCTGCGCCGGTTCCTGGAGAGCGGCCATGACGGACAGTTCAGTTGGCCGCACGCCGCCGACACCGACATGGCGGGCATCCTCTACACTTCCGGTTCGACGGGCGAGCCCAAAGGCGTGATGCTGTCGCACCGCAATTTCGTCGCCCGGGCGCAATGCGTGTCGGACTATCTGGGCATCACCGCGGACGACCGGATCCTGCATCTTCCCCATTACAGCTTCGGCTTCGGCCTCGATCAGCTGTTCAACGGTTTTTATGCCGGCGCCACGGGCGTGCTGCACAATTACGTGACCCCGCAAGCCTTGATGAAAGTGATGCTGGAGGAGCGGATCACCGGCCTCGCCGGCGTGCCGACTGCCCTGGTGGCGTTGACGGCGCTGGATTGGCCGCTCGAGATCCGCGAGCATCTTCGCTATATCGCCGCCGCGGGCGGGCGCATGCCCGAAAGCGCCACCCGCTCTCTGCGCTGTCTGGCGCCGGAAGCCGGCATCTTCCTGATGTACGGCCAGACCGAGACCTTGCGCTCGACCTTTCTTCCGCCCAGCGAAGTGGACCGCCATCCCAACTCGATGGGCCGGGCGATCTCGGTGGCGAAAATCCATGTCGTGCGGGCGGACGGAACCTTGTGCGGCCCGGGCGAGCCGGGCGAGCTGGTGCAGACCGGCGACACCGTGGCGCTGGGCTATTGGAACGATCCCGAACGCACGGCCCAGATCTTCCGGCCCGCGCCGGCGGAAACCGCGCCCGGCGCCGTGCCGGCGATCGGCGTCTGGTCCGGCGACATCGTCACCTATGACGAAGGCGGTCGGCTTTATTACGTGGGCCGCCAGGACGACCTGATCAAGACCAGCGGCTATCGCGTCAGCCCCACCGAAATCGAAGACGTTCTCTACGCCAGCGGATTGGTGGAGACCGCGGCCGTGGTGGGCATCAAGCACAGCGATCTGGGCCAGGTGGTGGTCGCCTTTGTCACCACCCGGGGCAATGCGAACCTGGACCGCGACGGATTGCTCGCCTATTGCCGCCGGGCCTTGCCCGGCTACATGCTGCCTTATCAGTTCGTCCACCGCGAAGCCCTTCCCCTCAACGCCAATTCCAAGATCGACCGCCGGCGCCTGGTTTCCGAATATGGCGATCAGCTCTACGACACGGTCCTGGAGCGCCCGCGCGCCACGCCGGAAGCATCCGGCGCCAAAAAGTCCGACTTGATAACCCGGGCGATGGAGTTTTTGGGGATGCGCCGGCGGACCTCCGCCAGCGTCGCCGAGATTTTCGCCTCCGCCTTCAATCTTCAGACCGTCGACGACCAGAAATCCTTTTCGTCCCTGGGCGGCGATTCCCTGTCTTATGTCGATGTCTCCACCGCCCTGGAGGATTTCATCGGCCATGTCCCCGAAAATTGGGAGAACATGCCGATCCGCGACCTGGAGCAGCTGCCGCGGTCGAATTCGTCCAGCACCACGGTTTCGGCGGACGTATTGCTGCGCGCCGTCGCCATTTTCGGCGTGGTGAGCCTGCACAACCGCTATGCCAGCGTGGCGGGCGGCCCCAATCTTCTGTTCGCGTTGTCGGGATACAGCCTCGCCCGCTTCGCCTGGAGCAGCGATGCCGTCCAGGTGCGGCGCTCCATCTTCGGAACCATGCTGAAGATCGCGATACCGACCATGCTGCTGCTTCTGATGTATTTCATCGGCGACGGCGTGGTTCATTGGACCGCGATTCTGTTCGACGACAATCTGTTGGGCTCCCTGGGATCCACCGCCGCGCCCTGGGGCGGCGAATTCCTCTGGTTCGTGCAGGTTCTGTTTCAAATCCTGCTTTTCATGGGAATCCTGGTCAGCATTCCCGGGGTCGCGCAATTCGGCGACCGGCATCGCTATGCCTTCGGGGTCATCCTGACGCTGGGCGCTTTCCTGTTGCACTACACCCTGGCCAAAACCGTGCACGCGCACATGCTGACCTTCGACAACCTGCCGCAATATTTCCTGTGGCAGTTCGCGCTGGGCTGGCTGATTTTCTCGTCCAAGGATCAGATGCAGCGTGCGCTCACGGTGGTGATCCTCGCGGTGTGCCTCGCCGGCACCTACTCCATCCGGGGCCTGACCGGCGACTATCTGTGGAACTTCCATGGTCCCTACTGGCTCGCGATCGGCAGCGTTCTGCTGCTGTGGATGCCGTCCGTGCCGCTGCCGCGCCTGGTCGCGGCGCCGGTCGTCATCATCGCCAAGTCCACGCTCTTCATCTATCTGTTCCATTGGCCGTTCATCGTGATCACCAACAAATGGCTTCACATCCATGGCGGTCCCCTGGGCATCGCCATCGCCATGGCCGGCGGCCTCAGCGTGTGGTTCCTCTACGAAGCCGTGGTCCGGATGTTCCGCTCGCTTCGGGGCGCGGGCCGGCAGACCGCCGACGTGTTCGGCTAGGGAACTTCGATCCCCCTTCCTGCCTTTTGAGAAAGCTGCCATAGCTCGGCCCATCCGATGGAGGCGCGGGCCATGGCCGAGTTGATCCTCACCACCTTCGACTGGGTTCCCAAGCCGCCGCGCGGCTTTGTCCGCGACATCCGCATACGCTGGGCGCTGGAAGAGGCCGGACTTGCCTACCGCGTTCAAAGCGTGCCGTTCCGCGACCGCAAGCCCGCGCATTTCGCGCACCAGCCGTTCGGCCAGGTGCCGTGGCTGACCGATGACGATCTTTCGATCTTCGAAAGCGGCGCGATCCTGCTGCATCTGGGCGAGCGCAGCACCGCCTTGCTGCCCGCCGATCCGCGCGGGCGCAGCGATGCGAAGGAATGGCTGTTCGCGGCGCTCAATTCCGTGGAGATGGCGGGCCTGCCCTGGTCGCTGCTTCAATTCTCCGGCCATGCCGGCGAAGGCCCGGCATGGGCAATGTTCGACAGCTTCCTGAAAGATTCCCGGCTGGCGCCGCTGGAAAAAGTGCTGGCGGACCGCGAATGGCTGGCGGGGGATTTTTCCGTCGCCGACATTTCGATGGCGGACGCGCTGCGCCTGGTGGACCGTTTCGACGGGCTGAAGGATTTTCCCGGCGCCCGCGCCTATGTCGCGCGCGCCACCGCCCGCCCGGCTTTCGTCAAGGCCCATGCCGACCAGATGGCGCATTTTGCGGCGGCGGACTGAAGGCCGGGCCGCCGCGTCCTATTTGCCCGCGGTTTCCAGCATCAGCTTTCTGTAGGCGGCGATCATGCCGTCCGCCAGATAATGCTGCCGCAGGCGGGCCTTGTTGGCCGCGCCCACCGCCTTGCGTGCCGCGGCCCCGATCACCAGCGCCCGCATGGCGGCACCCAGTTCCCGGTCCGACTGATTGACCACATAGGGCTGGTTGGCGCCGGACACCATCTGACGAACATCGCCCACATCGGTGGCGGCGATGGGCAGGCCCGCATCCATGGCTTCCAAGACCGCCAGCGGCATCTGCTCGGTGTCACTGGAAAGCGCCATCAGATCGCATTGCATGAGAATGTCGCGGACATCCTCGCGCCGGCCCAGAAAGCGGATGGAGGGGCCCAGGGAAAGCGCCTCGGCTTCCCGCAGCACCGCATCCAGCTCCGGCCCGTCGCCGATCACCAGCAGCACCGCGTCGCTTTTCAGGGGCGCGAAGGCCCGCAGCAACCGGATCAGATTTTTTTCCCGCCGGACCGCACCGGCCCAGGCGATGCGCGGCAG
The DNA here is from genome assembly GCA_017307355.1 of Alphaproteobacteria bacterium. Lineage (GTDB taxonomy): Bacteria > Pseudomonadota > Alphaproteobacteria > Micropepsales > Micropepsaceae > Rhizomicrobium. The sequence goes on from JAFKFG010000026.1 coordinate 5,946, forward strand.
GCCCGGCGGCAGGTTGAGCCCCAACTCCTCGATCCGGGTGGAATAGCGGTCGAGCGGCGCAAGACCGTTGGGAATGCAATGAAGCCGCTGCTGCGGCAGGCGCCAGACATCGCGCGCCAGCGCCTGCAAGGTCAGTGAGGGAACCACGATCTGGCTTGCACGCAGAGTGAGGCGCCGGGTCCAGACGCGCCGGGGCAGCTGGCGCTGGGCTTCCTCGGGCCCGAAACCGTCTTCGATATGGATATGGGGTACGCCCGCCAGGCGGCCGGCCATCGCCCATTCGATGGCACCCCAATTATACGTGATCAAAAGATCGGGCGCGCGGGCGCCGATTTCCTTTTTGTAGCGCGTCAGGCGCGACGGCAAGGCGCCGCTCCGGTCGGGCATTCCCCCCAGCGCGATCTCGATGCCGGGGGCCAAGAATTTGGCGGCGGCATATTCGCCGTCCGTGGCGATCACCCGGTGGGTGAAATCCCGGCCCAATCCTTCGGCCAGCGCGGCGAACCGGACTTGCGGCCCGCCCACCTTGAAGGTCGAGAAGATGTGAAGAACATGCGGGCTCACGGCGGCCCTCAGGCGCCGGCCGCATGAACCTTGATGCAGCGCGCGACGAAGGTTTCGCGATCCGCCACCGGGCTCCAGCCCAGCGCCGATTTCGCGTCGCTGCAATCCAGATTCGCCCCCATCGCCCGCGATAAGAGATCGCGCTTGCTGGGCGCGGCCACTTTGCGGCCGCCGATGCGCTTGACGCACCATTTCCCCAATTCGGAGAAATACATCATGTCCGGCGACTGGGGATGATAGACGATGGGACGGCCCAGCGCCTTGGCCAGCTCGTCGATATATTCGCGGGCCGACAGGCGCACATCGCCCGCCAGGTTGAAGCATTGGCCCAGAACGCCGTCGCGCGTGACGGCGCCGACCACGGCGGAGGCGACGTCCTCGCCCAGCACGAAGGGCAAGGGATTGCGGCCGTCATTCCAGCCCATGCAATGACGTTCGTTGTTAAAGAGGCCGACGCCGGTGTGATAGGCCGTGCCGCCTTCGCCCACCACCACCGCCGGGCGCAGGATCACCACCGGAAGCGTGCCGTCCTTGAAGCGGGCAAGCAGCAGCTGCTCTTCCAGGCCCTTGGCGCGGGAATAATTGGCGCGCTGGGCGCCCTGGGGATCGATCGGTGTGGTGCCCGTGACGGTATCGTTCTTGCCGCCCAGATAGAGCGCCGCGATGGTGCTCAGATGCACCAGGCGCTTGACGCCCGCATGCTTGACCGCGTCGGCGACGGCGGCGACTGCCTCTTGCGCCTTGCGCGCGCTGTCGTCCCAGCTCTCGCTGATTTCCGGACCCGCGGCATTGACCAGGAACGGCGCGCCGTCGATCAGCTTGGCGAGATTTTCGCCGTCGCGCATGTCGCCATGAAGGAAGCGCACATTCTCCGATTCATTGCGCACCACCGGCGCACGCGAGACCGCGGCCACCTTCATGCCCTGGTCGGCGAACGCCTTGACGATGTGATGACCGATGAAGCCCGTGCCGCCCAGCACGACCACGTCCGGCTTGAACGTAGGTGCCGTGGCGGCATGCGACCGGATGGCGGGCGCCGGAAAAGCTTCCGCCGCGATCTCTTCGCAAAGGCGCACCAGCGCCAGCCCACCTTCGGGCGTGTTCACCCAGGGACGCTCGCCGCGATAAAAGGCGCCGAAGCTTCCCGTCATGGTCTTGAAGAAACTGTCCGAACGCTTGGAAAGGCCCAGAAGCGACTTGCCATACGCGATCAGGCCGGCACGGGTCTGATCGCGCAGATCGCGTCCCACCCGCTTGGCCTGGATGTAATTGTCCAGCGGTTCCAGATTCTCCGACATTTCCTCGCAGGTGAGGCGCGTGCCCACCATGTCGGCGCGCAGAAGCCCGTCGGTGCACAGCGCGGTGATCTGCCAGACCGGATAGGTGGAACCGAAATGCAGATAGACCTGCGCTTCGCAATATTCGCCGCTGAGCGACACCGACAGCGTGCGCGGAATGGGCGAAGGGCCCACGCCATAGGGCACGCCCGCCAGGACTTTCCAGCTCTTGATCGGGCCGGTCAGCGAAAGGATTTGTGACAGAGGATGCACCGCCTGCTCCAGCAGCAGGTTGGCGGGGCGGCGGAACATCCAATGCTGCAGCTGGCCGGCCGACAATTGCCGAAGCGGCATCGCATAGGTGCAGGTGAGATTGATCAGCTTGCCGGACTTGCCGCTGGCCACCCGTTCGCTGAGACCCTTGAAGGCGGGATGGAACAGGAAATTGTGATTGATATAGAGCGAACGCGCACCGGCCTGATGCGCCGCCGCGACCAGGGCTTCGGCGCCGGCAATTTCCGACGCCATGGGTTTTTCCAGCAGCACCGACAGGCCCTGGGCCAGCGCCTCGCGGGCGGGATCGACATGCAGGTTGGGCGGCGTCAGCACATGCACCGCGTCCAGCCCCTGCCCCGCCAGCATATCGGCCAGCGACGCGGCACTGGCCACATCGCCGTGACGGCGCGCCAATGCCTTGGCCCGGTCGACGCGCGGATCGATCACGCCCACCAAAGTGGCGCCCTCGGTGGCGCGCAAGGCTTCGGCATGGACGGCGGCGATATAGCCCGCCCCCATCAAGGCCACGCGCTTGGCCCGGCCCGTGGCAACGGAGGCGCCGGAACGCGCCATCGCGGCTTCGTCCCGTTTCGGGGCGGCGCCTGCCGACGCGGCAGCATTGTCTCTCAGAACTGCGTCTGCGGTCTTCATTGCTTTACCTGCCATTTCGCTCGTGATCGGCCGATCACTGCGCGCCGTGTGCGAAGACGATCACCCGCACGGTCTGGGCCAGAATCGCCAGGTCCAGGAAGAAATCGTTGTTCTTCACATAATAGAGATCGTAGGCGAGCTTCTGCCGCGCATCCTCGATCGACTCGCCATAGCGATAATTCACCTGCGCCCATCCCGTGATACCTGGTTTGACGCGATGACGGAGGTCATAATAAGGCATCTCGCGGCGAAGTTGGTCGACGAAATAGGGGCGCTCCGGCCGGGGGCCAATAAAGCTCATATCCCCTTCCAGCACGTTAATAATCTGGGGAATTTCGTCGATCCGCGTGGCCCGGATGAAGCGGCCCACCTTGGTGACGCGATTGTCCTTGGCGGTGGCCCAACGCGGCACGCCGTCCTTTTCGGCATCCTGGCGCATGCTGCGGAACTTCCACACGCGGAAGATCCGCCCGTTCAGTCCCACGCGCTCCTGGCGATAGAAGACCGGACCCTTGCTTTCCAGCTTGATCGCGATGGCGACCAGAAGCGTGATCGGCAGCACCGCGGCCAGGAAGGCCAGGCTGACGGTGAAATCGCCCACCCGCTTCAAGACGCGGCGGCGGCGATTGAGCTGGAAACCGCTGGTGAAGGCCAGCGTGCCGGGACCGACATTGGAAACATCGATCTGGGCGAATTCCCGCTCCCAGAAATTCAGATACTCGACCACATCGATGCCGTTGAGGCGGCATTCCAGCAGATCCCACACCGCCAGGCCGCGCTTGTCGTCCACGGCTACGATGATTTCATCGACGCGCATCTGCAGCGCGATCTGCAACAGCGGCGTCGCCGCATGCGCCGAGGGCTCGCCCACCGCCAGATTGCCTTCGGTGCTCCAGACCCGGTTCTCGGCCGCGCGGCAGCTGTCGATGGTGCGCACATGCTTGAGATGGTTGCGGCCCGGGCCATCCATATAGGCGATGACCGCATCGGCGGTCGCGCCCTTGCCCAGCACCAGAACCCGCTTCTTCAGGAACGAGCTGCGATAATAGAGATGGAAGAAAAAGCGCAGGCACAGCAGGAGCGCCATGAACAGGCTGATGGCGAGGGACAGAATGCCCACGAACCAGCCGAACGGCACGCCCAGCGCGATCTTGCTGATGGCGAAGAAGCCGACCGCCAGAATGAAGATCACCTGCCAGGCGATGGCGAAGCGCTTGAGGAAAGTGCGGAAGCTGCGCAGCGCATCGGCATTGTAGATGCCCATCGACGCGCACAAGAGAACGAAGATGCAGGCCAAGGTCGCGGCCTTGGCCAGGTTCAGCGACACCAGACTGTTGAAATAGCAGAAGGAGCAATGCTGCTCGAGGCTGAGCAGTCTCAGGCCAGCCAGAAACAGGCCCCCGTCAAGGCCGGCCAGCACCACCGAAGGCGCCGCTACATAATGACCAAAAAGCCTCACTGGACCCCAAACCCATGCGTTTCATGTTTCACGGATTTTCCGGCCCAAAGCCGGTCAATCTCGCGAAGAACGCTGCAACTCATATGCCAGGGCTGCGGCGCCCGAATACGCGTCGTTTCGGGACATTAACCACCGATTTTGAAGAAAAAATAGTTGTCCGGGCATAGACTCCCAGAAGCTTTTTCGGGCGAGAAGGTTCCCTCCCCCGCTTCAGACGGCCTTAGCAATTCGCCTGCCAAACTGCCATCCGCCAAGGGGAGAGAAATTTGCTGCGCGTTCTGGTCTTTTCGACCCTCTACCCCAACCGGGCGCAGCCCAATCATGGCGTTTTCGTCGAAAACCGCCTGCGTCACACTTTGGCACAGGGCGGAATCGAGGCGACCGTCCTGGCGCCCGTTCCCTGGTTTCCGTCGCGGAACCCTGCCTTCGGCCGCTACGCCCTCTATGCCGCCGTCCCCCGCGAGGAGATCCGGCACGGGCTGACGGTCTACCATCCCCGCTTTCCGGTAATCCCCAAAGTGGGTAGCCGCCTCACGCCCGCCTTCCTCTATCGCGCGGCCAAGCGCGCCCTGGACGAGATGGCGCGCCGGGGCGTTCCGAAATTCGACCTGATCGACGCGCATTATTTTTATCCCGACGGCGTGGCGGCGGCGCGGCTCGCCAAGGAATTGAATATTCCGCTTCTGATCACCGGACGCGGCACCGATCTCACGCTCATTCCGCAATCGCCGCCCGAGCGGGCCAAGATCCAATGGGCCAGCCACCAGGCCAGCGGCATGATCACGGTCTGCGAAGACCTGCGTCAAAAATTGGTGGGACTGGGCGAACCGGCATCGCGGGTGGTGACGTTGCGCAATGGCGTGGACCTGAAACGCTTCTCGCCCGGCGATCGCGCGGCGGCGCGCGCCAAGCTGGGCATCGACGGTTTCGCCTTGCTGTCGGTGGGCAGCCTGATCCCGCGCAAAGGTCACGAACTGATCATCGCCGCGCTCGCCGAATTGCCGGACATGACATTGATGATCGCGGGCTCCGGTCCGATGCGCGCCGAGCTGGAGCGCATCGCGCAGGAAAAAAATGTTGCCGCGCGCGTCCGCTTCCTGGGCGAGATTGCGCATGACGCGCTGGTGGATGCCTATCGCGCCGCCGACATCTTCGTGCTGGCTTCGTCGCGCGAGGGCTGGGCGAATGTGCTTCTGGAAGCAATGGCTTCGGGCACGCCGGTGGTGGCGACCAATGTGAACGGCACGCCGGAAGTCGTCACCGATCCCGACCTGGGCGCATTGGTGGAAGAACGCTCCGCGCCCGCCCTGGCGCGCGCCATCCGCGCGTTGCGCGAAAAAGCCCCGGATCGCGCCGCCGTTCGGGCGTATGCGGAACAATTCAGCTGGGACGATACCGCGCGCGCGAACAAGGCATTGTTTCTTGCTGCGGCGCGATACGGATACGAAGATCGTTTCAATCCCGCCATCGTAACAGCAGCTTACGACGTTCTCGCCAAAGACGAATTCACGCCCGCGTGACGCCATAATCGTTTGTTAACCACGCGTCCGTTACTCATACTCGCAGATCTGGCACCTGAATCTAAGATCCCAGGATAGAGGCGGACATCACGTGCGACACAGCGCGGCTGAAAGCAAAATCGTCCAGTTCCCCGCAGCGCGGTCTGCCGGTCGCAACATTGCGATCGAAGAGGCGGCGATGGAACATGGCCGCCGACTGCCGATCGGCCTTTGCATGATGATCTGGACCGCGCTGGCCGCCCTGGGTTGGGGCGCATTCCAGGCCGCGTTTCAGCTGATCTGAGTTTCCATATCGCGCACGGGCGCCTGGGCCGCATGGTCCAGGAAGCTGGCGAACACCCATAGCAACCAAAGCGGCTTGGAAAAATCGCGGCTGCCGGCGATATGCGCATCGGCCATCGCCGCGATCGCCTTGGCGTCGAAGAAACCGCTCTCCTTGAGACGCGGAGCTGCCGCCAGGGCGCGCACCTGCCCGCTGAGCGGTCCGCGGAACCATTCCGCCACCGGCACGGTGAAGCCTTTCTTGGAACGGTACAAAAGATCGTGCGGCAGGAAATCTTCCATCGCCTGCTTCAGGATCGCCTTGCCGCCCGCGCCTCGCTGCAGTTTCAGCTGGTCCGGCAGCGAGAAAGCCCAATCCGACAATTCCTGGTCCAGGAACGGCGCGCGCAGTTCCAATGAATTGGCCATGCTGGCGCGATCCACCTTGGTGAGGATGTCGCCCGGCAGATAGGTCATGATGTCGGTATATTGCGCCCGCTGCAGCATATCGAGCGGCGCGTCGACGTTGAAATGCGGGCGCATCACATCGCCGGAATCATAACCGCTGAGGCTGTTGCGGAAATCGCGGGAAAGGAACTGCGCGCGGATTTCGAACGGCAGCGCCGACACCATGCGCAGATAGGCGTCGGCCGGACTGAGCGACAATTCCCGGAAGGTGGTCTTGGCGCGCAGCATGCGCGGCAGGCGCGCGCCGTGCGGATAGATATCGGCCAGGAACGAGAAAAGCGGCCCGCGCACGCCATCGGGAATCCAGCCCCGCGCCCGCATCTGGGCGGCGAAGAACGCGTACCGGCGATACCCGCCCAGAATCTCGTCGCCGCCATCGCCGGTCAGCGCCGCCTTCACCGTCTGGCGCGCCAGCTTGCAGACCGCGAAGGTGGGCAATGCCGAAATGTCGCCGAACGGCTCGTCATAAATTCCCGGCAGGCGCGGCAGCAGGCTGAAATCGCCCGGATCGACGATGCGGGTGTGATGGCTGGTGCCATAGCGGTCGGACACCGCCTTGGCATAGCCGCTTTCGTCGTAATCGCGCTCCTGAAAGCCGATGGAGAAGGTGCTGACGGGCGCTTCCTGCAGCCCCGCCATCTGCGAGACCACGGCACTGGAATCCACCCCGCCCGACAGCAGCGCGCCCACTTCCACGTCGGAAATCAACCGGAGCTTCACCGCATGGCGCAGCGCATCGACCATCGCCTGCTTGGGATGCGCCGGCATGGTCCGGGCATGCAGGCCATCCAGGAGATTCCAATAGCGCATCAGCTCGGGTGTCCGGCCGCGGCGCACGACCAGGGCATGCGCCGCCGGCAATTTGCGGATCGCGGCATAGATGGTCTTGGGATCGGGCACATAGCCATATGTGAAGAAATCCTCCACCGCGATGGGATCAAGGCTCCGGTCCAAGCCGGGCGCCTTGAGCAGGGATTTGATTTCCGAACCGAACACCAGATTGCCGCCGGCAAGTTCAGCATAATGCATCGGCTTCTTGCCGAAGCGGTCGCGCACCAGCACCAATGTCTGCTGCGGCGCGTCCCATAGCGCGAAAGCGAACATGCCGCGCAGCCGGGCGAACAATCCGGTGCCCCAATGCCGCCAGCCATGCAGCAGCACTTCGGTATCGCTGCGGGTCTGGAACTGGGCGCCTTGCGCCTTCAGTTCCGCCATCAAGTCGGGGAAATTGTAGATCTCGCCGTTGAAGACGATGGTGAGCGCGCCATCGGCGGTCTGCATGGGCTGAATGCCGCCCGCCAGGTCGATGAAGGCCAGGCGCCGGTGGCCCAGCGCGATGCCGGGCTCGTTGAAGATGCCCTCGCCGTCGGGGCCGCGATGCGCCACCGCATCCGTCATGGCCTGAATCAAGGCCGGATCGAACGGCCGCGTCGCCTGGCAATCGAACAGTCCGGTCAGGCCGCACATGATTCAGCTATCCCCCTTCGCGGCGGACCCCGCCTGGCGCAGAAGGCCGTCCGCCACGGCGATCACCCGCGCGGCGCAATCCTTCCAGGTGAGCGACCTCGTCGCAATGGTGCCGTGCGCAGCCCGGCCCAGCCGCGCGCGCAGACCGGCATCGGCGCAAAGCTTCAGCAGCGCCGCCTCCAGATTGTTGGCGCCGTCGCGGGAAAAGAGCAGCGCGTTTTCGCCGTCGGTGAGGATCTCGCGGATATTGGCCATGTCCGGGCCGACGATAGCCGAGCCCAGTTGCAGATATTCGAACAATTTGAGAGGCGAGGAATACGGCGTGACGTCGGGCAGGACCGCGATGTCGAAACCGGAGACATATTCCGTCACCGCATCCCGGCCCACGATGCCGGTGATGGTGAGCTTGTCGGTCATGTCCAGCTCCTTGGCGCGCGCTTCCAGCTCGGGACGGGCGGGACCGTCCCCCACCACCAGGACATGAATGTCATACGTGGCGCGATGACGGGCGGCGAAATCGATCAGCCGGTCCACCGCGTTCCAGCCCCGGATGAAGCCGGTGAAGCCCAGCACGATGCGCGGCTTCTGCCCCGTCTCGGGCGCGCGCGATTTTTCCGCCGGCAGCGGAAAGCGGGCGGGATCCACCCCATTGGAGATCACGGTGACGCGGGACTCCGGCACGCCATATTCCGCGATGGTCCGGGCCAGAACCGCGGTCACGGGAAAAAGATGATCGACATTGCGCCAGATATAGCCTTGGGCCCAGCGGCCGATCCGGCGCAGCTTCAGCCCGTCATTCTTGGCCCGCTCCTCGAACAAGGGCGAATTGACTTCCAGCATCAGCGGCAATCCGGTGACCCGGCGCAGCCACACGCCCGCGAACAGATACAGGCTGAAGCGTTCGTAGATGATGTCGGGCTTGTGCTCTCTGACCGCCGCGCGCAGGCGCAGGAACGCCTTCACATTGTAGACGATCTCCAAGGGCTCATAGAGCCAGGCCGGGATCAGGGCCTTGATCCGGTCCACCAGCCCATTGGATCCGCCGAAATTGGTTTCAGCGAAGGCCGCCGGCCCCACCAGGATGACTTCGTGGCCCAGCGCCGTCAGCGCCTTCATCAATTCTTCCAGATGGACCGATTGGCCGTCGCGCGACCCGATCCGGTGATGAAAGAGAATGCGCATCGTCTATCCGCCGCCGATCGCCGCCGTCATAGCATCCCGGCTTTTCCGCCTTCGTTAAGAAGGGCGTCAAATCGGGTCAGCAGGCTGGGCCAGGCATAATCGGCCAGGACGCGGGCGCGCGCCGCCGCGCCGATCCCCGGGCCCTTGGGGCCGGCGGCCTCCAGGCAGGCGGCGGCGAAAGCTTCCGCCCCGTCGGCCAGGAAAAGCTCGCGGCCCGGCTCGGCCGCGATCCCTTCCAGGGCGTCGGAGGTCACCACGGTGGGGCGGCCCATGGCCATCGCTTCCAGCACCTTGTTCTGGATGCCGCGGGCAATGCGCATGGGCGCCACGGCCACAGCATGGGCGACATGGGGCCTGACATCGGGAATGCGGCCGGTGACGAAAATGCCGGGAATCGCTTCCAGCGCCTTGACCTGGGGCGCGGGGCTGGAGCCGACAATGTGGAACTGGGCTTCCGGCAAGGTCCGCCGGATCAGAGGCAATATCTCCTCAGCAAACCAGATCACCGCATCGGCGTTGGGCGGATAGTCCATGGTGCCGGTGAAAGTGAAATTCGGTTTGCTCGTGTCATAAGGCGGCGCGAAACTCCGGGCCGGATCGAAATAGTCCAGATCCACGCCATTGCTCACCGCGGCGATTTTCTTGCGGTATGGGGGATGCTGGTTGCGGAACAGTTCGGCTTCCGGCTCCGACACGAAAACGCTCCATGCGCATTCGCGAACGATGCGTTCTTCCAGCGCCGCCACCCGCGCCCATTCGCGCCGATAAACCCAGTTCATGGGAAAGGATGCGGTTTGCGCATAGGCGCGCCATTTCTCGGAATCGACATCCGCCAGGTCGGCCAGGCAAAGCGTGCCGCCTTTTAAGTCCAGCACATAGGGCGCCATGTTGGAGGAGCAGACGAAGATCGCCTGGGGCTTGATGTCTGCGATGGTCCGCTTGATCCAATCGGCCAAGCCGCGGTCGCGATAGAAAGTGACGCTGAGCGGATCGCCGGTGAGCAGCCCCGACAGGCAGGCGATCTTCTTCTGCCGCCGGTCGATCTGGGCGAAATATGACGTCGCGCACAGCGCGCGCACCGTATCGATATGTTGCACGTCCAGCGGATCGTCGACCAGGCAGCCCAGATGGACGTCATAGCTTTTGCGCAAGTGCCGCAGGATCTGCAGCGGCCGGATCTTCTCACCCTTCATCGGGGGATAGGGAATGCGCTGAGTGAGGAAAAGAATGTCCGCCATGCGCGCGCCTAGGCCAGGCTGCGGCTGATGAAAGGCGAAATCGCGTTCGCCACCGGGATCGGCAGGCGCTGCCAGGCCGCGATGATCTTGGCATAGCGCGGATTGGTGGGATTGAGATTGGGCAGGCTGTCGCGCCCCAAAAGCAGATATTGATGCGTGATCGGGCGCGGCTGAAAGCCCCAATTGCTCTTGAAGCTGTAAGGGCCGGTGCCGACCTTGCTGCGGCCGAAATCGAAGATGGTGGCGCCCCGTTCCACCGCCCGGCGCATCAGCGCCCAATACATCATGTCGTTGGCGCCGCTGCGGCGCGCTTCCACCAGGCTGCCGGTGTAATAGGGAAGCACTTTGTTCCCGTGAAAAAAGCTCATCACGCTGGCGGTGGGCACACCGTCCTTGCGGATGGTGAGAATTTCGCAAGCCTCGCCGAACACGGTGAGCAGGCTTTCGTAAAAGCGCCGCGGCAGGATGGGCGTGCCGTGATCGCGCAAGGTGCGGGCATAGAGATCGAAAAAAGGCTGGATGTCGCGCTCGATGGCAATGGTGAAGCCCTGCTCCAGCGCCTTGCGCACCACCGCGCGCTGCTTTCGGGGAATCTGCTTGAGATTGTCGGCTTCCGTGGCGGCGATCGGTCCTTCAAAACCGGCATAAAGATCGCTCTTCGCCTTCCAGTCCGGTCCCGCCGCCGGGCAATCGCGCAGCTCCACATATGCGACCTTGCGGGCGCGGCCGAGTTCGGCGGCCTCCTCCAGCACCGCCGCCAATCCCGCCGGGCTCGCCGATAGCGGCCCGCCGCCCACGGTAAAGCCATTGGAGATCAGAAAATGGCCGAACATCCGGCTGTTGATTTCGGTCAGCGGCAGCACCGCGTCGATGGCGCCCGCGCCATCGCGCGAGATCACATAGGGGCAGGCATGGCCGAAGCTGCGCTTGACCACCTCCCGCCAGCCCGACAGCTGGAAGAAAGAGGAGTCCGGGCGGGAGGCGATAAAAGCATCCCATTCGGCCGAAGCCGCTTTGGTGTCAGGCAGCAGCATTGCGGGTCTGGGTCGGCGCCCGCTCCGAGGATCCATCGAGGAAAATGGAATCCATCCGATCCCAGCGGAAATCGCGGGTCAGACGCCCAAGCCGTTCGCCGGTCTTGGCCAGATTGGTGTAATGGCGGAAGCGCGATTTCGCCGACACGCCGCTGGGGCGCGGCTGGTCCGGATCGACTTCCCAGGGATGAATATAGAAGACCGCCGGCAGGCGATCGCGGCGATTGATCCGGCGCAGCGCCGCCCGCGACATCGCATACGGCAGAAGACGGAAATAGCCGCCGCCGCCGGCCGGATAATTCTTGGCGCCCACGCGCACGGTGGCAATCGGCACTTCGATCAGGCTGGTGGTTCCGGCGGGCTTATAGACCGCGCGCGGCGCGTCCGGATTGGAGTAGTTGTCCCGCGCCACCGGATAGATGCTGGAGGAATAGCGATAGCCTTCCTCTTCCAGCACCGGCCAGGCCCAGGGCGTGGCGGCGCCCACGCTGAAGGTGGCGGCGCGATAGCCGCGCACTTCCACGCCGCCGATATCTTCCAGAATTGCCTTGGTGCGGCGAATGTCGGCGCGGAATTCCTCCGGCGTCTGGGAATCCACCCGGTAATGGCAATAGCCATGGCTGGCCAATTCATGGCCGCCCGCCACGATGGCGCGGATGGTGCCGGGATTGCGCTCGGCGATCCAGCCCAGGGTGAAGAATGTGCCCTTCACCTTCGACGCGGCGAAGATGTCCAGGATGGCCTTGGTGTTGCGGTCGACGCGCGAGGGATAGCTATCCCAATTGGCGCGGGTATAAGCCTTCTCCAGAGCCTGGACCTGATAATAGTCTTCCACGTCCACGGACAGGCCGTTCACGATGGAAGATGTTTCCGGTCCCTGCCCCATGATCCCCGCTTGTCAGAATCGCTTTGAAATCGCCGCGTAGAGGACGTTTTCGGTAATGCTTTCGCCGTTGGCGAAAAGCTGAACCTGGCGCTGATAGGCATAGCCGCCCGCCGCCCGCATCGTGGAATTGATGTCGTACTGAAGGCCGGCCCGGCCGCCATAGGATTCGCTGGGGCCGAAGAACGGATTGGCGAAGGTGTGGTAATAGTCCACGCTTGCGGCGAAGGCGAGATCGGGCGCGATGCGGCGCTGATAATCGATGCTGGAAACCAGCGAACGGTCGTGAAGGTTCGAGGGCAGGAACATGCGGTCGTTCCAGGTCCCGCGCAGGCCCACGCTCTGGGTTTCCCAGGCATAGACCAGGGCCAGTTCGCCCTGCTTGTTCAGCGAGGTCTGGTTGTCGATGTTGCCGTTTATCCGGAACTGGGTGGTGCCCAGAATGGCCGGCAGCTGCGTCGCGGCGAGAGAGGAATTGTAGAAGGCCGAGTTCAGCTGAAGCTGGTACGGCTGAATGGTTTCGAAATAGCGGCCTTCGGCGAAAAGCTGCTGGTCGAGCTGCAGATGCACTTCGCCGCGCCAGGCGGCATGGCCGAACCGCTCGCCATACTCGACCGAAATCGTGGAATTCTGGCCGTCGGGATTGACGCCGAAAATATACTCGGCGCCGCCGCTCCACATGGTCTTGCGGATGTCCACGATGCCCGGCTGCACCACATAATCGTAACCGCCGCGGCCGATCAGACGCAGTTCCGGGAAGATGCGGATGAAGGCGGTCTGCTGGGCGTTGTAAGCCTCGAAGTCGCGATCGTCGCGCTCGACCTGGGCGTTGGTGACCAGCTGATAGCCGAGGAAGCGTTCCTTGGTGTCGATGGCCGCGGCGCCCGCCAGAAAGGAGGAATTGTCCGGCAGGGCGGCGGTGCTGGCGTTGGGATCGTCGAAATAGACCTGCGCGAAGCGGCCCACCACATCGACATCGGCGAAATCGTCCAAGGTGGTCGTCAAATGCGGGCCGATATTATAGGTGGCGATGGTGATCTGGTTGTTGGGCCCGACCCGGTTGATCGCCGGCGTGCCGAAGGTCGAGATGCTGCCATTCATCAGCATCGCGTCCGCGTCGATCGCCAGGAAATCGGAGATCACCGAATAGTTGGCGTTGGCGAGCGCATCGCCCGACAATCCGCTGAGCTGGCTCTGGCTGGCATAGGCGTCATAATAGGCATGCCCGATCACGCTGGCCGTGAAGGGACCCCGGACATTCACTTCCGCGCCCAGCATCGGGCGGGTGATGAGGTCGAACTTCTTGTTGGTGGGGGTCAGAAGGGCGTTGTCGGTGATGGTTTCCTGCAGGCCCACCAGCGGAGAGATCGAGAAATCGCGGGTGTCGATCAGGGGCGCGGGGGTCCCTTCGGTCGTGCCCGGACCGGTCGGCCCGAACACCGGCGGCCGCTCCAGAATGCCCGAAAAGACGCTCTGCGCGGAGGCCCCGGTCGAAGCCATGGCGAGCAGAAAGACGCAGCCGCCCGCGAATTTACCAGCGCGGCTGGTCCGAAACCCCAAAGACTGCATATCCCCTCGCCACCAAAAGTGACGCCGATTCACGAATTCCTGGAATATCGGACCGGCGACCTGGAATGATCAGTCTTATTGAAGACCATAGCAACCCGGGATTCGTCAATCGGTCCGGCCTGGCGGTGGAGGATACCCAACCCTTCGTCGATGTCTTTGCGGCGGGTCTGTCCCTTGGCGGCAACAAACATGATCTGGCCCGCATAGCCGGCCAGCGAGATGGTCTCGCTGCAGGCCAGGACCGAGCCGGAATCGATGATCACGATCCGCTTCTGGGAGCCGTCATGGAAAGTCTTCAGCAGCTGCGTCATCCGCTCGCTGGTGATCAGTTCGGGCGCCGTGATCCGGGGTAGGCCCGCCGGCACGGCATACACGCCCTTGACGCTGGTGGGATAGACGATGTCCTCGATCCCGATTTCCTCATTCTCCAGGAAATCCAGGAGGCCCAACTCGCCCGAAAGCCCCATGCGGCGGGACAATTCCGGCGAACGCATATCGGCATCGATCAGGATCACGCTGTAGTCCCGCTCGAAGATGAAGCTCATCGCCAGGCCCAATGTGACGGTGGTCTTGCCTTCGCGGGGGCTGGCGCTGGTGATCAGAATGGTGCGCGGATCCTTGGACTTGTCGGCGGGCGCATTGTCGATGCGCGACAGGATGTGGCGCTTGACGACGCGGAAGTCTTCGCGCGTGCGGGACTCGTCGAAATGCGGGGTGACAACCGAGCCGACCCGCTTCACCACGCCGCCGCGTTCCTCGACCTTTTCCAGGTTCGAAACAGTGTTCGCCGGCACCAGGACGGTGTCGTCATCCACCGAGATGTCGGCGGGAAAAACCTTGCCCGTAAAGGGAACTTTGCTCATCTGACCCATCGCCAATTGCCGCCTGTTATTTCACAAAACCCTGAAACAAGGTTGTCGAATATTGATGGAAAATTGCCTGAAGCCATGGCGACGTGGAAACCGATACCAGAACCGTGGCAACCAAAAGGATAACGCCGAAGGTTACGAACACGGCAACATGCCGGGACCCTTGGACAACCTCGCCCGTGTGCCAGGTCTGCTCCCAGGAAATCGTTCCTATGACCGGCAGCTGGAAGGCTTCTTCCAGTTCGCGGGGGGCCACGAAGACGCCGGTGATGGCGCCGCGCAGATAGGCCGCGCCGATGCCGCCCGCGATGGCGACCAGCACCGCAAGACCCAGCAGCAACAGGCGGTTGGGGCCTGACGGCGCCGCCGGGATGGTGGGCTGGTTGGTGACCTGGAATTTCGACGAATTGTTCGCGCCATACACCGCCAGAGACATCTTGGCGGCCTCGCGGCGGGCCAGAAGCTCCTGATAGGCATTGCGCAGCATGTCGTCGGTGCGGCGCAGATCGGCTTCCTGCGCGGCGATCTGCGGCGGCAGGGTGGGCCGGAACCGGGCGCGGCGCAGCCGTGCCTGGGCGGCGGCCAATTGTCCGCGCGCCACGGCGACGGCGGAGCTGTCGCCGCCCTTGCTGCCCTGGGCCGAGCGCTGCTGCAGCTGCGCCAATTGCTGGCGGGCCGCGATCACGTCGGGATACTGATCGGTATATTGCAGGCGCAGGGCCGCGATGCGGTCTTCCAGCGCCGCGATCTGGGCCTGAGCGGGCGTGCCGACACCGTCGCGCGCCAACGCGGCGGTATAGGCGGCGCGCGCATTTTCGACTTCGCTGGCCGCATCCGCCTCTTCGGCGGTGTCGGTCGTAACGGCCGTGGTGTCGCCATAGCGCTGATGGAAGGCGATCAGCTTCTGCTGCGATTCATTCAGCTTGCGCTGATAGATCGCGATCTGGGAATCCAGGAAGACATCGGCCTGGCTGAAATCGCGCTCGGCGCGATCCTGAGTGCCCGACACGAACTGGGCCAGAAGCAGCCGGACCACATTGTAAGCCTTGGCCGGATTCGAAGCGGTGTAGTGGAATTCGGTGAAGCCGTCGCCGTCATCGGGACGGATGGTGATCTTGTTGCGCAGCCCCAGGATCGCGGCCTGGCGATCGGCGGGCGTGAGCCGGGACAGCGCCGGGTTCAGCTGCTCGGCGACCTTGCCCAGATTCTGATCGTTGAGCAGGGTCTTCTGCACCACATAGGTGCTGCCATATTCCGCGCCCAGCGAGACATTGGCCGCGGCGGCGGACAGCGAAGTCTGCCGGGGAACATAAATCTGTGCCCAGGCATCGTAGCTGTCGGGCATCCGCACGATATAGGCGGCACCCGCGACGAACAGAACGATCGCGGTGATGATGGCCGTCCAGCGATAGCACCAGATGCGAACCATTTCGTCATAGAGCAGACTGAGTACGGTACCGACCATGTTCCTGTTCGTTCAGTTTGGAGACGCCCATCGGACGGCTGGGCTGCGTACGGCAAGGCTAGACATCCGGCCCCGCCGCGATACGGCGAGGCCGGATTTATTCGATCAGAACCAACGTTCCGGAATGCGGACGACATCGCCCGGCATCAACTGAACATTGGCTTTCATGTCGCCCGACTTCATCAGGTCGGCCAGATGAACCGGAATGCCGCGGCTCACGCCATTCTGGGTGCGGATGATCTGGGCGTCATTGCCCGCCGCATAGGTGTTGAGGCCGCCCACATCGATCATCACGTCCAGGACCGTGAGGCCGGCGCGATAGGGAACGGTTTTCGGGGTCGCGGCGGCGCCGATCACCCGGATGGACGCGGCGTTGCCGGTCGCAGTGGCGACGGTGCGGACCAGAACGGTGACGACCGGATCCTGGACATATTTGCTCAGCGCGGCGCGCAGATCGGCGGCCAGCGCGGTCGTGGTCTTGCCCTGGGCCTGCATGTCGACCACCAGCGGCGTGGAAATCTTTCCATCCGGACGAACGGGCAAGGTCACCGACAGGTCCGGATTTTTCCAGACAAAGACCTGCAGCTCATCGCCGGGTCCGATCTGATAATCGGCGGCGACATTCGCGGAAGTGGCCGGAGCCGGCGCGGCGGCGGCGCTCTGCGCCTGTGCCGCGATTGGCGACAGCAGCAACAATGCCGTCGCGACATGTGCGAGTTTAAAACAATTCATGGCGATGCCCCTCGTTTGAAGCTCAATTCCCAAACCCAAAGCAAGGCCCGTACCAAGTCGTTACGTGTCAAAAGCAGACGATCTTTTGTCTGCCCAAACTGGCACGGGCTGCCTTGCCCAACGCGAACTCCAACCAGCAACCGCCAGGCGGCGCCGGTCCCAAGATTACAACGTACGATGCTATAATAATTCCTGAAGGCTGTCGCAGAACTTGGCCAAGAATAGGTATCGGTATCGTGACAATTAACTGCAGGTAACCCGGGCTGAAACGGCGCCGGACCGCCTGGGCAACCGCATGGTGCTGCCGTCCTTTTCCGGGGGCGGAATTAGCTCAACGGGCCCGGCTTTGCATGCCTTTCCATGGTTTATCCACCGCGGAAAAAGCGGAATATTCCTCCTGGGTTTCCAGGCAGACTTCCGCGCGATACGAGAAGAACAGGTCCGAAGTGCCGTATTTGCGCAGGTTTGTACGTTCGGTGCAGTCCACCACGGGGACGGCGGGGGCGCATTTGACCAACCCGTCCTTGTAGTGGCGCAGCGCCTCATGGGCGCCGCATTCCAGCACCTGGCCGCTGGAGGTGCCCGCCGCCAGCCCTTCGCTGGACTGAACCACCTTGCCGATCATGATCTTAAGGTGGGAGCCGGGGATGCAGCGCACCACTTCGCCTTCGTAACCGCCATTGATCCAGGTATCGCCCAGCATGTGCGAGGCGGGAAATTCATGGCCTTCGGACGACACACAGACCGCATGGATGGTCTTGACGATGGTGGCCTGCTGGATGGTGCATTGGGCGCGAACCGGCGCGGTTTCCACATTCAAGGTGCCGATATCGCCGCCGGCGAACGCCGTGGGCGCTTCCGGCGCCCAGCCGCCGCCCATCACGATCGCGCCCGCGCCGGCAAAGCTGGCGGCATTGGCCGCCGCGCTGGCGCTTGCGGACGCTTCGGCGCTGACCGAGATATTGTCGCCGCCTTTGTTGATGACGATGCTTTTGTTGATGTTGATGTTTTTGGAATTATCGATGGTTTTCGAATTATCGATATTCTTGGTGACGTTGATGGTTTTCGAATTGTCGATGTTGTTGGTCACGTCGATGGATTTGTTGATCGTCACCGGCTTGTAGACGTGAATATTGTTTTCAATCGTGGTCGGCTTGTAGATGTGGATGTTGGTGCCGCCGGAAGGGCGGCCCGGATGACCGCCGACCGGCGGGCAAGTCGAAGGGGGCGGCACATGGCCCATGCCGCCACCCATTCCACCACCATATGTCTCCATCTGGGGCATGCCGCCCGCTTCGGACACCACCGGTGTGCCAATAATGGCCGAGGTGACCAGCGCGGAAATCAGCAAATGTGCGGTCCGGTTCGGCATCGATGCTCCTGACGTCCTTTCGGACGTGAATTCCCGGCAGGAGCAATTTCACGAAGCATGCCATCAAGGGCAGCCGCGACGGCCGACACATGTTCAAATATGGAACATGTGTCGGCCACCCGATCATTCATCTCCCCAGAAACCCCGCAATTCGCGATTGAATTCCGCCCAGCGTTCTTCGGGGAAGAAGATGCGCGCGCCCATCAATTCCACCAGGCGGCGTGTCCCCGGCAGGGTCTTGGCCAGCCAGCGCCCCCATTCAACTGCGAAATAGATGTCGTCGGTGCCCCACACGATCAAAGCGGGCGCCCTTAACGCCTTCAGACCACTTTCGACGGCCAGGGTATGCTTGTTGTCGAAGGCCGCCAGGAAACGCTGGAAATCCGAAAGCCGCTGCGCACTCGCCACCAGCGGCCTCAGATAGGCTTCGATATCGGCACCGCTCACCTTGCCGGCATCTTCATAGGCTGGTCCCAGCGCATCTGGCGAACGATAGACGGCCTTGTCCGCCAGCATGGCGTTCAGCGCACCGGAAAGACCGCCCGCCGCCGCCATGCCTAAGAACGGCTTGAACGCTTCCGGCGGCCAATTGTCGTGCGTGTCGCAATTGGTCAAGGTCAGGCTGCGCACCCGCTCCGGATGGTTGGCGGCGAAGATCTGCGCGATGCCGCCGCCGCTGTCATTGCCCACCAGATCGACCTTGTCGATCTTCAGCGCGTCCAGGAATTGCAGCAGCATCTCAGCATTGGCGGTGACGGAGACATCGGCGCCCGGAATCATCTCGGTGGCGCCATGGGCCAGAAGGTCGGGCGCGATGCAGCGCCTTATGTCCGACAGATGCGCCAGCTGATGGCGCCACAGCCGATTGTTGAGCAGGACGCCATGCACGAACAGCGCGACCGGACCCCTGCCTTCCTCCGCATAGGCGATCTTGCCCGACGGTGTTTGAACGGTCTTGAGGGTCATGATCAGCCCTCCGTCCGCAAGGCGGAGGCCTTGGCCTCGCGCAATGTCTGCGCGCATTCCTCGCAACAGACTTCCACCACATGGCCGCCGATCGTCACCGTGATCGCGGTCTCGTCCAGCTTGCAATCGCAAGCGGCGCAGCTTTTCTCGTCCATGAAACTCATCCTTCCTTGTTCATCATTCGATGACGAGAAGGATCATTTTCGGACGAAAGATCGCTATCAGGATCTTTAGCGATTTCTTGTATGGTCGCGCGATTTACCGGAAAACCGCTGCACACTTTTCCGGATCGCGCTCAGTGCGGCAGCGCCGCGTCGCGGAACTCCGAAGGAGAACGGCCATAAGCCTCGCGGAAGGCGGCGCTGAAATGGCTGTGGCTGGAGAAACCCAGATCCAGGCTGAGCGCGGTCAGGTCGTCATATTGCGGCAACAGAGTGAGAGCGCGCGCCAGCCGGAGCCGCAGCTGATAGCGATAAAGCGGAATGCCTTCCACCCGGCGGAAGACCTGGGTGAGATAGACCGGCGAGCCGCCCACCTCGGCCGCGATTTCCGCCAAGGTCCAGCGGCGCGAAAGATCGGACGCCAGAACCAGCTTCACCCGGTCGGCCAGCCGCTGCGGCGCGATGCCGGCATCGCTGGCATGGCTGGTGCGCGGTCCCAGCGCCCGCTGCACCAGGGTGAGGGCGATGCTTTCGGCTTCCAAGGGCTGCGCCGTGCCCAAAAGCAAACCGTGCCGGAGCAGCGCCACCAAGGCTTGGCTGCGCGGATCGATCCTGAGGCGCTGCCGCCGGAACGCCAGACGCGCCCCGTCCTGAATCAGCGCCTTGGGCGCCAGCTCCCTGAGCAACGGCTCGTGGATATTCAGCGACAGGGAGGCATCGCCGCCCGTCACCGGATGGCTGACCCGGTATCCTTCCATGGCATTGAAAAACAAAACCTGATTGGCTTCGGCCACGGTCTGGTCGCGGCCCAGATGACGCGCGAAAGCACCGCGATAGGGAAAGACCAGTTCGGTGGCGCTGGCGCATTCTTCCGCGCTTTGATGCCGGCAATGCCCCGCGCAACAGACATCGCGCACCGTGACGCTGGCCGTGTCCAGCAACGTGCGGACGGCGAAGTCGGGCGCGTTGTCCGGCATCAGGTCTCTTCGATCGCATCCACGCGGTCGGGATAAAAGGCCAGATGGTCTTTTATCGCCGCCACCGCGGCATAGGGATTTTCATACGTCCATACCGCATTGCGCGAACGCTCGCCACCGAGCGGGATGCTGTAATAACTGCAGTCGCCTTTGTACGGGCAATAGGTCTGATGATCGGTCCGCTCCAAGAGCGACATGTCCACATCCTGGCGGGGGACATATTTGACCCCGGGGTAAGAAGCTTCCTGCAGGATCAACGCATTCCTGCTGTCGGCGATCACCCGCCCGCCCAGTTTGACGATCACCCGGCCCGAAGCAGGGGTGATGGTGATGGGATGATCGGGTCCGGGAATTTTCACTGGCTTGCCGCTCATCCTTGCCTCCGGTGGTGGGGGAGAATCCGAGATGGAGACGGGACCCTGCCCGGTCAAGGCCCGCTTTATGTCTCACGCATGGCGATTTTACTTTGGGCCCCGCTGCGTTAGCGTGATGCGTCATGACCCTGCAGACCTTGCTCCACCAGGCCCAAACCCTGCACCAGGCCGGCCAACTGGCCGAAGCCGAAGGGCTTTACCGCCGGGTGCTGGCGCAGATCCCGCCGAATTTCCAGCTTCAGCATCGCCTGGCGCTGGTTCAGTTCCAGCAGCACCGGCATGGCGAGGCTTTGGCGTCGGTCACGGCGGCGCTGGCGATCAATCCCAAGGCCAGCGAATCCCTGTCGCTCAAAGCGGCCTTGCTGGCGGCGACCGGCCGGAGCGATGAGGCGCTGGCCCTGTTCGGCCGCGCCCTGGCGCTGAATCCGGATCTGCCGGACGCGCTCTACAACCGCGCCTTGCTGCTCACCGGGATGAACCGCCCGAAAGACGCGCTGACCGATTTCGACCGGCTGGTGGCGCTGGCGCCGGGGCAAAGCGAAGCCTGGGTCAATCGCGGCGTGGTGTTGCAGCAAATGGGAAAACTGGCCGAGGCCGTCGCCAGTTACGACCGCGCCATCGCCCTGATGCCGAACCATATGCAGGCCTGGCTCAATCGCGGCACCGCCTTGCAGGCGCAGGGCCGGTTCGCCGAATCTCTCGCCAGCCTGGACAAGGTGTTGGCCCTGTCGCCGCGCCAGGCAGGCGCGTGGCTGGGACGGGGCATCGCCCTGACCGGCCTGCAGCGTTTCGAAGAAGCCTTGGAAAGTTTCGGCGCCGTGCTGGACATCGTGCCCGGCGAACCGGTCGCCACGCAGCGGCGCGCCGTGCTGCTGGAAACCATGAAATTGCTGGGAGACATTCCCCCGGGCGCCGACGAACAGAAAATCTGGCAGGATCGCGGCGCGTTTTTCCAGATCACGCAACGCTTTCCCGAAGCCTTGATGGCGCTGGACAAGGCGCTGGCGCTGGATCCCGTCAATTCCGCCGCCATGGTCCGCAAAGGCGCGGTGTTGTGCGAAGCCCGGCGCGTCGCCGAAGGCATGGACGTCTATCGCCATCACGCCGATGTGACCTTGGCCGACAAGCCGGTGGGCTCGGACGATGATCTGGCCCACAAGCAGCGCCACGATGCCGAGCAGCGCGCCTGGCTGGCCGAACGCGGCATCAACGATGACGGCTTCCGCCTGGAGCCGGGGGCGCGGATCGATGGCCCGGCGGTCAATCCGGCCAACGCCAAGGAAATCGCCAGGCGATGGAGCGAAACCGATCCGCCCGTGGTGGTGATCGACAATCTTCTGACCGAGGAAGCGCTGGAAGGTCTTCGCCGCTTCTGCCGGGGTTCGACCATGTGGCGGCGCTCTTACAAGAGCGGCTATCTGGGAGCGATGCCGGAAACCGGCTTTGCCTGCCCGCTGCTGGCACAGATCGCGGACGAATTGCGCGACGTCTTTCCCACCGTGATCGGCGAGCACGGCCTGCGCCGCACCTGGGGCTTCAAATATGACAGCAGCCTGTCGGGTATTCCCATGCATGCCGACCAGGCAGCGGTGAATGTGAATTTCTGGATCGCGCCCGATGATGCCAACAAGGATCCGAGCAGCGGCGGCCTGGTGGTGTGGGATGTCAAAGCGCCCATGGATTGGGATTTCGCCCGCTACAACACCGACGAAGGGGCGATCCGCGCCTTCCTGAAGGAAAAAGGCGCCAAGCCGGTCGTGGTGCCGCACCGTGCCAACCGCGCGGTGATTTTCGATTCCGATCTTTTCCACGAAACCGACAAGATCGTCTTCAAGGACGGCTATGAGAACCGGCGCGTCAACGTCACCATGCTCTATGGCCGCCGCGCCTATTATGGCGGCTGATATTTGATGGCGATTCCCGAAAAGCCTTTGGGCGCGAAAGCGCTGGACGATGTCGCCGCCCGTACCTTGGGCGACTATGCCGTCCGCGCCGAGCGGTTTCGCGAACAGACCGCCGATCACGACGTCAGCCAGAATGTGGCTGCGTTGCTGGACGCCATCGGGGGAGCAAAGCCCTTCACCATTCTGGATGCCGGTTGCGGTCCCGGGCGCGACCTCAAGACCTTCGCCGCGCTCGGCCACATCGCCGTCGGGCTGGAGGGCTGCGCCGAATTCGCCGCCATGGCCCGCGCCGGCGGCTTCGAAGTGCTGGAGCAGAATTTCCTGGCGCTGGCGCTTCCTCCACAGCGTTTCGACGGCATTTTCGCCAACGCCACCCTGTTCCACATTCCCAGCCAGGAGCTGCCCCGCGTGCTCAGCCAGTTTCGCGACGCATTGAAGCCGCGCGGCGTGCTCTTCAGCTCCAATCCCCGAGGCAATAACGACGAAGGCTGGTTCGACGGCCGCTATTGCGCCTATCACGATTGGGAGACATGGCGTGGGCACATGACCCGGGCGGGCTTCGAGGACGTCCGCCATTACTACCGGCCCGATGGCTTGCCCCGCGAACAGCAGCCCTGGCTCGCCAGCGTGTGGCGCAAAAAATAAGCCCTCCCATTTCCAGGAGGGCTTATCTCAACTTTATCGAAGCGGCGGGTTAGGCCGATACCACCTTGTTGAAGGCGGCGAAGAAGCCTTCCATGTCCTGTTTGGAGCCGATGGAAATGCGCGACACGGTGGGCCAGCTCGCCCAGCGGGGGCCCGCGATCTCCACGCCCTGGGCGCGGAACGCCATCTGCATCTCCTTCGCCGTCTTGGTCTTCCAGTCGATCATCAGCATGTTGGCTTCGCTGGGGCCGATCAGCTTCAATCCGCGTTTGCTGAGGAAATCCACCGTCATGGCGCTATTGTCCATCAGCGTCTTGCGGCGCTGATCGATCAAAGTCTTGGCCGTGAGGCTGGCAGTGGCGCAGGCCGCTGACGGAATCGGAAGCTGCCCCGAAAGGCTGCCACCGTCATGGAGCTTGAGTTTGGCCAGAAGTTCGGGACGGCCCATCGTATAGCCAATCCGCATGCCCGCCATGCCGAAGATCTTCGAGAAGGTGCGCATGATCAGCACATCCTTGCCCGCCGCGACCAGATGCGAATTGGTGTTGTTGGGATAGTCCTTGGTCCAATGGATATAGGCTTCGTCGAGCACCACGATCGAGCCCGCGGGCTTATTGTCCACCAGCCACGCGATCTCCGATTGGGGCGTCATGGTGCCGGTGGGATTGTTGGGATTGCAGACATAGATCACGCCGGCATTGGCGTCGGCCGCCGCCATCGTCCTTATGTCGTGGCTGTAATCGGCCTTCAGCGGTATGCCCTTGATGGGGGTCTTGAGGTAGTTCGCCGCCTTTGCCGCCGTCTCATAGGTGGGATCGGCCTGCACCAGGCTCTTGGTGGGCGAGCAGAACGCCACCACGCTGCGCGCCAGGCCTTCGTTCGAACCGGGCCAGGTCATGATGTGATCGGCCGGCACCTTCTCGATCATGGCGATGGCCTTGACCAGATCGTCATGCTCGTTGTTGGGCACATAGCGATTGGATTGCGAGATCACCGCCGCGGCCGCGGCGGCGCCGGGCGCCATCGGCCCGGTCCAGCATTCATTCTGGCCGATCCGCACCCCGCCGCGCTTGGCGTCCGCCGCGAAGGCAAGTTCGGGATTTAAGGTCAGCGCCGTGGCCGCGCCGCCGAACATCATGGCGGCCCGCATCATCTGCCGCCGCGAATAGCCGCGAGAGAGCAGATCGTCTTTGAGTTCTTCAGAGATTTTCATTCATGGTTCTCCCTTGGATATGTTGCTTGGGATAGTTGCTCGAACGCGCGCGCAAAAAAGCAAACAGGGAAGCGGCATCAGAAGACGCGAATGCTCTACTCCCCGGAGCAGGCATTGTTCCGCCGGGAAGGCTATAGGGGGTTGTTTCAAGGTTCAAGCTTTTGCGGGCTCCGGCCGCATGCGGCGGCGCCGAAATTTGTCGCAAAAACACTCGCTTGCCGCGCCGTTCCGAGACGCGGATTGCATGCCGGATGAGCAGGTTGCCCGGATCGCGGGCGGCACGGCGAATCGCGCGCGTTAGCCATATCCGCAAAAGCCGTTGGACATTTCACCGCCGTCGCGGTGACGTCGGAGCCTGTCAAACAGGCGTCCCATGTACCAGAAATTTCTCATCGGTCTTGCCATCCTGTCGGTCGTTGTCGCGCCGGTGTGGAGCTACAACAGCAACTGGTCCTATGGACCCTTCATCGCCGTGCTGTTCCTGCTGGGCGTGAATCTGGCCAATTATCTCTGCGCGGACCCGCTGTCCTTGAGCGGGACGAAAAAGGGACCGAATTAGTTTTTCTTACCCCCTCAGCGCTTCATATAAACATTCAGCATTTCGCCGAACCAGATTTCGAACTTGGTCCGCTCGGTGATTTCGTCCTCCGCGCTTGGCGCGCGCCGCAAACGCTTGCCCAGAATGGCATCGCCGAACGCGGCAATCGTTGTGAGATGCACGATGGCGCGGGTGTCGGCGATATCGACCGGCACACCCGGTCCGGCCATTCTTTCGCGCAGGGCCTGCAGGGCGAGGACCATCTCATCCAATGTGGGCAATCCCGCCGGGCCCATGGCAGCAGCGCCGCTCTGCATCAGCCAGACCATGCGCTGCGCCAGGCCGCCCCGATAAGCGGCGAAGAGCGGCGCGATCGCATCCTCGCTGGAAGATGGCCCCGCGCCCATCACCTTCAGCAGTTCCGATTTCAAATGCTCGACGCTCCTGAGATTGAGCGCCTGGATCAGCCCTTCCCGGCTGCCGAAATGATGCAGGATGGTGGGATGGGAAACGCCTGCCGCCTTGGCAACCTCCTGCAGGCGCAGCCCGGCCGGCCCGCCCGCCGCCATGCCGGCTTCCGCGGCTTCCAGGATCAATTGGCGCGCATCGGCCGGGCTACGGCGTATGCGTTTGTTTTTGCTTGTCGATTTCGCGCTTGGCACGTTTCAATATCTCTTTATTGACAATATTGTAGATAATAGACAGGATCCTGCCGTCGAAACAAGGATGCCGCCCATGTTCGCGCAATCCACCCTCGATACTCGGCTCCGCCCCTTCGAGGCCGTCAAGGCCGTGCGCCGCCTGATGGCCAATCCCGAAGCGACCGAGGAAGTGTTCGTGATCCTGCGCGCCATGCGCGGCCGTTCCGGCATCGCGCTGTTCCACCGCTTCGCGCAGAGCGCGATGGGCGCCCGCATCCTGAAAGAAAAGCGCAGCCTCTTCGCCGCCCTGTCCGATACGGCGGCGCTTGCCGCGCTGCCGGAGGGTAGCCTGGGCCGCGCCTATCATCGCTTCATGGCATCGGAGAATCTTTCCGCCGAGGGATTGGTGGCGCCGTCGCAAGCCTATCGCGACGATGTCGTGTCGGACGATGTGGCGCTGTTTCGCGACCGCATGCGCGACATGCACGATCTCACCCACACCGTCACCGGCTATGGCCGCGATCCCCTGGGCGAACTCAGCCTGCTCGCGTTCATGTATCCGCACACCGGCAATCTGGGCATGGCGCTGATCGTGCTGATGGGCTTTGGGCGGCTGGAAAGCCGGGCCGCGCGCAAATCCGTGATCGAAGCCTGGCATCATGGCCGCAAGGCGCGCTGGTTCGCGGACCTGGATTGGGAAGCGATGCTGCCCGAACCTTTGGAGGCGCTGCGCAGCCGCCTCGGCATCCGCGCGCCCGTCCGCTATCAGGCGGTGACGCCGTGAAAACGCTTCTATCAGCCGCCCGTCCTTTGCTGACGGATCTGGCGTCCACCATCCTGTTTTTCTGCGTCTATGTCCTCACCGGACGTCTGCCGATGGCCGTGGCGCTGGGCCTCATGCTGGCGATCGGCCAGATCGGCTGGGAGTTGCTGCGCCGCCGCCCCATCGACACGCTGCAATGGATCAGCGCGGTGGTGGTGCTGTCCTCGGGCAGCGCCGCGCTGATCACCAACGATCCCGTTTTCGTGATGATCAAGCCCAGCCTGATCTATCTGCTGGTGGGCGCGGCGATGCTGAAGCGCGGCTGGATGAACCGCTATCTGCCGCCCCGCGCGCTGGAATTCGTGCCCGATCTGGCCGTCACCTTCGGCTATGTCTGGGCGGGGCTGATGTTCTTCTCCGCCGCGCTCAATCTGATCCTGGCGCTTACGCTCGGCGTGACAGCATGGGGCGTGGCGATGACGGCCTGGGGCATCGCCAGCAAGACCACATTCTTTCTGGGTCAATATGGCCTGATGAAATTCATCGGGCGCCGCCGCGCATCGGCGTTGGCTGCTGCCTGATCGGACGGCTGGACGGGCTCTTCCGCCTCGCGCATCATGGCTTTGCGACATTTCAAAGCATGTTGGGCCCGTTGGCATCCGTTCCTCTTTCCGTTCTCGATCTTTCTCCCATCATTCAAGGCGGTGATGCGGCCCTGGCGCTGAAAAACAGCCTGGATCTGGCGCAGCATACCGAGCGCTGGGGCTATCGCCGTTATTGGGTGGCCGAACACCACAACATGCCCGGCATCGCCAGCGCCGCCACCTCGGTGGTGATCGGCCATATCGCGGGCGGCACCTCCACCATCCGCGTGGGCGCGGGCGGGATCATGCTGCCCAATCACGCGCCGCTGGTGATCGCCGAACAGTTCGGCACGTTGGCGGCGCTCTTTCCCGGCCGCATCGACCTGGGCGTGGGCCGCGCGCCGGGCACCGACCAGCGCACCGCCCTGGCGCTGCGCCGGACCTTGCAAGGCGACATCGATGATTTCCCGAAAGATGTGCTGGAGCTGATCGCCTATATGGACGATCCCAAGCCCGGCCAGCCGGTCCGTGCCATTCCCGGCCAAGGCAGCAAGGTGCCGGTCTGGATGCTGGGATCGAGTACTTATGGCGCCCAGCTCGCCGCCGCCCTGGGCCTGCCTTATGCGTTTGCTTCCCATTTCGCGCCGGAACAGCTGACCCAGGCGCTGGAACTGTATCGCGCCCAGTTCCGCCCCTCGCCGTTTCTCGACAAGCCCTATGTGATGCTGGGCATCAATGTGGTGGCGGCCAACACCGATGCGGAGGCGAAATATCTTTTCACCTCGCTGCAGCAGGCCTTTGTGAATTTACGCACCGGCAATCCCGGTCCGTTGCCGCCGCCGATTGCCGACATCAGCGGGCTCTTCTTCGACCCGCGCATCGAAGCGATGCTGAACAGCGTACTGTCGCTGGCCCAGGTGGGATCGCCCGAGACCGTGAAGGCCGGCGTCGAGGCCTTCATCGCCCAACACAAACCCGACGAACTGATGGTGACGGGCCAGATCTACGATCATGCCGCCCGGCTGAGGTCTTACGAAATCCTCAGCCGGACATAATCCGCCCCTACCAGAGATGCCCCCGGAGCGCGAGCGAGCCAAGCTCCGGCGTTTCAGAATTTATTCGGTCGTGCGGCGACGATCGCGCGACAATCGAATAAGCAACGCGTTCACCACAGGTGAACGCGTTGATCCGGCGGCAGATAATATTTGTCGCCCGGCTGCACCTTGAAGGCTTTGTACCATTCATTCTGGTTGCGGGTGGGACCGATGACGCGGAATTCCGCCGGCGCATGCTCGTTCGACAAGGTCTGGGTGCGCAGCGCTGAATCGCGCTGCTTGGTGCGCCAGATCTGGCCGAAGGACAAATAGAAACGCTGATCGCCGGTCAGCCCGTCGATCACCTTCGCCTTCTTTCCTTTCAGCGAGATGTGATAGGCCTTGAGCGCGATGGCGATGCCGGCATTGTCGGCGATATTCTCGCCCAGCGTATTGGCGCCGATCACGTGCAGGCCCGGCAAGGGCTCGAACGCGTCATACTGCTTGACCATCTCAGCGGTGCGGGCGTCGAAATTGGCGCGGTCTTCCTTGGTCCACCAATCCTGGAAGACGCCCTTGCCGTCATATTTGCTGCCCTGGTCGTCGAAGCCGTGGCTGATTTCATGGCCGATCACCGCGCCGATGCCGCCGTAATTCACCGCATCGTCGGCATTGGGATCGAAGAAGGGCGCCTGCAGAATCGCCGCGGGAAAGACGATCTCGTTGAAGGAGGCATTGTAATAGGCGTTGATGGTGGGCGGCGACATGCCCCATTCGGTCTTGTCCACCGGCTTGTTGATGCGATTGACGTCGCGATTCCAGTCGAACACGGCGGCGCGCTGGATATTGCCGATCAGGTCGTCGCGCTTGACGTCATAGGCGGAATAATCGCGCCAGTGATCGGGATAGCCGATCTTGGGCGTGAATTGATGGATCTTCTCCAACGCCTTGGCGCGGGTGGCCGGGCTCATCCAGTCCAAGGTCTGGATATCGGCCTCATAGGCTTTCAGCAGGTTGGAGACCAGCCGGTCCGCCTTGGCTTTGGATTCCGGCGGGAAATAGCGCGCGACATAGAGCTTGCCCAGTGCCTCGCCCAGAATGCGGTCCAGTAGATGGACGCCGCGCGTCTTGCGGTCGAGTTGCTGGGTATTGCCCGCCAGCACCGTGCCGTAGAAGGCGAAATTGCGTTCATCGAAACGCTTGGGCAGGTACGGCGCGAAACGTTGCAGGTAATGCACCACCAGATAATCGCGCCAGGTCGAGACCGGGGTTGCGGCGAAAATCTTCGCCAGGGGCCCGAAGGCGGTCTTTTCCGCCACAATGGCATAACGCTCGCTGCCATTGGCGGTGGTGAGCGGAATGCGCGATTCCGCCAGGAACGCATCCCAGGGAAAATCGGGGGCCAGCGTCTTCAGCGCCGACACCGGCATGGGGTTGTAAATTTTGTCGGCATCTCTGCGGTCGGCGCGTGTCCATTGGACTTTGGCGATCTCCGTTTCCAGCGCGAGAATCCTGTCCGCGCGCGCGGCCGCATCGCTGATCCCCGCCAGGTTCATCATGTCGGTGAGATATTGGCGATATTTGTCGCGCGTTTCGGCCAGCGCCTTGTCGTCCTTCAGGTAATAGTCGCGGTCGGGCAACCCCAGGCCCGACTGGCCCAGATTGAGCGAGTAATTGTTGGGATTCTTGTCGTCTATCCCGATGCCGATATTGTAAATGCTGGACGTCGCCAGCGGCACCGAGGCCATCGCCCGCGCCACATCGGCCGGCGTCTGTAATCCGTTCAGATAATCCAGATCCTTCTGGATCGGCTTGAGGCCATTGGCCTCGATCGCGTCGGTGTCTTCGAACGCGTCGTAAAGATCGCGCAGCTTTTTCTCTTCGTCGTTCAGCTGGTCGCGCGGCTTCTTTTCCAGATCGTCGATGATGGCGCGCATGCGGGTTTCGCTGAGGATCTGCAGATCCTGGAACGATCCGGTCTGCGAGCGGTCGGGCGGGATCACCGCCGTCGCCAGCCATTTGCCGTTGACGTGCAGGAAGAAATTGTCGCCCGGCTTCACCGCATTGTCGATGGAGGTGAGATCGACGCCGAACGTCCCAAGTTTGGGCTTGTCGGCCGCCGCGGCGGGCAGCACCAGAAGGCTTGTGGCGAGAAGAGCAGGCAACAGGCGCATGGTCGGCTCCGGTTTGCGAAGGGATTATTTGGCGGGCTTGGCGGGCGCGGCGTCGATCACCTCGCCGCCGGTTTCATTCTCGACCGTCAGTCCCGGCGTCACCAGGGTGCCGCCCGGCCCGGCGACCACCGAGATCGCCACCACCTTGCCCACCGCCAGGATGGATTTGTCGCCTTGCTTGATCGCGACCGTCGGCGCCTTGGCATCGAGCGCGAAGCTCATTTCGCCTTTGCAGCCGCCTTCGCGGGGGGCACGGCCCGAACAGGTGGCGCCGTCCGTGCCCACGCTGCCGCGAAAGGCGATGGACAGAAGGCCCCCTTCGTTCTTGGCGACCGCGCCGGTGACGATCCGCTGCTCGGGCGCCGACGGCAAGGGATAAAGTCCTTCGCCCGCGCCTTTAAAGGACTCCGGCAGAAGATGCACTTCCTTCGCCTGCCATTTGGTCCCGTTCTTGACCAATGTGGCGCCCGCATAGTCGCCCGGCTTGAGGGATGCGGGATCGAGCTTCTCTTCATACATCAGGCGGGCAGACGGCATCAGGCCCACCGACAGGCTCTGGCCCGCCGTACCCGACGTGATGCTGAGGGTCTTGCCGTCAAAACCCAGAATGCGTGCCTTGATGCGGGGAATATCCTGCGCCGATGCGGGCTGGACCAGAAATGCGCATCCGAGCGCGACAAGAAATGCGATTTTCATCCGGGCCACTCTAACAGCTTTGGCTCCGAACAAAACTCCACGATCCCGGCAGCCAGCTCCGACTGTCTTCCCCCGCAAGGCGCAGCCTTTGGCGGGGGAAGATGTCTGCTAGCGGGCTTGCCCGCGTGGCAGACAGATGGGGGTCAAACTAAGCAGGAATTTCGATCGGAACGCCGGGCTCGATCTTGGACGGATGAATCACCAGCGAACTTTTCACGCTGGCCACATTGCGCTCCGCCGTCACCGTCTCGGTGACGAAAGTCTGGAAGGCGGAGAGATCCTGGGCCACGCATTTGAGGATGAAATCCACTTCCCCCGACAGCATGTGGCACTCGCGCACTTCGGGCCATTTGCGCACGCGCTCTTCGAAATGCTTGAGGTCGGCGTCCTTCTGGCTGGCCAGGCCGACAAAGATGAAGCCGGTGACGGCAAAGCCCAGCGCCTTGCCGTTCAGGACCGCGTGATAGCCTTGGATATAGCCGGCCTTCTCCAGAGCCCGCATCCGGCGCAGGCAGGGCGGCGCGGTGATCTTGGCCTTGCGGGACAATTCCACATTGGTGATACGGCCATCCGCCTGCAGCTCCGCAAGAATGCGCAGGTCGATGGTGTCGAGGTTGCGATTGTCCAAAGCCGGATCCTGGAATTGCGACCCGCGCTTTTACGCGCCCTGGGGGGTGGACGCAATAATATTTCTATAAACATGACTTTTCGGACAGGGATGCATCACTCGCCCGCGGAAGCGCTAACATCATGCACCATTTCATGTAAGCGGCCCGCTTGATCTTTTGGGCCCCTGCCCCGATATCAGGCGGCTTCGAAGTTTCGCCTGAAAGCCGGCCATCTCATGAGCAGCAATCACTCCAAGGTCCTCATTCTGGGCAGCGGCCCGGCCGGCTGCACCGCCGCCATCTATGCGGCCCGCGCCATGCTGGCGCCCACCATCATTTCGGGCATCCAGCCCGGCGGCCAACTCACCATCACCACCGAGGTGGAGAATTATCCCGGCTTCGCCGATGCCATCCAGGGCCCATGGCTGATGGACCAGATGCAGAAGCAGGCCGAGCATCTGGGCACCAAATTCGTCTCCGACACCATCGCCGCGGTCGACCTGTCCCGCCGGCCGTTCACCCTGACGGGCGATTCCGGCACGCTCTACACCTGCGACACGCTGATCATCGCCACCGGCGCCAGCGCCAACTGGCTGGGCCTGCCCACCGAAAGCCAGTTCCAGGGCTTTGGCGTCTCGGCCTGCGCCACCTGTGACGGCTTCTTCTATCGCGGCAAGCAGGTCGCGGTGGTGGGTGGCGGCAATACCGCCGCCGAGGAAGCATTGTTCCTCACCAACTTCGCCGACAAGGTCACTTTGATCCATCGCCGCGACACCTTGCGCGCGGACAAGACCAACCAGACGCGCCTGGCCGCGAATAAGAAAGTGGAAATCGTCTACGACACCGAAGTGACCGAAGTCTTGGGCACCAGCGAACCCAAGGGCGTCACCGGCATCAAGCTGCGCAACACCGTCACCGGCTCTGGCCATCAGCTCGGCGTCGACGGCCTTTTCATCGCCATCGGCCATTCGCCCGCCACCGAGCTGTTCAAGGGCAAGCTCGACATGGACGAGAGCGGCTACATCAAGACCGCCGCCGATTCCACGCATACCAGTGTTGCCGGCGTTTTCGCTGCCGGGGACGTCAAGGATAAGGTATTCCGGCAGGCCGTCACGGCCGCAGGCATGGGCTGCATGGCGGCGCTGGAAGCGGAGCGTTTCCTGGCGGCGTCGCACGGGGGAGATCTGCCGCTGTCTGCCTGAACGCAGCGGATTCAATGCGACATCGCCGGGCGGCAACCCCGTCCGACAGGCGATGCGCGAGGGGGAGTGTCATGGACTGGGAC
The DNA here is from genome assembly GCA_017307355.1 of Alphaproteobacteria bacterium. GTDB lineage: Bacteria > Pseudomonadota > Alphaproteobacteria > Micropepsales > Micropepsaceae > Rhizomicrobium. The sequence goes on from JAFKFG010000026.1 coordinate 38,796, forward strand.
AAGCTTCGAATCTTCCACGCCGTCGCCAGCGCCGGAAGCTTCACCCATGCCGGGCAAATGCTCACCCTCAGCCAATCGGCAGTGAGCCGCCAGATCAGCGCCCTGGAAGAAGAAATCTCCACGCCCCTGTTCCAGCGCCATGCGCGCGGCCTCACCCTCACCGACGAGGGCGAATTGCTGTACGGCGCGGTGAGCGACGTCCTGGCGCGCCTGGCCGCCGCCGAGGAAGCGCTGAAGAACATCCATGACAGTCCCCGCGGTTCCTTGAAGATCACCGCCAGCCACGGCATCGGCGCCTATTGGCTGCTGCCCCGGATGCAGGAATTCCTGAAAGAGTTCCCGGAAGTGGAAGTGCATCTGGTGATGGACGACCGCGAGCTGGACCTGTCGCAGCGCGCCGCCGACCTCGCCATCCGCATGCGCGCGCCGGTTCAGGCCGACCTGATCCAGCGCAAGCTCTTCACCGTGCATTATCACATGTACGCATCGAAGGATTATCTCGCCCGCCATCCGACGCCCGCCACCTTGGAGGAGATCTGCAACCACACCATCATCGTCTATGGCGAGACGGCGGCGCCGGAAATCCGGGACATCAACTGGCTGTTGGAACTCTACCAGAAGAATTACCGCCCCGGCTGCACCGGCAGCGTGATCCGCATCAACAACATCACCGGCATCCTGCAGGCGGTGGAAGCGGGGCTGGGGATCGGCGTGGTGCCGGATTTCGTGGCGGCGGAACATCCCAATCTGGTGTCCGTCCTGCCGGAGGTCCCCGCCCCCGGCTTCGATGTCCATCTGGTCTATGCGGACGCCCTGCGCCAATCCAAGCGGGTGGCGGCGTTCCGGGACTTCCTGGTGAAGGGTTCCAAAGACTGGCAGTATTGATTTTGCTTCATTTTTTGGATGGCTTGAAACTCAATCGGCCCATTCCTATTTCCCTTGTGTCGCGCTTTCTCCCCCCGGGCGCGACACCCGCGCTCTCTCCCCCCTGAGCGCGAAATCGGGCCGCCAAGGCTTTCATGCCTTGGCGGCCTTATTTTTTGGGTCGCACGCCCTGACGCGGTTGATAGCGACAGCGTAGCAACCTTCGCACTTCGCGGGGGCGTCGCTCCCGGAATTTGGTCGCGCGGCCGGACGGAAAACCGCTCGCCTGCTACGCAGGCTCCCACTTTTCCTGGCCGTCGCTCTGCTTGGTCGCGCGCCCCGCGCAAAACCCTTCGACAGTCATTAGCGTCAGCGTCGTGCGACCAGGGTGAGGAAGTCCTCATGCTGAGCCTGTCGAAGCATGAGGACCGCACCTCAGCCTCAATCCTTCGCCTGCGCCCTATGCCGCGCGCTGCGTCGCAACAACCTGGTCGGCCAGCTTGCCGTTCAGCTCCGCGAAATGGTCGAACTCCATCTCGAACGTACCGACGCCCTGGGTGAGCGAGCGCAGATCCACGATCAGGTCGGAAATTTCCGCCATCGGCATTTCCGCCCGCACCGTGTCCCAGCCCCGCCAGCCGTCGCGCCCGTCAAAGCCCAGCGGCGCCCCCCGCCTTGTGCCGATCAGGCCGTTGACCTTGGCGGTGGCGTCCTTGGGCACATGGATGGCGATCTTCATCACCGGTTCCAGCAGCACCGGGCCGCAGCCCGGCATGCCTTCGCTCATCGCCAGCCGGCCCGCCGTCTGGAAAGCGGCGTCGGAGGAATCCACCGAATGATAGGAGCCATCGGTCAGCGCCACCGCGACATCGACCACGGGAAAGCCCAGCGGCCCGGCTTTCATGTATTCCACCACGCCTTTTTCCACCGAGCCGATCCATTGCTTGGGCACCACCCCGCCCTTGATGCGGTCGTGGAAGACAAAGCCTTGGCCGCGCGGCATCGGCTCGATATGCAGCACCACATCGCCATACTGGCCATGCCCGCCCGACTGGCGCTTGTGCCGCCCGCGCGAGGAGGCGGATTTGCGGATGGTCTCGCGGTAAGGCACCCGGGGCGCGCGCGTCACCAGCTTCAGGCCGTATTTGCTCTTCAGCTTTTCGATCGCCACCTTCAAGTGAATCTCGCCCTGCCCCGCCAGTATCATTTCCTGGGCCGCCGGATTCTGCTCGAACACCAGCGAGGGATCTTCCTCGATCAGCTTGCCGATGGCGGCGGTGACCTTCACTTCGTCCTTGCGGTCCGCCGCCTCGATGGCGAGACGATAGACCGGGGCGCCCAGCGCCACCGGCTGGCGCTTGGCAATCGCCTTGTCGGACGACAAGCGGTCGCCGGTCTGCACATTGTCCAGCCGCGCCAGCGCCACGGTATCGCCCGCCCGCGCTTCGCTTTTCTTGATCTGCTTGTCGCCGCTCAGCGCCAGGATGCCGCCCACCCGCGCATCGCCGCCCGGGCCGTGCAGCACCGCGCCGTCTTTCAAGGTGCCGGAGATGATCCGCCCCAGGCTGAGGCGGCCATGCCCGCCATGGAAGGTCTTGATTATCCGCACCACGGTGGCGCCGGTGGTGATGCCGGCCCGTTCGGCGGCCGCGGACACTTCCGGCACTTCATGGCGCAGCGCTTTCAAAAGGCGCCGCACGCCATGATCGCCTTCCGCCGAGCCGATCAGGACCGGCACCACCAGCCCTTGCGCCAGCTCGCGGCTGAGATCGCGCATCACTTCGTCGCGTTCCGGGTCGATATCGCCCAAAAGCTCTTCCATCAGATGTTCGTCGTAATCGGCCAGCCGCTCCAGCATCTGGAAGCGCGCTTCCTTCTCGCGGCGCAGATCGGCGATGTCGATCACTTCGGACGGCGCATGGCTGCGATAGACAAAGGCCCGCTCCAGCGCCAGGTCGACAAAGCCGGTGGCGATGCCGTTTTCCCAGATGGGGATCTGGCGCAGCAGGAGCGGCGTGTCGCTGGTGTCCTGCAGCAGCGCCAGAAGATCGCGCAAGGATCCGGTGGCATGCTCGATCTTGTTGACGAAGATATAGTGGGGAATTTTCGCGTCCGACAGCGCCTTGAGGAAAGGCTGCAGCATCTGGACTTTCGCGGGCTCCGGCTCGCACACCACCACCGCCGCGTCGATCGCGGGCAAGACGTTCAACGTGTCGGCGAGAAATTCGATGGAACCGGGGCAATCGAGAAAGGTGAAATCCTCGCCCAGATACTGGGTGGAAAGGACATTGAGTTCGACGCTCATCTGCCGGGCGCGCGCTTCGGGCGAAAAATCGCCCAGGCTGGTTCCGCCATTCACCGAACCCTTGCGGGTCACCGCGCCCGTCACCGCCGCTATGCTTTCCAGCAACAAGGTCTTGCCGCTGCCATAAGGCCCGATCAGGGCGATGCATCGGGTGCCGGCTTTGCTTCTGGGATTGGACATGAGCGCCTCCTTCGCGATGAATTTTCGCGTTCAGGGCGCCTTCCAGGAGGTCCGTCCGCGGCAGGTGCCGCCGCGAATTCAGGCCGCTATCGCGCCCCTCCAGCCTGATGATGCTCGCGCCGCGGCACGGGCGTGGTCAAGGCTTTTGCGGACGCAAAAAGAGCGACTCTTCAAAAAATAATCACCGCGCGCAGGCTTGTTTTTCGCGGAGCCTCTTTTTTCAAGCCCCGCTCTTCCCAGCGGACGGCACCGACGGTCCGGACGGCGGCGGCGAAGAGGCTCCGCCGGCATCATTGCGGGCCATCTGCAAGGCAAAGGCGGCGGCGCCCGGATTCATCGCATCCACCATCGCACTCGGCATCAGGATGGTGGCGCCCCGCTCCTTGGTGGTTTCATAGATGATGTTCATGGCGCGCAGCTGCAGCGCTTCCGGGCTGCTGGAATAGAGCTTGGCGGCGTTGACGAATTTCTGCGCCACTTCCTCTTCGGCGGCGCCCAATGTGACGCGGGCCTGCTTCTCCCGCTCGGCCTGGGCCTGGCGGCTCATCGCGTCCTGGAGGTTGGCGGGAATGGCGACGTCGCGGATCTCCACCGAATTGATGGTGACGCCCCATTCGGCGGTCTTGGCGCCGATCACCTGCTTCAAGGTGGCGTCGGCTTCCTTGCGCTCGGACAGAAGCGCGGAGAGGACCGAGGCGCCGATCATTTCGCGCAAGCTCGTCTGCGCCACCCGCTGCACCGCGCTGTTGTAATCGGCGATCTCCAGCGCCGCGCGCTCGGCGTCATGCACCATCCAGAAGATGATGGCATCGACATTGACCGGCACCGTGTCGCGGGTGAGCGCCTGCTCGGCCCCGAATTCGGTGGTGCGGATGCGCTGGTCGATCCACATCGCCACCTGGTCCACGATCGGCACCAGGATGAAGAGGCCCGGTCCCTTGACCGAATGGAGCTTGCCCAACCGCAGGATCACGGCCTTTTCCCATTGCTGGGCCATCTTGACCGAATAGCCCAGGAAAATGCCGATCAAGGCCAGAAGAATGGTCAGGCCCAGCGGCAGATGGGCGAGGTACGACAACACCGCGCCGCCCACGAAGATGATGAAGATCACGGCACTGAGGGGATTCATGTGCGTCTCCTGTGAAGAGCTGGAAATCGGGGATGCAGTGATATCGGGCATGCGTCCATCGGAGGGCGCGCGGGCTTGGGCGGTATTACGCGCCTTGCGACCGGCCGCCATCAGCCGGCCCCAGATGATGATCGCGGCGATGGCGGCGAAAAACAGGAATGGACTTCTCACGGCGCGGCCCGGCCGGAAAGATGGCGCAGCGCTTCGGCCAGTTCGTCCAGGCTGACGCCGGCGGCTTGCGCCTGGGCCGCGACCTTGGCGGCCAGGGTGCGGATTTCGGCGCTGCGGCTGCGCGAAGGCGGCGCCGGATCGGCCACGAAACTGCCCCGGCCCTGCACCATGGTGACGAGCCCGTCCTCCTCCAGCGCCGCATAGGCACGCTGCACGGTGTTGAGATCGACAGCCAAACTCACCGCCACTTCGCGCATGGTGGGAAGCCGCGCCCCCGCCTTCAGATCGCCCCGCCCGATGGCGCCGGCAATCTGGTCGCGCAGCTGTACATAAATCGGCACACCGTTGTCCTGAAGCGTCAGCGCTCTCAGCATGGAAAGATTGTATGATAAGATTCATACAATCTCAATGGGCCTCAAAGCCCCCCCGGCCTTCGCAGCTTGCTTTTGCGCTTCGGCTCGCGCCTGCGCGCCGCAAGCGCTGCCACGGCCACCTCCCCCACCAGTGCGCTAACGCGCACGCGAGGGAGGCGGGCCTGTGAACGCTGCAACAGGCGCTAGATCGTCTTGGCTCTAGCTTTCTTCCCCCGCGCGGCGAAGCCGCTGGCGGGGGAAGATGTCTTCTGAGGGTTTACCCCGAAGAAGACAGATGGGGGTAAAACTAAGCAGCCGCCGCTTGCGCCGCCCGCAGCCTACGGCGGATCAGTTCGCCTTCTTCCGCGCTCACCAGCACGGCGGCGACATCGGCGCCATAGTCGAGCTGGGATTCGATGGTGGCGCGTTTTTCGCCGCTGCTGCCTTTCAATTCGCGGATGCCGTCCTCGACATAGCGGCGCAAATGATTGGTGATCTCTTCCAGCGCGGTCCGGTGCTTGGCGGCAAAGGATCCGGCGGCGGCGAAATGGCGCGTTCCCGCCACCAGCTTGGCGTAATTGAGGGCGAGGGCGCGCTTCTCGGCATTGGCGGGCCGCGCGAACTCGCCCGAGCCTTTGTGCATCGGCAGGGCGGCGTTGAATTCCTTGGCGACGCGATCCATGAAACCGTCCATCACTTCGCCGATCGCGGCGCGGTCCTTGAGCAGGCGCCGGCCCCATTCGCCGTTGCGCCGGACTTCGATCTCCTTGACCACGGCGCTGGAAAGTTCGGCAAAGCCGCCCACCTGCGTCACCAGCATGTCCGGATCGAACACAGGATGGCGCGCGGCCATGATCGCGGCCTTCATCGCGTCCATGCGGGCAAACAGAATCTCGCCCACCAGCCCCATATCGGTCTTGGAGATCAAGGCATCGCTGGTCTGGCGCGACACCATCATGGGCAGGCGGAGCGCTTCCCAGGGACGCTGCAGCCGGTTCATCGCCACCACGGCGACGAAAGGCGCGACATCGGGATTGCGCGCGATCAAGGCGTCATAGCTTTCGCGCAATTGCCAGAGAATCTCTTCGGCCAGGTGCGGCAGGGGCTTGGGCAGCCGCGCCTGGACTTTTTCCATCTCCTCGCCTTCGCTGAGGAGAAGCGCCATTTCGCGCGCGTCGGCGATTTCATCCGTGCCCAGAAGCCGGGCCGCCTGGTCGCGATCCAGCGCCACGCGCATCGCCGAGCCCGCCCTGGCCCAGAAGGACCGCGTCTGCGTCCGCGCGTCATCCGGCTTGCCGGACAGGATCAGCGTCTTGGCGGCGCGGAAATAAGCTTGGGATTCGTCGGGCAAGAGGATCGTGCTGATCCAGGCCCAGACCGGCACCACGCTGGCGCGCGCGATCACGGCCTTGTGCTTGGTCTTGCGGGGCGCCGAATCCAGCAGATCCTCGAAAGGCTGGCAGAACAACCGGAGCGGCGTCAGGGTGCGACTGGCATGGCCCAGCGACGGGCGCAGGCCGCGCAGGATAACGTCGTGCGGCAGCTCATGGCCGTCCATCAGGCGATCCATCTCGATCGCCTGGGCCAGTTTGCTGGCCGCCGTTTCCGGCAGTTTCCCCAGAAGATTTTGCAGCAGGCCGGTTTTGTCGTCGGTCAAGATCTACTCAACGCACGCCGTTTCAGCCGCCGATGTTAGCGGCGGTATCGTTAACGCGGCCTTGCTCGCCTCTATTGAATTGCCGGCAATGTCAGGCGGGCCTCGAGCCCGCCCAGGGGCGAGGCGTCCAGGGTAAGAGAACCCGCATAAAGCTTGGAAATATCCCGCACGATGGCCAGGCCCAGCCCGGTGCCCGGTACGCTTTCGTCCAAACGCTCGCCCCGCGTCCCCACCCGGCTGCGGTTCTCCGGCGTCAGGCCCGGCCCGTCATCCTCGACCGTGAGGGTGAAACGGGCGCCTTCGCGCAAGGCCCGCACCATCACTCTCGCATTGGCCCATTTGCAGGCATTGTCCATCAGATTGCCCGTCATCTCTTCCAGGTCCTGTCGCTCGCCCCGGAAATAGAGATCGGCCGGGCAATCCCAATCGATGGCGACATCGCGCTCGGCATGAATGCGGGTGAGAACCCGCGCCAGGTCGGACAGGACCGGGGCCACCGGGGTGCGGTTGCCCAGCACATTGACGCTGCCGGCGGCGCGGGCGCGGGCCAGATAATGATCGACCTGGCGGCGCATGGTGTCGACCTGGCGGCGGACCTGATCGGCCAACGGACCGGGTTCGGCCTCCGCTTCGCTGGCGAGCACGCTGAGCGGGGTTTTGAGGAAATGCGCCAGATTGGAAACATGGGTGCGGGCGCGGCCCACCACTTCGTTGCTGTGCTCGATCAGGGAATTCAGCTCGGTGGCAAGCGGAGAGATTTCCGCGGGGAATTTTCCTTCCAGGCTTTGCGCGCTGCCGTCGCGGATACGCGCCAACGCGTCGCGCAATTTGCGCAAGGGCAACAGGCCCACCCGCACCTGCAGGAAGATCGCGATCACCAGCCCCAAGCCCAGCACGGCGAAGGACCAGATCAGGGTGCCGTTGAAAGCCGCGCTGTCCGCATCGACGGTGGCAAGATCGCCCGCCACCAAAAAGAGATAGGCGCGGGTGTCGCCGGGCTCGGGCGTTGCGCTGATGGGAAATTCCACCCGCCGCGAAAGCACGCGCAGATGCTGGTTCTCCGGCCCCACGGCAAAGCCGTAACTGATGGCGCCGCGCTTCACATTGCCGGTGACGTTGAGCACCTGGTCGAACAGGGAGCGCGAGATCTGCGCCCCGGGACCGCCCGACAGCGGCTTGATCTGGTAATAGAGCCCCGAATAGACCCGGTCGAACTGGTGATTGACGAAGCGGTCCTGCAGCATCACCCCGCCATCGGGGTCGGGCTCGGCGGCCGCGATCAATCCGTCCATGTCGGCGGAAAGCCGGGTGTCGAAACTGCTTTCGGCGGCATTGCGGAAGGCGTTGGACAGGAACACGCCGCCCACCGCCAGACCGAACATGGTCCAGATCGCCGCCGCCGCGATCAGGCGGGCGGCGAGCGAATTAAGCCGGAAGATGGCTGGTCCCAAGGGCGGGATCTTCCAGGCTATAGCCCAGCCCGCGCACGGTCTGGATCAGGTTGGCATCCAGCTTCTTGCGCAGACGGCCCACGAACACTTCGATCGTGTTGGAGTCGCGGTCGAAATCCTGGTCGTAGAGATGCTCGACCAGCTCGGTGCGCGACACCACCTTGCCGCGATGATAGGCCAGATATGCGAGCAGCCGGTATTCCAGGCTGGTGAGCTTGACCGGATTGCCGTCGAGCGTGACGCGGCTGGCGCGGGTGTCGATGTGCAAGGGGCCGATATCGATGTCGGCGGTGGCGAAACCGGCGGCGCGGCGCAGCAGCGCCCTGAGGCGCGCCAGCAATTCTTCCGTATAAAAAGGCTTGGCGAGATAATCGTCGGCGCCCGCGTCGAAGCCCGCCACCTTGTCGCTCCAGCGGTCGCGGGCGGTGAGGATCAGCACCGGCATGGTCTTGCCCGCCTTGCGCCATTTCTCCAGCACGCGCACGCCGTCGAGCTTGGGCAGGCCCAGATCCAGCACCACCGCGTCATAGGGTTCGGTGTCGCCCAGAAAATGACCTTCCTCGCCATCGGAGGCGGCATCCACCACATACCCGGCTTCGCCCAGCGCCTTCTTCAAAAGGCGCTGCAGGTCCTTGTCGTCTTCCACAACCAGGATGCGCATCGTTCCCCTAACGCTCGCGGCCCCGGCCTCCGCCGCGCCCGCCAAAATCGCCACGCCCGCCGAAACCGCCGCGGGCACCGAAATCACCGCGTCCGCCAAAATCGCCGCGCCCGCCGAAGCGACCGCCCCGATCCTCGAAATCGCGACGGCCGCCGAAATCACCGCGATTACCATAATCGCCGCCGCGATCAGGTCCACGGAAATCGCGGCGCTCGGATTGCGGCGTGGGCATGGACGGCGCCGGCTCGTAATTGCGGCGCTGGCCGGGGTCGTCGAAATTATCCCGGCCCGGCGAGGAACCCAGCACCCGCCCGGTGCGCGCATCGGTATCGAGCCATTCGACCCGCCCGTCGGGACGCATCCATTTGAGGTGATAATGTTCCGAGCCGCCCGGCCCCGTGGTGGGCCCGTCGGCATCGTAGAATTCGCCCGGATGCGAGCGGCGCACTTCGGGAAGAATCCGGTCCAGCGGTTGCACCCCGGGCGCGCGATCTTCCATGCGCCGTCCCTGGGCCGAAATCGGTCCCGAAAGACCGATGGCCAAAGCCGCTACCAGAAGAATAAAGCCCAGGCGCATGGCCGCTTTTTAGCCTTTTTCAAATGAACCTCAAATGAACGCGGCAGCCAGAACGCGTTCAGCCTGGCTTTCCTAGATTACGCCCCATGGACGGGATCGCTCCTGTCCTGACGATTAAGGAGATGACCATGTTGAACAAGAAGATTCTTCTGACCGCCGCCGCTCTGGTTCTGTCGGGCTTGGCCGGTTCTGCCAGCGCCGCGCCCTGGGACCATCGCTATGACCGGTTCGACCACCGTCCTGGTCCGGTGGCGCGTCATGAATTCCATCGCCCCACTGTGGAGCGCGTGCGCATCTACGACACGCTCCGCTTCCGCCACTATCGCGGCATCGGCGATCCCTATTTCGTCCGCGGGCATTATGTGGTGCGCACCGTCAATCCCTTCGGCCGCACCGTGTTCGTGGAAGTGAACCCGTACACCGGCGCCTTCATCGGGGAATTCCGCATCTGATGTCGGATTCATGAAGGACCGGACATGAGCTTGCGCTGAGTATCCGTGGTTTGCCCCTCCCCATAGGGTACTGAGCGGTCAAGGAAAGACCCGCGTTTCTCCCGAAGCGCGGGTCTTTCATTTTTCTTTTTTGTTTCCCCCATCTGTCCGCCACGCGGGCAAGCCCGCTAGCGCCCGTTCGCTACGCTGTCGCTAGCGAACTCCCCCGCCAA